>DASYKY010000112.1:0-18985 GCA_035995025.1 Actinophytocola sp.
CGAGGACGGGCTTGATGTGGTTGGCGATGTAGCCGAGGTACGTCTTGCGGGTGCTGGCCTCGATCTCGCCCGTCCGTAGCCACTCGTCGATCGCGTAGCCGAAGGACACGGACGAGGCGGCTGTGCGCTGCTTGAGCACCTGGGTGCGGAACTCGGACAGCTTGTCCTCGGCCTTGCGGTGTGCCGTCTTGTCGGTGCCCGGGATCGTCGCCCGCAGATAGACCTGTCGGCGGGTCACAGGATCCGTACCTGCGTACAGGCGGACGCGCAGCGCGCCGCCGCGTTCCTCGATGTTGCCCCGCTGGCGGCCCCCAGACCGCGTCGCAGCCATGATCCAACGGTAGGTCATGCCCTGAGTCATGCCCAAGACCCAGACGAGTGAACTATCGATGCAGGTCACGGCGGTGCCCCCGGTGCGATTCGAACGCACACTGGACGGGTTTTGAATCCGTTGCCTCTGCCGATTGGGCTACGGGGGCTCGGCGGACGACTTTACGGGATCTCCCCTGCCTGCCCGGCAAGGGCCGCCGACGGGCTGCCGGCGGACGCGGGCTATGCAGCAGGTCACGGTGGGTGTTGCCGGTTCGTTACATCTTGGTGATCGGCGTCTCGGAGTGCGGGCGGAGTCCGGCGCCGCCGGTAAGCTGGGGTTTCCGTAGTAGCCGACAACTCAGGAGGACCCCGGTGACCGAGGTGGCGGCTGCCGAGGCCGTGCAGCGCAGCGTGCTCGTCGCGGAGGACGAGGCGCTCATTCGGCTCGATCTCGTCGAGATGCTCAAAGAAGAGGGCTACCACGTCGCCGGTGAGGCTGCCGATGGGGAGCAGGCCGTCGCCATGGCGGGCGAGCTCAAGCCCGACCTCGTGATCCTCGACGTGAAGATGCCCAAGATGGACGGTATCGACGCGGCCGCGGCAATCGCGGGCAAGCGGATCGCGCCCGTTGTCATCCTCACCGCCTTCAGTCAGCGCGATCTCGTGGAGCGCGCCCGCGAGGCCGGCGCCATGGCCTACCTCGTGAAGCCGTTCGCCAAGCACGACCTCGTGCCGGCGATCGAGCTGGCCGTCAGCCGCTTCTCCGAGCTCGCCGCCCTCGAGACCGAGGTCGCCACGCTCACCGATCGCATGGAGACCCGCAAGCTCGTCGAGCGCGCCAAGGGCCTGCTCATGAGCAAGCAAGGGCTCTCCGAACCCGAGGCCTTCCGCTGGATCCAGCGCACCGCCATGGATCGGCGCGCCACGATGAAGGCCGTTGCCGAAGCCGTGGTCGAGAACATCACCTGACGACGAAGTTCAGCAGCGCCGACACCGGGTGCTCGTCGCGCATTCCGTACTCCCTTACCTCGATCGTGTGCGTGCCGAACCTCAGGCCGCCCACGGCGATCGACAGCGCGTAGCTGCCGCCCACCCCGGGACCGTCGGCCGCGGTGGGAATGCCCGCGATCAGCGCGCCGTCCAGGCGAACCTGCACGCCCTGCACCCCGGCCACCCGGCCCGTGTCCCACTGCGGCCGCGACGGGTCGAGCGTCACCGTCAGCACCAGCTGCCCACGCCGCGGCACGGTCGTGCTCGACAGCGGCTCGCCCGCCGCATTCCCGAGCACCGCCTCGACCACCGGCAGCGCGTCCGGCAGCCGCGGCGGCTCGTTGACGTTCGACCGCTCCGGGGTCCAGCCCGGGCCCGGCGTGATCTCCAGATACGTCTCCAGCAACGACGTCTGCGCGCTCGCCCCCGGCGCGCGCACCACGAACGGCGTGATCGTGTCCGGGCCGTGCTCGCCGAGCAGCGCGGCCGGCACGTCCGCGACCACCGTCAGCGACGCGCCCGCCTCGCGCGGCGGCACCGCCACGGTCGCCCGGGCAGGCACCCGCAGCCCGCCCATCTGCACCACCACCCGGCGCGGGTCCAGCTCCGGCGTCACCGTCAGCGTCGCCACCAGTCGCGCGGACCGTGCCGTGCGCAGCGGCGTCCGCGCGATCCCGATGCCCGGCTCCTGGTCCGCGGGCCCGAGCACCCGCTGGGTGCCCGCGCTGACCGACGCCTCCACCACCCGTGGCGGTGTCGCGGCCGGCCCGGTGAACCCGGCCGACGCCACGTGCACCCGCGAGCGCCGCCCGTTCGGTCCGCGGAACCCCAGCAGCACCGACGCCGAACCCCATGACGGCACGACGGCGCGCTCGGCCACCGCCAGGTCGTCCTGGTACACCCGCACGCCGGACGACGTCAGCACGAACTCGAAGGTATGGACCACGCCCGGGCCCCGTCGCGGCGCCGGGTGCACCTCCTTGGTCGGCCCCGCCGACGACACGTCCGGCGCCGTGCTGACCTGCACCCCGCTGTCCGCCACCGACACCCGGACCGTGCCGCCGGGCAGTGCGGGATCCGTCTCCTCCGTCCGGCTCGCCCGCCGGATGCCTACGCCGACCCGATCTGCCCGGCCCGGCACCAGGTCCACGGTCAGCTCGCCGCCCGGGCCCGCCGCGTCCGTGCTCACCGCGACCCGGCCGAGCACCCGGTCCGCCCCCTCCGGCGCGGTCAGCCGCATCGGCGTGCGCGACCGCAGCACCGCCATGTCCGCCCCGCAACCGAGGTCGATCGGCAGGCCCCGGCCGTCCACCCGGCCGGCGCCCAGCCCGACGCACCCGCGGTAGCCCGACGCGTGCCAGCGCGAGTCCGGCGACGTCTCCAAAGTTGTGGCCGGGTGGGAGAAGTCGTCGTACATCCCGGTGAGCCCGGCCAGCTCGGGGTGCTCCTCGTGGCCCGGCACCCCGGTGACCTCGATGGCGGGGGACCGCTGCCCGAACGCGTCGACGCTGCGCACCTCGACCCGGTAGCGCCGCCCGTCGGTCAGCCCGTCGAGCTGGACGTCCGGCGTGGCCACCAGCCTGCTCGTCGGCTTCTCGCCCTCGATACGCCAGCGCACGTCGTAACCGACAGCGTTCTGCGGCACCGCGCCGCCCGCCAGACCGTCGGCCCACGACAGCCGCAACCGGCCCGCACCGGGAGTGACGACGACGCGGTCCGGCGCGGGCGGGCGGCGGCCCGCGCTGGGCAGCACGACGATGTTGGAAGCGAACCGGTCGACGCGCACCGCAGGCGCCGAGTCGTCGCCCGGCGCGGACTCGTCGGTGACGCGCAGGGCGACCACCGCCCCGGCCACCAGCACGATCCCGGCGAGCCAGGCCAGCAGCCGGTTCCGTGAGGGCACGTGGAGAAGGTTAGGAGCAGCCGCCGGAACCTCGCTGCGGGCGTTGTGAAGTTGAGATCGTGTGAACTGCCGATGACCGATAAGCCCGACTACGTCCGGTGAGCGGACGACCGTGGTCAATTTCGTTGCAGTCTGGTCACAGGGGCTCTAGGTGCGTGACTCGCACCGCAATGGTTACTACGTTCCGGCCCAGCCCTCTGACATGGACGAGGGTGGGGTTCGGCATGCTATGCGCAACTGCTCGGACCAAGAGTGTGTGGAGAAGGGACGTCAAGTGCGAAACCAGACGGTGAAGGCCGTTGCTGTGGTGGCAGCAGGAGTACTGCTGCTGGCGGCTTGCGGCACTAACAAAGAGGAGACGCCGGCTGGTGGCGGGGACAACCAGGCCAGCTGCGACACCAGCAAGGGCACGCTGGTCGTCGGCGTCATCGCGCCGCTGAGCGGCGAGCTCTCGGCCCTGGGCAAGGGCATCGAGAACTCGACCCGGCTCGCGGTCGACCAGGCCAACGAAAAGTGCGCGGTCAAGGGCTACAAGCTCGCCGTGCAGGCCGAGGACGACCAGAAGAACCCGCAGCTGGGTGCTCAGGCCGCGACGAAGCTCGCGTCCACCCCGGGTGTGGTCGGCGTCGTCTCGACCCTGAACTCGTCGGTGTCCCAGAGCGTCCAGCCGATTCTGGACCAGGCCGGCATCCTGCAGATCTCGCCTGCCAACACGAACGACACGCTGACCAAGGGCAAGGACTTCGCGACCGCCCCGAAGCGGCCGTTCAAGACGTACTTCCGTACGTGCACGGTCGACTCGCTGCAGGGCCCGTACGCGGCCGACTACCTCGTCGAGAAGGCCGGTAAGAAGAACGTCGCGATCGTCACCGACGGCCTGACCTACGGCGAGGGCCTCGCGGACACGTTCACCCAGGAGGCCCAGAAGAAGGGCGCCAAGATCGTGACCCGCCAGAAGATCGGTGAGAAGGACACCGACTTCTCCGGCGTGATCGCCGCGGTCAAGCCGTTCAAGCCGGACGCCGTCTACTTCGGTGGCCAGTACCCGCAGGCGGGCCCGCTGTCCAAGCAGCTCGCCGGTGGCGGCCTGAACGTCCCGGTCATGGGTGGCGACGGCATCTTCGACGACAACTTCATCAAGCTGGGCGGCAAGGACGGCGACCTCGCGACCTCCGTTGGCGCGCCGACCGAGGACCTGGACAGCGCGAAGGCGTTCGTCGACGCGTACGGCAAGGCGGGCTACAAGGAGGGCTACAGCGCCTACGGTGCCTTCGCCTTCGACGCGGCGAACGCGATCATCGGCTCGCTCGGCAAGACCATCGGCGACAAGGAGTGGTCCGACTCGATGCGTGCGGATCTGGTCAGCAACACCCAGAGCTACTCCGCTGACGGCGCGACCGGCAAGGTGGCGTTCGACGAGTACGGCGACAGCACGAACAAGGTGCTGACCGTGTACCAGGTCTCCGGCGGCAAGTGGGACGCCGTCCAGACCGGTGAGTTCGGCGGCTGAGCCTCGGGTTCGACAGATCTATCCGTGAACATTGACGCGACGGTGGGGGTGGGCCCAGCCCACCCCCACCGCCTGTGGAGGTAGAAGTGGGGACCCTGCTACAGCAGATAGCCAATGGCATCGTGCTGGGCGCCACCATCGGTCTGATCGCGCTCGGGTACACGATGGTGTACGGCATCATCCAGCTGATCAACTTCGCGCACGGCGAGGTGTTCATGGTCGGCGCCTTCGGTGGCCTGGCGATCTACCGCTGGGTTCTGCCGCAGAGCTGGCAGGACATGTGGTATGTCGCGCTGCCGTTGATGTTGCTGGGCGGCGTGATCGTCGCCGTCGTCATCGCCGTGGCGATGGAGCGCTTCGCCTACCGGCCGTTGAGAAACGCGCCGAGACTGGCACCGCTGATCACCGCGCTGGGCGTGTCGGTGGCGCTGCAGGAGGCGATCCGGCTCTGGTTCCCGGACGCCGACGCGGCGCAGCCGTTCCCGCGGGTGTTCATCGACAAGCAGATCACCGTCGGCGCGGTCGAGATCTCGGCCTCGGGCCTGCTGCTGATCGTCGTCTCCATCGTGCTGTCGGTGCTGCTGCAGACCTACGTCAGCCAGTCCCGGATGGGCCGCGCGATGCGGGCCACCTCGCAGGACCGGGACACCGCACGGCTGATGGGTGTCAACCCCGACCGCGTCATCGTGATGACGTTCATCCTCGGCGCCACCCTCGCCGGTGTCGCCGGGGTGCTGTACGGGTCCTACATCACCAACATCGACAACTCGATCGGCTTTCAGAACGGCATCTTCGCGTTCACCGCGGCGGTGCTCGGCGGTATCGGCAGCCTCCGCGGTGCCGTGATCGGCGCGTTCATCATCGGGTTGATCAAGACGCTCGGCGGGCAGTACCTGCCGGGCGGCACCCAGTACGACTACGTGTGGATCTTCGTGGTCCTGATCCTGGTGCTGGTCTTCCGGCCGCAGGGTCTGTTCGGCGAGGCGGAGAGGGTGCGGGCGTGAGCGGAGCTTGCGGAGCGAACCATCAAACACAGGGCGACCGCGAGCGGCGCCTCGGAGCTCGCGAGGAGGCGTCATGAGCAGGCTCACCGGGTTTCTTCCGCCTGCGCTGGCGCGGCCGTTCGCCGTCATCGGCGGCGTGCTCCTCCTGATCGGCGCGATGCTGCCGTGGGCCACGTTCCTGCTCAACGACGGGCCGTACCCGGACAAGGCGACGCTGCAGTTCTTCGACGCGCCGCTGGAGCTCACCGGGTACCGCTGGAACGTGCTGCTGTTCGGCGCGGCGGCGATCATCGCGACGTTCGCGCCTACCCCCGGCAAGGCCCGCGTGCTGCGCGCGCTCGGCTGGGGCAGCCTCGGCATCTCGCTGATCACCGCGATCTTCATCGTCGGCAAGGGCGGCGGCCTCGGCGCCATCACCGCGACCGACGGCAACACCGCGTTCGGCAGCATCGTCGGCGTCATCGGCGGGATCGTGCTGATCCTCGCGGCCGGCGCGATGCCGCTGCCGGACGTCCCGCACTGGTCGGCGAAGATCTTCGGCCTCGAGGGCTGGGCCGGCCGGATCGCCGCGTGGGTGGCGCTGCTCATCGCGTTCGCCGCGGTGCTGTACCTGGTGCAGCTCACGCTGACCGTGGGCGGCATCGGCGGCGCGGCGTTCCCTTACGCGGGCCCGATCTTCCTGGCGTTCCTCGGGTTCGCCGGCGGCCTGCTCGGCGCGCTGCACGGCATGGGCATCACCGGCTTGGTCGCGCGGCTGTCCGAGCAGCACCGCGCGTTCAGCATCGTGGTGCTGCTGCTGTGCGCGTTCGCGCTGCCGTTCACCGAGGCGGGCAGCCAGTACTGGATGCAGGTCGCGGCCACCATCGGCGTGTACGCGGCGACCGCGATCGGGCTGAACATCGTGGTGGGCCTGGCCGGGCTGCTCGACCTCGGGTACGTGGCGTTCCTCGGCATCGGCGCGTTCGTCGCGGCGAACCTGACCGGCGCCGCGGCCTCCACGGTCGGCTGGAACGTGCCGTTCCCGGTCGCCGCGGTGCTCTCCGCGGTCGTGGCCGGCATCTTCGGCGCGATCGTCGGTTCGCCGACCCTGCGCGTGCGCGGCGACTACCTGGCGATCGTGACGCTCGCGTTCGGTGAGATCTTCTACCGGACCGCGCAGAACAACATCGGCAACCTGACCGGTGGTGCGAGCGCCATCCCGGGCATCCCGCCGATCAGCATGTTCGGCACGGCGTTCAACGAACCGATCAAGCTGCTCGGCACGGAGCTGCCGACCGGTGTCCTGTACTACTTCCTGATCGTGCTCGTGGTCGCGGCGATCATGGCGGTGTTCGCCAACCTCAAGAACAGCCGCATCGGCCGGGCGTGGATCGCCATCCGCGAGGACGAGGACGCCGCCCGCGCGATGGGCATCGCGACCGGGCGGGCGAAGATCCTCGCGTTCATGTGCGGCGCCACGCTCGCCGGCCTGGCCGGCGCGATCTTCGTGCACAAGCTGGGCACCGCGTCCTACGACAGCTTCAAGTTCCTGGAGTCGGTGACGCTGCTCGCCGCGGTCATCCTCGGTGGCATGGGCACGATCCCGGGTGCGGTGCTCGGTGCCTCGCTGCTGTTCGTGCTGCCGGAGAAGCTGCGTGAGTTCGAGGACTACCGGCTGCTCGTGTTCGGCCTAGCGCTGATCTTCATCATGCGGTTCCGGCCGCAGGGTCTGGTGCCCGACCGGGTCCGCCGCGCGGAGTTCGCGGGCGAGACCGCGGAGGGCAAGTCGATCGTGGAGATCCAGGAACAGGCCGTGCTCGAACAGGAAACGGAGCTCGAACGAGAACACGAGGCTCCATCGGGACCGAAGGAGGCCGGCCGATGAGCGCCGCGGCACGGCACAGCGCGGCGGACACCGTGCTGGAAGCCAGCGGGGTCACCATGATCTTCGGTGGTCTGACCGCGCTCGACGACGTCTCGCTGACGCTGGAGGAGGGCCGCATCGTCGGCCTGATCGGTCCGAACGGCGCCGGCAAGACCACGTTGTTCAACTGCCTCACCGGGCTCTACACGCCCACCCGGGGCATGGTCCGGTTGCGCGGCAAGGAACTCCCGCACGACCCGGCGAAGGTCACCACGGCCGGGGTCGCGCGGACGTTCCAGAACATCCGGCTGTTCCCCAACATGACGGTCCTGGAGAACGTGCTCGTCGGCCGGCACATCCGGATGCGTCAGGGGCCGATCGCGTCGCTGTTCCACGGGCCGCGGTTCCACCGCGGCGAGCGGGACGCGCGGCAGCGGTCCAGGGAGCTGCTCGAGTTCGTCGGTCTGTCCTCATTGGACGACGAGGTCGCGCGGAACCTGCCCTACGGCGACCAGCGGCGGCTGGAGATCGCCCGCGCGCTCGCGACCGAGCCGGACGTGCTGCTGCTGGACGAGCCGACCGCCGGCATGAACCCGCACGAGACCGAGGCGGCCCGGCAGCTGATCTTCCGGATCCGCGACACCGGTATCTCGGTGGTCGTCATCGAGCACGACACGAAGTTCATCTTCGGCCTGTGCGACTCGGTGTCGGTGCTGGTGCGGGGCGAGGTGCTGGTGGAGGGCTCGCCGGAGACCGTGCGCGACGACCCGCGGGTGATCGAGGCCTACCTCGGCAAGCCGCGCGAGGAGGTCGAGGCGTCGCTCACCGAGGCCGCGGCCACCGGCCAGGTGATCGAGCACGGCCCCACCGGCGGAGAGGAGAAGGACGCGTGACGGCGCTACTGGAGGTCGAGAACCTCAGCGTGGCCTACGGCGCGATCGAGGCCGTGCGGGACGTGTCGTTCAGCGTGAACGAGGGCCAGATCGTGTGCCTCATCGGGGCGAACGGCGCGGGCAAGACGACCACGCTGCGCACGATCTCCGGCCTGCTTCGCCCGCGTGCGGGCGACATCCGGTTCGAGGGCGGCTCGATCGCGAAGGCGCCCGCGCACACGATCCTCAGCCGCGGCGTCGCCCACTGCCCGGAGGGCAGGCGGGTCTTCGCGCGGATGTCGGTCGAGGAGAACATGATGCTCGGCGCGTATACCCGCAAGGACGACGCGGGGGTGAAGGCCGACCTGACGCGGGTGTACGAGCTGTTCCCGGTGCTCGGCGAGCGGCGCGCGCAGAAGGCGGGCCTGTTCTCCGGCGGTGAGCAGCAGATGCTGGCGATCGGGCGGGCGATGATGTCCCGGCCGCGCCTGCTGATGCTCGACGAGCCGTCGATGGGCCTCTCGCCGATCATGACGCAGCTGATCTTCGACACGATCAAGGAGCTGAAGGAGCAGGGCACGACGATCCTGCTGGTCGAGCAGAACGCGCTGGCGGCGCTGGATCTGTCCGACCGCGGCTACGTGGTCGACCTCGGTGCGACGACCCTGGAAGGCCCTGGCAAGGAGCTGCTCACCGACGAGCGGGTGCGCGCGGCCTACCTCGGCCAGGCCTGACGGTTCACCTCGAACGGCGCCTTCCCCTCGCGGGGAGGCGCCGTTCGGCGTCACCGGACCAGCGGGCGGACCTCCTCGGCGGTGAAGCGCACGAAGCCCTCGATGTCCGGCTCGTCCGCGGTGTGGGTCAGGATCACCGAGTCCGCGCCTGCGTCGGCCAGCTCGTGCACCGCCGCCGCGACGGCCGCCGCGTCACCGGCCGCGCCGAGGCCGGGGACCGACTCGTTGCCCCACGCGGCCAGCTCCGCCGCCAGCCGCTCGGCCGCGCCCGGCCCGGTCGCCGCCTGCAGGTAGACCACCAGCGGATGCTCGTCCGTGCGGCCGGCGCCCGCGCGGCCCTCGTCGATGAGCGCGCGGGCCCGGCGCACCGCGTCCGGGTTGTGCGCCGCGTCGACGATCGTGCCGTCGGCCAGCTCGCCGGACAGGCGCAGCGACCGCGGCCGGGTCGCCCCGACGTAGATCCGCGGCGGCGTGGCGGGCGGCCAGTCGAGCGCGACGTCGTCGAGCCGGACGTAGCGGCCCGACGTCGTGACCCGCTCGCCGGCGAACAACGCCTTCAGCGCCACCAGGTGCTCACGCATCGAGGTCAGCGGCGAGTCCGGCCGCACGCCGACCTGCCCCATCCACTCCTGCGCGCCGTGCCCGACGCCGAAGATCATCCGATCGGGGAACATCCGCTCCAGCGTGGCCGCCTCCATCGCGGTCATCGCCACGTTCCGCAGCGGCAGCGGCAGGATCCCGATGCCCACGCGCAGCCTCGACGTCCACGCCAGCGCCGCGGCCGTGGTGGCGACCCCGCTCTCGAAGAAGCAGTCCTCCCACAGCCACAGCTCCTCGAGCCCCGAGTCCTCGGCGGCCGCCACCACGCCGCGCAGCCGCTCCGGTGGGAGCTGGGGGCGGAACACCACCCCGAGAGTGGTCATGCGCCGGGCGGGCGCTCGCGGACGATGCAGGTCAGCCGCGCCGTGCAGGTGCGCTTGCCCTCCTCGTCGGTGATCACGATCTCGAACGTGGACGTGCTGCGCCCGACGTGCAGCGGTGTGGCCACCCCCGTGACATGTCCGGACATCGCCGCGCGGTGGTGGGTGCAGGACAGCTCGAGCCCCATCGCCACCCGGTCGGTGCCCGCGTTCAGCGCCGCCGCGACCGACCCGATGGTCTCCGCGAGCGTCGCGTTCGCGCCGCCGTGCAGCAGGCCGTAGGGCTGCAGGTTGCCCGCGACCGGCATCGTCGCGACGACCCGTTTCGGGTCCCACTCGGTGATCTCGATGCCCATCTTCGTGGGCAGCAGCTGGTCCGCCAGGTCGTACCGGACGCCCGGCAGACCCGGCGGGAAGTTGCTCTCAGGGGTGCTCGTCACGCTCTCTCCTCGCTGGCGGCCGTCACCAGTGTCGGTGCTCCACCCTAGACTCGGCCTGTGCCTGTTACGCCCGCCACACGCAAAGCTCCTACCAGCGCGAAAGCCGTCCCCGAGCGGCGGCTGCTGCTCGTCGACGGCCATTCGATGGCCTATCGGGCGTTCTACGCGCTCAAGGAGGCGAACCTCGTCACCAAGAGCGGCCAGCACACCGAGGCGGTCTACGGCTTCACCTCGATGTTGATCAACCTGCTGCGGGACGAGAAGCCAAGCCACGTGGCCGTGTGCTTCGACGTGTCACGCAAGACTTTCCGCAGCGAGCAGTACGCCGAGTACAAGGCCAACCGCTCCGCCTCGCCGGACGAGTTCAAGGGGCAGATCAGCCTCATCGAGGACGTGCTGGTCACGCTGGCCGTGCCGTCGTTCTCCAGGGAGGGCTTCGAGGCCGACGACCTCATCGCCACGATCACCACGGCGGCCGCCGCCGAGGGCTTCGACGTCTTCATCGTCACCGGTGACCGCGACGCGTTCCAGCTGGTCAGCGACCAGGTGACGGTGCTCTACCCGTCGCGGGGCGTGTCCGAGATGTGGCGCATGACCCCGGCGAAGGTGCAGGAGAAGACGGGCGTGACGCCCGACCGGTACGCCGACTACGCGGCCCTGCGCGGCGACCCGTCGGACAACCTGCCGAAGATCCCCGGCGTCGGCGAGAAGACCGTGGCCAAGTGGATCAACGAGTTCGGCTCGCTCGCGGAGCTCGTCGACCGGGTCGACGAGGTCAAGGGCAAGGTCGGCGACAAGCTGCGCGAGAACCTGGCGAACGTGATGATGAACCGCCAGCTCACCGAGCTGGTGAAGGACGTTTCGCTCGGCATCACACCCGAAGACCTGGCCAGGAAGCAGTGGGACCGCGACGCCGTGCACCGGCTGTTCGACGAGCTGGAGTTCCGGGTGCTGCGCGACCGGCTGTTCGCGGAGCTGCCGACCGAAGAGCCGGAGGCCGAGCACGGCTTCGAGGTCAGCGGCGGCGCGCTCGAGCCGGGGGAGCTGCCCGGCTGGCTGACCGAGCACGCGCCGGCCGGGTCCCGGGTCGGTCTGTCGTTCCGTGACGCCTCGACCGGTGTGGGCGGGGAGTCGGTCGAGCTGCGCTCGGTGGCGGTCGCGCTGGCCGACGGCACGGGCACCTACGTCGACGTGACGACGCTGGACGAGGGTGACGAGCGGGCGCTGGCGGCGTGGCTCGCCGACGAGAAGGTCGCCAAGCTGGCCTACGACGTGAAGCGGTCGCTGCACGCGGTCCGGCACCGCGGCTGGGCGATGAACGGGCTCGCCACGGACACCCAGCTCGCGGCGTACCTGGTGCGCCCGGGCCAGCGCTCGTTCGCGCTCGACGACCTCGTCCTGCGGTACCTCAAGCGCGAGCTGCGCGTGGAGCAGCAGCCCGAGGAGCGCCAGCTGTCGCTTTTGGACAGTGAGGAAGGTGACGCGGCGCAGCTCGCGGAGTCGGAGATCGTGCGCGCCCGGGCGATCGCGGACCTGGCCGACGCGCTGGACGTGGCACTGGAGGAGACCGGCGGCACGAGCCTGCTGGCGGAGATCGAGCTGCCGCTGCAGCGGGTCCTGGCCGACCTGGAGGCGGTCGGCATCGCGGTCGACACGGAGTTGCTGGCGTCGCAGGAGGCGCGTTTCGCGGCCCGGGTGCGCGACGCCGAGCAGGACGCGTTCAAGGTCATCGGCAAGGAGATCAACCTCGGCTCGCCGAAGCAGCTGCAGGTCGTGCTGTTCGACGAGCTGCAGATGCCGAAGACGAAGCGGACCAAGACCGGCTACACCACCGACGCGGACGCGCTGACCGGTCTGTACGAGCAGACCGAGCACCCGTTCCTGCGGCACCTGCTGGCGCATCGCGACGCGAGCAGGCTGAAGGTGACGGTGGAGGGTCTGATCAAGTCGGTGTCCGAGGACGGCCGCATCCACACGACGTACAGCCAGACGATCGCCGCGACGGGCCGGCTGTCGTCGACGGAGCCGAACCTGCAGAACGTCCCGATCCGCACGGACGAGGGCCGCACGATCCGCGACACGTTCATCGTGGGCGACGGCTTCGCGGAGCTGATGACCGCCGACTACAGCCAGATCGAGATGCGGATCATGGCGCACCTGTCCGGCGACAAGGCGCTGATCGAGGCGTTCCAGTCGGGCTTCGACTTCCACGCGGCCACGGCCGCGAGGGTCTTCTCGGTCGAGCCGACGGAGGTCACGGGCGCCCAGCGAGCCAAGATCAAGGCGATGAACTACGGCCTGGCGTACGGGTTGTCGGCGTACGGGTTGTCCCAGCAGCTGCGGATCTCCACGGACGAGGCGCGCGGCCTGATGGACGAGTATTTCGACCGTTTCGGCGGCGTGCGCGACTACCTGCAGGAGATCGTGGCGAAGGCCCGCATGGACGGCTATACGGAGACGATCTACGGGCGCAGGCGCTACCTGCCGGACCTCACGTCGGACAACCGCCAGCGCCGCGAGATGGCCGAGCGCATGGCCCTGAACGCCCCGATCCAGGGCAGCGCCGCGGACATCATCAAGGTCGCGATGCTGAACGTGGACCGCGAGCTGCGCAGCGCCGGCCTGCGGACGCGCATGCTGCTGCAGGTGCACGACGAGCTCGTGCTGGAGGTCGCGGACGGGGAGCGGGAGACCGCGGAGCCCTTGGTACGCAAGGGAATGGGCGGCGCCTACAAGCTGGACGTGCCCTTGGACGTGTCGGTCGGCTTCGGCCGCTCGTGGAACGACGCCGCGCACTGAGTTGCTTGCCGGGTGAGGAGGACCAGTGGAAACCGAGGTCCATCTCAGGCGAGCCAAAGACCTGATGGACTCGAACTACGCCGACCCCCTCGACCTGGCCGCCATGGCCGCCGAAGCCGGCTTCTCGAGGTATCACTTCGCCAGAGAGTTCCGGGCCGCCTTCGGCGAGCCGCCGGGTGCCTACCTCGGCCGCCGTCGTGTCGAGCGCGCCAAGGACCTGCTGGCCTCAGCCAACCTGACCGTGACCGAGATCTGCATGGTCGTCGGCTTCACCAGCCTCGGGTCGTTCTCGCGGCGGTTCACCGAGCTCGTCGGGTGCTCGCCGACGGTGTACCGGAAACGGATCGTCGAGCGGGGCGGGCCGCCGCCGATCCCGGGGTGCTTCGTGATGGCGTGGGCGCGGCCCCGTCCAGCAATCGCGGATAAGCCGGACACCGGGCCGCGCCCCTAGCGTGAGTGTCCACACCGAACAGGAAGGCGGACATGATCACCAGGCTCTCGCACACCACCATCTACGTCCTCGACCAGGACTCGGCCAAGGACTTCTACGTCGACAAGCTCGGCTTCGAGGTGCGCAGTGACATCACCATGGGGGAGGAGTTCGAGGGCACGGGCCAGGGCTTCCGCTGGCTGACCGTCGGCCCGCCGAGCCAGCCCGACGTCCAGTACATCCTCGCCGACTGCGCCATGGGGCACTCGCCGGAGAACACCGCCGAGCTCCGCTCGCTCGTCGCCAAGGGGGCCATCGGCGGGGGCGTGTTCGCCACCGACGACTGCCACAAGACCCACGCCGAGCTGGTCGAGCGCGGCGTCGTCTTCCTCGCCGAGCCCGCCGAGCGGCCCTACGGCGTCGAGGCCGTGTTCCGGGACGACTCGGGCAACTGGTTCAGCCTCACCCAGGCCTGGGCTGACGTTTAACGGCCCTCCGCTCGGGTACCGTGACTGGCGAGCCCGAGGAGGCTGGATGAGCGGGAAGCGGGCCCTCGTCCTGGGTGGTACCGGCATGCTCGCCGGCTGCGCCGAGGCACTCGTCGCAGACGGGTGGCACGTCGTGCTGCCGAGCCGGCGCTACGCACCCATCCCGGCGGTCGAGCACAACGGCAACGGCAACGGCCACCGCAAGGCGTTGTGGGTCCAGGCCTCCTGGTCCGAGCCGGCCGCGCTGGCCGACGGCGCCGCCCGGGCCCTCGGCGGACCCGCCGACCTGCTCGTCGCCTGGGTGCACGGGACCGAGCGGGTCTCGGTGCTCCGGGCCGTCGCCCCGCTGCTCGCCCCGCGCGCCCCGGTCGTCGAGGTCCACGGCAGCGCGTCGGCCAACCCGGTCGGCGGCTGCCCGGACCCGGTCCTCGACGACCACCCCACCCAGCAGGTCGTGCTCGGTTTCGTCCGGCACGCCGGCCGCACCCGGTGGCTCACCCACCAGGAGATCTCGGCCGGCGTGCTGGACGGCGTCCGCCGGGCGCTCGACGGCAAGCGGCCAGCGGTGCACCAGGTCGGAGAGTTCCGACCGGTGCACCGCTGACCCAACCCCCTCGGTTCAGCCGATCTTGATCCGCCACCAGTCGATCCCGTCGGGCGAGAAGTCGACCGCCTCGCTCGCGTCGGTGGACACCGACACGAAGCCGCCCGCCGTGCGGTAGGCGTAGTCGCCGTAGCTGCGCTTCGCCGGCTCGAACGTGCGCCCGCCGTCGCCGCTCGTGTACGTCGTGCTCGCCGGCGTGTTGATCGTCAGCGACCCGTTCTCGCCCGGGACCGGGTTCTGCAACACGCGGCGCGGCTCCTTGCCGTCGGCCGGCTGCCAGGTCTGCTGCCACGTGCGCCCGCCGTCGGTGCTGCGGAAGATCGCGGCCAGCCCGTTGCTCGTGTTCGGCAGCGGCCCGATCGCGCTGGCGTACAGCGTGCCGCCGGACGAGGCCACCGACCAGCCGAGGTAGTCGACCGACCCGCGGAAGCCCAGCTTCGTCGTCGTCCACGAGCGGCCGTTGTCAGCGCTGATGGCGAGGCTCCAGCTGTTGGTCTGCGGGTCCCGGCCGGCCACCCACCAGCGGCCGTCGAGCATCGGCACCTCGCCGGCCACCATCGCGTTCAGGTGCGGCTGGTTCGCCAGCAACGCGGACCGGCCGGAGCCGGGCAGCAGCACCGCGAAACCGCGCTCCGCGCACGTCGTGCCCCCGCCGACCAGCTGGGCACACGTCCACACGAGCGACGCGTTCTCCGGGATCTCGGACACGGTGTCGGTCACGACGTCCGGCACGTCGACCGTCTGCCACGTCCGCCCGCCGTCGACGCTGTGCGTCCGGTGGATGTGCACGTTCTCGAACAGGCCCCAGTCGATCGTGAGCTCCTCCGGGCCGAGCACCTCCAGGCTGCCCCGTGACCACGACGGAGCCGACTCCGGCTTCGCGAGCGGCCGCTGCTCCCAGTGGCTGCCGTCGCTGGTCGCGAGCAGCTCCCCGGTGCACTTGCGCGCGTTGCCGGACTTGCACGTCGTGCGGATCGCGTAGCCGTGGTCGGCGTCGAAGAAGTCCACGTCGTTGAAGAACGGGCCGGTCGGCACGACCGACGTGTCCGGTGGCGCGGCTGGCGGTTTCGGGTCCGGGACCAGCTGGCCGCGCAGCAGCGGTATCGCCAGCGACACCACGAGCACCGCGACCGCGGCACCGATCTGCATGCGCCTGCGCACCACCCGCTGCTTGTGCCGGGCGACCACCTGCTCGAAGGCGGGCAGTGGCAGCGCGCCGCGGACCCCCTCGCGCAGCCGGGTCAGCTCCTCGTCGAGGTCGGAGTCAAGCACCGCGCACCTCCTCCTCGGTTCGCAGTTGTGCGGCCAAAGCCGCTCTTGCCCTGGACAACCGGGACTTCACCGTCCCGACCGGAACGTCCAAGATGGACGCCACCTCGTCGACCGGCAGGTCGGCGAGGTAGTGCAGGACGACCGCCGCCTGGTACTCGTGCCCCAGCGAGCGGATCGCCGCGTGCAGGTCGAGGTGCTCGCCGAAGCCCTCCGGCACGGTCTGCTCGACCCCGCGGTGCAGGATCCGGTCGAGCGTTGCCCGCCTGCGCCATCTGCGGCGGGCGAGGTTGACCACGACCTTGCGTACCCACGCCTCCGGGCTGTCCGCCCGCGATACCCGTCCACGGCGGCCGTAGGCGACCGCGAACGCCTCCTGTGTGACTTCTTCCGCTTCCCCCATGTCCCTGAGCAGGGCGTAGGCGGTCAGTACCAGGCTGCGATAGCTCTCCTGGTACAACTGCGCGAACCAATCCTCGTTGGCCACGATCGCTCCTGTCTGCTCCTCTACCGTGCAAGAGTCGCGAGCGATCCGCCAGGTTCCCGGCGAGTTTTCCGGTTTCGGAACGGGCCGGTCAGCGCAGCGCGCCGGCCGGCCGGATCTCCCACATTGTCCACAATGGACGGTAGCCCTGCCGCGGCCAGAACACCGAGGCCAGCGGGTTCGGCGGGTTGTAGTACAGGAACGTGCCGGCGGCGCCGTGCTGGAGCAGCTCGCGGTGCGCGACCGCCATCAGCCGCCTGCCCACGCCGGTGCCGCGCACGTCGGGCCGCACCGACACGCAGTTGACGTACCCCCAGCGGCCGGTCCGCAGCCGGGTGCCGGTCGCCGCCCCGGGCGCGGCGTCCACCAGCCTGCCGTGCGCGAGCCCGACCACCACGCCGTCGCGCTCCGCGAGCCACACCGGGTCGCCCTGCTCCAGGTGCCGGGTCAGCGCCGCCCGCTTGACCCGGTGCGCGTCCGGCCGGTCGATCGCGGCGCCGACCAGCGCCGAGTACGCCAGCTCCGCGAGCTCCAGCTCGAGCGCCACGTCCAGGTCCCGGGTCGTCGCGAGCCGGATCGCGAGGCGGCCGCGGGGCCGGTCGGTGGGGTGGTCCGCGGTGCGCACGGCCAGCGTCGACAGCGGCGTGAACCCGTGCGCCAGCAACGGCTTCGCCGCCTCGACGTCGCGGCTCGGCCAGGTCACCAGGCACGCAGAGTCCGCCCCCGCGGCCGCCCGCCCGACCGCGCGGCCGAACTCGCGCAGCAGCGCGTCCATCCCCGGCCCGCCCGCCGCGCCGACCAGTGGGTGCAGCTCCCACACCTCGCGCGCGGACCACAGCGTCGGCGCGGTGCCGGCCTCGTAGCGGTCCCGCACGACGATTCCGGCCACCCGCTCGCCGTCCGCCAGCGCCGCGGTGAACACGTCCCCGTCCGGCGGCGGGGCGGCGGCCGGCAGCGCCGGGTCGACGCGCTCGAAGCGGGCCGTCTGGGCCGCCAGCAGCCCGGTGGCGATGTTCACCGCGCCGACTCCGCGCGCCGGCAGCGGAAGATCGCCGTGCCGGGGAACAGCGCGCCGCGCAACGGGCTCCACTGGCCCCACTCGTCGGCGTGCCCGTCCGGCCACTCCGGCTCGACCAGGTCCAGCAGAGTCAGCCCGGCCCCGGTCAGCGCGCGGACGAAGTCACCGAGTGTGCGGTGGTACTCCACGTAGGTGGCCCGCCCGTCCGCGTCGACCTCGACATAGGGCGTGCGGTCGAAGTACGAGCCGGTGACGCGCAGCCCGTTGGGGCCCGGGTCGTCCGGGAAGATCCACCGCATCGGGTGGGTGACCGCGAAGACCCACGAGCCGCCCGGCCGCAGCACGCGCGCGACCTCGCGGAAGGTGCCCGCCAGGTCGGCGACGAACGGCACCCCGCCGAAGGCCGAGCAGGCGATGTCGAACGAGGCGCTCGCGAACGGCAGCCGCTCGGCGTTCGCCCGCACCAGCGGCACGTCGATCCCGGTGGCCTCGTTCGCCGCGGCGGCGTGGCGCAGCATGCCGGTGGACAGGTCGAACGCGGTCACGCGCGCACCCTGCGCGGCGAGCCAGCGCGCGCACGGCGCGGACCCGCAGCCGATCTCGAGCACGTCCCGCCCGGCCACGTCACCGAGCAGGCGGGCGTCGGCCTCCCGGACCCGCTCGGGGCACCACACGAAGTCGGCCACACCGAGGAAATCGCCGTGCTCGACGTGGTAGTCGTCCGCGTCGGCGTCCCACCACGCGGAGTTGGCCGCGACCGACTCGGCGGACGACGCGGACCGCCGCTCGCTGCCGACGGTGCCCAGCACCTGTTCCGCGGTGCGCACCGGCGGTGCCCCGGGCGCGCCCGGATCCTCGGCGGGCAGTGTCGTCATCCGTTCCCCCTCAGCCGTGCGGCCGCCCGCAAACCCCTCGCGTACATGCGTGTACGTGCGCAGATGTGCCACCCAGGTTTGCCCGGCCGTCGCGCAACCGCGTAGGATACCGCCGCGCGGTGGTTTCGCGCTGCCGTCTGTTCATCTTGCGGGAATCAGATCGGGTTGCGCGGCGTTGGCGGTGTCGTACGGGTTCGTTCGGTCCGTCGGCGAACTATCCCGCCGTGCGCCGACAACTGCAAATCCGTTGCCCGTCTCTCAAATAATCCGTACCGGAGCCACCTAGCCAATGTCCACCGACACCACCACTGTCCCGGCAGAGACCGCGCCCAAGCAGCAGATCGCCGTCAACGACGTCGGGACGGGTGAGGACTTCCTCGCCGCCATCGACAAGACCATCAAGTACTTCAACGATGGTGACATCGTCGAGGGCACCATCGTGAAGGTCGATCGGGACGAGGTCCTGCTCGACATCGGCTACAAGACCGAG
>DASYKY010000113.1:0-87462 GCA_035995025.1 Actinophytocola sp.
TGCTTCCCGGTCTGATCGACGCGCACGTGCACCTCGTTCCCGGCGCCCTCGCGCAATCGTTGACCTTCGGCGTTACCACCGTTCTCGACATGTTCAGCAAACCCGACCTGGTGGCCAGGGCCAAGGAGCAGGCCGGCTCCCTTCCGGACGTGGCCGATGTGCGTTCCTCGGGTGTCGGTGCCACCGCGCCCGGCGGGCACCCGTCGATGATGTACGCCCCGTTCCCGACGTTGACCGCCGCCGGCCAGGCCGAGCAGTTCGTCGCGGAACGGATCGCGGCGGGCTCGGACTATCTGAAGATCATCTCTGGCGCCGGGGGTCGATGGCCGTCGCTGGACTCCGAGACCATCAAGGCACTGGTCACCGCAGCGCACGCCCGCGGCTTGGTCGTTGTCGCTCACGTGAGCTCGACGGCCGGTGTCGAGGAGGTCGTGTCCGCTGGTGTCGACGTGGTGGCCCACGTCCCCGCGGACGCCGAGCTGGACGAGGCCCTGGTCGAACGCATGGCCGAGACCGGAATCGTGGTCGGTCCGACGCTGGCCACCATCGAGAACACCCTCGGTGAAGCGGGTGGCGCAGCATTGGTAGAGGACCCGCGGCTCGCTGAGGCGCTCGGGGACGCCTGGGCACGCCGGTTGACCTCGGGTGCCTCGGGACTGCGTGGCCGGGAAATGCCGCCCTACTCGCGCGCCGAGGACAACGTGCGGCGACTGGCCGAGGCGGGGGTCACTCTGCTGGCGGGCACCGACGCCCCGAACCCGGGGACCGTGTTCGGCGCAAGCCTGCACCGGGAGCTGGAACTCCTTGTCCGGTGCGGCATCAGCCCGGCGCAGGCCCTGGCCGCTGCCACAACCGAACCGGCACGAGCGTTCGGCCTCGCCGACCGAGGACGTGTCGCGGCCGGGCAGCGCGCGGACCTGGTCCTCGTGTCCGGTAACCCGTTGACGGACATCACCGCAACACGCGCGATTGAGCGGATATGGCGCGCGGGCGCAGCCTGCGATCGACGCGCCTTCGTCGCGAGCGCTGCCGAAGCTGAGCAGCTTGACGCTTTCGACGCCCAGGTCGCCAAGGTCGTGGCAGCCGTGCGCGAACGCTGGTCCAACTTCGACCCGAGGACGGCCCCCTGAACGCGGGTCCCGTAGCTGCCTGCCGGCTCGCAGGTCACCAACATCGGGCGGGCGTTGCGGCCGGGGGCGCGGCTGGTGTGGCAGGCCGACGACCGCCAGGAGTGGTCGAGTGCGATCCGGCAGGAACTGACCGGTGGCCGGATGGCGCCAGAGCGTCAACAAAAGTCGGTCGTCGCAGTACCGACGTGGCCGGGCATGCTGATCGCCAGTCGCTGGACTCGGACGGCGTCGTGCCGGACGTGACGGGGTGGGACGCCAGCAGCGCGATCGCCGCGGTCCAGGCTGCCGGCTTCGTCGCTCAGACCGCTCCGGGGGACCGTCGACCGCGGGCCTCCCTATGAACCGTTTTCACCCTGGCCTGGAAGTGTTGGTGGGTAAGGGTTGCGGGCCGGGCCGGAGGAGCGGTCAGGCCGGGGCGGGAACGCCTTCGAGGATGATCACCGGAAATACCCGGTCGGTGTTCTGCTCGTAGGCAGAGGTACCGTCGGAGACCATGCGGTAGAGGCGGTCGCGTTCCTCGCCGGTTGTTACGACGGCCCGGGCCTGATGGGAGCTGTCGCCGAGCTCGACCGTCACGGTTGGGTTGGCTCGCAGGTTGTGGAACCAGGCCGGATGCTTGGGGGCGCCCGCCTTGGAGCCGACCACGAACACGCGGCCCTTGTCGTCAACCCCGAAGCCGAGCGGCACGGTCGCCTGCCGTCCTGTGCGCACCCCGGTCGTGGTCAGCAGCAGGATCGGGAACGGCGGTTGGCTGACCGTGCCGTGCTTGGCGCGGAATTCGCTGATGACGCCTTGGTTGTAGGTCCGGAACTCCTCGTCAGCTGGCACGGCAGGCATGGCTCTCCCTGGTTCTTGATGACATTCAGACCGCGCTTCGGCGGCGTGGCCTATGACCGGTGACCCGGGTGAGCGGAGGGAAGACCGAATCTCGCCACGAGCCCGGGACCGCCGGGGAAGACGGTGATGCGGGCGACCCCGGTGGGGGTGGCACTGAGAACGGCGACCCCGAGGGCCTGATGGGTTCCGTCGGCGGTGCGGTAGTAGGCGGCCGCGGCAGGTTGGCCGTTGGCGTGGGTCGCGGTCATCAGCCAGTCGCCAGGAGACCCGATCACATGCGCGAGGTAGCGCAGGCACCTCACCTTGCCGGAGAACCAGGTCCGCGTGCCCACCAGCTCAATGGCGGCGTCGGTGCGCAGCGCCTTCTCGAGGGCCGCCAGGTCGGCGTTCTCGAAGCCGGCGATGTACTGGCGCAGCAGATCCCGGACGTGCGGTTCGGTCGGCTCGATGACACTCTCGGGCGAGGGCGCGACCTCATCGAGCCGGGCGCGGGCTCGTTGCAGCGCGCTCTTGACCGCGGCGGTCGAGACACCGAACATCGCCGCGACCTCGCCGGCGCTGAAACCCAGCACCTCCCGGAGCAGGAGTACGGCTCGTTGCCGGGCCGGCAGATACTGCAGGGCGGCGACGAGCGCCAGCCGCACGCTGTCACGCGCCGCGAAAAGCGTGGCAGGGTCGCGGGCCTCGAGGGTCACCACAGCGTCCGGAACCGGCCCCAGCCAGGCCATCTCGGGCTCCGCCGGGCCCGGCGGAGCATCAGGATCGTCGGCCGGACCGCCCAGGCCGGAGGGCAACACCCGCCTGCCGAGCCGTTCCAGCGCGGACAGGCAGGCGTTGGTGGCGATGCGGTAGAGCCAGGTGCGCAGCGACGAGCGGCCCTCGAAAGTGCCGTACGACCGCCACGCCCGCAAGTACGTCTCCTGCACCAAGTCCGCGGCCTCATCCACCGAGCCGACCATGCGGTAGCAGTGCGCCAGCAACTCGCGCCGGAACGGCTCAGTCTGCTGCACAAATTCCGCTGACCGCTCCGTCATCACCATGTCCTCGCCATTACCCGACACCTCGATCATGACGGCCCAGAGGCTTGAGCTCCGGCCTCACCAGTCAGCCGTCCAGCGGGTCGCCTCGTCGCCCTCCCAGCATCTCCTGACCACTCCGAGCTGTTCACTCGACATCGTGGTTCCCGAGAACGCCTCGGTAGTGCAGACCGCCCGTGCCCACGAAAGGAATCGGTCTGGACGCAGGTCTTTCGGCTCGAGGTGGGTAGAACAGGTCAGGCCCTAAACACCGACGCGGCCTTGCGGTGCTTCGTCTGGCACCACGTAGTCGATCGCGAGGCCGCCGTTCAGGAGTTGCGCCAGGTCGTCAAGCCGCGCGTGCGGCCTCACAGGCGGGATCTCAGCACGTCGACCTCGCAGCCTGGCGAGGATGGGTCGAAGCCGTGCTCGACCAGCCAGCGGATCACCAGCAGGCTTCGCAACGACCACCACGCGCGGATCACGTCGAGGTCGACGTCGGTGCCGTAGCCGGCGACGACGTCGCCGAGGCGCTCCTCGTGTCCGAGCGTCAAGGTGGCGAGGTCGTACAGGGCATCGCCCTGGGCCGCCTCGGACCAGTCGATCACGCCGGTGATCTCGTCACCGTCGATGAACACGTGGGTGATTTGCAGGTCGCCATGCGCGAATACCGGTGTCCACGGGCGGAGCGCGGTCTCGGCAACCTGGCGGTTGCGCGTGACCAGGTCGGTGGGAAGGACGCCGTTCGTGATGAGCCACTCGCATTCGTCGTCGAGGTGCGATGCGATCTCGTCGGGGCTCCGGCCGGGCCATGGTGGCAGCGGCGCGGCGTGCAGCATCCGTATGGCGGCACCCGCCGCGGCCCATGCCGCCGACGACGCGGTCGACGGCTCGCCGAGGCGGCCGAGTGCGGTGCCTGGGACGGCGGCGAGCGCGAGCACGGGCGGCTTGCGCCACAGGACCTCCGGAGTCGGGATCGGCGCCATGGCCATCGCCGCGACCTCGACCTCGGTGCGCGTCTGATCAGTGTCGATCTTCAGGAACACGTCGCCGACGCGCAGCGTCGCGCGCTCGTTATGGGCGACGACGACCTCGACCTCCTCCACGTCGGCCATTATCGCGGGGATGACCACCGACGTCGCCGGGTTTATCGCGTGCCGGCTGCGCGGCTGAACGCGTCCCGCTGCCCGGCGGCCTCGTCCAAGGTTTCGAGGCCTGTGCCTTGGCTACGGGGAGACGAGGTGCTGGCCGCCGTCGATGTCGTAGGTCGCGCCGGTGAGTGCGGTGTTGGTCATGAGGTGCACGGCGAGGGCGGCGACGTCGGCCGGGCCGACCACGCGGCCGATCGGCAGCGTGGCGCGCAGCTCGGCGCGCCGCGCGCCGAGCTGGTCGCCGAGCAGGGACGCCGACGGGGGAGTGTCGACGAACCCGGCGGCGATCAGGTTGATGCGGACCGGAGCGATCTCGATCGCGAGGCTGGCCGTGAGGGCAGGCAGTGCCACCGTCATCGCGGACATGAGCCCGACTCCCGCCTTCGGGTTGCGGCCCGCGGTGCCGCCCATGAACAGCAGCGTGCCGGGCGGCGTCGATCCTGTGGGAAGCGAGGTCGACCGCATCGAGGAGGATCCCTTGCGGCGCCAGGCGATCCGGCAACGGGTTTCGGCCCCGCCCGGCTTACCGGCCGGAGTCCCGGTACCTCAGCTCGCCGCGGACGCCGCGACCGGAACGGAGGCTCGGCGGCTGGGAGCCTGCGCCGGGGTGAACCGGAAGTCGGCCGGATCGACCTTGCGGGTGCGCAGCCGGTAACGCCAGCTGAACCCTGGCCAGAGTGCCCGGTTGACCCTGTCGCCGTCCAGAAACCAGGTGTCGCAGCCGGTGCTCCAGACTCCGCGAACCAGCCTGCGCTGGATGTCGGCCTGGAACCGGTGCTGCGCGCCGCGGGTGACCTCGATGGCGTCCGCCTTCGCACGTTCGGTGTATCGAATGGCCTGGGCGATGTAGCGGATCTGAGACTCGATCATGAAGACCGTGGAGTTGTGGCCGACGGTGGTGTTGGGGCCGAGGAGGAAGAACAGGTTCGGGTACCCGGCAGTGGTGATGCCGAGATGGGTCTCGTTCCCGGTGGCGCGCCACTGGCCGGCCAGGTCACGACCATCCCGGCCGGTGATGTGGAGCCGGTGGAAGGCGTCGGTGACGTGGAACCCGGTGCCGAAGATGATCGCGTCGACCTGTCGGTCGACCCCGTCGGTGTCGACCACGTGGTCCGGGCCGATCTCGGTGATCCAGTCGGTGACCAGCTCCACGTTGTCGCGGCACAGCGCGGGGTAGAAGTCGTCGGACATCACCACCCGCTTGCAACCCAGCTTGTAGTTCGGCGTCAGCTTGGCGCGCAGCGCCGGATCGGAGATCGACTTGTGCATGTGCCGGGTGGCGATCGCCTGCCCGCCGCTGATCAGGACGGGAAGCCAGTTGAACGGGATGGCTCGCGACTCGAGGAGCCAGTAGAGCAGGGTGCGGTAGGCCCGCTGGAGGCCCGGCACCCAGCGCAGGGCGGTGCGCAACCACCTCGGGGTCGGCGCCTCGGTCTTGGGCAGGACCCACGCCGGGGTGCGCTGGAACAGGTGCAACTCGGCGACCGTCTCGGCGATCTTCGGAACGAACTGCACGGCGCTGGACCCGGTGCCGATCACCGCCACCCGCTTGCCCTTGAGGTCGAAGTCGTGGTTCCACCGTGCGGAGTGGAACACCGCACCCGTGAATCGGTCCAGCCCGGGCAGTCGGGGGATGTGGGGGAGGTGCAGGGAGCCGATACCGGTCACCAGGAACTGGGCGACATAGACCTGCCCGGTGCTGGTGCTCACGTGCCAGCGCCGCTCGTCGGCGTCCCACCGTGCCGAGGTCATCTCGACGCCGAACCGGATGGAGTCGCGTAGCCGGTACTTGTCCGCGATCCGGTTCAGGTAGTCCAGGATCTCCTGCTGCGGGGGATAGGTGTGCGTCCAGTCCGAATTCTGCTCGAAGGAGTACGAGTACACATACGACGGGATGTCGCAGCCGCAGCCGGGGTAGGTGTTGCTCCGCCAGGTGCCGCCGAGATCGTCGGCCTTCTCCAGGACCACGAAGTCGGTTCGACCGTCCTTTCGGAACTGGATGGCCATGCCCAGACCGGAGAATCCGGCGCCGATCACCACGGTTCCGATCTCGATCCCGCCGGTATCCGTCCGCTCGCCCATGCGCCTCAACCCTTGTCGTCGGTGCAGCCCGAGCCGAACTTATGTCCAGTGGGTAACTCTCTGGTTGAGCCGGCTTGGTCGTGGAAGCTCGTCGACGTCCACGGTCGTGACGTTCACCGCGGCCGGGCGCGGGGCGTTGTGGCGGACGTCGGGACGGGCGCTGGGACGGGCGCTGGGGCGAGCGCCTGTTCGAGGCGGTCGAGGTCGTCGGCCAGCGCGTGCAGCCAGCTCCACCCGTCGACGATCCGCAGCGCCGCCTCCTGTGCCCCGGACAGTGTCGGGGTGCCTGACTCGTCGAGCCGCCGGCCCAGGGCGGCGCCCGCGCCGGCGGGAGGGGGGTCGCCCGCGGCGATCGCGCCGGCCGCGGTCGCGTAGCCGGCGCCGACCTCACCCGCCGCGGCGTCCAGGGCTCCCGCTGCGTCCGTCGGCGGATACGGCTCGCCGGGGTGGCGAGCCTGCAGCACGGACGCGTAGTCGGCGAGCCGGTGCACGACCGACAGCACGATCAGCCAGTCCGGGCCGGGGTCGCCGGACGGCTCGGTGCGGAACTGCACGTACGCGTGGTCGAACAGCGCCGCCAGCCGGTTGAGGTCGGGCGTGGTCCCCGGGGAGACACCACGGGTCAGCCGCGTGACGGTGTCCCGGATGACGCGCGCACCCGCGTGCAGGCCGGCCGCGGCCGCCCGCCGGACCTCCTCGCCGCCGCCACGGGGCCACACCGCCGCGCCGATGAGCGCGCCGACGAGGCCGCCGACGACCACGTCGGTGAGCCGGACCTCGGCCAACCGCCAGCTGGCCGGCGCGACCTGCGCGAACAGCATCGCGACGACGACGGTGAAGCAGGCCTGGCCGGCCGCGACGCCGAACAGGGGGCCCGCCGCGAACCCCAGCACCATCACCAGCGGCAACGCCCAGGCCAGGACGTCGACATCGGGACCGACGACGGCGAGCAGGCCGGCCGCGACGAGCGCACCGCCGACCGTTCCGGCGAAGCCGCGCACGAGGACGGCTCGGTCCGCCACCGCCGAGGTGCGCATGAGGCTCAGCGTCGCCAGCAGGACCCAGAAGCCGTGCGAGAGGTCCAGCACGCCGGCGACGACCCGGGCGACGGCGAGGCCGACGGCGAGGCGCACTGCGTTCTGCAGGTACACCGAGCGCGGCGTGAGATGCGCGCGGACGCGTTGCCACACCAGCTCCGCGGGCCGGGCGTGCAGGAACCACAGCTGCTGCGGCGTCGTGGCGGGATCGGGTGCTGGTGCCCTCAGGAAGCCGCCTCCGGCGAGCACGGCGGTGCGGGCGCTCTCGGCGACGGCCATCGCCGCGAGCCCGGCCCGCAGTTCCGCCGGGGCGCCCACCTGGTCGGCAAGGTGCCGGCCCCGCTCGGCGAGGTAGTTCTCCAGCGCGTCGTCGAGGCCGGTGGTGGCGATAGGGGTGGGGCTGCCGGCTCGCAGCGCCACGGCGAGGGCGGCGAAGGCGTCGCCGGACGCGGCGACGAGATCGGCGATGCCGGGATGCCTGGTGCGCTGTGAGTCGGTAAGCAGATCGGCGAGGTCGGCCAGGCGGCCCGCGGTCACCCGGGTCGCCGCGCTGGCGGCGAGCAGCGCGCGGTCGCGGATGCCCGGGCCGAGGGGACGTTGCGCCGGCGGGATGTCCGACAACCGCAACCGGACCACGGCGTCGAGCGCGGTGCGGCGGGCGGCGAGCTCCGGGCCGGTGGCCACCGCCGGGCTCCGCAGCACCGGTCGCAGCGCCGCCGCGTACGCGGCCACGGCGTCCGCCGCTTCCAGTAGTCGCTCACCGTGCGGTCGTGGCGCGGCCGCGGGCCAGACCAGCCGGTCGGAGAGGGTGAGCAGCAGGCCGCCCACCAGCAGGCCGACGAGCCGCTGGTCGAGGGTGTCCGGGGCGAACGGCGGGAAGCACGGCAGCACGTAGAACAGCTGCAACCCGTTGGCCACCCCGGCGACCCGCGGGCCGCCCACTCCCGCGTAGGCCACGACGAACCCGACGACGAGCATCCCCGCGGCGGCGACGACGGTACTCACCGCCGCCAGGGTTCCCGCCGTGACGAGCACGGCCCCGACGGCGACCGCGGCGAGGTAGGTCCGTGTCCGCGTCGACGCCGCGCCCTGCACGTCCGACAGCCCCCCGAGCGCGACCGCCGTGAACAGGGCGTACACCGCCGTCGTCGGATCTCCGACGACGTACCGCAAGGTGTAGAACGCCAGACAGGCCGCGACGGTGACCTGAACGGCCCGGCGTACCGCGGCCCGCCCGCCGTCGTCGAGCCGCCTGATGCGCCCGACGGTGGCGGCGGTCGACCCTCGGACGCCCGCGGTCACCGCGGCTTCGCCGGTTCCGGCGGCTCGGACCAGCCCTGCGGGCCCAGCAGCGTCGCCGCGCGGGGCATCGGCGAAGATCCGCTCGTACGCAGCGTGCATCGCTCACGCATCACGACGATCCACTTTATCCGACCGCGACGGGAGAAACGCGACGTCGTCGAGCTTTCCCGGTCAGGCGATGCCCCGGTATGAGCACTATTTCGGTGCGTAGCCACACGTTTCGCTCGGCGTCGGCGATATGAACCATGCGCAAGAACTCGTCTCTGAGCGGAAGTGTTCGGCGTATGGTTGAGCGTTCGCAGGGGTGGAGTGGCGATGAGCACGTTGATTCGCGTCGATGAGCTGCCCGCGGCCGACCGTCTCGATTTCGTTCAGGAGATGACGGCTTCGACGTGGGTGCCGATGGAATGCCGCGCCGTGTATCGCACTGACTACGAAGGGGAGTTCCGCGCCAGCGGGCTGGGAGCGATGCAAGTGGTCGTGATGGACATCATGCCCATTACGGTGCGGCGCACCCCGGTGCTGATCTCCCAGGTCGATCCCGACATGCTGAAGATGGTGCTGGTGCGCGGCGGCAACTCCTGTGTGGTGGACCAGGGTGGCCGCCAGGCCCGCCTCAGGGCGGGTGAGTTCGCCGTCTACGACACCCGGCGCCCGTACGAGGTGGCGTGCGGGGCCGACGGGGAGCAGCCGTTGCAGATGATGACCTTCATGTTCCCGCCGTCGATGATGCCGCTGCCGCGCAACCGGCTCGGCGGGCTCACTGCCACGCGCTTTCCGGCCACGGCCGGCCTGGGCGATCTGACCTCGCAGTTCCTCCTCCAGCTGGCGCGCAACGTCGATCACTACAGCCCGGCGGACGCCGCGCGGTTGTCGGCCGCCGCGCTCGAGGTACTGGCGACGCGGCTGGCGCACGAGCTGGACGCCCGCGACTGGGGCACGCCGGAGAGCCGCAGGCATGCCCTGCTGACTACCGTTCAGGCCTTCATCCACCAGCACCTGGGCGACCCCGAGCTGTCACCGGCCACGATCGCCGCTGCCCAGCACGTCTCTCTTCGTTCCCTGCACCAGCTCTTCCACGACGAGGGGCTGACGGTTTCGGGGTGGATGCGGCGGCGACGTCTGGAGGGCTGCCGCCGCGATCTCTCCGATCCAGCGCTCGCCTCCCGGCCGGTCGCGGCCATCGCGAGCAGCTGGGGCTTTGCGAGCGCCGCCGATTTCAGCCGGGTCTTCCGAGCCGCGCACGGGCTGCCGCCCTCGGAGTACCGCAGGTTCGCACGCGATGTGAACGTCTCTGCGCTGTAGCCCAACGACAACCCGGGCCCCGCCGCCGACGCTGTGCCGTAAGGCAGAAGACGTACGGCACAGACAGGGGCACCGAGATGACGACTAGTTACCCGTTCGCGGATCGAGTGGCCGAGGACGAACGCCTGGTGGCACAGGGGGCGCTCTTCGATCCGCTCACCCGCCGGCTGCTGGAGCGAGCCGGGTTGGCCCCCGGCATGCGCGTACTCGACCTGGGCAGCGGCGCGGGCAACGTGGCCCGGCTCGCCGCCGAGATCGTCGGGCCGGGTGGCGCGGTCGTGGGCATCGAGAAGGACCCGGCGGCGGTCGAGCTCGCGCGGCGGCGGACGGACGCGACCCACGTCGAGTTCCGCGTGGGCGATGCGCAGACCCTGGAGGACGTCGAAGGCGACTTCGACGCCGTCGTGGGGCGCCTGTTCCTGATGTACCTGCCGGATCCCGTGGCGGCGCTCTGCCGGGCCGCGACCCGGGTACGGCCCGGCGGCCTGGTCTGCATGCACGAATCCGACCTGCTCTACCTGTCGGCCAGCCCGCAGACGCCGCTGTGGGGTCAGGTGCACCAGTGGTTCGTGGACGCGCTGGAGAAGGCGGGGATCGAGCGGCGGATGGGCCCGGCGCTGTTCACGGCGTTCCGCGCCGCCGGGCTGCCGGGGCCGCGCCTGCTGGTCGAGGCATACGCCGAAGGCGGCCCGGACGCCCCGGCGTGGGGCTGGGCGAACGTGATCGCCGCGGCGGTCCCGCTGATGGAACGGCTGGGCGTGGCCACGCAGGCCGAGGTGGACCCGCCCACGCTGGCCGACCGGCTGCTGACCGAGACCCTCGCCTGCGACGGCTGCGTCATCGGCCCCCCGATGACCGGGGCCTGGGTCAATGTGCCCGAATAGTGCTCAGCTGGACGTCCAGGCTGTCCGCCGGCACGTCGCGTTCCCGCGCCTCGGCCGGATCGTCACGAACAACGCGGCGAGCACCCAGCCGCCGCGTGAGCTGGTGGCGCTGTACCGGTCGCTCGCGCCGGGATATGAGAACGTCCACCGTGGACAGTCCAGCGCCTCACAGGAGATGACCGCGCTGTTCGAGGAGTCCTACGACACGATCACCCGGTTCATCGGCGCGCCCGGCCGGGCCGGCATCGCGCCGTACCGCAACACGACCGAGGCCATCAACGCGGTGATGTACTCGCTGCTCACCGAGTTCCGCGACGGCGACAACGTCGTGACGACGATGATGGAACACAACTCCAACTACGTCCCGTGGTACGCGATGTGCCGGGAGATCCTTCCCCGGCTCGGGCGGCGGGTGGACTACCGCCTGGCACGTTTCGATCCGCGTACCGGCGAGCTCGACCTCGACCACCTGGCGTCGCTGATCGACGCGCGCACCAAGCTGGTCTGCTGCACCGGCGCCTCGAACTTCCTCGGCACCAGGACCCCGCTCCGCGCCATCCGTGCGCTGGCCGACGCTAGCGGGTACCCGCAGCCGACGGGCGAACGGCGCTCGTACCTGCTGGTCGACGGCGCCCAGCTGGTGCCGGGGACCTTCGTCGACGTACCCGCTCTCGACGTCGACTACCTGGCGTTCTCCTTCCACAAGATGCTCGCCCCGTTCGGCATTGGCGTGCTGTACGGCAAACCCCGCCTGCTCGCGTCCGCGCTGCCGTTCCTGTACGGCGGCGACATGGTCGCCGAAGGGCGCGGGTCCCCGACCGGATCGCACCTCACTGGTCGCCTTCAACCTCGCGGACCGCGATCCCGCCCACGTGGCCGAAGCCCTCAACCACGCCGGGATCGAGTCACGTGCGGGCTGTCACTGCGCGACCCTCGCGCACCACGCACTCGACCTGACCCCGCCGGCCAGCTGCCGCCTCAGCTTCTACCTGTACAACACCCCTGACGAAGTCGACCGAGCCGTGGCCGCGGTCGCCGCCATCGCCGCCGGCCACGCCGTGACCCGTCATGACCTGGTTCGAACGCTTCAGTTGAGCCGTTCGGCCAGCGCGACGAGGATGCCCGCCGGGCCGCGCAGTTAGCAGAGCCGGTAGCTGTCCTCGTACTGCGCCACCTCGCCGACGAGTTCGGCGCCGGGGTGTGGCTCGAGGGTGCCTTGAAGCGGCTTCGGTTCGCCGGTCGCCGAAGTTACCGTGGTCGGTGTGGCGAGTCGTCCTCCGGCAGGCAAGGTCATCGACTCGATCAGCGAGTTCCACGGCGACGCGCGCACCGATCCGTTCGCCTGGCTGCGGCGCGACGACGACCCCGACACACTGTTGTTCCTGCGCGAGAACAACGCCTACGCCGACCGGATGACCGCACATCTGGCCCCGTTGCGCGACCGCATCCAGGAGGAGCTCAAGGCACGCATCGTCGACGCCGACATGTCCGTGCCGATCCGCAAGGGAGGCTGGTGGTACTACGGGCGATCCGAGCCGGGGGCCGAACACGGCATCCGGTGTCGCGTGCCCGCCGTCGACGACCGTCCGCCCGAGCCGGGGCGGGACGACGAGCAGATCCTGCTCGACGAGAACACGCTCGCCGCCGGGCTCGGCCACTACGCGCTCGGCGTCTACGACGTCTCGCCCGACGGGCGCCTGCTCGCCTACGGCGTCGACGCTCGCGGTGACGAGCGGTTCGACATCGGCTTCGTGGACCTCGAGGCGGGCGGCTCGCCGGTGCGCGCCGGGATCACCGGCGCCTACTACGGCGGCGCCTGGGACGCCGCGGGCGAGAACTACTTCTACACGACCGTCGACGGGGTGGGCCGGCCGTGCCAGGTGTGGCGGTACAACCTGGCCACGGCGTACGCCACCGAGGTGTACACGGAGCCGGACGACCGCTTCTGGGTGACCGCCGACCTCTCCCGCAGCGAGCGGTTCGTCTTCATCGAGTCGCACAGCCCGACCACGTCGGAGGTCCGGTTCGTGCCCGCCACGGCACCGGCGACGCCGCCCCGGCTGTTCGGCCACCCCCGGTCCGACGGCGTCGAGCTCCTGGTCGAGCACCAGGGTGACCGGTTCCTGGTGCTCCACAACACGGACGCGCCGAACTTCGTCCTCAGCGCCGCACCCGTCGACGACACGGCCGCCTGGTCCACGCTGCTCTCGCACGACCCGGACACCCGGCTGCTGACCGTCGACGCCTTCCGCGACCACGTCGTGGTCCAGACGCGCAGCGCCGGGCGGCGCGGGATCACGGTCCTCGACCACGACGGGAACCGCACCGGCCTGCCCTTCGCGGACGCCGTGCACACCGCGCACCTCACGGGCAATCCCACCTACGCCACGCGGCACCTGCGGGTCGCGTACTCGTCCATGGCGACGCCGCCCGCGATCATGGACTACGACCTCGACACGGGCGAGTTCGCCGTCCGCAAGCGCACGACGGTCCCGGGGTTCGACCCCGCCCGCTACCGGCAGAGCCGCGAGTGGGCGCAGGCGCCGGACGGCACGCCGGTGCCCATGTCGATCCTGTGCCGGACCGACCTGCCCCGCGACGCCACGGCGCCGGGCGTGCTCGAGGTCTACGGCGCGTACGAGCACGCGGTCGACGCCGACTTCGACCTCTCGCGGTTCAGCCTCGTCGACCGGGGCGCGGTGTACGCGATCGCCCACGTCCGTGGCGGTGGCGAGCTCGGGCCCGCCTGGCACCAGTCGGGGCGAAGGCTGGCGAAACGCAACGGCATCACGGACCTGCTGGCGTGCGCCGCGCGGCTGGCCGAGGCCGGGTGGACGGCACCCGGCCGGCTGGTGGCCCTCGGCGCGTCCGCGGGCGGTCTGCTCGTCGGCGCCGCGGCGAACACGGCCCCGCACGCCTTCGCGGGCATCGTCGCGGACGTGCCGTTCGTCGATCCGCTGAACACGTTGCTCGATCCGTCGCTCCCGTTGACCGTCACCGACTGGGACGAGCTGGGCAACCCGCTCGCCGACGCCGACGTGTACGCCTACATCAAGTCGTACTCGCCGTACGAGAACGTCCGGCAGGCGCGGTACCCGGCGATCCTCGCGCTCGCGAGCCACCACGACGCCCGCGTCGGATACCACGAGCCGGCCAAGTGGATCGCGAAACTGCGCCACCTCGCGTCGGGCGGGCCGTTCCTGCTCCGCACCGACCTGAGCGCCGGGCACGGCGGGCGGTCCGGCCGGTACGAGGCGCTCCGCGACCTGTCGTTCACCCTGGCCTGGGTCCTCGACGCGGCGGGAGCGGCCGCATGAGCCGGCGCAACGTACCCATCCCACCCGGGCAGCTCCTGACCGGCATGCGCGGCGAGCGCGACCGTCGCGGGTACCTGGTGACGCATGTGGTGCACCGGGAACCGGATGGAACCCCGGTCCTCAAGCTCGTGGACATCGACAAGGCGGACCGCTGCATGGCGGAGCGCCGCTGCCAGACCTGCGGGCTCGCGATCGAGGCGGACGAGTGGCTGGGCTTCATCGGCCCCGTCGGCTCGGCCGAGTACAAAGAGGCGCCGATCCACCTGCGGTGCGCGCGGTACTCGTTCCGGATGTGCCCGCACCTGCGGTCCGGTACCCGCGAGGAGAGCATCCAGATCGCCGTGTGCCGCGCGTACGAGTACCGGCCGCGCAGCAAGTCCGATGTGGCGGCCGGCCGGCCACCGGTGTGCGTTCCGTCGGCCGTCACCGACGAGGCGCTCGTCGCCGAGGCCGCCGGGCTGGCGCCGGGGACGGCACGCGGGGACGGCGTGGTCGTGCTCTCGCCCGCCGACCTGGAGGGCTGGGTCGAAGCCGCCGCCTGACAGGGTTCAGGACGCGTCGTCCAGCAGCTCCGTGATCTCGTCGGGCAGGTCAAGCGACTCGCTGTCGAGCGCCGTTCGAAGCTGGTCACCTGTGCGGGCTCCGATGAGCGCGGCGGTGACCCCGGGCCGGTCGCGCACCCAGGCCAGCGCCACCTCGGCGGGGGAGCGGCCCAGCGCGCCGGCCGTCAGGCACACGGCCGAGACGATCGCGTCGGCGTCCGCGTCGTCCAGGAACGGCCGCAGGTACGGCACGTACCGGTCGACCGTCGCACGCGTCCCGGCCGGCGTCCCCTGGCGGTACTTGCCGGACAGCACCCCGCCGGCGAGCGGTGACCACGCCAGCACTCCGGTCCCGAGTGCCCGGGCGGCCGGCACGACCTCCCGCTCCGGTTCGCGGTGCAGCAGCGAGTACTGCGTCTGATGGGTGGCGAGCGGCGCCGCGCCGGTCAGCTGCTGGACGGTCGCCGCGCGCGCGGCCTGCCAGCCGGCGTAGTTGCAGATCCCGACGTGCCGGCACCGTCCGGATCGGACGGCCTCGTCCAGTGCGCCGAGCGTCTCGGCCACCGGGACGGTGTCGCTCCACGCGTGCACCTGCCAGAGGTCGACGTGGTCGGTGCCGAGGCGCCGCAGCGAGTCGTCCAAAGTGGACAGCATGGCGCGACGGCTGGTGTCGACGACGTCCGCGGCGCCGGCCTTCGTCGCGATGACCACCTCGTCGCGGCGGACGGCGGTGCGCAGCACGGTGCCCAGGAGCTCCTCCGCGCGACCGTCCCCGTACGCGGCCGCCGTGTCGACGAGCGTGCCACCCGCGTCGAGGAACGTGCGCAGCTGCGCGGCGGCCACGTCGGTGCCGGTGTCGTGGGCCCAGGTCCAGGTGCCGAGCCCCAGCCGGGAGACGGTGAGGTCGGTCCGGCCGCACTGCCGCCGGTGCACGGTCAGACCCCCGTGGTCGCGGGTGCACAGCGCTGCCGGACGGACTCCGGCAGGACCTCCAGCAGCGCACGGTCGGCCAGGTCGGCGCGGAAGCGAGCCGCGAACTCGTCGTTGCGCGCGTCTCGCTGCTTCACCAGGTCGGACCCCGCGACGGGTGTCGGCGGCCGCCCGAGATGGCCGAGCACACCGTTGACCGTCGCCAGGAGGTCCGAGGAGAGATCCTCGTAGGCGAGGCGGTACGGGCGGTGGCCGGCCTCGGCGAAGTACCCGTCCCAGCCGGCTTCGTGCGTCGCCAGCTCGAGCAGGACCGCTAGCAGGTGCTCGAAGTCGTACTCGGGTTCGGCGGTCCGCATGCCCGCGAACTCCTCGATCGGCACGTTCGGCCGGCCCGCGAGGCGGTGGTAGATCTTGGTGAACGAGGCGATGTAGCTGGACACCGTCTGCGCGACCAGGTCCTGGCGCCAGAGCTGGACGTACCGGACGTCGTCGCGGCCGCCGAACACGTCGAACACATCCATGCCGAGCTCGTCGCGGCACCACTGGACCTGGTTCCAGTGCGCCTTGAACGCCAGCGCACCGTTGGTGGTGGCGTGGCCGCGCACGCGGCGGAGGTAGTCCGCGGTGGCCGTCAGGCGCGGATGGTCCGTGGTCGACCGCGGGTCACGCACGCCCCACTCGCCCGCGCGCATGTGCAGCATGGCCCGGCCGAACCACTCGGTCGGGTCGCCTGCGCCGGGCACCCCGCCGAGCGCGGAGCACAGGTAGCTGCTGCCGACCCGGGGCGTGGCGCATACGAGGTAGGCCAGCGAGGGACTGGTCATGGGGTCTCCTTTCCGGCCGCGGGTCACCAGACGACCGGCAGACTGTCCACTCCGTACAAAAGGGTCTCGGTGCGCATCGGCAGCTCGTCGAGACGGACGGCGAGAGCCAGGCCGGGGAACCGGCGCAGGAGCCGCACCAGCGCGACCCGCAGCTCGATCCGCGCCAGCTCCTGGCCGAGGCACTGGTGCGGGCCGTGCCCGAACGCGATGTGCGTCCGGTTCGCCGCGGTCACGTCGAGCCGGCCCGGATCGGCGAACCGTTCGGGGTCCCGGTTGGCGGCGGCGACCGAGACCAGCAGCCGCTCCCCGGGCCGGATGCGGGTACCGGCGATCTCGAGCTCCTCCGTCGCGACCCGGGGGATGCCCAGGTGCAGGATCGTCAGGTACCGCAACAGCTCCTCGACCGCGCGCTCGGCGACGCCGGGTTCGTCGAGCCCGGCCCGCAGCGCCGCGAGCTGATCGGTGTCGGAGAGCAGGGCGGCGAGCGCGAGGCCGAGCGACCCCATGGTCGTCTCGTAGCCGGCGTTGAGCAGCATCGAGCCGATCCCGGCGATCTCCGCGTCGGTGAGCGGGCCGCCCGGCGGCTCGGCGCCGACCAGGTCGCTGAGGATGTCGGCGCCCCGCCTCTCCCGGCGCGCCCGCACCAGGGACTCGAGATATGTGACGAGCTCGGCGTGTGCCCGGGCCCCGTCCTCCTCGGGGAGGCTCAGGTCGGTCATCGCGGCGGTCCGCTGGTGGAACTCGTCGCGGTCGTCGTACGGGACGCCGAGCAGCTCGCAGATCACGAACAGCGGTATCGGCAGCGCGAACGACTCGATCAGGTCCGCGGGCGGCCCCGCCGCGGCGATCGCGTCGAGGTGCTCGTCGACCACCTCTTCGATGCGCCGCGTCAGGGTCCGGATCCGGCGCGCGGTGAACATGCCGGTGAGTGCCTTGCGACAGCGCGTGTGCCGCGGCGGGTCCATGCTGATGAAGAAACCCGGCACCTGCTCGGGCTCCTCGGGCTCCTCGGTCTCGTCGAGGTCGGTGCCCGCGGCGATGAGATCACCGCGGGAGCTGAAGCGGGTGTCGGCGAGGACGGTGCGGGCATCGGCGTAGCGCGTGACGAGCCAGCCGACCTGGTCGTCGGGAAAGACGAGCCGGGCGAGCGGCTCGTCGTGCAGGAGCCGTAGCAGGTCGGCCGGTGGCTCGAGCGGATGCTCGCGGTCCACGGGGATCGGTACCGCGCGCGGTTCGGTGGGGGTCCCGGTCACGGCGCCGTCCTCATGCCACGCCGTAGGCCGCGCGCAGCCCGGCGATCTCGGCTTCGACCTCCGGCCACAGTGGACTCTCCACGATCAGCGGGCCCTCGATGCCGAAGATCATCCCGAACGGGTCCTTGAACTGGGTGATCTGGTTCCGCGCCGGGGTGGCGACCGGCCGGTGCAGCTCGACGCACCCCCAGCCGGACAGCTCGGCGCGGGTGTCGTTGAAGTCCTCGGCGTGCCAGTAGGGGACCGGTGAGCCACCCGGGTCGTTGCGTTCGTCCGGGGGCGCGAAGACGAGCTCGGCGGTGCCGACCATCACCGACGCGGACCGCGGCAGGCGGATGACCGGGGTGTCGCACATCCGGCTCCACCAGTGGGCGGCCGCGATCCAGTCCGAGCCGAACACCACGACCGACGACACGCGGGACAGCTCGAGCGTCATCCCACCCTCCCTCCATATCGGACCGGCGCCGCCGTGCTCTCGTGCAGCAGATAGGGCATCGCCCAGTCCGAGATCAGCCGGCTCGCCTGTGTCTTGAGGATCCCGGCGACGTTGTCCGGCCGCGCGACCGTGCCGAACACGTCACACAACCGGTCGAGCACCACGTCTGCCGGACCGGTGTTGCTCCACGCCTGCGCGGCGACCGCGGCGACGTCGGCCGGGTGCGCCTCGCCGTCCATGAGCGCGACCAGGTCCCGCATGTGCATGACCAGCCCCGCGGGGTAGTCGGCCACCGCGGCCGGGAGATACTCCCGCGCTGGGACGAAGTTGGTGCGCGTGACGTCCAGTGCGAACTGGCACGTGGTCCCGCCCGGACCGGCCAGCAGCGTCAGCAGCAAGGTCTTCGGCCCCAGGCCGTCCGCCGGACCCGACTCCCACGAGCCCCGCGCGTTCCCGGCGAGCGGGTACAGCACCAGGTCCCGCGCCAGCTCCGGCAGGAACGCGAGGATCTCGGTGTACGCGTCCCGTGCGGCGCGGTCGTTCTCGAAGACGCCGGCCAGGGCCTGGAAGTCGTCGACGGTGTCCACCGTGGTCCCGGCCGGCTGCACCCAGCCGGCATCCGCGTCCTCGGTCACCGCGTCCGTGATGCGCCAGGTTCGTCCAGGCCGCTCCGGTGGGCCGCTCGGTTCGGGAGCGGTGCCGGCGAACCGGGAGAGGTCGCGGCTCCACGCCGTCCGCGGCGGCCGGACTCCGACGTCGGCGCCGGCCGGCAGGCACGCTCCGGCGACCGGCTCGGCGGGACCGTCGCCACGGAGGTGGAAACCCGCACCCGTGCGGGTTTCCGTGACGAGGAGCCCCGCGTCCGGCACCGTCGCGGACGACGTCGTGCCCGGCGGGACGAACCGCACCCGCAGGTCCCCGAGCGCGTGGTCGTGGCCCAGGGGCAGCCGCATCGCGACGAAGCCGAGCAACTCGATCGCATCGGTCACCGCGACCGGCAGCGGCGGGCTGACGAGGACAGGTATGCGCCGATCGCACTGGTGCAGCGTCGGCAGGTCCACCTGGTCGCGCCGCGCGCCCGTGAGCACGACCGCGTCGAGCGCGGGTACGGCGTCCACGTCGACCTTCCGACCCGGGTCGAAGGCGTGGCGCACCCGCGGATCCGTGCCCACGGTCTCGCCGTACGCGGGGTTGACCGCCACCTCGACGCCCTGGCCGGACGTGAGCTGCCAGGCCGCGCCGCCGGCGTACGTGGCCCTCACGTCGCCTCCTCGGCGGCCTGCCGCATGACGATGGCGTGCAGCAGGCGCGTGGTGGCGGCGACCACGTAGTCGTCGGTGATCGCCGCCATCTCCGCCCGCGCGGGCCAGCGCACGGTGACCCGGGCGCCCCGCGGTTGCGGCGCGTCGACCAGCTCGCCGTAGCGGGCCACGTACGCCGCCACGTCCTCGTGTTCGGCGGGCCGGTCGGTCATGGCAGCTCCGTTCGCGAAAGGTCAGGACGCCAGGTTCGGCACGGGCTCGGCCACCCCGGCGCGCGGCTCGTCGGTGAGGCGCCGCAGCCCGGGCAGCGGGAGGACGGCGAGGATGGACGCGGCCAGCGCGACGGTGGCCAGCCACGCGAGCGCGCTCTGGCCGATCCCGTCGAGCAGCCAGCCGGCCATGACGAACCCGACCGGCATCAGCCCGGCGACCGCCAGCTGGTCGACCGAGAACACGCGGCCCAGCTGCTCCCGCGGCACCCCGGTCTGCAGTGCGGTCGTCCACACCACCGCGAAGGTCGCCAGCCCGCCACCGGTCAGCACCGATGCCAGCAGGATCACCAACGGGGGTGCGTGCAGTGCCAGCGCGACGGTTTGGGGTAGCTGGGCGAAGAGCGCCAGCATGGCCAGCCAGCCGCGCGACCGCGTCCGCACCGACGCCCCGGCACTCGCGCCGGCGAACGCGCCGACCGCCTCGGCGGCGGTGATCCACCCGAACCAGCCCTGCGGACCGGTCAGCAGCGGGAGCAGCAGCGCGACCGGCGCCGCGACGAGCGCCATCTGCGCCGTGCCCTGGAGCATGATCCCCGCCATCCACGGGCGGCTGAACACATAGCGCAGGCCGTCGCCGACGTCGGCGACGAGCGAGCGGTCGGCACGGTCCCTCGCCCGCGGCGCGTCCTCGTGCACGCCCACGAGCGTCGCGATGCTGACGAGAAACGTGGCCATGTCGACGGCAAGGGCCCAGCCCGGCGACGTGGCACCGGCCAGCGCACCGCCCACCGCGGCGCCGACGATCACGCCGACCCGGTTGACCAGCGAACGCAACCCGTTCGCGCCGGGCAGCATCTCCCGCGGCACCAGGCTCGGCAGGATGGCGCCGTACGCGGGCCGGTAGAGCCCGCTGCCGATGCCCAGCAGCGCCGCCAGCGCACCGAGGGACCACAGCGGCGCGTCCTGGCCGACGAACAGGATCCCGGCGACGGCGGCCGCCCGGACCACGTCCGACACGATGATCACGACGCTGCGCCGGTACCAGTCGGCCAGCACGCCACCCACGAGCAGCGACACGACCCCGCCGAGCGCGGCCATGCCCAGCACGAGGCCGAGCGCGCGCGGCGCGTCCGGCCGGGGCAGCAGGTACAGGGCGATCGCGACGGCGTAGACGGCGTCGCCGACCACGTTCGCCACCTGACCGAGCCAGACGCGGCGGAACGTGGGCACGGACAGGGGAGCAAGCATCGCGCGCATCGGCTCGGCCGCCTTTCGTGTCAGGTTCCGGACGCGGCCGCGAGCGGCTCGCCCGGCCGTCGTGGTTTGCCGGACGCCCAGTGGCCCACGCCGCTGTCCCAGACGGCGTCGGCCCGGTCCCGCAGCGCCAGGCCGGCGTCGAGCAGGCGGGCGACGAGCCGCCGGCCGCCGGGAGTGTCCCAGTCGTCCGCGTCGCCGCGTTCGGCAAGCCGTTGCGACAGCGTGCGCAGCGCCCGCGCCGGGTCGTCGGGGTGCGGGCACGCGACGATCACCGCGCGGGCGCGGTCGAGCGCGTCGTCGAGCAGTGCCCGCGCGGACGCCTGCTCCTGAAGCACCACCCCGCCACCGGTGTCGACGACCGCGGCCGTCCCGGATCGCACGGCGTGGTGCAGCGCCCGCACGTCGAACTGCGCGGTGTACCGGTGCCACGCCGGGAGGCCGCCCTGCCGGTACCAGTACTCGGCGCGGGCTTCCGTGTACCCGAACGGCCGGTACCACCTCGCCGGACCCGCGTCGAACGCCACCACGGGCAGCCCCGTCTCGGCCGACAGGATCCCCGCCAGCGTGGACTTCCCGGCGCCGGGCGGGCCCACGACGACCACGGTCATCAAGCGGCCTTGAGCTGCCGGTACAGCTCGCGCGCCAGTCCCGGCCGCACCTGCTCGCTGAAGTAGCCGTACAGGAACCCGACCGGGCTGTCGAGCTTGTCGCACAGGTACCACTGCCGCAGCCTGCTCACGGCCAGCTCCCAGATGTGGATGCGCCCGCGCAGCACCGCCAGCAGGTCGACGGCGTTGGTGTCCACTCCGGACGGAATGGTGAACAGCGCGTCGCGCAGCCCGGTTTCCAGCTCCTCGAACCGGCCGTTGTTGAGGTTGAGCGCGAACACCCGGGTCCCGTCGTCCTCCTCGTCGGCCGGCACGTACCCGCGCAGGTGGAACGCGTACCGGTGCGGCCCGGTCGGCGAGTCGAGGTACACGTTCTCGTTGATCAGGTGCCGGCCGAGCCTGGCCTGCATCAGCAGCGGCGACATCGCGTCCAGCTCCGCGCGGATGAGTGTCCGGTCCCCGTCGGTGAGCTCGCCGTCGAACAGCGGGAGCACCTCCGCGCCCAGGTCGGGTTCGGCGGTGTCGTTGCGGTCGGAGGGGACGACCGGGTGGGTCGGTGCCCCGGGCGAGATCCACGGCACGGTCGTGATCTCCGCACCGCCCGCGCCGACCCGGGCCGCCTGGCCGGGCGTGAGGCCGAGGACCTCGATCGTCAGCGTCAGCTTGTTGGCCAGCCGCGCCAGGGCCTGGTAGTCGGCCCACAGGAACTCGCCGTGCTTGGGCGGCACCTGGACGTACCCGCCGCCGCTGAACGCCAGGTACCGCACCGAGTCGAAATGGTCGGTCGCCTCGTGCAGTACGCCCTGCAGCATGCGCAGGCCGGTGCCCTCGGTCGCCTCGCCCGTGCCGAGCGGCAGCATGTTGTCGAAGGCGCCCAGGTATCCGGCGGGCGGGACCTGGCCGTTGTGTGTGGCGATGAAGATCTCCGGCGTGCAGCCGATCGACTCGGGCGGCGTCGCCGTGGCGGTGTCGGACTGGATGAACACGCCGCCGCCCGTATCCGCCGCCGCGCGCACGTACACGCTGGCGACCCGGTTCTCCCACATCGGCGCGCCCTCGGCGCCCGGCAGCAGGTAGAGCTCGGCGTCGCCGACCCGCTCGACCTCGTTGAGCGGGACCAGCCGCACCGTGCGGCCGAGCGCGCGCACCTCGTCGACGCAGACCTGGGGCATCATCCGCGGCATGATCACCGGCACGTCGGCGGGCAGCATGCGCAGCGACGGAAGGTGGAAGTGGTCGAGGTGCTCGTTCGTGACCACGACCGCGTCGATCGGCGGCAGGTCGCCGACGTCGCGTGCGGGATGGATCTCGAAGCGCAGTTCGGGCGAGTGGCCGAACGACGTGGTGAGCATCGGGTCGACCAGGATCCTGGTGTCCCCGGTCTCCACGAGCCACGACTGGTGGCCGATGAAGGTGATCGTCGAGCTCATCGGGCGGCCTCCGGGGCGAGGATGTCGAGCTGCTGGTCGTACACCCGGCAGGAGATGTCCGGCCGGACCTGCTCGCCGAGCGCGTCGTAGAGCAGGGCGACGGGGGAGTCGAGCGCGTCGCCGGTGAACCAGGAGCGCATGGCCACCCCGACGACGTCCCAGTACTGGAGGTCACCGCGCAGCACGGCGGCCAGGTCGACGGCGTGGATCGCGATCCCGTACGAGTACGCGGCCACCGAGCTGTCCAGGTCGAGGTCCGCGCACTGCTCGAACGCCCCGCTCGCGAGGTTGAAGCGCAGGCTCCGGTCTTCCCGGTGCCCGCAGATCAGCTTGAGCACCACCGGATACGGCTCGTCGGCCACCGCCATGTCCCGGCCGAGCTTGGCCAGCAGCATGACCTTCGCGATGTAGCCGAGCTCGCGTTCGATGTCCGTGAACGCCTGCTCCTCGAGCTCCCGGCTCGCGGGCATGATCCGCCGCATCGGGATGTCGCCGCGCACGGTCAGGAACTCCTCGCGGCGGGCGATGAGCTCGGCGAACCGGGAGTGGTCGGTGTCGAGCCAGGACAGGTGCCCGACCGTCTCGATGCCGGCCGGCCCGGCCTCGACGATGTCGCCCGGCAGCGGTCCCAGCACGTCCATGTGCCGCACGAGCTCCTTGGCGATCTTCGCCAGCTCCTGCTGCTCGGAGAAGGGAAACGGGCCCATCTGCTCGTAGTCCTTCAGGAAGCCGCCGCCGCACAGCAGGATGTGCGCGCCGCGGAAATCCTCCGCCTGCTCGATCGCGCGCAGCACGATCTCGTCGAGGATATCGACGCCAGGGAAGCCGGCGCCGCGGTCGCGCGCGACCGACTCGTCGGAACCCCGGTAGCAGTCCAGCGAACCGAACACGCCGCGCGGCGTGACCTGTGCGTTGTTGCTCATTCCGATGAGCCGCGGGGCGGGCGTCCGGCCTTCGGCCACGTCGGCGATGAACTCGTCGGAGGTCGTCGCGTCGATGCCGAGGAAGAAGCCGCCCAGCTCCGGGTCGGCGGCCTCCCGCGCGTACACCTGGCTGACCCGGCTCTCCCAGAGCACGGTGTCGGGACCCGGCGGGTACAGGGTGATGACGATCGACCCGAACTGCGCCGGCTCGCCGAACGGCAGGCGGGTCACGGTGAGCCCGAGCCGCTCGATGCACTGGACGACCTTCTCGATCATCGTCGGCCCGACGATGATCGGTGTGGACTTGTCCAGTTTGTCCAGCGAAGGCAGATGGAAATGGTCCGAATGCTCGTGACTGATGATCACCGCGGCCGGCGATGGCATTTTCTCGAGCTCGATCGTGCGCGGTGGATAGATCTCCACCGGGCTGGACGTGTACTCCTCGCCGTACCGGCGAAATAGAATCGGATCGACGAGAACCGGCGAGTCCTCGCCACCCAATGCGAACCCGTTGTGGCCCAGAAATCCGATTCGCACTGCAACCTCCCAGACGTCGCGAAGATTAGCCGAACGCATACCGGCGGACGGCCCGAACCCGCTGGCCGCCCGCCGGCGTCATGCGGCTAGCGGGTGTACGTCACGCTGAAGAGACCCTTCTTGGTGGTGGACTTCGTCGCCTTCGGGACCACCTTGCCGACGGCGGCCTTCAGGGCGTCGAGATCCTGCTTGTTCAGCGGAGTGGTCGACTTCTTCATTTTCACCATCCACATAAATCAACGGACAAGGACGACGTGAAGGTAACAGTCGCAGTGTCATACTCAATAGGGACAACGTTCCCTGGGGGCTGGGTAATCTGAATCACGCCAACCCGCTCGGCCAGGAAATTCACGGCGGCTGGATTCATATTTGAGCGGGTTTCGAGGTTCGCCTCGTACAAATATCGGGAATCAATTGATTGAAGATTGAACGGGCTGCCGACGCCGCCCTGGTCGCTCATCCGGGCACCTGCGCGGACGGGCGGCGCCCGGCGAGATCCGCCCACCTGACGGTCTTCTGTGGGCTCGGCCGCCTTCATGCGCAGTCCTGCGAGGCCATCGCGCCACGGCGGCCGGCCATTGACGACCTATTATCTACGATATACTGTCTTGGCGATGCGACCGGGCGGCTGAACCGAGGTACGCGATGTCACTGTCGACAGAGTTGGCGGACTATTGCGTGTCGACCCGGTATGAGGCGCTGCCCGCCGCCGCGGTGTTCCGCGCGAAGTGCGTCCTGCTCGACGAGTTGTGCTGCATGGTCCTGGGTCAGCGGTTGCCCGCGGGCGAGTTGCTGAGCCGGTACGTCGCCTCGCTCGGCGGCCGTCCGGAGGCGACGGTGGCGGGTACCGGGATCCGGGCGCCGCGGGCGTTCGCGGCGTTGGCCAACGGCACCGCCGGGCATGCCGACGAGCTCGACGGTGCGCACATCACCGAGGGACACCCGGGCGCCACGCTGGTCGCGACAGGCCTGGCGATGGGGGAGCAGCAGGCGTCGGGTCGCGAGCTGTTGAACGCGCTCGTGCTCGGTTACGACCTCGCCACCCGGCTCGTGGACACGGTCGGCGGGCGGTACCACCTGCTCACCAGCAGGCACGTGCACACCGATTTCCTGCACGCCTTCGGTGCCGCGGCCGTCGCGGGCCGGCTGCTCGGGCTGCCCGCGGACCGGTACCGGCACGCGTGGGCCTTGACCGCGTGCCAGGCGATCAGCCTCGCGGCCTTCTTCGAGGAGCGTGAGCACCTGAGCAAGTCGTTCACCTACGGGCACGGCGCCTACGCCGGGGTCACCGCCGCGGTGCTGGCCGAGCTGGGCATGGAAGGCAACGACGACGTGTTCGGCGCCAAGCACGGCGTCCTCGCCGCGTGGGGCGGGCAGGACCGCGCCGATGTTCTGCTGGCCGGGCTCGGCACGGACTTCGCGATCATGGACGTCAACTTCAAGTTCTACTCGGCCGGGTACCCGATCCACGCCCAGATCGAGGCGACGCTCGGGCTCATGCGAGACCACGGGCTGCGGACCGCGGACGTCGTCGGCATCGACGTGCGCGCGACCACCGAGTGCGTCGAGGTGGTCGACGGCAGGCGGATGGCGAGCATCAGCGCGCAGGTGATGCTGCCGGTGGCCATGATCGCGGGGAAGCTCGGGTTCGCCGAAGCTCACAACGAGGACAACCTCCGCGACCCGGAGGTGAAGCGGCTCGGTGACACGATCACGTTGACCGCGGACGCCGAGATGGACCGGGAGAACCACCGGGGTCGTGGGGCCGCGGTGACACTGCGGACCACGGACGGCAGGGCACTGTCCCGCCATGTGCGTTGGCCGCACGGGCACTGCCGGGCCGGAGACGTCACGTGGGACGAGCTGGTGGGCAAGTGCCACGACATGGTCGACGAGGACCTCGGACCGGACCGGGTGGACGAGCTCGCCGAGACCATTGCCGGGCTGGACGGCGTACGCGACCTGAGCGAGCTGACCCGGCTGCTCGTACCGCGGACCTGACCGCGTCCACCACCGCACGGCCTGTCGCACGGTTTTTCCGGTTGTCCCGCGAACATCGCGGGTCCACTCGAGAGTTCGAAGGGCGGAGTCGCCAGCATGCTGGAGAAGGAGCTCATCGGTTTTCTGTCCGGCGTGTCGTACGACGACCTGCCACCGGAGGCGGTGGACGCCGCCCGGCGGGAGACACTGTGGACACTGGGTACCTCGGTGGCCGGCTCCGGGGCGGATGGCTCGGACCTGATCCGGCGGTTCGCCGCGGACATCGGTGGTAGTCCACAAGCGACGGTACTGGGGGTGGGCGACCGGCTGCCGGCAAGTGTCGCCGGATTCGTCAACGGGTGCTTCGCCAAGGCGCTGGAGTACGAGGACAAGCTGTGGATCGACGACGGCCACGGCTACGCGATCGGCACCTCGGTGGTGCCCGCGGCACTGGCCGCCGCGGAGCTGGTCGGCGGCGTGGACGGCAGGACCCTTCTCACCGCCGTCGCCGCGGCCACCGACGTACAGGCGCGGCTGGTGCGCTCGGTGCACGGCCTGCTGGAGAGCGGCTGGAACGGCACCTACATCTTCGGGGCGCTCGGCGCGGCCATGGCGGCCGGGAGACTGCTCGGCCTGGCGGGGTCCGACCTGACCAACGCACTCGGCCTCGCCTACGCCCAGGCGTGCGGGAACTTCCAGGGCCAGGTGGAAGGTGTGCTGGGCGTGCGGATGCAGAGCGGTTTCGGTGTCCGCAACGGGATCAGCGCGGCGCAGCTGGCCAAGCTGGGTGCCACGGGCACCGCTGAGTTCCTCACCGGCAGGTACGGGATGTTTCGGCTGCACTTCGGTGCCCTCGACGTCGACGAACCGTCCATCGTGGATGGTCTGGGCGTCGACTTCCACGGCACCCGGCTGGGCTACAAGGCCTATCCCTGTGGCGCGGTGGCGCACCCGGCCCTCGACGCGCTGCGGTCCCTCGACATCGGACCCGCGCGGGAGATCGCCCGGATCACGGTCTTCGCGACGCCGCGGGCCGAGATCATGTGCGAGCCGGCCGAGCACCGCCGTGCGCCGCGCAGCCACGTCGAGGCCCAGTTCAGCCTGCCGTGGGTGGTCGCCTGCGTGGCGGTGGACGGCGACCTGCGACTGCGGCACTTCGAGGACGAGGCACTGGCCGATCCGCGGATCCGTTCGCTGGCCGGCCGGATCGAGGTGGACCTGAACGGGGACCGCAAGGACTGCCATGTCGAGGTGGAGCTCGCCGGCGGTGAGGTGCTGCGGTCGAGCTCCGTCGGCGCGGCGAGGGGGCACGGGTCGAACCCGCAGACGACCGACGAACTGGTCGAGCGGTACCGGGACTGCGTCACGGCCGGCGCGAAGCCGCTGGACGAGACACGAACCGAGCGGGCGAAGGACCTGATCCTCCGGCTGGAGGGTGTCGGCGATGTCCGGGACATCGTGGCGCTGCTCGCCTAGCCGGTTCCACTCTTCCCATTCCCAGAAAGGGCTACGACATGAGATCGCGGAACCGGCGGTTACGCCTTTCAGTCTTGCTGTTCGCGGCCGTGCTGGTGGCTGCGGGCTGCGGCGAGGCAGCGCCCGAGCCGGGTGCCAACAAGGTCGACCGCCAGGACGACCAGCTCGCCAAGGCCCAGGACGAGGGTGAGGTGACCTGGTACGCCGGGCTGGAGCAGGGCCTCGTGGACAAGATAGCGGCCGGGTTCGAGAAGAAGACGGGCATCTCGGTGGACGCCATCCGTCTCGGTGGCGAGGAGGCGTCCACCCGCCTGTTGCAGGAGAACGACGCCGGGGTGCACCTGGCCGACGTCGTCTACACCGGGAACGAGGGCAACTTCGTCGACTTCAAGAAGCGCGGCCTGCTCGCGCCGTACCGCTCGGCCGAGGTGAGCCACTTCGACAAGGCCTACTACGACGAGGACCTGACGTACTACGTGCCTTACGCCAACCGGTTCTGGATGGTCTACAACACGAACCTGGTGCCGGAGTCCGAGGTGCCGAAGGGCTACGCGGACCTGGCCGATCCGAAGTGGAGCGGAGCGCTGGCGATCTCGCACCCCGGCTACAGCGTCGGCGCGGCGATCGTGCCGTTCTTCTGGTCGCAGACCGACGGGCTCGGGCTGGACCTGATGGACAAGATCGCCGCCAACAAGCCGCTGATCAACCAGTCCGTGCACGACAGCATGGCCGCGGTGATCTCGGGCGAACGCAAGATCGCGGTCGTGGTCAACGACGCCGGGTTCTACACCGATGGCAAGGGCGCTCCGGTCAAGGCCATCTACCCGGCGGAGGGCGTGCCGACCTCGGGTGGCGGTGTCGGCGTGGCGAAGCAGGCCCCACACCCCTATGCCGCACGCGAGTTGCTCGACTACATCATGTCCCAGGAAGGCCAGCAGATCATGGCCGACGAGTCTCGCACGGTGTTCCGCGACGACGTGAAGTACCCGACCGGCTATGTGCCGCCGACCAGTGGTGACCAGAACCTCTACGTGGTCGATCCCGCGAAGTTCGCCGCCGAGCACGACGAGATCGTCGCTCACTTCCAGAAGGTGTTCGGGGTCTAGCCGATGGCCACCGTCACGGCGCCGGAGGTGCGCGAGGATCCGGCCAGCGGTGAGACCGGCCTGCGGCGCCGGGCGCGGTCGGCGCTGCAGCGGTATCCGCTACCGCTGGTCACCGCACTCGTCCTCGCGGTGCTGGTCCTCCCGCCGCTGGGCTGGCTGCTCGTGCTCAGCACCCGCGTCGAGGGTGGCGGCGGTCTGACGCTCGCCAACTTCGCCACCGTGCTGTCCGACGAGCGCTACCTCGGCGCGATCGGGCGGTCGCTGTACATCGGCTGGTTCGTCGGGGTGCTCTGCATCGTGCTGTCCGCCCCGGCGGCGTGGGCGGTCGCCAAGACCGACATGCCGGGGCGCACCACGGTCCGGGTGCTGATCGTGGGCAGCTTCGTGCTCCCGTCCTTCCTCGGCGCGCTGGCCTGGATCCTGCTCGCCGGACCGAACGCCGGCATCCTCAACCGGGTCTACCGGGCGGTCACCGGCGCGAGCAGCGGGCTGTTCAACATCTACACCCTCGGTGGGCTGATCTTCGTCATCACCATGTCGATGTACCCACTGTGTTTCCTGCTGCTGTCCACCGCGCTGGAGAACGTGCCGGCCGACTCCGAGGACGCGGCGACGATCCTCGGGGCAAGCGGGCGCAAGGTGGCGCTGAGCATCACCATCCCGCTCGTCACCACCGCGGTCCTCGGCGGGTTCATCCTGGTCTTCCTCGAGGCCATCTCGGTGTTCGGACCGCCCGCGATGCTGGCCATCCCGAGTGGCTTCCACGTGATCACGACGCAGATCTACGCGCTGCTGCAGTACCCCCAGCACCTGGAACTGGCCGCCGCGCTCTCGATGCCGCTGCTGCTCATCACGCTGCTCCTGGTCTGGTTGCAGCGGCGGTTCATCGGCCGGCGCGGCTACGTGACCGTGACCGGCAAGTCCGGCGCCCGGCGGGCGATCGCACTCGGCAAGTGGAAATGGCTGGCGGTCGGCTACTGCTGGCTGCTGATCGTCGTGTCGCTGGTGCTGCCGGTGGCCGTGCTGCTCTGGGTGGCACTGTCCAAGTCGTGGGGGCAGGGCTTCGGGCTGTCCAACTTGACCCTCGACAACTTCAGGTACGTCCTGTTCGACTACCGGCCGGCGCGCTCCGCACTGTTCAACAGCCTCACCCTGGCCATCCTCGCCGCGACGGCCGCCTCGGTGCTCGCCGCGCTCATCTCCTACGTCACCTCGCGTCGGCTGGTGCGCGGACACCAGATACTGCCGGTACTGACGATGGCGCCGGTGGTGCTGCCGGGCCTCGTGCTTGCCGTCGGTCTGTTCATGACCTACGCCCGGCCGCCGTTCGTGCTGTACGGCACGATCTGGGTGCTGTTCATCGCCTTCGTGACGAAGTTCCTGCCCTACGCCTACATCAACACCAGCTCGGCTATCAGCTCGCTCGACACCGATCTCGAGGACGCCGGCCGGATCATGGGGGCGACCCGAACCCGCACCCTCGCCCGCATCGTCTTCCCGCTGATGAAGGGCGGCATCATGTCCGCCTGGATCCTCGTGTTCATGGTGTCGCTCCACGAGCTGAGTGCCTCGGTGCTGCTCTACACCTCCAAGTCCAGAGTGTTGTCGATCGTGCTGCTCGATCTGCAGAGTGACGGCCGGTACGAGGACGCCGCCGTCGTCGGCATCCTCCTGCTCGCCGTCACGCTGGTCATCGTCGGGATCGGCTACCGGGTGATCGGCAAGGACATCGTCAACATGCGGACGAATTGAGGGCCCACTGTGGACGGACTCGAGATCTCCCAGCTGTGCAAGAACTTCGACGAGACACCGGTTGTGGACCGGATCGACCTCAGCGTGCGCTCCGGTGAGTTCGTCTCCCTGCTCGGGCCTTCCGGCTGCGGCAAGACGACCACCCTTCGCATGATCGCGGGACTGCTCGGCCCGTCGGCCGGGACGGTCGAGCTGGACGGCCGCATGCTCTCGCGCGACGGCACGCTGCTCGTTCCGCCGGAGCGGCGGAACATGTCGATGATCTTCCAGAGCTACGCCGTCTGGCCGCACAAGAAGGTGTTCGACAACGTCGCCTTCGGGGTCCGGCTGCGCAAGCTCCCGGCGGCCGAGACCAGGAGGCGGGTGCTGTCCGCGCTGGAGGTCGTGAAGATGGCGCACCTCGCCGACCGCTACCCCGGCCAGCTCAGCGGCGGCCAGCAGCAGCGCGTCGGCCTGGCCCGCGCGCTGGCCGTCGAACCGCGCGTGCTTCTCATGGACGAGCCGCTGAGCAACCTGGACGCGTCGCTTCGCGAGGAGATGCGATTCGAGATCAGAAGGATCCACGACGAGTTCAAGATCACCACTGTGTACGTGACCCACGACATCTCCGAGGCCATCGTGGCCTCCGACCGGATCGCCCTGATGAACGGCGGCCGAATCGAGCAGGTCGGCTCGCCGGTGGAGCTCTACGAGAATCCGCGGACCTCGTTCGCCGCCGGGTTCATCGGCCCGGTCAACCTCCTGCCGGCAACCGCGGCCGGACCCGACGTCGTCGAGCTGTCCGAGTACCCCGGGAGCCTGCGGCTGCCGGCCGACGCGAAGGTCCCGGCCGGCTCGAAGGTCACCGTCGCGTTCCGACCGCACGACGCGACCCTCGCCGCGGCCGGCAGTCCGGTCCCCGGTGACCACAACGTGCTCGACGGAACCGTGGCGCGACAGGCCTACGTCGGCCACGCACGCGACTACGTACTACGGCTCGCGGCCTCCGAGCGGACCATTCGCGTGATCACGCCACCCAGCGTCGACTTCGCGCCCGGCGAAGCCGTGTCGGCGCTCATCCCGGTGCCCCGTTGCCGACCGGTGTCGGACGACACTCGGCCGTAGCACCGCTCGCGGGCTGAATGGTCCACATTGGACATCGCCAGTCCGGCCGTGGCCTACTGGTTACCGTCGGATGTGGCGGTGAGGCGGAAGCCGCGGCGGATCCCGGATTCGAACGCCCCGGCCGGTAGTATCCGCCGGAGGAGCGTGAACTGCCGTGCCTCCTTGGTGATCCGGGTGCGCAGCGGCGGGTGCTCGCTGGTGGCGAGGGCGGTTACGGTGCGGGCCACGACGTCGGGGCCGGGTGCCTTGCGCTCGTAGTCGGCCATCACGGCGAGCGCGTTCGCGCGGGGCGCGGTGTAGGCGTCCATCGCCGGCGCGTGGGGCTTCGCGTAGAACGGTGTCTTGATCGAGCCGGGTTCGACGAGCGCTACCTGGATCCCGAACGGGCGTACCTCGTGGCGCAGCGTCTCCATCAGTCCCTCGACGGCGAACTTGCTCGCGTTGTAGTGACCCCAGAACGGTACCGGCACCAGCCCGGCCAGCGAGCTGACGGTGATCACGTGCCCGGTGCCGCGCTCTCGCATTGCGGGGAGCACGGCGAGCGTCGCGCGCAGCACGCCGAAGTAGTTGGTTTCGAACTGCGCCTTCGCGTCCTCGAGCGGGATCTCTTCGACGGCGCCGGCGCACAGATAGCCGGCGTTGTTGACCAGCACGTCGATGCGCCCCGCCGCGGCGAGCACCGAGTCGACCCCGGCGCGGACCGACTCGTCGTCGTTGACGTCCATCGCGATGTGCTCGACGCCGTGCTCGACGCCGTGTTCGCTGCCGTGTTCGCCGCCGCCCGGCTTCCGGCGGGACGCCCCGAAGACCCGGTAGCCCGCCTCGGCCAGCCGGCCGGCGATCGCCTCGCCGATACCCGACGACGCTCCGGTCACGACTGCCACACGCCGTTCGGCCATCAATGCCCTCCCGAGGAAAACGATGTTGGAGGCACCGTACCCGAGTGGGTAGCATGTTGCAATGCACTTGGGTACCGATCATGCGTAGGACCAACCTCGCCGACCTCCCGTGCTCGCTGGCCCGGTCGTTGCAGATGGTCGGCGAGCGGTGGACGCTGCTCGTGCTGCGCGACATCAGCCTGGGCTGGAACCGTTTCGACGCGATCCACGAGCACATCGGCATCGCGCGCAACATCCTCAAGACACGCCTGGACACCCTCGTCGAACACGAGATCGTCGAGCGCGTGCGCTACCAGGAGCATCCGCCGCGATACGAGTACGCGCCGACCGCCAAGGGCCGCGAGCTGATGCCGATCCTCCTGGCCATCGTGGCGTGGGGCGACCGGTGGGCCTCACCCGACGGACCACCGATGCTGTTCACCCACGAGACCTGCGGGCATGACCTGGTCGCCAGCGTCGTGTGCGAGGCCTGTGGCGGGTCGTTCGACCTGCAGACGACCAGCTTTCGCCCCGGCCCGGGGCTCAGCTGAACCCGCCGAGCTCGGCGGTGTCAGGTGGTTGCCGGCGGCCGTCTCACTTCTTCCGCTTCTTGCGGTGCGAGGTGGCGTACGAGTCACGTGCGGCGCCCTCGGGCGCCTCGTCCTCGAGCTCGGACCTCACTGCGAGCAGGTCCTGCCGGCGTTCGTCGCTCACCGTGGGGTACCGCGGATCGATCTCGATCAGGGTGTTCGCGAGGACCGCGGCCGCGCAGATGCGGGCGAACCACTTGCGGTCGGCGGGAATGACGTACCACGGCGCCCACTCGGTGCTGGTGGCGGACAGCACCTCGGAGAACGCCTTCTGGTAGTCGTCCCAGAACCCGCGTTCCCGGACGTCCGCCGCGGAGAACTTCCAGTTGCGGTCGGGCACGTCGATCCGCTTGAGGAACCGGGTCCGCTGTTCCTCCTTGGACAGGTTCAGGAACAGTTTCACGACCTTGAACCCGTTGCCGGACAGATAGCGCTCCCACTCGTTGATCTCGCGGAAGCGGCGCTGCCACAGCCCGCCGCGCTTGGCGGAGTCGGGCAGCCGCTGGCGGTCCAGGTTCTCCTGGTGCACCCGGACGACGAGTACCTCCTCGTAGTGCGAGCGGTTGAAGATCCCGATGTCGCCGCGTGAGGGCAGGCGGCAGGCGTAGCGCCACAGGTAGTCGTGGTCGAGCTCCTCCGTCGAGGGCACCTTGAAGCTGCTGACGTGCACGCCCTGCGGGTTGACCCCGCTCATGACGTGCCGGATCGTGCCGTCCTTGCCGCCGGCGTCCAGCGCCTGCAGGCAGACGAGCACGCCGTAGGTGTTCTGCGCGGCCAGTCGCCGCTGGTAGTCGGCGAGCAGGGCGATGCCCGTGTCGAGCAGCTTGCGGCCGTGCTTCTTCTTTGTCATGAAGTCGGCCTTGTAGCCGGGGTCGAAGTCCCTACCGAGACGGACCTTCGAACCGGGCTCCACCCGCAACGGCTCGATGAACTCCGCGATGCGCTTTGCCTGATCGGCCATCGTCGCCGGCCTCCTCTCGGACGTGTCCGCTCGGCGCCACTGGACGGCCAAGTCCACCCAGGTGTATCCGCGCCTGCTGCCCGGCCACCTCACACGGCGTAGGTGATGTGGCCGGGCCGCCGAGTCGCCTTTCCTGGTACCGCCGCCTCCAGGAGCGACGGTGGCGACGCCACCGGGTGTTCGCCGCGGTATGAGACGAGGACCCGCGATGGCCCGACCGGCGAGCGGTAAGACACGCGAGAACGCGCGGTTGACCCGTGCCGAACAGGCGGAACGGGGAAGGGCATTGCGCGCGGCGGTACCCCGGACCAGCCATGCCGATTTCGAGGCCGGTTTCCGCAGGTCCGATCCGCTGGCCCAGCTGGAGAGCGAAGACGAGGCCCGCGTTGGGGAGTTGGTGCCGATCCGCTACGGACGGATGGCGGTCTCCCCGTTCACGTACTTTCGCGGAGCCGCGCTGCCGATGGCCAGCGACCTCGCCGGGACCGTTGACAGTGGCCTGACTGTGCAGAGCTGCGGCGACGCCCACCTCGCCAACTTCGGCATGTACGGCAGCTCCGAGCGGAACCTCGTCTTGGACATCAACGACTTCGACGAGACATTGCCAGGGCCGTGGGAGTGGGACGTGAAGCGGCTCGCGACGAGTATGGAGGTCGTCGGCCGCAACAACGACTACCCGTCCCGGGTACGCCGGAGGATCGTGGTCGCGACCGTCGCCGAGTACCGCCGCGCGATGCGCGAGTTCGCCGCCTGGACCACGCTCGACGCCTGGCAGGCCCCGGCGAACGTTGCGCCGATGCGAGACCGGTTCGCGCCGATGCTCGACCTGGCCGAACGCAAGCGGCACGGCCTGGCAGAGCCGCATTCCCCGGATCACCTCGGTGCCCTCGGCCGGTTCGCCGGCCTGAGGAACGGCGAACCAAAGATCATCGCGGAGACTCCGCTGGTCGTGCCCGTCGACGAGCTTGCGGAGCCGGACGCGGATGAGGTCGCCGCGGGCGTGCACGGGCTTCTTCGTGCCTACCGCAGAAGTCTCGAGCCGGAGCGGCGCATGTTGTTCGACCAGTACCGGTTCGTGGACCTCGCCCGCACGGTCGTCGGTGTGGGCGGCGTGGGCACCCGCTCGTGGCTGGTCCTCATGGTCGGCCACGACGAGCAGGATCTGCTGTTCATGCAGGCCAAGGAAGCGGGTCCGTCGGTGTTGGAGACGTTCACCAAGCCCAGCGAGTTCGACAACGCCGGCCGGCGGGTGGTCGTCGGGCAACGGCTCATGCAGGCGGTCGGCGACATCTTCCTCGGGTGGGTTCGGGGGAGCGACGACGGGCACAGGCGGGACTTCTACGTGCGACAGCTGCGGGACCGGAGGGGCCCGGCAGCGATCGAGACCATGGCGCCGACGACGATGCAGGCCTACGGCGAACTGTGCGGACGGACCCTCGCGCGAGCTCATGCCCGCTCCGGTGACCGCGTCGCGATCGCTGCCTACCTCGGCTCCGGCGATGCCTTCGATCTCGCGGTGCGCGAGTTCACCGTCGCGTACGCCGATCAGAACGAACGCGACCACGCCACTCTGGTCGAGGCGATCAAGCGTGGCCGGATTCAGGCACAGTACGGGGTCTAGCCGGTCAGGATACTTCGACAGCGGTGGTGGGGCAGGTGGTCAGGTCTGCGCCGCGTCCAGTGCGCTGTCGAGGGTGATGGCTGCGTCGATGAGCGCGAGGTGGGTGAAGGCCTGCGGGAAGTTGCCGATCTGTTCGCCGGTCAGGGCGATCTCCTCGGAGAACAGGCCGACGTGGTTGGCGTAGGTCAGCATCTTGTCGAACGCGAGCCGGGCGTCGTCGAGCCGGCCCATTCGCGCCAGCGCGTCCACGTACATGAAGGTGCACAGGGAGAACGTGCCCTCGGCGCCTCGGAGGCCGTCGGGTGAGGCGGCCGGGTCGTAGCGGTAGACGAGGCTGTCGGTGACGAGCTCCCGTTCCATCGCCTCCATGGTGGCCTCCCACAGCGGATCCTGCGGCGCGATGAAGCCGACGCTGCACATGCGCAGCAGGGACGAGTCCAGGACGTCGCTGCCGTAGTGCTGGACGAAGGCCCGCCGTCGCGTGCTCCAGCCGTTCTCCATGATCTGGTCGTAGATCCCGTCCCGCGCGGCGGTCCAGCGATCGATCGCGGCTGGTCGGCCGTGCGCGGCCGCGAGCCGGATGCCCCGGTCGAACGCGACCCAGCACATCAGCCGGCCGTAGGTGAAGTTCTCCCGTCCGCCGCGGGTCTCCCAGATGCCCTCCTCCGGCATGTCCCAGTGTTCGGCGAGCCAGTCCAGCAGGTCGCAGACCGCCTGCCAGCCCATGTGCCCGAGCTGGATTCCACGCTGGTCGGCGAAGTAGATGCTGTCGAGCGCCTCGCCGTAGATGTCGAGCTGGAGTTGGCCGGAGGCGCCGTTGCCGATGCGGACCGGCCGCGAGCCACGGTAGCCCGACCAGTTGTCGACCGACTCCTCCTTGAGGTCGGAGGAACCGTCGACCCGGTACATGATGTTCAGCGGACCACCCTCGCCGCCGGTGTGTTCCCCCACCCGCTCGCGCAGCCAGCGGCTGAACTGTCTCGCCTCGTCGGTGAAACCGAGGCGCAGCAACGAGTACACGGAGAATGACGCGTCCCGGATCCAGGTGTAGCGATAGTCCCAGTTCCGTTCGCCGCCGATCTGTTCGGGCAGCCCCGCCGTCGGCGCAGCCACCAGGCCACCGGTCGGGGCGTAGGTCATGAGCTTGAGCGTGATGGCCGACCGCTGCAGCGTCTCCCGCCACCGTCCGGTGTAGGTCGAGCGCGCGACCCAGGACCGCCACCAGGCGACCGTCTCGTCGAACAGCTGCTGGAACTCGGCGACCCGGATCTCCCGGGGTGGCCCCGTCGCCGCCGACTCGAGCACTACGCCGCGCACGTCGCCGGCCGTGAGGTCGACCGAGAGCCGCAGGTCGTCCCCGTCGGCACGGATCCGGGCCAACCGCTCGTCGTCCGGCTCCCGCACCGGATGCAGGGTCAGCGTCAGGGCGCCGGAGGCGAAGACCGCACCGTGCTCGGTCAGCCGCATCGTGTGCGCGGCCCGCCCGTAGTCGAACCGCGGGGCGATTTCGCCCTCGAAGCTCACCCGCCCGCGGACGCAGCGCAGCATCCGCACCAGCCGGTGGCTGTCGGTCGCCTCGGGCGGCGAAGGCGGCATGAAGTCGACCACCTCGCCCACGCCGGCCTCCGTGATGAAACGCGTGACGAGGACGGCGGTGTCCGGGAGGTACATCTGCTTCACCTCGTAGCCGCCGCTCGCGGGCCGGACCTGGAACCGGCCCCCGCGTTCGGCGTCCAACAGCGCGCCGAACACGCTCGGCGAGTCGAATCGCGGGCAGCAGAACCAGTCGATCGCGCCGTCCGTGCCCACCAGCGCCGCCGTCTGCAGGTCCCCGATCAACCCGTGTTCCGCGATAGCCGTCTCGGTCATGGCGACCTCCCTGCTCATGTCCCTGTTCCCGCGCTCGGCCAGCCGGTGCTTGCGCTGCCGGACCACGCCGCATCCTCCGCCCGGCCGGACCCGCTGGGGTCACCCCGGCGAGGTGATGCGTGTCGGCCGCGCGGGTCGCATCGTGAGTGCGTCGTGTGGCGACTGGAGGGGTCGTATGTGTCGTTGGCTCGCGTACTCGGGCTCACCGGTGAGCCTGAATGATCTGCTCTACAAGCCGGAGAACTCGCTGGTCATGCAAGGCCAGCACGCCAGGCTCGGCGCCGAGACCACGAACGGCGACGGCTTCGGGGTCGGCTGGTACGGGGACTTGTCGACGCCCGGGGTGTACCACAGCGTCCAGCCGGTCTGGCACGACCGCAACCTGCAGGAACTGGCCATTCAGGCCAGGGCCGGCCGGGTCTTCGCGCACATCCGTGCCGCCATCGGCTCCCCGGTGCAGGAGACGAACTGCCATCCGTTCCGTTACGGGCGGTGGCTGTGGATGCACAACGGCTACCTCGGGGACTTCCTCCGGGTGAAGCGCTCGCTGGTGCTCGAGGTCGAACCCACGCTCTACCCGGAGATCGCGGGTTCGACGGACTCCGAGGTGTTCTTCTTCCTCGCCCTGTCCTTCGGCCTCGAGCAGGACCCGCCCTCGGCGGTGGCCCGTGCGGTCGGGTTCATCGAGAGCACCGGGCGCGAGCACGGCGTCGAGCAGCCGATCCAGATGACTGTGGCGACGACGGACGGCGCCACCACCTGGGCGTTCCGGTACTCCAGTGATCACCGGTCGCGCTCGCTGTTCCGCAGCACGGAGGTCTCGACACTGCGCCACCAGTACCCGGACAATCCGGTGCTCCACGGGGTGTCCGAGGACGCCCGGCTCGTGGTGTCAGAGCCGATCGGCGGTCTGCGCGGGGCGTGGCACGAGGTGCCGGAGTCGACGTGCGTCATCACCCATCAGGGCATCTCCGAACTGCGCCCGTTCTCGCCGACTGCGCCGCAGGTGCTCATCAGCTGAGGCGCTGGCGCCGATTCGCGTTGTCAGACCAACACCGAGGGTGGCAGGACTCGCCTGCCTCCTCGAGCCGGCCCGCGCAGTACTGGCGGATGGTTCCAAGGCGCGGTAGCGAGTTCCACCCGGTTCCATGATCGCGACCAGCAGGCTCTGGTCGGTGAGCCCGGCCAGGATCGTCGCGACGGCACCGGCCGGTACCGGCGTCCATCCGGCCAGCACCGTCGCCGCCGCGGTCGCGGTCGCGGTGAACGGGCCCGCGAACGTCGAGACCCGGCGCAGCACCGCCTGCCCGGGTTCGTGCAGCAGCGGCTGCCGGCCAGGAGCCGTTCCACCAGGACCACCACGCCGTCCAGCAGGTGCTCGCAGTTGTCCAGCACGAGCAGCGTCTCCCGCTCGGCGAGCCAGCCCAGCACGTTGTCCGCCGGCGAACGACTCTGGCTCTCGCCGAGGCCGAGCGCGTCCGCGATCGTCGGCGCGATCATCAGCGAATCGGTCACCGGCACCAGGTCGACATAGCAAACCCCGTCGGCGAACCCGCCGGTGACCTCGGCGGCGACGCTCAAGGCCAGGCGAGTCTTGCCGACCCCGCCCGGTCCGACCGCCGTGACCAGGCGGTGCTCGCGCAGCGCATCGACCAATGCCGCCCGCTCGGCCACCGCCCCACGAACGGCGTCAGCCGCGACGGCAGCGCGACGGCAGCGCGACGGTGGCCGTGGTGACCAGGTCCGACCGAGACGCCGGCCGCGTAGTCGCTGCCACCGTCGCCAGAGCCCGGCGATCTGCCACCCGAAGCTTCCGCAGCAGCGAGGAAACGTGACTCTCGACGGTGCGGACGGAGATGAACAACCGGGCACCGATCTCCGCGTTGGTCAGATGCTCACCCAGCGCCGCCAGCACCTCGCCCTCCCGGGCTGAGACACCGGCTTCGGGCGCTACCCGCTGATCAGCCACCCTCCGATTGTGATATTCAGCAGGAACCATCCAACGTTTACTGTGCAGCCAGTCGCTGGAGAATTGCTCCGGCGATCCGCACAATTATAGCGAGAGGTCACGGGCGATTGATGGGTAGAAGCAGGCGCTGCTCGAATGCCAGTCGCGCGCGTGTTCAATCGGCGTCCGCCAAGGAGCCGCCGGCAGCTACGGGAGGGTCTTCCGCCCGGGCTCCACGTCGGTCTCTTCGAAGCGCACCTCTGCCGCGTCCTTGCGTTTCGCGGTCACCCGGTAGCTGAACTCGCATTCGGTGTCAGCCGAGCGCGTTGAGCGTACGGTGAAGCCGGACGCCTCCCGCTCAGTCACGTAGAGGCCGTCGTTTCTGTCGTACTGCGTCAGAAAGACGTGATACGGGATAGCGGCGATCACCGAGGCGAACATCTCGTCGAGCTCGACGCGGGCGTAACCGTCGCTGAGGCGGCCGAAGCCGAAGTCCTCGAACCAGCTCTCTGGGCTCTCGACGGCGTAGAGAAGACGAAGAGAGCCGTCGGCGACGCGGATGGCGGCCGACTTCGGTTGGCTCGACGTCAGCCGGCCGTTGACGTGCAGCCCCCCGTTGACGTTCACCTTCCCGTCGAAGTTCCCGGCGAAACCCTCGGCGGATGAGGCCCAGATACCGAACGCGTTCGTGCCGATGTGCGCCGTCGCGATGACGCCGTTGGCATTGTGTGTGTCGTTCTGTGCGTGGACTGCGGCGCCGTTTTCTCCGAGCGCATTGCCGCAGCGTGCCTCAACGCCGTTCTTGTTTCCCACCATGAACCCGCCGACGCCGATATTGGCGCCATTGCATTGGAACCCGATCTCCGTTGGGCCGGTCGCGGTGAACTGCCTGTCAGAGCTCATCGAAGCTCCCCTTCTCGAAGCCGAGCGCACTGGACCGTACTCCGTCATTGAGCAGCGGTTATGCCGGCGACTCCTCTGGGTGACCTCGTCATCTGCGCAGCAACGGACCTACTCGCCGGCCCGTCTTCTTCAGCCGGCACACAATACGGAAATCGTCCGCGCGTCCAATTCCGTTTCTCAGACCTGCCGATTCCGCGGCTGTTAGCGGTCGCGCTCCTTGGCGAGGAAGCGCTCGAGCTCGGCCCCCAGCTCGTCCGCGCTCGGTAGCGCCTCGCCTTCCGAGACGAGCAGATTCTCCGATGCCTCGGTGAACGCGTCGTACTGTCGTTCCAGTTCCTCGACCACCTGCGCGGCCTCCGTCGACTCGGCCACCTGGCGGTCGATCTCGGCGGTGGTCCGCTCCGCGGACTCGTGCAGACCGTCCGTCTGGATCACCAGGCCCGTCGACTTCGTCAGCCCCTCGAGCAGCACGAGCGCGGCGGCCGGGTAGGTGGCTTGCGCGAGGTAGTGCGGCACGTAGGCGGCGAAGCCCATGGCGTCGTGACCGGCTTCGCCGAGGCGCAGCTCCAGCAGCGCCGACAGGTGGCCCGGCACCTGCACCCGGTTGAACGGCGACTTGTCCGTGACCAGCTCGGGCCTGGTGGCGTGGGAGATCACCGACAGCTTGCGAGTGTGCGGGACGCCCATCGGGATGCCGTGGAAGCTGACGGTGAGCCGCACTCCCCACCGCTCGACCAGGCCGCGCACGGCCGCGACGACCGCCTCCCACCGCCGGTCCGGCTCCGGTCCGGTCATCAGCAGGAACGGAGCGCCGTTCGTGTCCTGCAGCAGGTGAACGACCAGCTCGGGCGCGTCGTAGGTTTCCCAGCGGTCGGTGGCAAAGGTCATCGTGGGACGTCGCGCTCGGTAGTCGAGCAGGTCGTCGACGTCGAACCGCGCAACCACCCGGTGCTCGTTGGTCTCCAGCAGGTGGTCGACCAGCGTCGAACCGGCGGAACCGGCATCCATGAAGCCGTCGAAGTGGTGCAGCAGCACCGCTCCGGCCAGATCAGGAACGTCGGAGTCGACCTCGAACAGTCCCTCCGGGTCCAACGCCACCGCATACCTCCCAATGTGATGCCTACACCACCCCATTGAACCAACGTTGGACTGCCATCGAGCATTCCTGGCCGGATTATCTGAGATTTTTGCGTTATGCCGAGCGCGTCGGCGACCGAGCGGGCCAGGCAGTGCGCGGCTGTGCGGCGGGTACGGCCGCCGAGCTGACGCCGCACTGGGAACTGGTGGCCGTGAGCGGTTCGATCACCGCGGCCGTGCGCGCGCCAACCGATCTCACCGAGGTCGAGTCGCCGACACCGACCGTGCCTGGTTCCTGCTGGCGATGTGGATCTCCACCGGTCTCGGCGCCGACTGTCGGATGCTGGAAGCCGGACCGGACGCTCATCGTCGACCTGATCGCCTGCTGCTCACGCCTGCACACGCTCACCGGCGGCGCACCACCGGCGTTCGAGCTGCGGCACTTCGACTCCGTGTGGGTGGAGACGGGAAAGGTGATGACCGACGACGGCCGGATCTACCGCGAAGGGCAGTACAGGAGTACGACTCGGGCACGCCGCTGCCGGCCGGCGAGGCGGGGCGGCGCTGATGGCCGAGGCGGTGCGGCACTTCCGCAGGCTCAACTCCGCCGAAGTGCGGTCGCTGGAACTGATCTGGGACGGCATCGGCGACTGGCGGGCGTAGCCGGGGCATCAACGAAAAAGGCCCGCCGCCGTTGCATCACGGCCGCGGGCCACTCTTACCTTTCCGTTGTGGGTCAGGCAGGCCTCGCGGTCAGCGGAGCCACCAGCAGCGCCGCACAGAGTGCAACTCCGCCGACGAGCCGGACCCGGTAGCGCTGGCAGGGGAGCGAAGATCGTCTTCGCGGTAGGTGCGGCGTTACGCTGAGGTACATGTACCGGCCGGGGTGGTGGAATTTCCTGCTGGGTCTGCGACCGGTGCAGCGCCTGCTGACGCAGGAGGTCAGCGAGGCCGTGGACCGGGCGTTCGAGCGGTCCACGGAGGGCCAACGCGCGAAGCGGCTCGCGGCCGACCGGCGCGAGGCCGCCCTCGAGCGGGAGGCCGCCAAGCTGCGGCAGGACATCTCCGTCCTCGCGGGCCGTGTGGTCGAGTCGGAAGGCCGCATGGCCGAGGTGGCGCGCCGGGCGATCGAGTTGGAGGGCCGCGTCGACTCGCTCCGTGCGGCGAACAAGCGCCTCGAAACGGAGAACGTCGAACTGGCTCGGCGAGGCGAGATCCTCCGCAAGCGAGCGACCACCGAGGACGACCGCCGATGGGCCGATCTTCTGCGCGCGGAGAACGTCCCGGTCCGTCCGCGCTCCGGCCGTTCCGACTCCCGTGCCGGGTGCGACGTGTTCGCCTGCCTGGACTGCGGATCGATGCTGATCCTGGAAACCCCGGCCGCGGACGAGCCGAGGTGGCGCCGCCCAGCCGGCAAGGGCTGCCACACCTGCGCCGACCTCCCGTGCTCGCGGCCGCCCGAGCGGTCCGTCGCGGAACCACCCGCGGTGGTCGAAACGGATCTCCCCGTGCCGGGCACACGCCAGGAACGCGAGGACATCGCCGCGGAACTGGTGGCGGGTCTGGCGAAGAACTCCCCGGTCGAGGTAGCCGCCGACGCGTATGCCAAGAAGGCGGCCGAGCTCACCCGCGAGGTACTGGAGCGAATCTCGCCGACGGAGTCCTCGAGCCTGGATGTCCTGGCCGCCGGACTGGACAAGGTCTCGGACACGGTCGGGTCGGGTATCGCGTGGTGCGCAACGGAGCTGCTGGGAATGCCGGAGTTCCTCGGCAAGGTCCTGGGCCACGTCGTGGCGGAGCTGGTGACCGACCCCCTGCACCTGAAGGAAATCGCCCGGGCCGTCCGCGTGGTCGACACTGTCGCGTGTGCCCTGGAGGGCGACCTGAGCAGGTGCGCGAGCCTCCGCCACCTGGCGGTCATGGACCTGGGGCAGACAGAGTTGGCAGACCTGTTGAAGGATGTCGCCAAGGATCCAGAGGTGGCCAAGATACTGGACGAGATCACCAAGGACGTCGCCGACGTCGAACTGGCCGAACGCCTGCGAGAGTCCCTGTCCAAGGCGATAGAGCTGCACGAACCGGCCGAACTGGCCAAAGCCCTCGAGGAACCGGCCACGATCGAGAGACCGGACCAATGGTTCCGACCCGGACGCATATTCGGCTTCTAGGCTCGACGACAGGGGACAGGTCCCTGACCGACGCGGACGATCCAGCTGTCCGGTGTAGACGGTCATCGTCGGGGAGCGGTGAGTGGCGCGGCGGTCGACGGCGCGGTTGGTGCTCGACTTCAACCGCGCGACGAACCTGCCCTGCGCCTTCACCGACTTCGCCACCTGCCCGCTGCCGCCGGACGGCAACCACCTGCCGTTCGCCGTGACGGCCGGCGAGCTGCTGCCCCACGAGCGCCGCCGGGACGCGCCCACTCCGCGGCGCGAGTCGTGACCCGCACCGTCGGACGGACTTCGGTGTCCGTATTGGACAATCCGGTGTGGACGGCGCTGGCGGGCCCGCACGCCTGGCTGGCGGAACGGCTGGGCCAGGCAGTGCGCTATCCCGCCGATGTGGCCCCCTTCTTCGCCATCCCCGAGCGGCCGGGTCCCGACGCGTGGGCGGACCTGGACACGCTCGCGGGCCCCGAGGCAGTGGTGGTCGTCGTCGGCGGGACGTCCACGCCACCGGGATGGGACGCGATCGAGGAGGTCGCCGGCGTACAGCTCGTCGACGCCGGTGTGGCCGCCGCGCCCGCGCCGAGGCGGTACGGCTGACCGCGGCCGACGTGCCGGAGACGCTGGCGCTGGTCGAGCGCACCCGGCCCGGTCCGTTGCTGCCGTGGACGATCGAGCTCGGTACCTACCTCGGCATCCGCCGCGACGGCGCGCTCGTCGCGATGGCCGGCGAGCGGCTGAGACCCGTGGGGTGGACTGAGATCAGCGCGGTCTGCACGGACCCGTCGTATCGCGGCCAGGGCCTGGCCACGACGCTGGTGCTGGCGCTCGTCGCGGGGATCCGAGCCCGGGGTGAGCACGCGTTCATGCACGCGGCCGCCACGAACACCGTGGCGATCCGGCTGTACGAGTCGCTGGGCTTCGAGATCAGGACGCGCCCGACCTTCATGGCCGTGCGCGTCCCGGCCTGCTGATGCCGCCGCTGGGGAAGCCGTTGCGCCGGCTGGGTTTTCTGACCATCGGACTGTTCGATGAGGACGATCCGCGTCGTGGGCACGAGTCGACCCTGGAGATCATCCAGCTCGGTGAGCGGCTGGGCTTCGACAGCGCGTGGGTCCGCCACCGCCACCTTCAGTACGGCATCTCCTCGCCGGTCGCCGTCCTCGCGGCGGCGTCGCAGCGCACCAGCCGCATCGAGCTGGGCACCGCCGTCATCCCGCTGGGCTGGGAGAACCCGCTGCGCCTCGCCGAGGACCTGGCCACGGTCGACATCCTCTCCGGCGGCCGGCTCAACCCCGGCGTCAGCGTCGGCCCGCCGATGCGGTGGGACCACGTCAAGAGCGCGCTGTACCCCGGCACCGGCGACGTCGAGGACTTCAGCCACGATCGGGTCCGGCGCCTGCTGGACCTCGTGCGCGGCGAGCCCGCGACCGACGGCACCGCGAGCCTGCGGTCGGCACAGCTGTCACACGTCCGGGCCTTCCGCGCGCACCACCCCGACGGCGACCGGGCTCGCGTCTCCCAGGGGCTCGTCGTCATCCCCACCGACAGCGCGACGCCGGGGCAGCGCGCGAGGTACGAGGAGTACGCGCGTTCGCGGCTGCCGCGTACCGCCTCGCCGCAGGGACCGGCCCGCATGATGTTCGCGCCCGACCTCGTCGGCACCTCCGCGGACATCGCCGAGCGCCTCCACGACCTCGGCCCGTTCCGGGAGATCGACGAGGTCGCGTTCGCGCTGCCGTTCACCTTCGCCCACGACGACTACGTCCAGATCCTCACCGACATCGCCACCAAGCTCGGCCCGGCACTCGGCTGGCAATGGGCCCGGACCGCCGGCACCCACACTCCGCCCGCGTCTGGTGCATGACCTCGCCATGCACGCTACGACGCGGGCACGCTCGCCGCCGACGCCTCATGAACCTGTCAGAACGAGGTCCGGTTGTACTTCGCGAGGATGGTGCGGATCTTGTCGTCGTCGCGGTCGGCGGCGGGTACGAGGACCTCGGTGACGACGTCGGTGAGCTCGGCGAGCCGCTGGTGCAGCTGGCGGCTCTCCTGCATCTCGCGCTCCAGCGTGGTGACCCGGTCGAGCAGCCGCTGGACCTCTTTGTCCACACCGGTCGCCCGGGCCAGTCGCCTGGCGGCGTTGCGGCCTCCCGTGCGCAGCCGCGCTTTCAGTGCTTCCATGTCGCTACCAGCCTGCATACGTGGGGGTCCTCGTTCTTGTAGACGGCGAGGCCGTGGCCGGTCTCGCTGTGCTCGATCCGTCCGTCGCCTGCCTCGATCTCCGCGACCACCGCGTCGGGATCGAGGTACTTGCGGAAGTGCTCGCCGAACTCGTGCTCGGCGTCGGCATCGAGGCCGGTGCGGAACTCCAGGTAGAACTTCCCGCCACGGCGCAGGCACATGTTGGCGAGGCGCCACAGGTTGTGCCGGCCGGAGTCCTCGAGCGCGTGGACGAGGAAGCGTGCGTAGAGGATCGGTGCACGGTCGCGGTGTGCGAGCTCGCCTCCCGTCGCGAGCACCTGGCGGACGTCGTAGAGGTTGAACGTCCGGAACTGTGCGGGCAGGTCGTCCTCGCGTGCGATGTTGCCGGCCCGCTCCGTGGCGGCCGGGATGTAGTCCAGCCCCAGCACGTCGTGGCCCTGGCGGGCGAACCACAGCGAGTCGCGCCCGGTGCCCGAGCCGATGTCCACGATGGCGGTGTCCACCGGCTCCCGCTCGTGCACCCAGCGGGCGAACGGCGACGGCTCGGCGGACACCCGGGTGCTGGAGCGTCCGAAGTAGAACGGCCACCAGTGCTGGCGGTTGCTGTTGTTGCCGCGCAGCCAGCCGTCCAGCCGCCGCTTGACCTGGCGGGGCGTCTCGAACTTGAAGGACGGGTCGGGGATGCGCCATTGCGGCCCGTAGGTGATCTCCAGCAGTGCCTCGGGATCGGCCGGCGCGGTGATCTTGCGACCGTGCAGCACGACCTCGCCGAGCGGCAGGATGATCTCCTCGCGGAAGTCGGCCGAGGACACCTCGGGCATCAGATAGAAGGTGTCCTCGACGACGAACCCGGCGAACACGTCGATGGCCCGGCCGCCTTCCGGGTCGGGCACGATGACCTTGAAGTCGGCGGCGGAGAATCGCCAGGTCCAGTAGCCGGCCTCGATCATGACGCGCTCGAGCGCGAACGACTCGCGGGCCACGTCGACCGGGCTGCGGTGTTTGCTGAGATAGGCGACGTCGGCGTCGGAGTCGTGCGGGATGAACGTCCCGTCGCGGACTGCGCCGAGCAGCGCGCCGAAGGCGAGGAACGCGTCGACCCCGGCGTCGGTCAGCCTGGCCAGCACGTCCTCGACGGCGTCGAGCAGCGTGTCGACGGTGGCCTGGCCGCGCTCGGCGAACCCGCATTGCAGGTCGCCTGACTTGTCGACGATGAGCGGCCGGCCTTGGTCGTCCATGATCTTCACCCGGGTGCCGGCGTCGTCGAAGGCGTGGTCGCCGTCGAACAGCGTGGTTCCGGAGAACCGTTCACGGACGGTGACATGGCTCGTCCCGCGAAGGTAGGGCCGCAGGCTCACCGGCCACGGTGCGCGCCGGCGCCCGCCGTCTGGCTCGGTGTCCCGCGCCGAGTGGAACGACCAGATCCACCGGCCGTCGAAGAGCACGTCGATGACGGTCGGCTCCGCGCCGTCGACGACGATCCCGTCCCGGCGAACGGCGGCTTGGCCAGGGGCGATCCCCACGCGTGATGAGCCATGGCGGCTGTCGGTTCCAGGCATGATCGCTGGACCTTAACAGCAGGTGAACATCTCCCGTCAGCCTGTGGACGGCAATGTGGCAAACTTTCCCACGATCTGAAACGGCAGGGCCGACGCCGCACACGGTGGTGATCACAGGTCGCTCGAGTCGTGGCCGCCTCCCCAGCACACGAGTCAGCGCTGTTCGAGCAGAGCCGTGGTTCTCGCCACCACTTCCGAAGGGAGCTCGTCATCGGTGAAGGCGTTGTGACGCCACGAAAGCACCCAACGATGGCCGGCCCGGCGGACGGTAAGACGGAACGGCGTGAACGGGAAGCGTGGCGGCCGGGAGAGCGACGGTCGCACGGGCGAGAGCGAGAACGGGGGCACGACATAGTCGGTCGCGTCGAGGGACCCGTGAAAGTTGACGAACGCGTGCGCGCCGAGCTGCTTGTCGACCGAAACCGTCGGCAAGCGCCGCACTGCGGCAAACGCGGCATCCCACGCCGGTTCGCGTGCCTTCACCTCGCCGAGCTGCCGAGTCACGCCGGCCGGTGAAGGATTGGTGTTCCAGTCGACGAAGTACGGCACGACGCGGGCGATACATCCGATCGCTGACCACCTGGCTCGGCTGAGCCGGCCGTGGCTGGCCACGTCGATGCGTGTCCGGGTCAGTCCGCAGATGTCCCGCAGGCTTCGGCCGACTGCCGCGATGACGTCGAGATCGGTCAGGCGGGCGGTGCGGGGGATCGACTCGATCCGCTCGGTCCAGTCCTGCTCGGCTATCAAGTCGCCGCTGAGTCCAGGCACGGCGGACATATCGGTCCAGGGCCGGCGCAGCCACCAGGCCACTTTCGGGTCCCGAGAAGGCGACCGCCGCGCCGTCGCGATCTCGCCAAGGTATGTGTCGTACCCGTCGTCACCGGAACCGGCAACGGCGTAGCCGTTGTAAAGGTGCGCGAACTCGCGCCCCACCATCATCACCGACAGCAGATCGGAGACAAAATGAGTGAACGCGAACACCAGATAGCTGACGGAGGCGATCCGCGCGCAGACCACCCCCCATGTTCGACCCTCGACGATATCGAAATCGCGCGCAAGATCGGCAAGGCCGCCGGTAAGCAATTCTGCCGCACGGCCGGCAGCTGCCTCCCCGGCGATCTCGTGGATCGCGACCTCGGCCCCGTCACGGTCGGCGGCGTCGACGATCTGCCGACAGTCCTCCGCCTCGCCGAACTCATTGAGGCGCGCACGCAACGCAGGATGGCGCCGCCGCAGCTCGAAGACGGCTTGCGCCAGACGGCGACGGTTTACCGGCTCATCGACAACCAACGTCACCGCGAGAACGTGGGCATTGATGAAAACCGGACCGTAAGTCCCAAACACGGCGTCAAACTGCCCCGGAGTCAGCGGATACACCGTGGCTATGATGATCCTCCGTGATCGGCTGGGCAGGCGCGGACGCCGAGGCTAACACGATCTGCGCCCGCGGCCCGCCGGTTGACGGAAGCGAGGACAAAGTGCGTTGACGGCATTCGCCGGCCGGGTGACTGGCTACTGTGACATTTCACCTGCCGGTCTGTTGATCTCGCGAGTGGTAGATATAGGAAACTGGGTCCAATCATGGTGAGAGGTGGTCGCGGCAGTGGGGGTGGTCATCGCGTTGGGTTCCTCGGGTGCCTTGACCGCGGCCGTGTCGTGCTTCCGGGCGTGGTTGGCCCGTGGGCCGAGCGTCGCGTCGCGCTGACCGGCGAGAACATCGACCGAGCGTCCTTGCAGGCGCTCGCCACGGTCATCGGCGGTGGGGCCGGGCGCAGTTGATGCCGCCACGGCGACGGTATCGAGGACTGCTCGGCCACGGCGAGCTCGACCACCTCAAAAACCGGCTGTACCTGTGCGCACGGAACGCCAGGAGAGCGGCCTGCGTGCGACACCGATTCGGCGGGGCCGGGCAGGTACGTGCTCGCCAGCAGCAGGGCCACCCAGCTCACGCCGGACACCACGGAGGACGGGCAGCTCAGCCCCTTCACCGCGCAACTCGTGCGGGGCCTGCGGGACGCCGAGGCCGACGAGTACCTGACCGTGACCGACCTCTACCGGCAGGTGCGCCGCTGGGTTACCGACTCGAGTGGCCTTGTCCCGCAACCGCAGTTCTCGGGTGAGGGCGAGGTGATCATCGCCCGCGGGGCAGCCGTCCCGGTCCTCCGCCACCGGTTTCCCCGCCGCAGCCCGAACCGCGGCCGGCCCTGGAGCCGCGCCCGGTCTGGACGTCGCTCCCGCACCAGCGCGCGGAAGTCCTCGTCGACCGGCGGCGAGTGCACGAGGACGCCAACCAGTTCACGCTGGACTCCGACATCGGCGAGGACGGGACGGAAGCGCGGCTGGAGGTCACCGAGTCGGACTTCACGCTGAGCGTCGACGGCCGTCAGGTCTACGGCCTGCGCCCATCTTGCGGCTGGGCGCCGGCGGTCAGAGTTCGGTGTACTTGTCGGCGAGGGTGCGGGCGAGCTCGGCGAGTTTGACGTTGAGCTCCTGGGAGGTTCGGCGCAGCAGTTCGAAGGCCTGGTCGGCACTGATCTTGCGGCGGTGCATGAGAATGCCCTTGGCCTGGCCGATGATGTCGCGGCTGTCGATCGCCTGGCGCAGCTGCGTCTCGCGCAGCTCGGCGAGCCGGACGGCCTCGGTCGTGGAGATGGCGAGCGTGGCATGGGTGGCGAGCAGCAGTGCGCGATCGCGGTCTGTTTCCGCGCCGAGCGCATCGGACTTGCGGGAGAAGATGTTGAGCGCGCCGCTCATGTTCGGCGGACGTCCCTCGGGTAGCAGCGTGGTGGAGAGCGCGGAACGAAAGCCGATCTCGGCCGCCCGCGTGCCGAAGCGCGGCCACGCCGCCTCGTTCGCGAGGTCGCCGCTGTAGCGGTAGGCGGGGCCGGGTGAGCGGGCGGCGTCGAAGCACGGGCCTTCCTGGTAGCGATACTGCAGCTCGTCCAGGGCGGTGCCGAGTGGGTCGGTTTCCACCGGGGTGTGCATGCGCCCGTCCCGGGAACGCAGGGTCACGCTGACGAGGTCCGCGTCAGGCAGGATCTCGGCGGCCGCCCACGCCACGTGTGACAGGGCATCGGCGACGGTGCCTGCGGTCAGCAGCCGCCTGCTGAACTCGGCGAACTGCCGCGCCAGCGGGCTGAACTCGAGACTCCCGACCTGGTGACCCGGCTCGTGGCGGTGCGCGACGAACTCCTCCTTGTCCCTCAGCCATTCATCGTCGTGCACAGGCATGTGTACCTCCCAAGGAAAGGGGGTAGCACCAGCGTGCTCCGCGAAACCTGGACAGGTGTCGACCGAACCCAGGAGCAGCTCAACCGAACGGAGGAGGCTGCGCAGGGCTCAGCGCGGTGACAGGAGGGGTGAGTCCTTGCGCGGCAAAGGCGTCGAGCCAGCCACGCATCGGCCACCAACCCCAGCGACGGTGGAAGAGCCTGGCGTTGACGAGGATGTCGTCGAGGTGATTGACGGGCGGGTCCTGCACGGGGTGGTGCTGGTGGTAGGCGTGTGCGCCGCCGACCCAGGTGAGGCCGACGCCTGCGGCGCGGGCGAGCTGGCCGAAGTCCGTGTCCTCGCCTCCGTATCCGGTGTAGGCCTCACAGAAACCGCCCAGCTGTTGCCAGGTCCTGGCGGTCACGGCGAAGGAAAGGGACCAGAAGAGGGTGTGGTCGCCGTGTTCTCGGGTCTCGCCGTCCGGCGGCGCGGGCCGCGCGGGGTGCGGGTCGGTGAGGTCGGCCAGGCGTTCGAGCGACCCGTTCCCCGGCGGCAGATAGGTGACAGGTCCGCACAGGAGTGTCCGGTCCTTCGCGGTGTCGCGGTACCGTGCGATGAGCCGGGATCCGGGAACGCAGTCCACGTCGAGGAAGACGAGAAGGTCCGCTCCTGCCGCGACAGCATGTGCCGCGCCCGTGTTCCTCGCCTCCGCGAGCGGTAGGCGCCCGTGTGTCTCGAGGTCTACGACCTCGGCGCGCCCGCCGACGACCCGCCGGAGGGCCGGGTCGCCCATGGCCACCACGACGTGGTGGTCGGCGCGGACCGCGCCCGCGGCCAACCCATCGAGCTGCCGGCGCAGCTGCCGGTGCCGCCCGGCGACGATAGTGATCACCGTGATGCGCATGTCGACCCCGCCAGTTCGTCGATCATGTGGGCAGCGCGTTGTGCCCCGTCGCCGGGAGACCATTCCGCCCACCGGTCACCGCCGAGTTCAGCGGCCTCGGCGAGCACGGCGGGCCACTCGGCCGGGGCCGGCCAGGTGTGGCGAACCACCGCCAGGCCCGCTCGCGCCAGTACGTCCGCCGTCGCGGCTTGTTCGCCGAAGGGGCGCTGTTGGGGCAGTACCACGGCGGGACGCCGGGCTGCCGCGACCTCCGCGATCGCGTTCTGGCCCGCATGCGTCACCACGACGTCCGCCGAACAGAGCGCGGACCAGGGGTCCGGTGTCCAGTGCCCCGGGGTTCCGAGCCAGTCCCAGTCCCAGCCCGGGGTCGCCGGCGGCGGGTGGACCGTCAGGTCCGTCCCGCCCGCGCCCCACAGCACCACCACGCGTCGCCGACCGGCCGGGGCTTTCGTCGGTATGCGGTCGTCGAACCGTGAGAACGCGCCGACGTGCCGGGTTTTCGCGGACCATCGCCGGCCCGGGTCCGCGAACGCGGCGGGCCACGGGGCCATCAGTTCGTGCGCTAAGGCGTAACCCAGTTCGTGTGCCGGGTCCGTTCGGTCGCCACGCATCGCGGCCACCACCACGGGCACTCCCATCGAACGTGCCAGCACCGTGACCTCCACCGACACGTCCACGACCATCAGCGCGGGCGCGGCCTCCTCGATCCACCGCGCGATCCGTGCCATCCGTTGCCGTAGACCCGGATGGCGAACCGGCGCCCAGTGGAACCGGCCGCCCGCCGAGGGATCGACCGCCGGGCCGTCGTCGTCACGGGGCAGCTCGACCCACGGGCCCGGCAGCGACGACAGGATCGTGCTCGGCGAGTCCACATGTGCCAGCACACTGCGTGCTCGGTGGAGGTGGCCGCGGCCTTGGTGATGCACGTAGTACCCGATCACGCGGAGAGCTCCCGGTACACGCGCTCGTATCCGGTCACCATCGCGTCGTGCGACCAGCTGCGCTCGGCGTGTGCGCGGGCCGCGGCGCGGGACAGGCCGACAACTGTGCCGACGGCCGCGGACAGCGCCTCGACGTCACCACCCGGCACCAACCGGCCGCAGTCCGGGGTCACCAGTTCGGGCAACGCGCCACGCGCGAATCCGCACACCGGCGTCCCGCACGCCAGCGACTCGGCCACGACCAGTCCGTACGGCTCCTCCCAGCACGGGGTCACGAGCGTCGCGCTCGACTCGCCCAGAAGTGTGGTCAGTTCGGCGTCGTTCAGATGTCCGACGTATTCGATGTCGCCACCGAGCAGGGGTGCCACCTCGGCATCGAAGTACGCGGGCTCGGACTTCGGGCCCGCGAGGCGCAGCGGGTGGCCGGCGGCCCGTGCCGCGCGGATCGCCAGCGGCGCCCCCTTCTCCGGCACGAGCCGGCCGGCCCACGCGAGCCCTCTGCCGCCCGGTCCGACAGTCCATCTGTCCATGTCGACTCCATTGTGGACGACGACGGCGGAGGGCACGACGTGGCGCCATGCCTGTGCCGTGTGTGAGCTGACGGCCACGAATGCGACCGGGGACGTCCGCGTCGCCTGGATCGCGGACTCCAGCCACGGTGTCGGCGGAGTGTGCAACGTGGTCACGAGAGGGCTGGTCAGTGACGCGGCCATCGCGATCGGCAGGTAGTGCAGGCTGTTGTTGTGCACGATGTCGAACCCGGCGCCCGGCTCGGCGAGCCGGAGCATCAGTGTCAGGTACGCGTGGTGCTCGGCGAGCCACCAGTGCGCCACCATGCTCGGGTCGGTGGCCGCTGCCGCACTGACGTGCAGCGGCTTGTCGGCGAGTTCGGTGACGCCGAGTGCCGGATCCGACCCCGCACCCGCGAAGACCTCGACCCGGTGCCCACGGCGGCGCAGTTCTGTCGCCAATGCCCAGGTGTGCGCTTCCATGCCGCCGGGAAAGGGTTGGACGATCGGATATCGCGCCGACGCGATGAGCGCGATTCGAAGCAGGGTCACGACAGCACCGACTCGTACACCTGCCGGTGCTGTCGTGCGATCTGGTGCCGCTCCCGCTTGCGCTGGGCCGGATCTGCTCGCCATTCCGGTCTCTTGTCGTGGCACAGGCGGACTGCGTCGGCCAGCGTGGTGGCGTCCAAGCCGGTCTCGTCGTGGTGATAGGTGAGGCAGGGGCGTTGTTGTGCATAGAAACCACAGGTGGAGGTGGCGACCGTCGTACCGAGGTCGTAGCAGGCTTCCAGCCACCCGGAATGGGTGCCGAACGCGTAGGGAAGCACGGACAGATCCAGGTCGGCCAGGTAGCGCCACAGCTCGACGTCGGTGAAGAAGTCGTGCACGTGCAGCGAAAGGCGGCCGGCCGTGTGCCATCTCCACAGTGCCGCCACGAGGTCGGGATCGTGCCGGTGCCCGTTCGGGTCGACGACCTCGGCGTGGATGTCCACCCGTAACCGGGTATCGGGCAGCTCGGCGACGACGTCGCACAGCACCTCGATCACCGGCAGCGGCGCCATGTTGGGACGCAGGCTCTTGAGGTGCACACCGACCGTGAACGGATGGGCACGGGGCGGCGGGATGTCGGACGGCTCGACCACGTGTGGGTGCGGGATCACCTCGGCGTGCCGGCCCCAGGTGGCTTTGATGGTCCGGGCCGCCCCGGGGGTGAGTGTCACCAGGGCGTCGGCGGCGGGGATCAGAATGTCGAGCTGGCGGCGGTGCGTTGCGGTGTCCCGGTGGTGCGGGTTGCGCAGGTCGTGCACGGTGAACACGAACGGCTTGTGCAACTCGCGCAAGGTCGCGGTGATCTCGGTCAACTCGTCCGGAGTCGCGGCGTCGAAACCGAAGTGCAGATGGAAGATGTCGAATTCGGTGTGGTGGGCGAGGATCCAGCGTGGATCGAGCATCGCCGGTGGCCACCAGCGCTGGGCGGTGCTAGGCGCACCGCACGGCGTAGGGTCGGCGAGCCGCGTGACGCCGTCCGCTCCGCCCGGATCGCTGAGGTGCTTGACGTAGACGTGACCACGTGGGACTGACGCCACATTGATGGACTGCGCAACCATGCGGCGGCTCTCCTTTCGTCGCTGGGGACGTAGCGGCCGCGCTGTTGGACCGGCACACGCGAGAGGCGGCTACCCATCCACCCGGTGCGAAAACGCAGACCATTGGCGATGGTGCCCGGTAGGCGGCGCATGGCGGAGGGCGCCGCCCAGTCGTGGCCGTTTGGTGGGCAGCCCAGTGGGCATACAGCATCCATGGACACGATGGAAGCTCCCAGCCTGTCGGAAATCCTGGACGACCTGACGTTCCCGGCAGACAAGTGGCAGATCACCACCTGCGCCGATCTCTACGGCGCCGACGTGCATACCCGCCGGGCGCTCTACGGGTTGCCCGCACACCGCTACCAAAGCGCGAACGACGTCACCACCACGCTCGCCGGGACCGTCGACGAAATCGCCACATCCGCCCGCGCGACAGCCGGCTGAGCAGAGGTTCCGCACAGGTGGGAGCGGCCACCGGCCCGGTGAGATCGCCGAGCGGTACGCGGCCACCGTCGCGGCCCCGGACCGGATCGGCGCTCGGTCCGGGGCCGCAGATCAAATGATCAGTGCCCGCCCTGTTGTCGCTGAACGGACGACTTCGCCTCCTCCGCACGGTCGCCGACATCGCTCGCCGCGTTCTTGGCCTCGTCCGCGACTGTGCCCGCCGCGTCCGTGGCCGTGTCCTTGACGGACTCGACGGCCTGTTGTGCAGGCTCGCGCATGTTGTCGCGAACCTCCTCCGCGGCGTGACCCAGGTGTTCGGCCACCGGTCTGCCGTACTCCTGAGCCGCGTCCTTCGCCTGCTCGGCCAGCTGCTGCTCGACCTTGCTCGCCGGCACGAGCGACGACAACAGCCAGCCGGCGCCGAACGCGATCAGTCCGGCGGCCAGCGGGTTACCCTCGGTGCCACGCCGGATGGCCTGCGGTGCCTCCTCGACGGCCTGCGCCACACTGGAAGCCGCCGACGACGTGTTGTCGGCCAGCGTCGACGCCCCTTCGCCGATCTTCTCCTGCGCGGTCGAGATGGCTCCGCCGGTTGTGGAGCCACCGCCCGTCATGGAGCCACTGCTGGTCGTCGTGCCCATGACCCGCTCGCGCATGTTCGTCATCGCCCGGCGGGCGTGGCTCATCCGCCGGTGCACGATGCGGCCAGGAGTCACCTTGTCGGTCAGCCTGTCCACATCGGAGCTCAGGTTCCGTTGTGTGCGTTCGATGTCGCGGCGGATCAGGTCCGGGTCGTCGGGGTTGGTCATGATCGCTCCTCGTGGGGCTTGATCGCATCCGGTACCTGCTTGAGGGTGTCCACGGTGCGTTCGGGCATGGGGTTGAGCTCGCGCAGGTGCTTGCGGCCGGTGAGGTAGAGAACGGCTCCGGCGACGGCCCACACCAACGCGACGACCAGCGCGGCGAGACCCTCGTCCATCACGTTGGCGAGTGCCCACCATGCTGCGAAGGACAGGAACAGCAGAACCATGTAGCCGGCGAAACCGGCACCACCGAGCATGCCGGCACCCTTGCCGGCCTTCGTCGCCTCTTGCTTGATCTCGGCCTTCGCGAGGGCCAGCTCCTGGCGTAGGAGGGTGGACAGGTCGCGGGAGATGTCGCCGAGCATCTGGCCGACCGACGCGTTCTCGACGTCGGCGTCCGTGGAGGTCGGCAGTCCGGAGACGCCGGATGTCGGGACCCCACGTGATGTCGGCGGAGTCACGGGGCCACTCATCGGTTCACCGGCCCGGGATTTTGCGTGGGCGCCTCGTGCCACGTGTTCGGTGGGGTCACCGGCGGGGGAGCGGACGGCGCGGCGTAGCTGGGCGGCCGTGACCCGGTCCCCGGCTGTCCCCCCGCGGCACCCAGCGTGGGCGCCGTGTACGGATCCGGTGTCGTCACCTGCGGCGGATTGTGCGTCCGCGCGGCGGCCGGCTCACTACCCGAACCCTTCGAGCCGTCGCTCGCGGCAGCCACCGCGCCGCGGGTCAGCCGGCCGACGAGCACTCCGGCGATTGCGGCACCGGCAAGGAAAGCGCCGGGCTTGCGGCGGGCGAAGCGGCGCACCTCGTCGAGCAGCGCGCCGGGTTCGCGCTCGTCGAGCCAGGTCGCGACGCCGTGGGCTCGCTCGGCTGCCTGGCGCGCGATCTCGGGCGCGAGGCCTTCGCCGTCGGCCTTCTGGGACATGTCACGCAGTTGGCCGGCGAGGGTGTGCAGGCCGCTCGCGGCTTTACGCTGCCCTTCCCGAGCCTGGTCGACGAGCTGGGTCCGGCCCTCCTGCATCAGGTCCCTGGCCTGCTCGGCGGTCGCCGAAGCGACCCGCTTGGCCTGGTCGCCCGCCGTTTCGCCGACCTGCCCGCCACTCTGCGCCGCGGTCCGTGCGACGTCGGTCGCCTCGCGTCGTGCGACCTCCGGGGTGGACGGTGTCTCCTGTTGTCTGTGCGGCGGTGAGTATCCGCCGGTTGACTGAGTCATCTCTGCCTCCTGGATCTGCTGGAAGCGCTCGGCTACCCGGCGATTCGCGCCACAACCCACATTCCAGATCGTGTTTCCAACAAGCGACATATGTCTTTGTGCACGTTTATGCCGAGAGTCACGACTCGTGCTCATTCGGTCATCTCCTGCGGGCAGCCGGCTGGTTCGCGCAACTCCGCGGCCAGCGCTGCACACTTGATCGGGTTCGCGTGACGGCCGAGGTGCACGGCGAGCGGGTGGACGCAGACGCCTTGGTGCGTTCCGACGAGACGAAGCGGCAGCTCAGCTGGGGCGCCGAAGGTCCCGACGACTACCACGGTGAACTCCAGGTCGACGACATCGCGCCGGGGCGCAGCCGGATCACCGTTTCACTGCACAGCGTGCGCGAAGCCGACGGCGACGAGGTGCAGCGGGGTCTTGTTCACACGGTCGCCGCACTGGCGCAGGCGGCCACAGCCGACGACGTGGCGTCGCGCGAACGCGGTGACTGACGCACCGGAGAATCATTGTCATCCAGGCGCCGCCGGCGGGGTTTCGGGGCGGCGGCGGCGGGTATGCGGCTCGCGTCCGTGCTGCTTCGTGTGGAGGGATGGCCGTATGCCGACTGACGCGATCGTCTTGCTCAAGCAGGACCACAAGGAGATACGCAAGCTTTTCCGCGAGTTCGAACAGGCCGGCGATCGTGCGTTGAAGCGCAAGGGGCAGCTCGTCGATCGCATCCTCGAAGCGCTCACGGTGCACACGTATATCGAGAACGAGTGCATGTACCCTGAGGTCCGCAAACTCCTGCCGGACCTGGAGGACGACGTTCTCGAGTCCTATGAGGAGCACCACGTCGCCGATGTGCTGTGTATGGAGCTTGCGATGATGGGCCCCGATGACGAGCGGTTCGACGCAAAGACGACCGTGCTCATCGAGAACGTCAGCCACCATATGGACGAGGAGGAGCAGGACTGGTTTCCGAAGGTCCGTGGTGGGCTCGGTCGCAAGCAGCTGCAGGAGATCGGCGAACGCATGCTGGCACTGAAGGCGAAGGCGCCCCGCAAGCCCGCACAGCCCAGTGCCCTCAAGAAGGTGGTCGACGCCGTGGTGTCCTGATCCAGGACGGGCACTGGTCGTCGTCGGGACGCTGGCGAGGGGCTGACCCGGTCGGCGCCGGCACGTCCGTCGGCCGGGCCGAGGGTCGCTCAACGTCGGGCGCACCTCGGTGAGCGGAACGTCCGCAGCACGCCGCCGCCCTCCGGACGGGCATGTCCGGCCACACTGCCGCGGCGGCACGCCTTCCCGGTTGCGGCGGCCAAGGTCGGCACTCGACACCGGTTGCCCGCGCGCATGCGCTCGCCGCACGGGGCCGCCTTCGGTGCCGGCGGCGAACAGCTCGTGGAGTTCGGCGTCCTCAGACGACGCGCCCGCCATCCGCGCACCACCGCACTGGTCGGCGAGAAGAGGAGTTCATCGCCGCGATCACCGGGGACTTCGCCAATGTGCGAGCCGAGGTCGTCCAGTTCGACAGCGCGGTCGCGTGGACGAAACGTTCGCTCGCGACGGATTTCCCTTGCGTTAGAAGGATTCCGCGCCGATTGAGGTTCGGCGGACGACGCCATCCCCCAAACCGGTCGCCTTCAACAGCCGGGCGATTGCCGGGTTGTCGACGACCTCGAACCGCCGTCCGGCCGTTGACGACCGCATGGCTGTTTCGTGGAGTAACCGCGCTCCCACGACACCACAGAACCCGACGTCCGACAGGTCGATGACCAGCCACGGCTCCTCTTCGTGGCCGGCCAACTCCTTCTCGAGCCGAGAGATGTTGGACAGGTCAATCTCTCCGCGCACGGTGGCCACGACAAGATCGTCCCGGTGCCGTTGCGCGGTGACGTACACCGCCGCCGTCGGCTCGTGGTCGACGATCGGGATCATTGCGGTTGTTGGGGTCGGCTCCGCCATGGTGTCTCCTGCGGCCGAGCGGGAAGCGGTGCCTGAGCTGCCGAGTCCCCGCGCTGGAAGTATGGATGCGGCACGGCTCATGGCTTGACCGTTCATTTCGACTGTACGTCACGACGGCGCGTTTCGCCTGTCTCGCGGCATCGCGCAGACCGGCAACCGCGGTTGATCAGCTCTGAACACGCTGTGGTTCCAGGGCTGAAAGGCGGGAACACTTCCGCCGAGAGTCGTTCAACGGCCGGAAGGGACAGTCGTGGCTGAGGACCAGTACGCCCAGCGGGATCCGCGGAATCAGTACCCGCGGCCGGGGGAACAGCGGGGGCAGGAGCAAGGGCATCCGGGCACGGGTGAGGTGATGGGGCCTGAGCCGGACCACGGGGAGGACTCGTATCGGGGCAGCGGCCGGCTGGTGGATCGCAAGGCGGTGATCACCGGTGGCGACTCGGGTATCGGCCGGGCGGTGGCGGTCGCGTTCGCACGTGAGGGCGCGGATGTGCTGCTGTCATATCTGGCCGAGGAACAGGACGACGCCGAGAAGACGGCGAAACTTGTGCGGCAGGCCGGTCGCGACGTCGTGCTGGTACCCGGCGATATCCGGGACGAACAGCACTGCGGCCACATCGTCGAGCGAGCAACGGGGGAGTTCGGCCGAGTCGACGTCCTGGTGAACAACGCCGCCTTTCAGATGTCGCAGGACGACGGGCTGCTGGGCATCTCCACAGAGCAGTTCGACCGGGTCTTCAAGACGAACATCTACGCGATGTTCTGGCTGTGCAAAGCTGCGGTGCCGCACATGCGGCCGGGATCGTGCATCATCAACACCTCGTCCATCCAGGCGTTCCAGCCGTCGCCGGCGCTGTTGGACTATGCGTGCACCAAGGCCGCGGTCGTGAACTTCACCAAGGCGTTGTCCGCCGACCTGGTGGGCAAGGGCATCAGGGTCAACTCCGTCGCACCAGGTCCGGTTTGGACTCCACTGATCCCGGCGACCATGCCCGCGGAGAAGGTCGACTCGTTCGGCGGCTCGACCCCGCTGGGCCGCGCCGCGCAGCCAGCAGAACTCGCTCCACCCTACGTGTTCCTCGCCTCCCAGGAGTCGAGCTACATCACCGGTGAGGTACTCGGCGTGACGGGTGGCCAGCTACTCACCTGAGGAGCCATCGCCCTGGGATTGGCCACAGTGGCGTTGGGATGGTCATCGCCGTGTTCGTCACGACTGCGTTGTATCCGGCCGTGGACTGGATGCGACGGCCTGTGCCCGCGGCACGTGTTACTCGTCGGCGCGGTCCTGGGCGGCACTGGTCGTCGGGTTGGTGGGAGGGCGCACTGGTTCTGAGTGGCGTGGCGCCCGACGGCGGCCACCACGGCTGAGAGTCGGGTGGAGCCGCCAGTTCTGGTACCCGGCGATGGGCGTCCGTGCTGGTGTCGGCCCTGCGGGGTGACCGGTTCGTGTCGCTGCGGACGTGGGTGGTCGGCACGCGCGACGGCTTCCGGCAATCGGACGCAACGCATCGGATCTGTTGCCCGATGTAACTGGCATGCCTGAGCGGAAGTTGATCGACGTGGTGACCGAGACCGGTGAGGTCGTCGCGATAGCGGCCCTGGACCTGGACGGCACGAGCGTGCCGGCGGGCGGCGACGCGAAGGTGGCCGGCGGGCTGCCGAACCTGTCCGATGCGCTCGACACGGTCAAGGACTTTGCCGCGAGCCTTCGCGAGAAGCTCGCGGTCGCCCAGCCGACCAAGACCACGGTCGAGCTGTCGGTTACCTTCGGAGTGCGTGCGGGCAAGCTCACCGCGTTGTTCGTGGACGGCAAGGCCGACGGGACGATGACGCTGACTCTGGAGTGGGACCGCAAGGACCCGCAGGACAAGTAGAGGTGAACGCGTGCGCACGTTTCGTACCCGGCACCGCGAGGCGCTGATCGCGGCGACGGTGCGGCTGGTCACCTTGGCCAGGAATGGAACGGCGTACCGCAACGGCACCGGGTTCTTCATCGCGCCAGGCCGGGTGGTCACCTGCGCGCACGTGGTACCGGAGCTCGACGGCGCCGTCTACCTGGCCTACTGCCGTGGCGAGGAGCTCGCCGCCACGGTCCTCGCGCGCGAACCGGCCAAGGGCGCCGACAAGCTGTTCTCCTTCCCCGACGTCGCGCTGCTCGAGGTGGAGCTCGCCGATCACCCGTCAGTGGCCTTGCGCACCGCCCTGCCGGACAACGAGGACCAGCTCTACGCCTACGGTTACCCATTGCTGGACGGGCGGCCGTTCGCCGATCACATGTTCCTGCGCGCGGTGGCCCCGCTGACCGAGGTCGGGTCCGGCAACGAGTTCCTCAAGACCACCGGCGACCAGGTCCGCGGCGGCGCGAGCGGCTCGCCGGTGCTCGACGACACCACCGGCGAGCTGGTCGGCATGATCAACCAGACCAGGGACCAGAACCAGAACCTCGGCGCGGTGCTCGTCCCGACGGCGGGCATCCTGGACGCGCTCGGGCAGGCGGCGCCGACGCTGGCCGAGGACAACGCGGCCGCGACCGAGGAGACCGACAGCGCTGCCGCGGTCCGCCGCCGGCTGCGGTGGGTCCTGCAGGATCTGCGCAACGTGCTGGCCGTCGTGGACAAGGTGCACCAGCAGTCCATGTTGATGAAGCTCTTCGGCGAGCCGCCCCAGCGGTTCGAGCTGGACGACGTCGCCGACGCGCTGCTGAACCTGCAGCTCGACGAGCTCACGGCCGGCCTGCGGGAGCTGGCCCGCGCCGCCCGCGACGTCGACGCCCCCGAGCGGCTGCTCGGGTACACCGCCCCGTTCGCCTGGATCACCAGCCGGCCGTGGGTCGAGCCGGACGTCGCCGAGCAGCTCGCCGCGGAGCGCCGCAGCGCCGAGCCACGGGTGATCCGCCTGCCGGTCAGCTGCAACCGCAGCGTGCAACTGCACCTCAGCCGGGCCGGCGTCGACGGTGCCTGGACAGCGGTGCCGCTCACCGGGCGGGACGGCGCGGACGACCCGGAGACCGGCCTGCCCGCCCGGCTGGTGGACGGGATCCGGTGCGAGCTGCTCGATCGGGTCGACGCCGACTACGACCCGGCCGATCCCGCGGACATCCGGCGCGCCTGGCTCGAGAACGTGGACGACCTGCGGACCTACGCCAAGGAATGGGCGTTCATCCTTCCACCGGAGTCGGCGGACACGGCCCTGGTCGCCGGGCTGCGCAGGCACTTCGCGCCGTTCATCTTCCTGACCACGGATCGCCAACCGTCCGCGGCGCGGCTGGAGAATCCGGCGATGCTCCCGCTGCCGACCCCACAGCAGCCGCTGCACGGCAAGGACGACGAGTCGCTGTACGACCGCAGCCGCAGGATGATCTACACCGCTGCCGACAGAAGGGTCACCCGGTGACCGACTACACCAAGATCTTCAACCCGCCGCTCGTCCCGGCGCCACCACATGCGCCGTTGGCCGGGCTGCCCGAGCAGGTCGGCGACCGGGCGGCGGCCATCGGCTACGTGTACGACGAGGACCTGGTGCTCGCGGTCAACGTCGCGCTGGCCACCGGCAGGCCATTGTTGTTGCGCGGCAGGCCGGGCACCGGGAAGAGCTCGGTGGCCAGAAACGTGGCGCTGCACCTGAAGCGGCGGTTCTACCCGCGCACCGTCACGTCCCGCACGCAGGCTCGCGATCTGCTGTGGACGGTCGACGACGTGTCCCGGTTGTCCGACGCGACCGCGAAGGACCAGCAGGTCGGGGAGCGGGCGGACTACGTCGAGCCGGGCGTGCTGTGGTGGGCGTTCGCCCCGGGGACCGCTGCCGCGCGCCGGGGCATCCCGGACCCGAACGAGGGCGAGCCGGACGCCGCCGAGGCCGTCGTGCTGCTCGACGAGATCGACAAGGCCGACCCGGACGTGCCGAACGACCTGCTCGAGCCGCTAGGGCTGTACTGGTTCCGCGACATCCGCGGCGACGTCGTCAAGGCGAGCACCGCCCCGCTGATCATCCTGACCACCAACGAGGAGCGGGACCTGCCGAAGGCCTTCCTTCGCCGATGCGTGTCACACACGCTGCCACTGCCCAGCCGCGGCAAGCTGCGGCAGATCGCCGAGGTGCGGTTCGGGCCGGACGGCTCCGGCCTGTACGACGAGGTGGTGCAGGTGCTCACCGCGGCGGAGGAGAACGAGCCCGAGGCAGGCGTCGACGTCAGCATCGCCGAGTTCCTCGACGCGGTGTCTGCGGCCCGGCAGCTCGGCATCCGGCCGGGCAACCCGCACTGGGACATGCTGCTCGAAGCCACCACCGCGAAGCCCGTCAAGCCACACCCGCCGGGCGCGAGCTGACCGCGATGCCCTTCTCACGATCGGAGCCGCACCCGCACTCGGACCGCAGTTCGCGCCCGGAGAACTCGGCCGCCGACCTGCTGCGGGTGGCGGGCCGGCTTGCTGCCGGTTCCCAGACCTTGCGCGCCGCCGCCGTCATGCTGGGCCTGGCCGAACCACAACCGGCCGCGACGCCGTCGCCCCGGCCACCTGCGCCACCCCCGGCGACACCGCGCCCGCCGCTCGCCCGCGACCGGCACCCCCGCTGGACCGGACAGGTCGAGGACACGGTCGCCGAGGTCCGGCCGGCCGGCGACGACCACCGAACCGTCCGTCCCGCCCGGCTGGATCCGGTCGAGTCGCCGTCGACCGAGCCGCCGCGGCCGGCCATCAGATCGGTGCGCGACCTGTTCCCACCACCGGCCACCGAACCGTCACGGCCGCCGGTGCCTCTGTTCGAGCCCGCCCACCAGCGGGCCGTGCTCTCCACGCTGGTGTCGGTGGACCGAGCCGGCAACGAGCTCGACTTCGACACCCTGGTCGAGCGGATCGCGACGCGCCAGCCGATCGGGCAGCCGCCCCGGCTGCCCGCGCCGACCACCCGGCTGGGTGTGCAGCTGCTGCTGGACCGCCGACCCGCGATGGACCCCTTTCGTCACGACCAGCGGATGCTGACCGCGGCCTTGCGCCTGGTGGTCGGCGTGGACCTGGTCGAGGTGCTCGCCGTGCGTGGCGGGCTGGACCGTGCGGTCCCGCTTTCCGGTATCCGCCGCAAGCCCGTGCCGTACCGCCCTGGCCTCGGGCCGCGGGCCATCCTGCTGGCCAGTGACCTCGGTATCGCCCGGCAGGCAACCGGCCGCGACACCACCTGGCAGGCGGACTGGGAGCGGCTCGCCGAGCGCGCCACCGAAGCGGGCGCCCCGCTGGTCGTGCTGAACCCGTACCCACCGGCGCGCTGGCCGGGCTGGGCGGTGCGCGCGATGACCGTCATGCACTGGGACCGCTCGGCGGACGCCGGCCAGGCCCGCCAGGCAGCCCGCCGGGCGGCGGCATTCGCGAGGATCCGGCCGTGACCGCGCAGGACCGGATCGACCGGCTGGGCGAGACCAACCCGGCCGCGGTCGAGCTCGCCCGCGCGTGCTCGCTGGCCGCCCGGGTGGAACCCGATCTGCTGCGCCGGCTGCGGCTGCTGCTGCCCGGTCTCGATGCCGCCGCAGAAGCCGACCTGTGGTTCTCCGACCTGCTCACCGGCCGGGACGCCACCGCGATCGCGGTCGACCCCCTGGTGGCCGAGCTGCTGCGGGCGCGGTTGCGCGAACCGGACCAGGTCACGCTGCGGGACGCGCTGGTCGCGGAGATCGCCGGCCGGCACGCCGGCGCGCACTGGACCGTCCGGCTCGAGGAGCGGATTCACCACGTCGACGTCAGCAGGCCCGCCGATGCGGACGACCAGATCGACGAGTTGCTGCTGGCCGCGCTCAAGGAGCTGGCGACCGAGCCGGACTCGCGCGGCACCGCACGCTGGCTGCTCGGCGCCACCGGCCGGTTCCCCCGAGACGTCACACCGCGGATCACCTGCCGGGTGTCGACCGCGGCCGCGACCATGCACCTGGATCGGCAAGCTCCCCTCGCCGGGCTGCTTGATGCCGGCGAGACGCAGGCGTGGCTGCCCTGGCTGGCCGCTTCGCTGGACACGGTGACCGTGCCGGTGCGGCTGCTGGACGGCAGCGTCGTGCTCGGCGCGGACCACGACGAGGCGGTGCCGCTGCCCGACGTCCCGGACACCGATCCGCTGCTGGTGGAGGTGCGCTGGCACGACGGGGTGCGCGCGGCCAGCCAGCGGGTCCGGTTCCGGCTGGACGAGCCGGTCCAGGTGGAGACCGGCGCCGGCACGGTCACCCTGGTCACTCTGTCCGGGGCGGCCTACGAACTGTCCACGAAGGACTCCACACCTCCGGCCGGGCTCAGCTTCGACCACCTCAAGGCCACTCTCCGGCCGTGCCTGGCTCGCGAGAAGGAGCTGGCGGAGATCCGCGACATGCTCGGCCGCACCACCATGATCACCATCACCGGGGCGCCGGGCTGCGGAGTCTCCACCGTCATGGTGGCGGCCGTCGACGCGGCACGGGCGCGCGGCGAAGCGGTGGTCGAGCACTTCCAGGCGGCCGCGTACGAGGACCTCCGGGAGGAGTACTACTCGCGGGACGTGGCTCGGCGGTCGGTGCTCGCCCAGCTCGCCGCGTACTACCCGGAAGTACGCCACACAGCACCCGAAGTGAGCATCGAGACGGCATTGACCACGCTCGCCGAACGCAACGCGTTCGACCGCCGCCCGCTGCTGATCGCGCTCGACGGCCCGATACCGGAGTCCGTGCTGGACCAGTTTCCCGATCGCGTACCGCCCGGGGTGCGGTATCTGTTCTCCCGTAGCAAGTCCGTCCGGGTGGGACGGCGCGTGGTCGAGCTGCGGCCGGAGGCGAACCGACGGGTGTGCCTTGCGATGGTCGAGCGCGACCGGCCGGATCTGGAGCGAGCCTTCGCGGAGACAGTGAGTGGCGGTCTTCTGGCCGACCTGGCGAACGCGCTGCCCGGGCGGCTGGCCCGGATCATCGGATGGGCCCGGCAGCAGCCGGCGGAAACCGTGACGGCGGACGCGATTCCGCCGGTGCTCACTGCCGCCTGGGCGGAGGTCCGCGCTGACCTCGACCGTTCGTTCGGCAGCATGGCGGACGTGCTGCGCGACCTGCTCAGGGCGGCAGCCGGCCGGCACACCTGGCTGGACTGCGCGGAGGCCGCGGCGTCGGTGCCCGATCGGGATCCCGTGGCATGGCAACGGTTCTGGTCAACAGTGGTGGACCTTCGCCTCGTCGTCGACACCGGTCCGGACGGGCTGGTCGAGCTGGCCGCGCCGGAGGCGGCGAGCGAGCTCGCGGCGGCCGGCGCACCCTACGGCGACCAGTACCTCGGTCGCCGGCACGAGAAGCCGGCGGAGCTCGCCAGGACCGCGAGCCCGACCCGGCTCGCGTGGGTCGTCTTCCACGCCATCGCGGTCGGCAATGTCACGGGTGCCTTCGAGATGTGCACGTCGTTGCCGATGCTGAGCCGCCGCTACGCCGAGAGCGTCGACGGCCTGCTCGAGGACCTGAGGTCCACAGCGGACGCACTCGAATCTTCCGCGGTGATCGGCGACGGCACGGAGTCGGCGCGTGCGCCCGGCCTGCGGACGCTGAGGTCGGTGGTGCACCGGATGAGCGCCGAGGCGGTGCCGCCGGCCGACTTCGCCGCGGTGCTGCACGACCTGCTGGCCGAAAAAGGAGCCCGGCGCTTAGTGGACGGCCTCGACGGCTCCGATGCGGTACTGCCGCGGCTGCGCGTCCGGATGGTCACCGACGAGCAGGACCTGCGCCGGTCCAGCGATGTGACGAGCACGCCCGGACCGGCCCTCGCCGTCGCCGGCGGCTGGGGCGACCCCGACAATCCGATCCTGGTCACCCCGAGCGGCCCGAGGACCTTGAACGGCCCCCTGCCGGAGACTGATGTCGCTGAGCTGGTCGGCGCTGCTCGCGGCAGTGCCCGCGGCTGGGTCGGGTGGACGGCTGACGATGTGTGGGCGGATCGAACGGGTTCCATTCGGCGCATGTCGGTACCCGGCGGAATCGACCATGCTGCGTGGTTCGACGGGGCCGTCGTGGTGGCCACACAGGACGGTTCGGTATGGGTCGATCCGCTCGACTCATCCCAGCTGCCCTGGGAGCTGCCCGGCCGCGGCACGGCGGTGACCGCACTGTGCCCCGCTCCGTCCAGCGCTCGGGGAGCGGTCGTCGCCGGATACGCGGACGGCACCATCCGGATGTCGACCGGCCCGGACACCGACACGTTGTTCACCGGACATCGCGGGGCGGTCCGCGGCCTCGCACCGGTGTCGTCGTCGGCGTTCGTCTCCGGCGGGGACGACGGCTGCCTGATCAGTTGGCGCACCGGCGAAACAGCCCCGCCGGCCGGGGGCATCCTCGTGAGAGACCTGCGGACTGCCACCGAAAGCGGAGTGGAGGCCTTGGCGGCCGTGCCGTCGCCCGATGGGCGGATGCTGCTGGCAGCCGGTCACGTCAACGGCACGGTTCGGTTGTGGGAGCCGGACACCGGTGCCGTGGTGAGCGATTTGCTCGTCGGCCAGGACGACCCGGTGCACGTGCTGGCCACGGTGCCACAACCCGATGGTCAGGTGCGGCTCGCGACGAGCAACGGAGAGGGCATCGTTCGCTTGCTGGAGCCACTCGCCGGGACCCTGGCGAGCCAGTCGTTCGACTCCGACTCCATGGGCACGACGGCGGCGGTGCGGTTGCGTGACGGTCGGATACTGCTGGCAACCGGCAACTGGTCGGGCAGGATCCAGTTCTGGGACGTGCTCACCGGCACCCTGCGGTACGACCCGGTCCCCACCGGCGGCAGCGGCGTGCGAGCGATGGCGGCGGTGCCGTGGAGCGGCGGGCGGGATCTGCTGGCCGTGGGCGGTGACAACTTCTCGGTTCAGTTGTGGGACCCGGAAACCGGTGCGCCGGCGCGCGAACCGCTGACCGGCCACAACAGTGTCGTGTGGACGGTGGTGGCGCTGCCCCTGCTTGGCGGGCGGGTACTGCTGGCCGCGGGCGGTGACGACGGCACGGTCCGGTTGTGGGATCCGACGACCGGCGCCGCGGTAGGCGGCCCGCTGCTCGGTCACACCGCCCCGGTCGAGGCGGCGGCAGCGGTGCCACTTCCCGATGGGCGGGTGCTCCTCGCGACCGGTGACAGGGATGGCACGGTTCGGTTGTGGGATCCGCTCACCGGCAGCGAGGTCGACGACCCGCTCGCCGGGCGCAGCGCACCGGTGTGGACGATGGCCGCGCTGCCGCTGCCCGGCGGGCGGGTGCTCCTGGCCGTGGGCAGGAGCGACGGCACGGTGCAGGTGTGGGACGTGACCGCCGCCGGCCAGGACGGCGCCAAGCGCGGTGGCAAGGTGATCAGGCGGCAGCAGGAGGAGTCGCCGATCACCTGCGTCGCCGCCTTGCCGACGTCCGGTGGGAGCCGCTCCGCGGTGGTGTTCGGCACCGCCGACGGCACCGTGGCCACCTGGGACGCGGGCTTGGGGACGCGGCGCGCGCTCGGCGCGCACGCCGAGGCGGTGCGCGGGATCAACGCGGTGTCGCCGGAGCTGGTCGTCACCTGGGCGCACTCGGTGCGGTTCTGGGATATGAGCGGCGGCCTCCTCGGCCGGGCCGTCGGTTTCCCAGGCGGGGTCGACGATGTCGTCGTCGGCGACAGAACCTGCACGGTGCTGGCCGGTGACGGCTCGGTGTCGCGCCGTGCGTTGCCGAGGTGGGAGCCGCCGGACATGGATCACCCGGAGCGGGGCTGCCTCGCGGTCGCCGACCGGACCGTGTCGGCCGGTCTGGGGCCGATGCTGGTCAGGGTTTCGCCGGACGGAACCGCCCCGGACGAGCGCTCGACCGGCCCCTTCCGGCAGGCCGTTGCCGTGGCGCCCGGGCAGGACCTGCTGGTGGACACCGGCGGGCGGCTGACGTTCCCGTCCGGCGTCTTCGTCAACGACGTCGATCTGGTCGCGGCCGCCCGCGACGGGGTGGTGGTCACCGCGTCCGCTGCGTCGATCACCGCCCGGGACCGCGACAGCGGCCGGGAGATCTTCACCGAGGAGCTGCCCGCCGTCGTGACCAGCCTCGCGGTGGGGGCCGGATCGTCCATTGTGGCCGGTCTGGAAAACGGTGACACGCGGGAGATCTACCAGACCACCGGCCGGCAGGCGCGAACCATGGCCGGCGCCGGTGCGCCGGTGACCGCACTGGCGGTGCTGCCGGACAGCTCGGTGGTGACCGGCACGGCGGCGGGCGAGGTCCGGCGATGGCCGCGCGATGCGACGCTGGGGCCGACCACGTTCCACCGCCGGACCGGAGCGATCACGGCCATCGCGGTGGCGGGCGACCTGCTGCTCATCGCGGGGGAGGACGGGCGGCTGGCGGTGTGTTCGACCGACCCGGACGCACCGGAGGAGGTTCTGCACGAAGTCGACCTGGGGGCGCCGGTCCGCGCACTCGCCGCCGAACCGGACTTCGCCGCGGCCCGTGACGAGACCGGCAGGCTTTGGCTGTTCGACCTGTACGAGTCGTCGATCCTGGACGTGGAACAGCTTTCCGCCGCGGTAGCGGATCCGGAGACCGGCATCGTCGAGTTGTCCGACAGCGGCGCCGCCCCGTACGAGGTCACGTCGATCCGGCTCGTGGTCGACGGTGAGGCGGCCGGGGTCTCCGTAGCCGGCCCGTGGCCGGTCGTCAAGCCGGACGGGGATCTGGTCGTGCCAGTCCGCCCGCTGCCGGACCAGCCGATCCGGCTGCGCCACCCGGCACTGGCCGAGCCGGCGGTGGAGCGGCCCTGGGGCACGGTGTCGATGAGCGTGCGGCTCCGGTCGCCGCTGTTGCCGCGCTACCACACCGGCTTCACGCTGATGGTCGACGTGTTGCCGATGTCGCCCGGCTCTACGGCCCGAACGGAGACGCCGTAGCGTGGCCCGCGAGATCCGCTGGTCTCTGGCGATGTGAGTCGTGAGGTTGAAGAGATGGCAACGAAGCCTTCGCGCAGTGGTCACCTGCCGATCAACGGTCTGAGCCTCTATCACGAGGTATATGGCGAGCTCGGTGAACCGAAGACGTCTCCGTTGCTGCTCATCCCTGGCGGGTTCATGGCCACCGACTCGATGAGGTCGTGGGTGTCCGCCTTCGCGGGCAAGCGCGCTGTGATCATCTTTGATCAGCAAGGGCACGGCCGCACCCCGGATACGTCGCGCGAGATGTCTTACGAGCAGTTCGGCGACGATGCCGCGGCGTTGCTGCGCGCGTTGAAGGTCGAGCGCGCGGATGTGATGGGCTACTCGCAAGGCGGCGGGGTCGCGCTGCAGCTCGCGCTACGTCACCCGGCGCTCGTCGGCAAGCTGGTCTCGTTGTCCGCCACCTACCGCAAGGACGGCTGGTACCCGTCGGTGTTCGAGGGCATCGAGGGTCTCAGCGCCACCGCGTTTGCCGGTACGCCCGTCGAGAAGGCGTTCAAGGAGCACACGCCGGACGCCACGGCGTTCGACGCCTACCTCGAGAAGATGAAGGTCTTGAGCATCGATGACCAGAACATCAGCGAAGCGCAGATGCGTTCGATCTCTGCGAAGACGATGGTCATCGTCGGTGATGCGGACGCCGTGAAGCCGGAGCATGCGCTGGCGATGTTCAAGCTGCGCGGTGGCGGCGATGAGGACGCGGCAGCGTCGGGGATGCTGCAGACGGTTCCGGCCGCGCGCTTCGTGATGCTGCCGGCGACGTCGCATGTCGGCATCTCGGGGGAGTCGGCGGTACTGGTGCCGATGGTGAGTGCGTTTCTCGACGATGTGCCGCCGGCGACGCCGGATCTCTTCTAGGCCTCGCCGCGCGGGCCTGCTCGGGCACGACACGTCACGACGTGACGCACACCACCCTCGGCGCGAGCCGACCTGGGTATCCACATACATCACCGGCAGGCCCACCCAGTGGGTGGGCCTGCCGGTGATAGACGAACAAGTCCGGGCGTCGCCCGGACCGGGTCAGACGGTGGTGACGCCGGTTGCCTGCGGGCCCTTCTGGCCCTGGCCAACCTCGAACTGGACGCGCTGGTTCTCCTCGAGCGACTTGAAGCCGCCGCCCTGGATCTCCGAGTAGTGCACGAACACGTCGGCGGAACCGTCGTCAGGGGCGATGAAACCAAAGCCCTTTTCGGAGTTGAACCACTTCACAACGCCCTGAGCCATATCTGTCTTTCTCCTCATCGGGTGGGACGCGGTATGCCGCTGGTACGGCATGCCGGGTTGTCTGCGCCGGCTCGCTTCGACCAACCTGAGGCACACGAAACGCCCGCACAACTGTTTCGCGAGCGCGTGGAAACACGAACACAAAACCAACGACCGCCGGTAGCTTACACCACACCGACGGTACCGGCCATCCTTGGTGCATGGACATCGTCGAGGAGCAGAAGGCGTACTACGACGCCCGGGCGGCCGAGTACGACGAGTGGTGGTTCCGTTCGGGCCGCTACGCGCTCGGCCCCGAGGCCAAACGCCACTGGCTGGCCGACGTCGCCGAGGCCGAGGCCGCCCTTCGGGAGTTCGCGCCCGGGGGAGACGTGCTCGAGCTGGCCTGCGGCACCGGGCTGTGGACCCACCACCTGGTCCGCCACGCCGGCCGGGTCACGGCCGTGGACGCGTCGGCCGAGATGATCGCCCGCAACCGGCTGCGGGTCGGAGGTGGTGTCACCTACGTGCGGGCCGACGTCTTCGCCTGGACACCGCCCGCGCACCGGTTCGACGTGTGCTTCTTCTCCTACTGGCTCTCCCACGTGCCCGACGACCGGCTGGCGCCGTTCTGGGCGACGGTCGCCGACGCGCTGCGACCCGGCGGGCGGGTGTTCCTCGTCGACAGCCACCACCCGTCGCCGCTGCCCGGGCACACGCAGGAGCGCGTGCTCAACGACGGCAGGCACTTCACCGTGGTCAAGCGGTTCTGGCGGCCCGCCGAGCTGGCCGCGCACGCCGCCACGGCGGGCTTCGCTCTCGATGTGCACGTCACCACGCACGGTGCGATCCTGCACGCCTCGGGGTGCCACACCGGTTCGTGACGGGGCCCGGGCCGCTCGGCCCGGTACGGTCGGGATCGTGGCCAAGGGTGCGGACGTCGAGGTGCTCGAGGTGGCCGGGCACGAGGTGCGGATCACCAGTCCCGGCAAGGTGTTCTTCCCGGAGCGGGGCGACACGAAGCTCGACCTCGCGCGCTACTACCTGGCCGTGGCCGAACCGCTGATGGCGGCGATGGGTGGCCGCCCGGTCCTGCTGCAGCGCTTCCCGAACGGGGTCGGCGGCTCGTCGTTCTTCCAGAAGCGGGTGGCGGCGACGAAGGCCGACCCGTGGCTGACGACGACACGGGTGTCGACTCCGAACGGCACGGTCTCCGACGCGCTCGTGGCCGTCGACCTGGCGCACGTGCTGTGGGCCATGAACATGGGCTGCCTCGGCTTCCACGTCTGGCCCAACACCGCGGCCGACCCCGAGCACGCCGACGAGCTGCGCATCGACCTCGACCCGGGCCCGGGCGTCACGTTCGCGATGATCCAGGAGGGGGCGGCCGAGACGAAGGCGCTGCTGGACGAGCTGGGCGTGGCGAGCTTTCCGAAGACCACGGGCAACCGCGGCATCCACGTGTACGTCCGGCTGCTGCCGCGGTGGGACGGCTACGGAGTACGCGCCGCGGCGGTGGCCGTGGCCCGCGAGCTGGAGCGGCGCAGGCCGGACCTGCTGACCGCGGCGTGGTGGAAGGAGGAGCGGGGGAGCCGGGTGTTCGTGGACTTCAACCAGAACGCCCCGCACAAGACGGTCTTCGGTGCGTGGTCCGTGCGGGCGAACCCGCACGGTCAGGTTTCGGCGCCGTTCGCGTGGGAGGAGCTGGCCGGCATCGAGCCGCGCGAACTGACCCTCGCCACGGTCCCCGCCCGCCTGGCCGAACGCGGCGACCCGTGGTCGGCGATGACCGCGCAGTCGCTGGCCCCGCTGCTGGCCCTGCACGAGCGCGACATGGCGAGCGGCCTCATGGACGCCCCGTGGCCCCCGGTCTACCCGAAGATGCCGAACGAGCCGCCTCGCGTCGCCCCGAGCCGCGCCCGCAAGGAGCCGTGACCGGCCGCTACCGGTCCTCGGTGGGGTCGATCGGGATGCGCCAGTTCACGGCTATGCGGTGCTCGCCCTCCTCGACCGTTGCCTCGCCGCCGTGGTGGCGGGCGCGTTCGGCGAGGTCCGCGAGTGTCTCGCGGGCCGCCGCGCGGGCCTGGTCGGGGACCGCGCCGGCCACGGACAGGCGCACCTCGCCCGCGGACAGCGCGATGCCGATCTCGACCTCCTTCGCCGTGCCCGAGCCGGTCGTGGCGAACACCGCGTCGTGCAGCACGTCCAGGACGTCGGCGGCTATCGGGGCCGGCAGCGTGAGGTCGTGGTCGCCCACGAGCTGCAGCGCGGGCGTCACCGCGAGATCCTGCTCGAGCAGCACGAGCAGGTCGAGCACCTCGGTCCGCAGCTTCCGCGACTCCGGTGGGCCCATCCGGCCGAGCACCGCCGAGCGCATCTCCTCCAGGGAGCGGTCGAGGTCGCGGATGATGCCGGTCAGCGCCGGCCGCACCGACGGGTAGCGGCCCGCCACCGACTGCAGCGCCAGGCTCAGCGCGAACAGGTCGCGGATCGCCGTCTGCTCCAGGTTCTGCGCGATCCGGTCCGCCTCCTCGAGCCGGGCCGCCCGCCGCGAGGACTCCGCGGCCTGCGCCGACTCGGCCAGCACGCGTTCGCGCATCGACTCGACGGCGGTGCCGAGCACGACGACCTCGGTCGGCCCGTCGGCGGTGACGCGGTGGCCGAGATCCCCCGTCGACACCCGGCCGACCGAGCCGACCAGCCGGTAGACCGGCCGAACCAGCGAGACGTGCAGCAGCACGATGATCACTACGCCGACGCCGAGCGCCACCGCCCCGCACAGGATCGTGATCATGTTCGCGGTGGCCTGCGCGTCGCCCGAGGACTGCAGGGCGGTCGCGATGAGCTGCTCGATCCGGTCCTGCTGCGCCGCCAGGCTCACGCGCACGTCGTCGAACTGCTCCTTGCCCGTCGACGTCGACGCGGACTGCGCCGCGGTGGTCAGCGTGCCGTCGCGTGCGGCGTCGATGAGCGGCACGGCCGAGGTGCCCACCCACGCGTTGCCCGCGTCGTTCACCACGTTCAGCAGCTTCATCGACTCGGCGTCGCCGTTGAGCTGCGTGGCGATGACTCGCCTCGCCCGCGCGACGGCCGTGCTGCCGGAGTCGTAGGCGTCGAGGAACCGCACGTCCCGGGTCAGCAGGTAGCCGCGCAGGCCCGTCTCCATGTCCACGTACCCCGTGGTCAGCTCAGCGGTCGAGGCCTGTGCCGGACGCAGGTGGTCGCGCACCCGGGCACCGACTTCGTTGGCGTGCTGGCGCGCGATCAGCGTGGCGAGCACGGTGCCGAGGAGCAGGACCAGCAGGAGACCCACCAGCGAGTAGACGCGCCAGCGCAGCGTGCGGGGCCGGAAGCGGGAGATCAGGGCCATGCGTCCACTCGATCACCCCACCTGTCGGTTTGCGTGCCGTCGAAATCCTATGTCCGGAACGGACGGTCGCACCCGCGGACGGCTGCCCGGATTTGTGAACGCGACGAGGCCCGGTCCGGCGGCATCGCCGCCGGACCGGGCCTCGGCCGGCTCAGAAGTGGTTCAGGGCAGGTAGTACATGGGGTTGGAGACCTTGACCGTGTACCGGGCGTGGCCGCCCTCCAGGTCGCTGAACTGGTCACCCATGTTCACCGCGATCGTCACGCCGTACTCGTCCTCGATGTGCGCGCGGGCCGCGGACTTGTACTCGATGGTGGTGCACTTCAGCGCGCACGGCAGCCAGTCGGGGGCGGAGCCCTCCGGCTTGAGGAACGCGTCGGTCGGGGCCGGGTAGCCCTCGTTGGCCAGGTTCTTCAGCGTCGCGGTGCGCTGGTGCTCGGGGCGGCCGGTCACGAAGAAGACCTTGACGCCGTGGTCGGCGGCGTAGTTCGCGAACTCGAGGGTGGCCTGGATGGCCGGGAAGTCGCCGTTGTTGATGGCTTCCTCGGACTCGACCGGGTCGTAGCCGAAGTCGTTGCCCGCGCTGAGCCCGTAGGTGAGCTCGGAGGTGTCGTCGACGTCGAGCACGATGGCCGGGTGCTCGACGTGCCGGTCGAGCACGCGCCGCAGGTCCCGGCGGGCCTCGCCGGCCTGGCGGGTGGTGTCCTTGGCCCAGTCACTGTCGGGCGAGGCGTGGTGCTTGCCGTCGGCGTCGACGGTGTCGCCGTAGTAGGCCTTGACGTCGTTCTTGACCAACCCGAGGTTGGCCGGTTCGTGGCCGCCGTGGCGCTCGGTCGAGCTGGTGGTGCCGGCGGTGGGCTCGGCCGCCCAGGCGTAGGCGCCGCCGGCCATGAGCACGGCGACCGCCGTAACCCCGGCCACCTTGGTGACAGTGGACAGACGTGACTGCTTCATTCCCCGGAGTCTCCTGCTTCGATCCATATGCGACTGCGTGTGCGACGCACGGAACCTAGGCAACAAGTCACGATTAACCAACCCGTTTAGTCCGAAATGCACCATTGGCTATCGGGAAGCGGCGGAACAGATGATGGCCGCCGGGTAACCTCGATGTTACGGTAACCTTCAAGTTACCGATTGCCGGATGGAGACCTCATGAAGTCCTACGAGTCGAGCGCCCGCATCAACGCGTCCCCGGAGCAGGTCTGGCAGATCCTGTCCGACGGCGCGCGATGGGCGGACTGGGAGTCCGGCGTGGAGCGGGTCGAGGGGGACATCGCCGAGTCGGCCAAGCTGAAGATCTTCACCGAGGTCACCCCGGGGCGGGCGTTCCCGCTCAAGGTCGTCGGCCTCGAGCCGACCCGCGGGATGACCTTCGCCGGCGGCATGCCGCTCGGGCTGTTCCGCGGCGTGCGGCAATACACGCTGCGGCCGGTGTCGGACTCGGTCACCGAGTTCACCATGCGCGAGGAGTACACCGGCCCGCTGCTGCCGCTGATCTGGCGCTCGATGCCGGATCTGCAACCCTCGTTCGACAAGTTCGCCAGCGGCCTGAAGCAGCGGGTGGAGAGCGGGACATGACCGGGTCGGGCGCCGCGCTGGACGCCCTGGGTGACGAGAACCGGCGGGCGATCCTGCGGCTGCTGGCCGGCGGCGGCCGGTCGGTGCAGGAGATCGCCGACGAGCTGCCGATCAGCAGGCCCGCGGTGTCGCGGCACCTCAAGCTGCTGCGCGGCGCCGGGCTGGTCACCGAGGAACCGCACGGCACCCGGCGGATCTACCGGCTGCACGACGACGGCGTGCGTGCGGTCGAGGAGTACCTGAGGCAGGTGTGGGGCTCGGTGGCCGCGCGTTTCACGATCGCCGCGGAGAACCTGGCTCCAGAGCCGGAAGAGGAGCGATGACCGAACCGCTGCGGATCTCCTTCGACGTCGGATGCGGCCAGTCGCACGCGTTCGACGTGTGGACGAACCGGATCGACCTGTGGTGGCCCGCCGACCACACGGCTACCGGCGAGGACGGCCTGACGGTCACGCTCGAGCCGCGGGTCGGCGGCCGGATCTTCCAGCGCGACCCGGCTGGCGCGGAGATCGACTGGGGCGAGGTCACCGAGTTCGTGCCGCCGTCGCTGCTGGCCTACCGGTGGCACCTGCGCCGCGACCGCGCCGACGCGACCGACGTGCGGATCCGGTTCGTGCCGGTCGAGCCGGACCGGACCCGGGTGGACATCGAGCACACGGGGTGGGAGCGCCTGGGCGCCGATGCCGCGGTCTGGCAGCAGCGCAACCGGCAGGGCTGGGACACCCTGCTGCCGCACTACGTCAAGGCGGCCACCGGCTAGGTTTCGCGCGGGTTCACCCGCGCCGGAATCCCGGCGCCGCGTCAGACCCGGCCCGGCGGGCGGGGCGCGAGCTCGCGCACCGCGTCGGACAACGACTCGAACGTCGGGATCGACGCGGCCACACCGCTCATCCGCAGCACCCGCAGCGCCAGCACCCCGTCGGCGACCAGCCCGACGCAGCACCGGTTCTCGTGTGCGCGCGCCGCCGCGGCGACCAGCACCCGCAGCCCGGCCGCGGACAGGAACGTCACGCGGGTCAGGTCGGCGACGAGCACCGGCGGAATGTCCCCGCCGAGCGCCTCGGCCAGCTGTGGTGCGGTCTTCATGTCGAGCTCACCCGTCACAGTGACGACGTACAGGTCGTCGCGGTAGGGCGTCCGGCGAGCCGAGAACGGGCGGTGTTCGGTGATCGGCTCCTCGCGACGGTCGGACATGCGCTGCACCTCGGTCATCGCCACGCCCCTCCGGACAGTCGTCCCCGTACGAATACCCGGCGTGACGACCGTGAAACCTCACGGGTGAGATTTTCCCACCTGATCGAGACGGCGGCGGTACCACAGCAACACGGCAGTTCCGGCCGCGACGATCGCCAGACCGATCGGGCGTGACACGGCCAAGTAGGTGCCGGTCGGCAGGCTCAGCGCGAGCGCCAGCAGCACCAGCGCGTGCAGCGCGAGCGTCGTGCCCAGCACCGTGGTCACGACGTTCGCGCCGCGGCGGCGCTGCTGGTCGTCGAGCCGTGCGGCACTGGCCGGGTCGCGGCGGGCCAGCACGCGCGACACCAGCGGGTGCGCCGGCCGCCCGATCACGACGGACCCCAGGAGGACGACGCCGAGCGGCCCGGTGACCACCGCCTCCTGCAGCTTGAGCACCAGCGGGTTGCCGCCGGTCAGCGCGAGCACGATGAGCACGAGACCGAACGCGACGACGGCCACCGCGCCGATCGGGTCCAGCCGCCGCCGCATCGCGAAGCCACCGAGCGTGACCGCGACAGGCACCGCCACCGCGATCGCCAGCGCGGTGACGTCACTGTCCACATGCGAGCGGACGAGCAGGTACACCACCAGCGGCACCGCGGCGTTGAGCAGCAGGCTCAGTGCGAGCCTCAGGCGCGACCCGCGCGGCATCTCGACCGCGCTCTGGCGAGCGATCATGTCCCCTCCTTCTCCGGTCCTCCGGCTCTCCGCCGGGAGCCACCAGCGTGCGGCCTGAGCAGGGCGGATCTCATCGGCCTGCGGCTGGAAACCGCGATCCGGACCCGGCGGCGGACCGGCTCCACCCACGGGTGGACGGCGAACCTCGGCCCGCGGGTGGAGGACGCACGGGACGGCCCGGAATATCGTGGGTTCGTGTCCGCCGAGCCACCCGCTCCCGCGCCCAGCCGGGCGCACCGGCGCGCGGTGCCGCGCTGGGCCCGGCCGGCCGGGTTCGTGATCCTCGCCGCGCTGGTCGTCGTCGGCCTGCTCAACCGGCCGGCACCCGCGCTCCACGGGGCCGGCCTCGTCGCGCTGGCCGGTCTGCTGGGCGTGGCCGGCTGCTCGGGCGTGCTGTTCGTCGCCCGGGCACGGATCGCCCTGCCCGCTCACTACGCGGTCGTCGGCCTGCTGATGGTGAGCTCGGCCGCGCTCGTGTGGGTCGAGCCGAACGGGATCGGGTACCTCGGGGGCTTCATCGCGGCGGGCGCGGTGGCGGCGCGGGCGCCCGCGCGACCCGGCGCGCTGTTCGCCGGTGCCGGCCTCGTGCTGCTGGCCGTCGCCGGGCTGGCCGGCCCGCCCCGGCCGATGGTGTCGGTCCTGGTCGGCGAGCTGGGCATGCTCGCCTGCTACCGGCTGGGCTGGTACGCCCGGGAGATGCGGCGGCGCACCGAGCAGGCGGAGGAGCTGGCGCTCGAGCTGGCGCACAGCAGGGACGCGCAGGTGCGGGCGGCGGCATTGGGCGAGCGGCAGCGGCTGGCCCGGGAGATGCACGACGTCCTGGCGCACTCGCTGTCCGGGCTCGCGCTGCACCTCGAGGGCGCCCGGCTGCTCGCGGCCCGCGACCAGGTCGGCGACCGGCTCACCGACTCCCTCGACCGCGCGCGGCACCTGGCCGAGGCCGGGCTGCGGGAGGCCCGCGAGGCGGTCGGCATGCTCCGCGACGAGGACCTGCCCGGGCCGGAGCGGCTGGCCGCGCTGGCCGCCGGCTTCGCGCGCGACACCGGCGTGCCCTGCACGGTCGACGTGTCCGGCGAGACGGCCGGGCTGCCGGCCCGCACCCGGCTCACGCTGTACCGGGTCGCCCAGGAGGCGCTGACCAATGTCCGCCGGCACGCGAAAGCCGACCGGGTGACGGTGCGGCTGTCCGGCGCGGACGACGGGGTCCGGCTGTCCATTGAGGACTTCGGGGCGCCCGCGGCCGCGGGCCCGGACGGCGGCGGGTACGGGATGAGCGGCATGCGGGAGCGCGCGGAGCTGCTCGGCGGCACACTGGACGCTTCGCCGACCGCCGAGGGGTTCCGGGTGGAGCTGTGGGTGCCGTGAGCGAGCCGATCCGGGTGCTGATCGCGGACGACCAGCGGGTCGTCCGCGAGGGGCTGGCCGTGCTGCTCGGCCTGCTGCCGGGCGTGGAGGTCGTGGGCACCGCGGCCGACGGCGAGCAGGCGGTCGCGCTGGCCGGCGAGCTCGCCCCGGACGTGGTGCTGATGGACCTGCGGATGCCGCGCTGCGACGGCATCGAGGCCACCCGCAGGCTCCGCGAGCACCCGGACGTGCGGGTGATCGCGCTGACCACCTACGCCGACGACCGGTCGGTGCTCGACGCGCTGCGGGCCGGCGCGCGCGGCTACCTCACCAAGGACGCGGGCGGCGAGGAGATCCACCGGGCGCTGACGCGGGTGGCCGGCGGCCAGGCCGTGATCGACCCCGCCGTGGCCCACCACCTGGTCGACACGATCGCCACCGCCGCCACCGCGCCGGCGGCCGGCCGCGCGCCGCGGCCGCCGGACGGGCTGACGCCGCGCGAGGCCGAGGTGCTCGGACTGATCGCCGAGGGGCTGACGAACACCGAGATCGCCGAGCGGCTGGTGGTCAGCGAGGCGACCGTGAAGAGCCACGTGAACCACCTGCTCGCCAAGATCGGCGCGCGCGACCGGGCCCAGGCCGTCGGCTATGCCTACCGCACCGGATTGGCCGGCTGAGCCCGTTCGATATCATCGAAATTCGTGACGACGTCGATCGAGACCCACGAGTTCCAGTCCGAGGCCCGTCAGCTCCTGCAGCTGATGATTCACTCCATCTACTCGAACAAGGACGTGTTCCTCCGGGAGCTGGTGTCCAACGCCTCGGACGCGCTCGACAAGCTGCGGCTGGAGACCTACCGCGACAAGGACCTGGAGGCGGACGTCTCCGACCTGCACGTCGAGATCGAGACCGACCGCGTGGCGCGCACGCTGACCGTGCGGGACGACGGCATCGGCATGAGCCGCGACGAGGTCGTCAGCCTCATCGGCACCATCGCGAAGTCCGGCACCGCGGAGCTGCTGGCGAAGCTGCGGGAGACCAAGGACGCCGCGGCGTCGGCGGACCTCATCGGGCAGTTCGGCGTCGGCTTCTACTCGACGTTCATGGTGGCCGACAAGGTCACGCTGGTGACCCGGCGCGCGGGCGCGGCCGAGGGCGTGCGCTGGGAGTCCGGCGGCGAGGGCACGTACACGATCGCGCCGGCCGCCGACGCCCCGCAGGGCACGGCCGTCACGCTGCACCTCAAGGCCGAGGACACCGAGGACAACCTGCACGACTACGCCGACCCGGCGAAGGTCCGCCAGATCATCAAGCACTACTCGGACTTCATCACCTGGCCGATCCGGATGGCGAAGTCGGCCGACGACCCGGAGCTCGAGACCGTCAACTCGATGAAGGCGCTGTGGGCGCGGTCCGCGAGCGACGTCGGCGAGGACGAGCTGACCGAGTTCTACCGGCACGTCAGCCACGACTGGAACCCGCCACTGGAGACGGTGCGCCTGCAGGCCGAGGGCACGTTCGAGTACCAGGCGCTGCTCTTCGTGCCGTCGCGCGCGCCGTTCGACCTGTTCATGCGCGAGGCCAAGCGCGGTGTCCAGCTCTACGTCAAGCGCGTGTTCATCATGGACGACTGCGAGGCGCTCGTCCCGGAGTACCTGCGCTTCGTCAAGGGCGTGGTCGACGCGCAGGACCTGTCGCTCAACGTCTCGCGCGAGATCCTCCAGCAGGACCGGCAGATCCAGCTGATCCGCAGGCGCCTGGTGCGCAAGGTGCTCTCGGCTCTCAAGGCGCTGCCGGAGGAGAAGTACACGACGTTCTGGGGCGAGTTCGGGAAGGTCATGAAGGAGGGCCTGGTCGCCGACCAGGACAACCGCGACGCGGTCCTCGACCTGTGCTCCTTCCACTCCACGCACGACGCGCAGACGCAGACGACGCTGCGCGGGTACGTCGAGCGGATGAAGGACAACCAGCAGCACATCTACTACCTGACGGGCGAGTCGCGGCCGAGCATCGAGAACTCGCCGCACATGGAAGCCTTCCAGGCCAAGGGTTTCGAGGTCCTGGTGCTCACCGACCCGATCGACGAGATGTGGGTCGAGAGCGTCCCGTCCTTCGACGGCAAGGAGTTCCACTCCATCGCCAAGGGCCAGGTCGACCTCGAGGACGAGGCCGACAAGGAGGCCGCCGATGCCGAGCGCGCCGAGCGGGAGAAGGACTTCGCGCCGCTGCTGGAGTGGATGCGGACGACGCTGGCGGACACGGTGAAGGAGGTCCGCCTCTCCTCGCGGCTGACCACCTCGCCGGCCTGCATCGTCGGCGACGAGCACGACATCACGCCGACGCTGGAGAAGATGTACCGCGCGATGGGCCAGGAGCTGCCGCAGGTCAAGCGCATCCTCGAGCTGAACCCCGGGCATCCGCTGATCACCGGCCTGCGCGCCGCGCACGAGACCCGCGCCGACGACCCGGAGCTGGCCGGCACCGCGCACGTCGTGCACGACATGGCGGTCCTCGCGGAGGGCGGCGAGCTGGCCGACCCGGCACGGTTCGTCAAGCTGGTGGCGAAGCGCCTGGAACAAGTGTTGTAGGTGGCCTCTTCGCCGGCCCGCAACCGGGTGACGCCGCGCGGCGACGTCGTCGCGATTCCCCTGCGCGGCGCGTGGACGGGCAACCGCGGCATCCTGCACGCGGGCCGGCAGATCGTCCGCTTCCACGCGAGCGACCTGTGGATCACCTGCGCGCTGTCCTTTCGCGGGCGGTGGTTCGAGCAGTGGCGGCCGCACCATTTCACGTGGCTGTACTTCCACGACGAGGCGGTTTCCTTCGCGGCAGGCCACCGCCCGTGCGGCGAGTGCCGCAGGGCGGCGTACCTGGCCTACCGCGACCGGTGGGCAGCCGAGCTGGACGTGTCGATCCCGTCGGCGAAGGACATGAACCGGCGCCTGCACGGGGAGCGCATCGTGCGCGGCACGCACCGGCGGCGCGTCCACGAACTGCCGTGGTCGGGCCTGCCCGATGGCACGTTCGTGCTGGCCGGCGAAGAGCCGGCCGTCGTGCTGGCCGGCCACCTGACACAGTGGACACACGCGGGCTACGGCCCGCGGGTACGGAGGCCCGCCCATGGCACCGCCCAGGTGATCACCCCTCCGGCGACGGTGGCCGTGCTGCGGGCCGGCTACCCGGTACAGGTCGACTCCCTGGCCTTATGACAGTCGTCATGATACAAGTGAACCGTGGTGTCCATCCGCCCGGTCAGACCGGATGACGCGGCAGCGCTCGTACGGATGCTGGAGCGTTGCTCGCCGCGCACGCGTTACGAGCGTTTCCATGGTGTGGTGCGCTCGTGGCCGCGGGAGTACCTCCGCCGCTGCCTCTCGGGCGACGGGCAGGAGGCGGTCGTCGCCTCGGTGGCGGGCGAGCTGGTTGGCCTGGCGAGCACCGGCCCGGTGCCGGACGAGCCTGCCGTCCGTGAGCTGGGTGTTCTGGTGGAGGACGCGTGGCAGCGGCGGGGCGTTGGGCGTTTGCTGACCGCCGCGTTGTTCGCGCGGGCGCGGTCGGCCGGCGTGCGGCGCATCCGCCTGGAGCTGTGCCGGCTGCGCCCGGACTTGCTCGACCATGTGGTGACCCACCTGCCGGTGGCCGCCCGCGCGAGCGACGGCTGCGACGTGACGGTCGACGTTCCGGTCGGCGTTCCGGTCGGCGCTGTGGTCGGTGCTGTGGCCGGCTGGCCGGCCGACGCCGGCGGGGTCAGTCCACCGCCGCGTTCAGCGCCGGGGTCAGCTCCGCGACCACCGTCGTCAGGGGAGTCGCCTCGTGGCGTACGCGTGCGGACATGACCGCGCCCTCGAGGGTGCTGATCATCAGCGTGGCCAGGCGGCGGGCGCGCCGCCGCGGCACGGTCATGCGGACCAGCTCGTCGATCACCGCGCCTTCCCACTGGTCCAGCGCCGTGCGTAGCTGCTCGTTCGCCGCCGACTCGCTGCCCGCCAGGTCGGCCGTCGTGGCCATGATCGGGCAGCCGCGTGCGTAGCCGCGTGCGGTGAACTCGTCCTTCCAGAACTTGACCATGTGCGTGAACAACCCGCCGGGGGTCGGGTTGCTCGTCGTCCGCGGGTAGTTGGCCACCCAGCGTGCGGCGAAGTCACCGGACCACAGCAGTGCCTCGCCCACCAGCTGGTCCTTGCCGGCGGGGAAGTAGTGCTGGAACGACCCACGCGGCGCGCCGGCGCGCTCCACCACCTCGCGCACCCCGGTCGCCGCCGGGCCCTGCGTGCGCATCAGCTGCGCCGCGCTGTACACCATGCGCTCCCGCGGACCGCGAGTCTCGTCGGGCATCGGGCTCCTTTCATGACGAATGTCATAGTAGTGTAGCAACGTGGAGATTGGCTTCATCGGCCTCGGCGTGATGGGTGAGCCCATGGCACGCAACATGGCTAGCGCGGGTGTCCCGCTCGTCGTCTGGAACCGCACGGCCAAGCGGGTGGACGCGGCCGTGGCCGCGAGCCCGGACGAGGTGTTCGCCAGGGCGGACACCGTATTCCTGATGCTCGCCGACGGCGACGCGGTCGACGCCGTGCTGGGCCGCGGCACCGAACGGTTCACCAGGTACGCCGCCGGGCACACGATCGTCCACATGGGAACGACCGAGGCGGCCTACTCGCGCGGGCTCGGGGCCGACGTCCGCGCGGCGGGCGGCCACTACGTCGAGGCGCCGGTGTCCGGCTCGCGCACGCCGGCCGAGGCGGGCGAGCTGGTCGCGATGGTGGCGGGGGAGCGCGCGGCGGTTACGCGCGTATGCCCGCTGCTGACACCGATGTGCCGCGAGATCGTCGAGTGCGGCGCGGTGCCGGGCGCGATGGTGATGAAGCTGGCGGTGAACCTCTTCCTCATCACGATGGTGACCGGCCTCGCCGAGGCAGTCCACTTCGCCGCGCGGCACGACCTCGACCTGTCGACGTTCGTGGACGTGCTGGGCGCGGGCCCGATGGCGAGCGGCGTGTCCCGGACCAAGTCGGCCAAGCTCGCAGCCCGTGACTTCGCCGTGCAGGCATCGATCTCGAACGTGCTCTACAACAACCGGCTCATCGCCGGCGCCGCGCGGGCGGCCGGCATCGCGTCGCCGTTGCTGGACGTCTGCCATGCCCTGTTCGGCGAGACCGAGGCGCTCGGGCTCGGCGCGACCGACATGGCCGCCGTGATTCTCGCGATCGAGGGAAGAACGACGGCCCAAGGCCTGTAATGGCCCACGCTCGGTAACCGACAAGAGGGAGGACGAACCCAACGAAGGGGGGCCGGCGTGGTGCGCACACCGCCGCTGGCGCATGCCGAGACGGTCGTCCCACAGGCGGGCTGGATTCTTCGGCAGATCGCGGCGGCACCGGGGGAGGCGCTGACCGCGGCGATCGTCGGGCCGGGCGGCACGGGCAAGTCGACGCTGGTCAAGGCCCTGCTGGCCGCCTATGCGGACGCGGGCGTGGACGCCGTGCGGGTCGACCTGGACACCGACCTCGCGGCGGTACCGGACGGCGTGCCGCTGCTGGTCGACGACGCGCACCGGCTCGGCCGCGACGCGCTCGCCGCCCTCCGGGAGCGGGCCCGGGCGGACGGCACACGCATGGTGGTTAATTACCGTCCGTGGCCACGTCCGGATGGTCTCTCCTCCCTGGGGGCCCAGCTCTCCCGGCACCACTCGCCGATCGTGCTCGGGCACCTCGGCCGCGAGGAGGTCGCCGACCAGATCGCCCGCCGGGTGGGCTGCCCGCCGCCGGAGGCGCTGGTGGCGCTCGTGCACGAGCAGTCGGGCGGACTGCCGATGTTCGTCGGCCTCGTCACGCAGGCCATGCACGACACCGGTCGCTTCGATCCGCGCCACCCCGACCGCTTCCGCCGCCCGCCGCGGGTGTCGGTCTCGCCCGGCCTCGCCGAGCGGCTGCGCTACCTGCTCGAGGCGCTCGACCCGCGCATCTACCACGTCCTCGAGGCGCTGGCGCTCGGCGCGCCGCTGGACGCCGAGGTGCTGTGCCCGCTGCTCGGCACCGACCCGGCCGACCTCGCCGAGACGGTCGACGCCGCGCTCGCCACCGGCCTGCTCACCGAGTCCGGCGAGCTCATCGTGTTCGTGCGCAACCTCGTGCTGCGGCTGATCCCGGTGCTGCGCTGCCGAAACATCCAGCGGCGCCTGGCGGAGATCCAGCTCGACAGCGGCGGCCCGATGCTGACCGTCGGCCGGCAGCTCGCCGAGTCGCGAGCGACCGGCGCCCGCGCGTCCACCGTGATGGCCGCCGCGGCCGACGAGGCGTTGCGTACGTCGCCACGCCTGGCGGTCGAGTTGTATGACGCGGCGGCGCGGGCCGGCGGCAGCACGCCCGCGGTGGTGGCGCGCCGCGCACAGGCGGCCGCGCTCGCCGGGGATCCCGAGCGGGCGCTGCGGCTCGCCGACGAGATCCTCACCGCGGAGGGCGCCGCGCAGCCGGACCGGCGGCGGGCGTTGTCGGTCACCGCGGCGATCCTGGCGCAGCGCGGGTTCGCCGCGCGCTCCGCCGAGCTGTACCAGAGCCTGGGCGGCGCGGACGTGCTGCTGGCCGTGCCGGCGCTGCTGGCCGCGGGTGGGCTGGAGCGGGCGCGCGCGGTCCTCGCGGCCGCCCCGCCGAGCGAGACCGACGCGCCGACGCTGTCCGCCTCGGCGGTCCGGTTGCTCGCCGCGGGGGCGCTGGAGTCCGTGGACGGGGACATCGCGGTCGCGCTGTCGCATCTCACGCAGGCGGCCGGGCTGCTGGAGTCCGCGGGGGACGCGGTGCTGCTGCCGTACAGCCCGGCGGAGCTGGTCGCGGTCGTCGCCGCCCAGTGCGGGGAGGCGGCGCTGGCGGACGCCACGCTGGGGCACGCGGTCGCCGCGAAGCTCGGCGGCGGGCTCGCCCAGGCGCGGCACCTGCTGCTGCACGGGTGGAACGCCCTCAGCCGGGGCGCGCTCGGCACGGCGCAGGGGGTGCTGGACCGGCTCGGCGCGGCGCCGCTGGAGCCGGGCGACGAGCTGCTGGCCGCCGCGCTGGCCACCGGGCTGGCGCGCCGCGGCGGTGACTCGGCGGCGCTGGCGTCGGCGTTCGCGCGCGGGCGGACGGCGTTGATCCGCCACCCCGTGGACCTCTACCTGGTGCGGCAGGTGGGGGAGTTCGCGGTGGCGGCGGCGCTCCTCGGCGAGCGCGAGTCGATCGCGCCGCACCTCGACCAGGCGCGGGCGTTGCTGGCCGCGCTCGGCGACCCACCACTGTGGACGGTGCCGTTGCACTGGAGCTCGCTGCACGCCGACCTGGCGGTGGGCGATCTGGCGGCGGCGGAGACGCACGCGTCGGCGCTGGCGGCCGTGCCGGCGCGGCACGCGCGCGCGTTCGCCGCGGCGGCGGCCTGCTGGCTGCGGGTGGCCCGCGGCGACGTCGACCCGGACGAGGTCCGCGCGGCGGCCATCGGCCTGCACCACGCGGGCCTGACCGCGGACGGCGCGCAGCTGGCCGCGTCGGCGTCGGTGCGCACGGCGGACCGCAAGGAGGGCGCGGGCCTGATGGCGTTCGCCCGCAACCTGAGCGACAGCCCGGCGGTCGAGCCGGCCCCGGCACCCGAGCGGGCGGAGGCCGCACGCGAGATCGAGCCGACGGACCCGCCCGCCGCGTCGCCCGCCGCGTCGCCGCTGCTGAGCGAGCGCGAGCTGGAGGTGGGCAGGCTGATCCTGGCCGGCCTGACGCACAAGCAGATCGGGGCCCGCCTGTTCATCTCGGCGAAGACCGTGGAGCACCACGTGGCCCGCATGCGCAACCGCCTGGGCGCCGACGGCCGCAACGAGCTGTTCGGCATGCTCCGCACCCTGATCGGCGACCAGGAACCCACGACAACAAGCGCCACCTGACACCACCGCGCGCCGGTCCTCGCGAGTCCAACGCTCCGGGCTGGTGAGTCCAACGCTCCGGGCTGGCGAGTTCACCGCCTCGCGGCAACCGGCGCGCGTCGGACTCGCGCGCGCCGAGCGTCGGACTCGCGCCTGCTGGGTGTTGGACTCGCGGGTGGTGGGTGTTGGACTCGCGGGTGGTGGGTGTTGGACTCGCGGGTGGTGGGTGTTGGACTCGCGGGTGGTGGG
>DASYKY010000114.1:0-71030 GCA_035995025.1 Actinophytocola sp.
GCCGCGCATCACGTTGATCGCGTTGACGTAGAACTCGCCGGCCACCAGCGCGGTCTGGGCGTCCTTGCCGAAGCTGAACATCCCGATGCCGGGCAGCAGCACGATCGCCGGGTCCGCGCCGCGCATCGGCGGGGAGTCCGCGTCGGCGTGGCGCTCGTAGTACGCCCGGTACTCCGCGCGGTAGGCCTCGTGCAGCTCGCGGAGCCGGGCCAGCAGGTCGTCGACCGGCGTGGCCGGCGGGAGATCGAGGACGAGCGGGCGGACCTTGGTGCGCAGGAAGTGGTCCGGGCAGGAGGTACCCTTCTCGGCCAGCTCGTGGAGCTTCGCGCGGCCGAGGAAGTCGAGCACGTCCGGGGTGTCGGTGAAGTGGCCGACCTGCGGGCGGTCGGTGGCGGCGAGGCCGCGGACGGCGGGCGCGAGGCGGGCGGCGAGCAGGTGCCGGTCGGCCGGCTCCAGCGTCTCGGTCGTGACCGGGCCGAACGGGTCGGGCCGGCCGTGCTCGTCGAGGAACCGCCGCGCCGTGGCGATGATCTCGGTCGAGCGGGCCTCGCACTCGTCACTGGTCGCGCCCCAGGCGGTGATGCCGTGCCCGCCGAGGATCACGCCGATGGCCTGCGGGTGGTCGCGCCGGATGGCCGCGATGTCCAGCCCGAGCTGGAAACCCGGGCGGCGCCAGGGCACCCAGACGACGCGGTCGCCGAAGCACTGCTTGGTCAGCGCCGGTCCGTCGGCGGCGGTGGCGAGCGCGATGCCGGCGTCTGGGTGCAGGTGATCGACGTGTGCGGCGTCGACGAGGCCGTGCATGGCGGTGTCGATGGACGGGGCCGCGCCGCCCCTGCCGTGCAGGCAGTGGTCGAAGGCGGCGACCATCTCGTCCTCGCGCTCGACGCCGGGGTAGACGCCGGTCAGCGCGCGCAGCCGGTCGAGCCGCAGCGCGGCGAGGCCGCCGGCGGTCAGCGTGCCGAGGTCGCCACCGGATCCCTTGACGTACAACAGGTCCACGTCGCCGCCGGTCACCGGGTCGGTGCCGGTGACCTTGGCCGAGGTGTTGCCACCCGCGTAGTTGGTGTTGCGCGGGTCCGCGCCGAGCCGGTTGCTCCGCGCCACGAGCGCCTCGACCTCGCCAGCCGTCGGCTTAAACGTTTCAACCATCACTCGAAGCATGCTGTCGGGACGCGACCGGTGTCAAGGACGACCTGTTGTGGAGGTGCTGGGCGGTCTGCTTATGTCGTCGCATGAGTCGCGTGATCATCGTCCTGACCGCGTTCGCACTCCTGTTCGCGCCGTCGGCGGCGTGTGCCGACAGGGACACGAGTACGGCGGCGACGGGTACGAGTCAGGCGGAGAAGGCAGCGATCACGGTGCTGCAGCTCAACATCTGTCACGGCGGCATGGCCGGCTGCTATCGAGGCGACGCGGTGCTGACCAAGGCCGCCGAGGTGATCAGGTCGAGCAAGCCGCAGGTGTTGTCGGTCAACGAGACGTGTGCCGGTGACGTCGACCGGCTGCGGCCGGCCATGGGGCTGGCCCGCGCCGTGTTCGTCGCGGCCCACAACCTCGACGGCACGCCCACGCGATGCCGGGACGGCCAGCAGTACGGCAACATCATCATGGTGGCGGACGGGTACGCCGGCACCGCCGAGGAGTCCGGCCTGTACGACGCCCAGTACCGCGCCCTCGACGGCCACCTCGAACTGCGGTCCTGGGCGTGCCTGCCCGCCGGGACGCTGACCGCCTGCACCACCCACCTGGCCTCGGACGACGCGGCGACCGCGCTCGCGCAGTGCCAGGACCTGATGCGCCGAGCGGCCGGCTACCCGCGGCCGGCGGTCGTCCTCGGTGACTTCAACCTGCGCGACAAGCGCTCCCCGGGCATCCGGGACTGCGACCCCGCCGGGTTCTCCCGCCGGGGCGACGGCGGCGTCCAGTACGTGTACGCCAGCACCGACCTGGCGATCGCCGCCACCACCAAGATCGATATGACGGGCACCACCGACCACCCCGGCCTGCTGGTCGAGCTGACGCCGTCCTGATCTGCGAGTAACGAACCATCGATTTAGTGTGTTGGATATGGTCGACTCGGCTGTCCGGCACCGGTTACCCGTGCGCAAACTCATCGCCGCGAGCGTGGGCAACGCGCTGGAGTGGTTCGACTGGACGATCTACGCGACGTTCAGCATCTACTTCGCCACCGCGTTCTTCCCCGCGGGCAACGACGCGCTCGCCCAGATCAACACCTTCGCCACCTATGCGCTGGCGTTCTTCTTCCGGCCGCTGGGCGGCATCCTGCTCGGCCGGTTCGCCGACCTGCGGGGACGCAAGCCGGCCATGGTGTTGACCATCACCATGATGGCCGGCGGGTCGGTGCTGCTCGGCGTGCTGCCGACGTTCGAGCAGGTCGGCTGGCTCGCGCCGCTCGGGCTGCTGCTGGCGCGCGTCGTGCAGGGACTCTCGCTCGGCGGTGAGGTGTCGAACGCCTCGGCCTACCTGGGCGAGATCGCCCCGGACGAGCGCCGCGGGCGGTACTCCGCGTTCTTCTACATCTCCACCGGCTGCGCCGTGCTCCTCGCGTCGGTGCTCGGGTTCTTCCTGGCGCGCGGGCTCAGCGAGGACGCCATGCAGTCCTGGGGCTGGCGCCTGCCGTTCCTCGTGGGCGGCGTGCTCGGGCTGATCGGCCTGTGGCTGCGGCGGAGCCTGGCCGAGACCGAGCTGTTCGAGGAGCACCGGACCGAACGCGTGCCGCACCCGCTGCGCACGACGCTGCGGAGCCACCCGAAGGCCGTCGGTCAGCTGATCGGCTTCACCATGCTGTCGACGCTGTGCTACTACACCTTCTTCAGCGCCCTGACCCCGTTCGCGGTGAAGTCGCGGGCCGCGGACGCGGTCGACGTGTTCCTCGCCCTGTCCATCGCGACGGCGGTGTTCGTGGGCCTGCAGTACCCGATGGGCGCGATCGCCGACCGGTTCGGCCGCAAGCCCCAGCTGCTCGTGTGGTCCGCGGCGACGGCCGTGCTGATCGTTCCGCTGTCCACTTTGGTCAAACCGGGGCTGGCGAACCTGGTCGTGGTGTTCACCGTCGGCCTCGGCCTCTACACCGCGATGACCTCGATCGCGCCCGCGATCATGAGCGAGCTGTTCCCCACCGCCCTGCGCGGACTGGGCATCGGCGCCTGGTACAACCTCACCGTCGCCGTCTTCGGCGGCACCGCACCACTGCTGATCAGCGCCCTGTCCAACGTGGGCCTGGCCACCGTCTTCTTCTGGTACGTGGCGGCCGGAGCGGCGATCGCGTTCACCGTGATCCTCACCCTGCCCGAAACACGCGGCACCCCGCTGCGCTGACCGCCGACCTCACCGCGCCGGCACCTGGATCACCACACCGCGCCGATCGGTGCGGTCCAGCCACCACTTGATCACGAGCAGGTTGACCAGCCAGCCGACCCAGCGCGTCAGTTCGAGCAGGTACGGGAAGCCGTCGGCAGGCAGTATCTTCTCGGCGATCGGGCCCCAGATGACGCTGGTGGTCATGGCGAAGCTGTACAACATCCAGCGGCGGTGCCGGAGATATTTTCGCTGCCGGATCGCGACCTGGCCGATCAGCGTGGTGAGGAACCACATTCCACCCTGCACGTATCCGCCGATATCCCCGTGCCAACCGCTGTGCAGGTAATTGACGATCAACGTGAGGAGCGCGGAGGGCAGTGCGCCGAAATACACGTACAAGCGGCCGCTCCAGCGGTGTACGGCCGCATGCCGAATCCGCAGCCATGGCCAGACACCCAGGCACACCGTGACGATGGCGACCGTGCCGAACAGGGCGTGCCCGAGAATCAGGCCGTAGTGCAGACTGGGCGCGTCCGGGTCGAGCGGTGCCTGCTGCTTGCTCGGATCGAATGTCAGAAACGGGGGCAGCGTCGCGACCAGCAGGGCGAGCAATACCGCCGCGACCGGGACCAGCCAGATATTCTGCCGCCAGCCGACCTGAATATCCTGTTGCGTCATTCATCCCACTATTCGCGGCGGCCTGACCGTTGGCATCTCCGGCGTTGCGCCACGACGATGTCGAATTAATCGATTGTAATAATGAACCCCGGAATTCCGGCAGCGAGCTAGCGGCCCGCGCGGGTCGAGGCGCGGACCACCAGTTCCGGGCGGAAACGGATCTGCTCGTGCACGTGTCCGGCGTCGCCGGCCGCCTCCTCGAACAGCAGGCGCGCGGCCGTGCGGCCGAGCAGCTCCCGCGGCTGGCGCACCGACGTCAGCGGCACCGCGGCCGCCTCGGCGAACTCGATGTCGTCGTAGCCGACCACCGCCAGGTCCGCCGGCACCGCGCGGCCCAGCCGGGTCATCGCCTGCAGCAGGCCGAGCGCGAGCAGGTCGTTGGCGCAGAACGCGGCCGTCGGCCGGGTCGAGGCGGGCAGGCCCGCCAGCCGCTCCCCCGCCCGACGTCCCTCCGCGACCTGCAGGGCCTCGGTCTCCAGCAGGGTCAGCGACGACGCCGCGACGCCGGCCGCGGCCAAGGCGCGCAGCGCCCCCCGGTGCCGGTCGCGTACCTGCGGCACCGACAGCGGGCCGCCGACGAACGCGATCCGCTCGTGGCCCGACTCCAGCAGGTGGGTCAGCGCCAGCTCGCCACCCAGCTCGTCGTCGACCGACACCGAGCACCACGTCGCGTCCGGCGCCTGGCAGTCGACCAGCACGACCGGCGTGCCGCGGCCGGGCATCTCCGCGAGCCGCTCGCCGGACGGGTCGATCGGGGTGATCAGCACGCCCTGCACCCGCTGCTCGCGCAGCCGCTCCAGGTACTCGCGCTCGCGGGCGGCGTCCTGGTTGCTGTTGCAGAGGTAGACCACCATGTCCTGGGCCCGGGCGGCGTCCTCGACCCCGCGCGCCACGTCGTTGAAGAACGGGTTCGCCGCGTCCATCACGACATAGGCGATGGTCCGGCTGCGGCCGGCCCGCAGCTGCCGGGCGGTCTCGTTGCGCACGAAGCCGAGCTCGACGATCGCCGCCTGCACCCGGGTGCGGGTGGCCTCGCTGACCAGCTGCGGCCGGTTCAGCACGTTCGACACGGTGCCGACCGACACGCCGGCCCGCGCGGCAACGTCCTTCATGCCCGGTGACCCGCTGATCATCGCCCCTCCCCGCCACCACCTACCAGCGAAAGGCTAGATCAGATCCGGCCCTCACCGCGTGGCGGCCGCGCTCTCTTCCGCCCGAGCCAGCAGCAGCGCCCGCTCCCGCTCGTTGCGGGTGAGCCCGGCGGCCCGGGTGAACTCCTCCCGCGCCTCGGCATGCCGGTCCAGCTTCGCCAGCAGGTCACCGCGCACCGACGGCAGCAGGTGGTAGTTCTTCAGCGACGGCTCCTCGTTCAGGTCGTCCACGATCTCCAGGCCGACCTGCGGGCCGAACGCCATCGACAGCGCCACCGCCCGGTTCAGCTCGATTACCGGCGACGGCACCAGCTGCACGAGCCGGGCGTAGCGCGCCGCGATCCGCGCCCAGTCCGTCTCCTCCGCGGTGCGTGCCTGCGCGTGGCAGGCCGCGATCGCCGCCTGCAGCTCGTACGGCCCGGCGTCGCCGGGCAGCGCCTCCGCGCGTACGAGCGCCGTCAGCCCGCGGCGGATCAGCAGCCGGTCCCACCGCGACCGGTCCTGGTCGAAGAGCAGCACCGGCTCGCCGCCGGGCCCCAGCCGCGCCCGCGACCGGGACGCCTGGATCTCCATCAGCGCGACCAGCCCGTGCACCTCGCGCTCCGCCGGCACCAGCTCCGCGAGGATCCGGCCGAGCCGCATCGCGTCCTCGCACAGCCCCGGCCGCATCCAGTCGTCGCCGCCGGTGGCCGAGTAGCCCTCGTTGAACACCAGGTAGACGACCTCGAGCACGGACGAGAGCCGCTCCCCGAGCTCGCTCGCGTTCGGCACCTCGAAGGGAATCTTCTTCTGCGCCAACGTCTTCTTCGCCCGCACGATCCGCTGCGCGATCGTCGGCTCCGGGGTGAGGAACGCGCGCGCGATCTCCTCGGTGGTCAGCCCGCCGAGCAGGCGCAGCGTGAGCGCCACCCGTGCCTCGGTGGACAGGACGGGGTGGCAGGAGATGAACACCAGCCGCAGCATGTCGTCGCTGATGTTGCTGTCGATCGCGTCGAAGTCCGGTTCGGCGGACGGGCCCTCCTGGGTCTCCAGGTCCCGGCCGATCTCGGTGACCTTGCGCTCGAGCGTGTCGCGCCGGCGAAACTGGTCGATGGCACGCCGCTTCGCGATGGCCATGAGCCAGGCGCCCGGGTTGTCCGGGACGCCCGACTCCGGCCACTGCTCCAGCGCCGCGACCAGCGCGTCCTGCGCGAGCTCCTCGGCCAGCCCGACGTCGTGCACCATGCGGGTCAGCCCGGCGATCAGCCGCGCGGACTCGATCCGCCAGACCGCGTCGACCCTCCGGTGCACCTCCAACGTCGCCACGGCGCCATCAGAGCAGGTCGGCCGGGCGGCGGCAAGCCGTTACCCGCGCTGCTCGGCGATCTTCTCCGTCATCCGGTCCTGCCGCTCCCGCAGGTCCTCGGTGAAGCCGGGGCCGAAGTCGTCGGCCTCGTAGAACGGCCGGATCTCGACCTCGGTCTCCTCATCGTCGAACGGGACCCGCTTGACCCACTCGACGATCTCCTCGCGGGACTTCACCTCGATGACCCAGTAGCCCGCGACGAGCTCCTTGGCCTCGGTGAACGGCCCGTCGATGACCGTGGGTTCGCCGTCGGTGAACGACACGATCGCGCCGTCGGCCGACGAGGTCAGGCCATTCGCGTCGAGCAGCACGCCGGCGTTCACCAGCTCCTCGTTGTACCGGCTCATCGCCTCGAGCTGCTCGGTGCTCGGCTCGACGTTCTCCTCGGACTCCGGACTCGCCTTGACCATCACCATGAATCGCATGCCGTCGCCTCCTCAGGCCTTACCGGTCTCGGCGCGCATCCGCCGTTCCTGCTCGATGACCTCCGGGCTGGCGGTGTCGAACTCCTCGATGTCCGCGACCCGGCGGATCTCGATCGTGGCGTTGCCGTGGCCGTCCTCCACGGGCCACTTCTTCACCAGCTCGACCACCTCGGCGAGCGAGCCCGCCTCGACGAGGGTGTAGCCCGCGACCATTTCCTTGGCCTCGGTGAACGGCCCGTCGATCACCGAGCGCTGCCCGCCGCTGAACCGCACCTTCATGCTCTTCGAGCTGGGCTGCAGCCCGGCGCCGTCGAGCATCACGCCCGCCTTCACGAGCTCCTCGTTGTACTTCGTCATGGCCGCGAACAGCTCCTCGGACGGCAACGCGCCCGCCTCGGTCTCCTCGTCCGCCCTGCGAATGATCATGAATCGCAACGTCCTGCCCCTTCCGTCGGCGTCAACCTAGCCGCTGACCACGCGTCGAACGAGCCGGCGCGGATTCGACACGGCGGCCCGGACTTTCTTCGCCGCCCGCGGCCCGGGACGCGCGGCCGGCGACGGCACGCAGGTGGTCGACCAGCTCGGGCGGCTCGTGCACCTCGACCTCGCAGCCGAGCGTGAGCAGCCGGAACGCCAGCCACTCCAGGGTGTCCGCCGGGCTCTCCCAGCGGCACCGGCCGTCGGGCAGCGGCGTGCCGGTGCCGCCGAGATGGGCGGGCACGGCGGGCAGGTCGAGCGTGACGACGGCCGCGTAGGTCGGCGCGCCGGAGTACATCTTGGCGGTGACGAACGCGGCGGGGTCCTGCTCTGGCTGCTCGCGCGGCGTGGCCCGCGCGCCGGTCGCGAACGGCTCGGAGATCCGGTCCACCCGGTAGAGCCGCCAGTCCGCGCGGTCGACGTCGAACGCGAGCAGGTACCAGCGGCGGTGCGCGGACACGAGCCGGTACGGCTCGACGTGCCGGCGGCCCTCGCCGCCTTCGGCGTTGCGGTAGCCGAACCGGACCCGCTCGCGGTTCGCGATGGCGGCGGCGAGCAGCGTGAGGTGCGCCGGGTCCACGGCCGGCTGGCCGCCGGGCAGCGGCACGGTGGCCGCGCCGAGCGTGCCGACCCGGTAGCGCAGCCGCGCGGGCAGGACCTGCTCGAGCTTGGTCAGCGCGCGAACGGACGCCTCCTCGATGCCGGCCACCGCGGCCCCGGCCGCCGACCGCAGCCCCACCGCGATCGCGACGGCCTCCTCGTCGTCGAGCAGCAGCGGCGGCATCGCGGCACCCGCGGCGAGCCGGTAGCCGCCCTCGGCACCCATCGTCGCGTGCACCGGGTAGCCCAGCGCGCGCAGGCGTTCCATGTCGCGGCGGACCGTGCGCGGGCTGACCTCGAGCCGCCGCGCCAGCTCGCTGCCCGGCCACTCGCGCGGGGTCTGCAGCAGCGACAGCAGCGCGAGCAGCCGGCCGGACGGATCGCTCATGTGCGCCAGCATGCCAGCCATCTAGGACAGTATCCGGCCTATATGCCGTCTACAGTCGTGCCCATGAAGACGATCCCCGACGGCTACACGACCGTCACACCGTGGCTGATCAGCACGGACACCGCAGGGGAGCTGGAATTCATCCGGGCCGCGTTCGGTGGCGAGGAGATCGCCCGGGTCGTGGGCGACGACGGGCGCATCGGGCACGCGGAGATCCGCATCGGGGACGCGATCGTGCTGCTGTTCGACCGGCCGGACGGCTGGCCGGCCACGCCGTGCTTCCTGCGCCTCTACGTCGCCGACGCCGACGAGACGTACCGCCGCGCGCAGGAGGCCGGGGCGGCCCCGGTGACCGAGCCGACCGAGCTGTTCTGGGGCGACCGGGTCGGCCGGGTCCGCGACCCGCTCGGCAACGTGTGGTGGATCCAGCAGCGGGTGGCCGAGCTGACGCCCGCCGAGGTCGAGGAGCGCGCGGCACAGCCGGAGTTCGCCGCGGCCATGCGGTTTGTGACGAGCGCGAAGCCGTTCGCGTCGTGAACCCGTTCCGTGTCGACGTGCCGCAGGCCGACCTCGACGACCTGGACCAGTTCACCACCGACATCGACGGGCAGACCGTGCACTTCCTCCACGTCCGGTACGAGCGGTTCGGCGTGCACGGCAACGACGCGGGCGCGCTGATCTCGCCCGAGGTGGCCCGGCTCGCGCCCGGCCGGGTGCTCGGCGTGCACGTGTCCGGTGGGCTCGGCATCCCGTCCGGCGCGGACTTCGCCGAGCTGACCGAGGACCTGCCGGACCTGCCGGCCGCGGACATCCGCCGGTTCTTCGACACCGTCGCGGCTCGCGCATGATCGAGCTGACCTGGGCGCAGGTGTGCGCGCGGCGGCTTGCCCGGCACGGGCTGGCCGCGTCACTGCCGGGCACACCCGCGGACGTCGCCGCGGCGGTCGCCGGCACGCATGCGCAGGTGCTGTCCGCGGCTGAGCTGTCCATCGGGCTGCGGCTCGACGGCGTGACCCGGGCCGGCGTGCGGCACGCGCTGTGGAGCGAGCGGAGCCTGGTCAAGACGTTCGGCCCGCGCGGCACCGTGCACCTGCTGGCCACCCGCGACCTGCCGATGTGGACCGGCGCGCTGTCCACGGTGCCGCGGCAGAACCCGATGCCGGCGGCGGTGCGGATGAACGACGAGCAGACCGCCGCCGTGCTCGACGCGATCGAGCACGCGGTCGCGGACGCCGAGCTGACCGTGGACGAGCTGACCGATGCGGTCGTCGCGGCGTGCGGCTCGTGGGCGGGCGATCCGGTGATGGAGGCGTTCCAGGGCAAGTGGCCGCGCTGGCGGCAGGTCATGCACCTGGCCGGGATGCGCGGCGCGCTGTGCTTCGGGCGCAACCGCGGGCGGAACGTGACCTACACCGGCCCGCGCCGCTGGCTGCCCGACCTCGAACCGGCCGCGGACGCGCTGCCGGACGTGCTGGCCCGCTACCTGTACGCCTTCGGCCCGTCGACCCCGGAGCGGTTCGCGAACTGGCTGTCGGCACCGCTTGCTTGGGCACGCAACGTCTTCGAGTCCGCCACCCTCGACGAGGTCGAGGTCGACGGCGACGTTGCGTGGGTGAGCAAGGGCGACACGGAGGTGCCGGACGAGCCGCCGCGCGGACTGCGGCTGCTCCCCTACTTCGACACGTACGCATACGCGGTCGGCAACGACCGGGCGCGGCTGAACCCCGGCGTCGCGGCGCGGCGGGCGGCGGGCAACTTCCAGGTCCTGCTCGTCGACGGCGTGGTCGGCGGGCTGTGGCACCAGCGCCGGTCCGGCAGGCGGGCGGCGATCACCGTCGAGCCGTTCGGCCGGCTGCCGAAAGCTCGGCGCCGCGAGCTGGACGAGCAGGTCGCCCGGGTCGGCGAGGTCCTCGAGGCGACCCCGGAGCTGACGATCGGTGAGGTGACGGTCGGCGGACACGCCTAGCCTCCTTGTGGACAACTCCCGGGAACCGTCGGGGCGCGCCCATAGAATCGCCGCGTGACTGTCCCCGCCGACACCGACGAACACACCCAGCGCACCGCCGAGACCCTGCGCCGGGTCTTCGGCTACGACGCCTTCCGCGGCGACCAGCAGGAGATCATCGACCACGTCGTCCGCGGCGGCGACGCGCTCGTGCTGATGCCGACCGGCGGCGGCAAGTCGCTGTGCTATCAGATCCCGGCGCTGGTCCGCGACGGCGTCGGCGTGGTGGTCTCCCCGCTCATCGCGTTGATGCAGGACCAGGTCGACGCGCTCACCGCGCTCGGCGTGCGGGCCGGATTCCTCAACTCCACCCAGGACTTCGAGCAGCGCCGCGAGGTCGAGGCGGCGTTCCTCTCGGGCGAGCTCGACCTGCTCTACCTCGCACCGGAGCGGCTCAAGGTCGAGTCCACGCTGCGGCTGCTCGACCGCGGCACGATCGCGCTGTTCGCCATCGACGAGGCGCACTGTGTCGCGCAGTGGGGCCACGACTTCCGGCCCGACTATCTGGAGCTCTCCGCGCTGCACGAGCGCTGGCCGACCGTGCCGCGCATCGCGCTGACCGCGACGGCCACCGACGCCACGCGCAAGGAGATCGCGACCCGGCTCAACCTCACCGAGGCCCGGCACTTCGTGTCGAGCTTCGACCGGCCCAACATCCAGTACCGCATCGTCGGGAAGAACAGGCCGGATCAGCAGCTGCTGGAGCTGCTGACCACCGAGCACAAGGGCGACGCGGGCATCGTGTACTGCCTGTCCCGGGCGTCGACCGAGCGCACGGCCGGTTTCCTCAGCCAGAACGGGATCGAGGCGCTGCCCTACCACGCTGGGCTCGACGCGCGCACCCGCGCGAGGAACCAGGCGCGGTTCCTCCGCGAGGACGGCCTGGTGGTCGTCGCGACGATCGCGTTCGGCATGGGCATCGACAAGCCGGACGTGCGGTTCGTCGCGCACCTCGACCTGCCGAAGTCGGTCGAGGGCTACTACCAGGAGACGGGCCGCGCCGGCCGCGACGGCCTGCCCTCGACGGCGTGGCTGGCATACGGGCTGCAGGACGTCGTGCAGCAGCGCAAGATGATCGCCACGTCCGAGGGCGACGACGCGCACCGGCGGCGGCTGGGCACGCACCTCGACGCGATGCTGGCGCTGTGCGAGACGGTCGAGTGCCGGCGGGTGCAGCTGCTCAACTACTTCGGTGAGCGGGCCGAGCCGTGCGGCAACTGCGACACGTGCCTGTCGCCGCCGGAAGCGTGGGACGGCACGGTCCCGGCGCAGAAGGTGCTGTCCGCGGTGTACCGGCTGGACCGCGAGCGGCGCCAGAAGTTCGGCGTCGGGCACGTCGTGGACATCCTGCTCGGCCGCACGACCGCGAAGGTCACCCAGTTCGGCCACGAGTCGCTGACGGTGTTCGGCGTGGGCCCGGAGCTGTCCGAGCCGGAGTGGCGGGGCGTGGTGCGCCAGATGCTGGCGCAGGGCCTGCTGACGGTGGAGGGCGACCACGGCACGCTGGTGCTGACCGAGGCGAGCGCCGAGGTCCTGGGCCGCCGGCGCGAGGTTCGTCTGCGCCAGGAGCCGAAGCGGGCGGCCCGCTCGTCGTCCTCGTCGCGCGGCAAGTCGGCGGCCGCGGTGGCCGAGCTGCCGGAGGCGGCCAAGCCGGTGTTCGAGCGCCTCCGCGCCTGGCGCGCCGCCACGGCGAAGGAGCAGGGCGTGCCGGCGTACGTGATCTTCCACGACGCGACGCTGCGCCAGATCGCCGCGCAGACCCCGGCCACCCTGGCGGAGCTGGGCATGGTGAACGGCGTGGGCGAGAACAAGCTGGCGAAGTACGGCCAACAGATCCTCGATACTGTGCTGCCTCCCCGGGATTGAGACTTGGGGTCGCCTTTGGTTGAACTGTCGGCTTTGGCGCGTACTTGTGGCTGGGTTGCGTCCCGCTCCCCTTAGGTGCTGTTCTCGACGGTTCCTTTGGGGGCGGTTCTCAACGCGGGCTTCACTCCGTCGATGGCACTGTCGGGTCGGTCGGGGCTCCGGCGACTGAGGGAGACGCGTGGCCTACGTCATCGGTGTGGTGCTGTTCGCCCTGGGGATCGGGATCTCGCTGGCGCTGCACGAGTTCGGGCACCTGCTCGCCGGCAAGGCGTTCGGGATGAAGGTGCGGCGCTACTTCGTCGGCATAGGGCCGACCGTCTTCTCGTTCCGGCGCGGGGAGACCGAGTACGGCCTCAAGTGGCTCCCGGTGGGCGGCTTCTGCGACATCGCCGGCATGACCACCCTCGACGAGCTCACCCCCGACGAGGAACGCCGGGCCATGTGGAGGCACCAGGCCTGGAAGCGGATCACCGTCATGCTCGCCGGCCCGATCACCCATTTCGCCCTCGCGTTCGGCATCCTCTACCTGCTCGCCACCACGCTCGGGCTGCCCAACGTCGCCGAGAAGCCCGTCGTCTCCCAGGTCTCCGCCTGCGTCGCCGACGCGCGCACCGCCGAGCAGCTCGCCCACCCCACCTGCGGGGCGGGCGCGACCGGCCCCGCGCAGGCCGCCGGCATCCGGCCCGGCGACGAGATCGTCGGCGTCGGCGGCACCGCCACCCCGACCTGGACCGCGATGGTCGCCGCCGTGCAGGGCTCCAGCGGCCCCACCGTGTTCGACGTGCGCCGCGGCGAGGCGGTCCTGCGCCTGACCGTCGACGTCCCGCGGCTCGACCGGCCCGGCCAGACCGCGGCGGTGGGCGTCGCCGGCGTCTCCGCCAGCACCGCGTTCGCCTACGGGCCGCTCGACGGGATCGGCGCCACCGCGAGCTTCTCCGCCGACATGATCGGCCAGACCGCCCAGAAGCTCGCCCAGTTCCCGCAACGCATCCCGGCCGTCGTCAGCTCGATCTTCGGCGCCGAACGCGACCCGGACACGCCCGTCAGCGTCGTCGGCGCGAGCCGGATCGGCGGTGAGGCCGTCGAGGCCGGGCTGTGGCAGCTGTTCTTCCTTCTGCTCGCCGGGCTGAACTTCTTCATGGGCGTGTTCAACCTGCTGCCGCTGCTGCCGATGGACGGCGGCCACATCGCGATCATCGGCTACGAGCGGGTCCGCAACTGGCTGCGCGAACGCCGCGGCAAGACCGCCGCGGCGCCGGTCGACTTCACCCGGCTGTCCACGGTCACGATGGTCCTGGTTCTCATCGGCGGCGCGGTCATGCTGCTGACGATCACCGCCGACATCGTCAACCCGATCCGGATCACCCAGTAACCGGCGTCTCGTCGTCGTACACGCGCGTCACCATGCGGCCGTCGCGCGTGACGTAGCCGTTGACGATGCCCGGACTGCAGTGGGGCGTGGCGAGCTCGCCGCCCGGCGACAACGCGATCGCGCCACCGGTCGCACCCAGCGCGGGGATCCTCTCCAGCACCACCGTGCATGCCGCCCGCGACACGTCCGCGCCGGTGTAGGCCATGAGCGCGGCGATGTCGTACGCGGCCACCGCACGCAGGAACACCTCGCCGGTGCCCGTGCAGGACACCGCGACCGTGCGGTTGTCGGCGTAGGTGCCGGCGCCGATCACCGGTGTGTCGCCGACCCGGCCGGCGAGCATGTTGGTCATCCCGCCGGTGGAGGTGGCGGCCGCGACGTCGCCCGCCGCGTCGACCGCGACGGCACCGACCGTGCCGCCGCCCGGCTCCCGCTCGGCGTCCGGCTTCTTGGCCGCCTGCAACGCGTCCCACCGCCGCTGCGTGAAGAAGTAGTCCTGAGTGGAGTACGGCACGCCGTGGCGCAGCGCGAACGCCTCCGCGCCGTCGCCGGCGAGCAGCACGTGGTCCGAGCGCTCCATCACCAGGCGCGCCAACGAGATCGGGTTGCGCACGTGCCGCACGCCGGTGACCGCGCCCGCCGTCAGGTCCCGGCCGCTCATGATCGACGCGTCCAGCTCGTGGCCGGCGTCGGCGGTGAAGACCGCACCCCGGCCCGCATTGAAGTTCGGATGGTCCTCCAGCTCGCGCACGGCGGCCTCGACAGCGTCCAGGCTCGGCCCGCCCGCCGCCAGCACGGCGTGCCCCGCACGCAGCGCCGCGGTCAGCCCGTCGTGGTAGGCGCGCTCGCGCTCGGCGGAGATGCCGCCGCGCGGCACGGTGCCCGCGCCGCCGTGCACGGCGAGGAGGACGTCGCGGATCGCCGATCCGCCGGACGAAGTGGACTCGCTGCGGACGGACGGCATGAGATCAAACTACCGGCCTGGGACGTTCGGCTTTACCTTCGGCCACTTTGCGGGTATGTCTTGGCCATGTTGCTGCGCCAGCTGGAGTACCTGACTGCGCTGGCGCGCGAGGGCCACTTCGGTCGGGCGGCCGAGTCCTGCCACGTCTCCCAGCCGGCGCTGTCGGCCGCGATCCGCAAGCTCGAGGCGGAGCTGGACGTGCAGATCGTCCAGCGCGGGCAGCGGTTTGAGGGTTTCACGCCCGAGGGCAAGCAGGTTCTGCTGTGGGCGCACCGCATCCTCGCCGAGCAGGACGCGATGCGCCACGAGCTCGCGAGCATGCGCGGCGGCCTGTCCGGCGTGTTACGCATCGGCGCCATCCCCACCGCGCTGACCGTCGCCTCCATGCTCACCACGCCGCTCGCCGAGCAGCACCCGCAGGTGCGGGTGTCCATCGAATCGCTGTCCTCGCGGCAGATCGTGCACCAGCTGGCCGAGTTCGACCTCGACGTCGGCTTGACCTACATCGACGGCGAGCCGCTCGGCACGGTCCGGACCGTGCCGCTCTACCGGGAGCGCTACCTGCTGCTCACCCCGGCCAACGGCCCGTTCGCCGAGCACCGCACCGTCGGCTGGGGAGAGCTCGCCGACATCCCGCTGTGCCTGCTGTCCCCGGTGATGCAGAACCGCCGGATCCTGGACCGCAACTTCGCCGAGGCCGGCGTGACGGTGACGCCGTCGGTGGAGACCGACACGGTCTCCGCGATCTACGCGCACGTCGCCACCAGGCGCTGGTCGTCGGTGATCGCGCATGCCTGGCTGCACGTGTTCGGCGTGCCGGAGGGGATGCGCATCGTGCCGCTGGAGCGGCCGCGCCGCGCGCACCAGGTCGGGCTCGTGCTGGCCGATCGCGAGCCGGAGCCGATGCTGGCGCGTGCGCTGCTGGACGCGACGAACCAGATCGATATGCAGGCCGAACTTGATGCGGTATTGCATCGCCAACTTGTATGATGCCCGCCGTACGAAAAGTTTCGGCACACTACCGTTGCTAGCCGTGGGAGATATACCGCCTGTTCCAGGTGGTAGAGATCCAGCGGCCCGCACCCCTGGAGGTGCCTGTTGGCGCTGTCCTTTCTCGACCGCGAGAACACGGTGGCCGGTCCCGGCTTCAATCGCTGGTTGATCCCGCCGGCCGCGCTCGCGATCCAACTCAGCATCGGTCAGGCGTACGCGACCAGCGTGTACAAGACCGCCCTGGTCAAACACTTCGACTCCTCGCTGACCGCGGTCGGTCTGATCTTCTCCATCGCGATCGTGATGCTGGGCATCGCCGCGGCGGTCACGGGCACCTGGGTCGACCGCGTCGGCCCGCGCCGCGCCATGTTCACCGCGGCCTGCTTCTGGGCGTCGGGCTTCCTCATCGGTGCGGTCGGCATCGCGACGAGCCAGCTCTGGCTGGTGTACCTGGGCTACGGCTTCATCGGTGGCATCGGCCTGGGCATCGGCTACATATCCCCGGTTTCGACGCTGATCAAGTGGTTCCCGGACCGCCCGGGCCTGGCTACCGGCCTGGCGGTCGCGGGCTTCGGCGGTGGCGCGCTCCTCGCCTCTCCCCTGTCGCGCCAGCTGATGGCGCTCTACGACCCGCACTACAACGCCGCGTTCTCCTACTCGACCGCGTCCGGCGGGGCGGTGGCGGGACTTTTCGTGTCGCTCGCCGCCATCTACTTCTGCGTGATGATGTTCGCCGTGTTCACCGTGAAGGTGCCGGCGCCGGGCTGGCGTCCGGCCGGCTTCGACCCCGCGAGGCAGCGCGCCAAGCGGCTGGTGACCACCGCGAACGTGTCCGCGGCGAACGCGATCGAGACCCCGCAGTTCCTGCTCGCGTGGCTGGTCCTGTTCTGCAACGTGACCGCCAGCATCGGCATCCTCGAGCAGGCCAGCCCGATGATCCAGGACTTCTTCCGCGAGTCCGGCGTCTCCAGCGTCGGCGTGACGGCGGCCACCGCCTTCGTCGGCCTGCTGTCGCTGTTCAACATGGGCGGCCGGTTCGTCTGGTCGACGATTTCGGACTTCCTGGGCCGCAAGCCGATCTTCGTTCTCTTCCAGGGCGTCGGCATCTTCCTGTTCATCCTGCTGGCCCTCGTCGGGAGTTCGAGCACCGCGTTGTTCGTCGCGCTGGCCTGCATCATCATCTCCTTCTACGGCGGCGGTTACTCCACCGTGCCGGCCTACCTGCGCGACCTGTACGGCACCTTCCAGGTCGGTGCCGTACACGGCCGGATCCTGACCGCCCTGTCGGCCGCCGGCATCGTCGGGCCACTGATCATGAACGGCTTCCTCGACGCACAGGGCAAGCCGGGCGCGCTGATCGCCACCGACTACCGGCCGGCGCTGTTCACCATGGCCGGCGTGCTCGTCATCGGTCTCGTCGCGAACCTGATGATCAAGCCGGTCGCCGCGCGCTTCCACGAGCCGGAGCACCGCACCGCACCGGCCGCAGCCAACAACCCGACGCCCGCATCCGTTCCGGCCGGGTCCGCCCCGGTCGCGTCCGGTCTCACCGGATGGAGGTAGCGATGACCGACCCCTATCGCCAGCAACGTCCCCTCGGCTCAGGCCCGCAACCCAACGGAGCGAACCAGGCAGGTCCGCACCAGACGGGACCGCAGTACGCCGGACAGAGCTACCCCGGAGCGCAGCCCGCGGGACCTGCCGATCCCAACGCGCCGGCCATGCGCTCCGGTCTGCCCCAGTTCATGGCGCTCCGCGTGCTGATCTCCTGGCTCGTCGTCATGGTCCCGATCGCCTACGGCATCTACATGACGCTGATCGCGGTGCCACCGCTGTTCGAGAACTGAGCCAGTTCCTCGACGCCGGCACGCAGACCGCCGGCGTCGAGGTCGTCGCCGGTTACCACGGCCTGCAGCAGCGTGCCGTCGACCAGCGCGGCGAGCGCGAACCCGCGGGACTTGTCGCCCGTGAGCCGCGCGCAGATCCCGCGCAGCCCGTCGATCCACAGCCGCGCCGCCGGGCGCAGCTCCGGCGTGCGCGCGGCGGCCAGGCACACCTCGTACTCCAGCAGCGCCTGCTCGCGGTCGGCGAGGTAACGGGTGGCGAGGGCGACGAGCGTGGCCGCGGGGTCGTCGCTCGCGGTCAGCTCGTCGGCCCAGGTCTCCAGGTGCGCTCGCGCGCTCTCGGTCGCGTCGCGCAGCGCCGCCGACACGAGGTGGTCCAGCGTCGGGAAGTAGTACGTCGTGGAGCCGAGCGGCACGCCCGCGCGGGCCGCGATCAGCCGGTGCGTCACCTGGCCGACACCGACCTCCGCGATCGCCGCCACCGCGGCCTGCACGATCGCGCGGCGCCGCCCCTCGGGGTCCCGCCGGGGGCTCACGACTCCCCCTCGCAGGCTCGGTCGAGCCGCTCGCGGTCGCCCTGTGATATCGGTTCGCTCGCAAGCTCGCTCAATGCGCACCGCCCAGGTTCAGCGTGACCACGCCGCCGATCACCAGCAGCACGCCGGCGACCTTGGTGAGCGTGATCGACTCGTGCAGGAACACCACGCCGACCGCCGCGATGGCCGCGGTGCCGAGGCCGGCCCACATCGCGTAGGCGACGCCGATCGGCACGTGTCTGACCACCACCGCCAGCAACGCGAACGCGGCGATGTAACCGGCGAGGCAGCCGACCGTCGGCCAGAGCCTGCTGAAGCCGTCGCTCAGCTTGAGCAGGCTGGTGGCCACCACCTCGAACGCGATCGCCAGCAACAGCAACACGTACGGCACGGCATTTCCTCTCATCATGTACATCTGTACATGCACAAATGTACATGACGGCAGGCACTAGGCAACGCGGTGGCGACACGGTAGAACTGAACGCTCCCCAAACCCCGCCGAGGAGATATTCGCGTGCCCGAAGCCGTCCCAGCCAAGCCCTGCGCGGACCGTATCGACCGGGTCCGGCTCTCGCTGGTCTTCCTGCCGCTCGCCGCGCCGGTCAGCGACGCCAAGATGACCGGCCGCCACCAGCCGATCTCCGAGGTGGCGTTCCTGTTCGCCGAGGTAGGCACGACCGAGGGACACCGAGGACTCGGCTTCAGCTATGCGAAGCGCGCGGGCGGGCCCGCGCTCTACGCGCACGCCAAGGAGATCGCACCGCAGCTGCTCGGTGAGGACCCGAACGACACCGGCCGGCTCTGGGAGAAGCTGGCGGCGGCCGGCATGTCGGCGGGTCGCACCGGCCTCGCGGCGCAGGCGATCGCGGCGGTCGACATCGCGTTGTGGGACCTCAAGGCGCGGCGCGCCGGGCTGCCGCTCGCGAAGCTGCTCGGCTCCTACCGGGACGCGGTGCGCTGCTACCTGCCGCTCAACTCGACGGCGCTGCCCGAGCTGGTCGAGCAGGCGCAGCGCGCGCTGGTGTCCGGCGTCGGCGGCATCAAGCTGCGGCTGAGCCACGGGGACACGGCGGCCGACCTCGAGCGGTTGCGTGGCCTGCGCGAGCGCCTCGGCGACGGCGTGCCGCTGATGGTGGACGCGAACCAGCAGTGGGACCGGCCGACCGCGCACCGGGTTGGCCGCGTGCTCGAGCGGTTCAACCTGGTGTGGCTGGAGGACCCGCTGGACGCGCACGACGTGGCGGGCCAGGCCGCACTGGCGGCGGCGCTGGACACCCCGGTCGCGACCGGGGAGATGCTGACGAGCCTGAGCGAGCACGCGCGGCTGGTCGAGGCGCGCGCCTGCGACGTCGTGCAGCCGGACGCGCCGCGGGTCGGCGGCATCACGCCGTTCCTGCGCATCGCGGCGCTGGCCGACCACAGTGGACTGTCCATCGCGCCGCACTTCTCGATGGAGGTGCACCTGCACCTGGCCGCCGCCTACCCGCGGGCGAGCTGGGTGGAGCACGTCGACTGGCTTGAGCCGCTGTTCAACGAGCGGATCGAGGTGCGCAACGGGCGCGCGCTGGTGCCGGACCGGCCGGGCCTGGGGCTGACGGTGAGCCAGCAGGCCGTCGGGTGGACGACGGACCACATCGAGTTCACGGAGACCGCGTGAGCCGCCACTCGCCGGCGAGGATCGCGTAGACCAGCTCGTCGCGCCACTCCCCTTTCACCCAGCGGCTGCCGCGGAGGTGCGCTTCGCGCCGCATGCCCAGCCGCCCCACGAGCCGGGCGGACGCCGCGTTGCGCGCCGAGCACCTGCCGAAGATCCGGTGCAGGCCGAGCTCGTCGAACCCCAGGCGGAACATGGCCGGCACGGCCTCCGTGGCGAGTCCGCGGCCCTGCCGGCCGGGGTGCAGTACGTAGCCGATCTCGCCGCTGGTGTCGCCGCGCCTGATGAGCGACACCTCGCCGATGACGGTTCCGCCGTCCGGCAACACGACGGCGAACGTGAACGCACCACTGCCGGCGGTCTCGGCCATCATCCCGCGCACGGACGCCGCGGCGCCGTCGCGGTCGCGGGGCTCGCGCAGCATGTGCCGGGCGACCTCGGCAGGCGCTGGAAGGCCCAGACGTCGTCGACGTCGCCTGCCTCGAAGGGCGGCAGCAGCCGGCCGGTGCGGATCCGCACGCACCGACCCCAACCACCCGGTCGAGTTACGCTCACACGTTCGATTCACGTGTACCGTGGACGCCATGACCGGTGCCGTACAAGGTTCCCTGCTAGACGACCTCGAGGACGTCGGACTGCGCTCGCTCGCCCCCGTGCAACGGACGCAGCTGGACCGCGGCGCGTGGATCGACTTACGGCGCGGCTGGCTGACCGGCGCCGGCGTCCTGTTCGAGCGCCTCGCCAGTGAGGTGCCGTGGCGCGGCGAGCGCCGGCAGATGTACGACCGGGTCGTCGACGTCCCCCGCCTGCAGTGCTTCTACGACGAGGAGGACCCGCTCCCCGACCCGGCGCTGGTCGCCGCGCGCGACGCGCTGAGCACCCACTACGCCACGGAGCTCGGCGAGCCATTCCGCACGGCCGGCCTGTGCCACTACCGCGACGGCCGCGACTCGGTGGCCTGGCACGGCGACCGCATCGGCCGAGGCAACACGGAGGACACGATGGTGGCGATCGTCTCCGTCGGCGCCCCCCGGCCGCTGTTACTCCGCCCCCGCGGCGGCGGGGAAACCTTGCGCTACGCGATGGGCTTGGGCGACCTCATCGTGATGGGCGGCTCCTGCCAGCGGACCTGGGAGCACGCGGTACCGAAGACGGCCAAGCCGGTCGGGCCACGGATCAGCATCCAGTTCCGGCCACGCGACGTGCGCTGAGTCCGGCGCGACTGGGGGCGGTCGGGAATGGGGTTTAGGAGGGTGGGGTGGGGGTGGGGGCCGGGTGAGTTGGGTTTGTGGTTGAGCTTGGGCTGCGGGGCGGCGGTTTAGCTGTTGGTGGAGCTGGGCATTGGGCACCTGGCGTGGGGGTTCGTGCGGACCTCGGCCGGGCAGGCCGGATGAGTTGGCTTTGGGGCTGAGCTTTGGGCTGCGGGACGGCGGTTTTAGCCGCTGGTGAAGGTTAAGCGGTTGGCGCCAGGTGCGGCGGTCCCTGTGGCCTCGATCGGGACGCCGGATGAGTCGCAGTTGACCCTGAGCTTGGACGGCGAGGCGGTCGGGTTGTTCGGCGCGGGCCAGCCTTTGCCGCCTGGTACGGCAGTTCGCGCGGCCTCGGTCAGGCACGCCTGGCGAGTTGCCGTTGACGCTGGGTTTGGCTGCCGGGGTGGGGGTTGGGCTGTGCCGCGCTGGCGCCAGCGCCCGAGGCGGCCGCTCGTGCGGCCGGCCGGGCACTCGGATGACCTTTGCTGTTGACGCTGAGGGCGGGCTGCAGGGCGGCATCGAGCTGTTGACGCAGGCTGGATCGGACTGCGGGGCCGCAGTGGGCGGTGTGCGCCTTCCGTTGCCTTGATTCGCAACGGCAGGAATCAAAGGCAAGGCCGCCTCTCGACCCACGCCGAGGCAGACGTTGGGCTAGGAGCGGACCAGCCGGGCGATGGCGTCGCTGGCTTCGCGGACCTTGTCTTCCGCGTCCTTGCCGCCGTCGGCCAGGGCCTGGGCTACGCAATGGCGCAGGTGCTCGTCCATCAAGCCGAGCGACACCGCCTGCAAGGCCTTCGTCGCCGCGGAGATCTGGGTCAGGACGTCTATGCAGTACTCGTCGTTCTCCACCATCCGCTGCAGACCGCGCACCTGGCCCTCGATGCGGCGCAGACGCTTCAGGTAGCCGTCCTTGTCGCTGGTGTAGCCCCGCATCCGAGTAACCTTTCCGCCGTTCCGCTCCCGAACCGCTCACTATACCCGAGGGGGGTAAATGTCATGGCCGTTCCGGGTAACAAGACCCCCGCCGCGCCGCCGCCCGGGCTGGCCGGCACCGAGCTCTTCGCGACCGACGCGTACCGGCGCAGTTTCGACAGTGCGGTGCTCGAGGTCGATCGTGACCAGAACCGCGTCGCGCTCGGGCGGACCGCCTTCTATCCCGGTGGCGGTGGGCAACCACACGATCTCGGCACGCTTCGGTGGGGCGACGGCAGCGCACCGGTCACGCGAGTGAAACGCGACGGCGGACGCATCTGGCACTGGCTCGACACGCCCGAACTGCCCGGCGACGGCACCGAGGTCTTCGGCGAGCTCGACTGGGACCGTCGGCACATGCTCATGCGCACCCACACCGCCCTGCACATCCTCTGCGGCGTGATCTGGACCGAGTTCCACGTCGCGGTCACCGGCGGGAACATGGATCCCGGCAAGGGGCGGCTCGACTTTCCGTTGGACAGCATGTCCGCCGAGCTCGGGCAGCGCGTCGAACTCCGCATCAACGAGGAGATCGCCGCCGCGCGCGAGATCGTCGTGACCTTCCTCGGGCGGGAGGCCGCCGACGCGGATCCGGCGCTCATCCGCACCGCCGCCAACCTCATCCCGCGCGAGATCGACCCGCTGCGGGTGATCGACATCGTCGGGCTCGACAAGCAGGCCGACGGCGGCACCCACGTCCTCAGCACCGCCGAGGTCGGCACCGTCGCGGTCACCGGAACCGAGTCGAAAGGCAAGGGCAACAAGCGCATCCGGCTGGAGGTCCGCCCGCCGACCGCCGGGTAGCGTGAGCCGCGTGTTCACCACGCGCCCCGAGCTGACCGGAACCTTCGGCATGGTGGCCTCGACGCACTGGCTCGCGTCCGCCGCCGGCATGGCGGTGCTCGAGCGTGGCGGCAACGCCTTCGACGCCGCCGCGGCCGCCGCGTTCACGTTGCACGTCACCGAACCGCACATGAACGGACCCGGCGGCGAGGTACCGGCTATCTTCGTCACCGCCGCCGACCCGACGCCGCGAGTCCTCTGTGGACAAGGTGGCGCGCCGGCGGCGGCCACCATCGGGAAGTTCCGCGGCCTCGGGCTCGAACTGGTGCCCGGCACCGGCCCGCTCGCCGCCACCGTGCCCGGCGCGGTCGGTGCCTGGCTCACGCTCCTGCGCGACCACGGCACGCTCCCCTTGCGCGACGTTCTCACCTACGCCATCGGCTACGCCGAGCGCGGCCACCCGGTCTCCGCGGCCGTGGTCCTCACCATCCGGGCCGTCGCGGAACTGTTCCGCACCCACTGGCCCTCCTCAGCCCGGCTCTGGCTGCCGGCCGCGAAGCCGGGCCGGCTCGTCCGCAACCCCGCGCTCGCCGCGACCTACCGTCGCCTCGTCGACGAGGCCGAGGCCGCAGGCGCCGACCGCGAGGCGCAGCTCGACGCCGCCTACCGCGCCTGGTACGAGGGGTTCGTCGCCGAGGAGCTGGACGCCTTCTGCCGCACCGAGGCCCTCGACGACTCCGGCACGCCGCACGCCGGCCTGCTCACCGGCGCCGACCTCGCCGCCTGGCGGCCTGCCTACGAGCCCACCGTCAGCCTCGACGCGTTCGGCCGGACCGTCCACAAGGCAGGCCCGTGGAGCCAGGGCCCGGTGCTGCTGCAACAGCTCGCGATGCTCGAGCAGCTCGGCGAACTGCCCCCGCCCGGCAGCGCCGAGCTGATCCACCGCGTCGTCGAGGTCGCCAAGCTCGCGTTCGCCGACCGCGACGCCAACTACGGCGACACCGACGTCGACCTGGCCCGCCTGCTGTCGGCCGAGTACGCGGCCGAGCGCGCGAAGCTCGTCACCGCCGACGCGGCGCCGCCGCTGCGGCCCGGCACCGGACGCCTTCCCCGCTATGTCACCGAGGGCGGCGAGGTCACCCCGACCGGGCTCGGCATCGGCGAGCCGACACTGACCCCGCTCGGCACCACCCGCGGCGACACCTGCCACCTCGACGTGACCGACCGGTGGGGCAACGTCATCTCCGCCACGCCGTCCGGCGGCTGGCTGCAGAGCTCACCGGCCGTCGAGTCGCTCGGGTTCTGCCTCGGCACCCGCGCGCAGATGTTCTGGCTCGAGGAGGGCCTGCCGAACTCGCTCGCGCCCGGCAAGCGGCCCCGCACCACGCTGTCGCCGTCACTCGCCACCCGCGAGGGCGAGGTCCTTTCGTTCGGCACACCCGGCGGCGACCAGCAGGACCAGTGGCAGCTCGGGTTCCTGCTCAACCACGCAGGCCACGGCATGAACCTCCAGGAGGCGATCGACGCGCCCGCCTGGCACACCACGGAGTTCGCGTCGTCGTTCTACCCAAGGGCGACCGGCACCGAGCTGCTCGTGGAGTCCAGAGTGGACAGCGCGGTGCGGGACGAGCTGGCCCGGCGCGGGCACACCGTGACCGTGGTGGACCCGTGGTCGCTCGGCCGCCTGTCGGCCGTGTCGCGGGACACCACGAACGGGCTGCTGCGCGCCGGCGCGAACGCCCGCGGCATGCAGGGCTACGCCGCGGGGCGCTGACCCGCAACCCCAGCGCGGCCGGACCCGAGCGCGGCCGGACCTCAGCGCGGCGGGACGAGGACGCCGTCCACGCGGCGCGGGACACCGAGCGGGTTGCCGTCCCGCAACGCCTCCGGCAGCAGACGCTGCGGCATGTTCTGGTACGCCACCGGCCGCAGGAACCGCCGCAGCGACGACGTGCCGACCGACGTGTGCAGCGCGGACGTCGCCGCCGGGTACGGACCGCCGTGGTGCATCGCGTAGGTCACCGCCACGCCGGTGGGCCAGCCGTTCCACAGCACCCGGCCGGCCCGCCCGGACAGCTCCGCCACCAGCCGTGCCGCCAGGTCGTCGTCGCCCTCGCCGTGGACGGTGGCGGTCAGCTCGCCGGTGAACGAGCGGGCGCACGCGAGCAGCTCGTCGCCGGCGGAGTACCGGACCAGGATCGAGGTCGGGCCGAAGCACTCGGCGGTCAGCTCCGCGCGGTTGGCCAGCAGGTCCGCCGCCGAGGTGGCGAGCAGCGTCGGCGCCGGGCCGTCCACGCTGTCGGCGCCCTCGTGCAGCACGGTCACCGCGGGGTGGCCGGCCAGCCCGGACAGGGTGCGCGCGTAGCCGGCGGCGATGCGGTCGTTCAGCAGCCGGCCCGCCGGCCGCGACGCCAGCGCCGTGACCAACGGCTCCTCGAAGCCGGACCCGTCCGGCACGAACAGCAGGCCCGGCTTCGTGCAGAACTGCCCCATGCCGAGCGTGAACGAGCCGAGGTAGCCGTCCGCGATGTCCCGCGCCCGGCTCGCGGCCGCGGCCGGCGTCACGAAGGCCGGGTTCACGCTGCCCATCTCCGCGTAGAACGGGATCGGCTCCGGGCGCGAGCACGCGAGGTCGAACAGCGCCCGGCCGCCGGTGGGCGAGCCGGTGAACGTACCGGCCTTCACCCGCGGGTCCAGCAGCGCCGCGCGGCCGATCTCCTCGCCGAACACCAGCGCGAACGACCCGGCGGGCAGGCCGGCACCGGTGAGCGCGGCCGACACGATCGACGCCGTGCGCTCCGACAGCTCCGGGTGCCCGGGGTTCGCCTTGACCACGACCGGACAGCCCGCCGCGAGCGCCGCCGCGGTGTCGCCGCCCGCGACGCTGAACGCGAACGGGAAGTTCGTCGCCGCGAAGTTGACCACCGGGCCGATCGGCCGCAGCATCCGCCGCACGTCCGGACGCCCGCCCGCGGGCCAGTCGGAGTCCGGCGAGTCGAGCGTGACCTCGAGGTGACCGCCCTCGATGATCGCCTCGGCGAGCAGCCGCAGCTGGAACGTCGTGCGGCCGAGCTCGCCGAACAGGCGCGGCTGCACCGGCAGGCTGGTCTCCCGGTTCGCGAGCGGCACCAGCTCGCCGGCCGCCGTGTCCAGCGCGTCGGCGACCCGGCGCAGCGCCTTCGCCCGGACCTCGGCGGTGGTGTCCGTCAGCTCGGCGCAGGCGTCGGCGGCGGCCGCCAGCACCCGGTCCAGCTCCTGCTCGGTGGTGGTCGGCGCGACTGTCGTCATGTCGCGACGTATATCACGGCCAGCACCCCGCCAAACGCCGAAGCCCGGGCTCGATCGCGTCCAGCTCGATCGCGCCGTAGCCGAGCGCGAGGCCGGGCCGCCCGGGTCCCTCGCCGTGATAGGTCCGCAGATCCTCCACCCGCACCCCCGCCTCGGCGGCTCGCCGCACGAGTGCGCCGACGTCGACCGGCTCACGCACGAAGGCGGCCAGGTGCAGGCCGGCGATCGACGGCACGAGGTCGAGCCGGCCGGCGAAGTCGCGGCGCAGGACGGCGGTGATCCGCTCGTGCCGCGCGGCGTACTCGCGGGTGGAGCGGCGCAGGTGCCGGGCGAACAGGCCCTCGGTGAGGAACGCGGCGAGCGCGCCCTGCGCGGTGACGTCGCCCTGCCGGTCGGACAGCCGCTTCGCCGCGCGCACCGCGGGCCGCAGGGACGGCGGCGCGACGAGGAAACCCAGCCGCAGCATGGGCAGCATGGTCTTGGCGAACGAGCCGACGTACACGACGCGGCGGCCGCGGTCGAGGCTGTGCAGCGGCTCGAGCGGCCGGTCGGAGAAGCGGAACTCGCTGTCGTAGTCGTCCTCGAGCACCACCGCGCCGCGCCGGTGCGCCCAGTCGAGCAGCGCGGTCCGGCGGTCCAGTGACATGGGCGTGCCGAGCGGGAACTGGTGCGACGGCGTCACGTAGACGAGGCTCGCTGCGCGCGGGATCTGCGGCACCACCAGGCCTTCGCCGTCCACCGGCACGCCGACGACCTTCGCGCCGAGCGAGGCGAACAGCTCGCGGGCGGGCGGGTAGCCCGGCTCCTCGACGGCCACGCACGCGCCCGGCTCGAGCAGCACCCGGCCGACGAGGTCCAGCGCCTGCTGCGCGCCGTGGGTGACGATCAGGTCGTCCGCGTCCGCCCGCACCGAACGGGACAGCCCGACGTGCCGGGCGATCGCGGCGCGCAGCCCCGCGTGCCCACCCGGGTCGACGTAGCCCGATGCGGACACGCCGACGTCGCGCAGCTCGCGGGCGACGAGGCGGCGCCACGCGGCCATCGGGAACCGGTGCGCGTCCGGCACGCCGACCTGGAAGTCGTAGCGGACCGGCCGCGGCACGGGCGGCTCGCCGAGCAGCGGGCGCCACAGCGGGCGGACCGGGATGTCGCCGTCCGGCCGGTCGGTGCGCGGCGGGCGTGCGGGCGGGTTGGCGCACACGAACGTGCCGGCCCCGACCCGGCCGACCAGGAAACCCTCGGCGGTGAGCCGCTCGTAGGCGACGGCGACCGTGTTCCGGGAAACCGACAAGCTCGCCGCCAGCTCGCGCGTCGGCGGCAGCCGCTCCCCCGGCCCGAGCCTGCCCTCGATGATCGCCTCGCGCAGCTGCCGGTAGATCCGCGCCGACAGGTCGCCGCGACCGGCCAGGCTCACGTGGAAATCCACGTGCCGGACCCTAATAGGAGTTCTACGTTGGTGGCATGAGCAACGCGACCCTCGCCGAGGCCTACCAGCGACTCCACCACGCCGGACCCGAGTGGGACGACAACTCGCTGACCAACCACGGGCCGATGACCGTCGAGGTCCTGGTCCGGCGCGGCCGCTCCGACGACGTGCACCCCTGGGTCGACGGCTACGTGACGCGGCTCGACGACCTGCCCGCCGCCACCGACCCGATCACCGACGACACGTGGCGCGAGGCGATGGGCGACGCCGGCCGGGTGTCCGACTGGACCGCCTATCTCGCGCGGCAGACCGCCGAGCGGCCGTGGCGCGACGTGCTGACGCTGTGGTGGCCCCGGCTGCTGCCGGCGATCGCGGCCGGCACCACGCACGGTGTGATCCGCACCAGCCATGCCGTGCGTGCGCTGCTCGCCGACGACGAGAGCGACGAGACGCGCGCCGAGCTGGCGCACGGCCTCGCGTTCTGGGCGGCGCGCGCCCAGTACGTGCCGGGCGTCGAGGCACCGGCCGGCTCGCTGGACGCTGGCGACGCGTTCCGGGGCCTGCCGCGGATCGGCAGCCGGCGGGGCACGGTCGCCGGCCGGTTCGCCCAGCTCGGCGAGCTGCCCTCGTGGCCGGGGTCGCTCACCGCGCTGCGGCCGCCCGCCGACCCGGACGACGCTCGCGCCCGGCTGGCCGACCTCGTCGACGCCGCGGCCGCCGGCTACCTCGGCTACGGGCACGCGAGCCCGGTGCTCCTCGTGCACACCGCGACCGCGCCCAACGCCGTGCTGCACACGCTGCCTGCGCTGCCACGCGAGCTGTGGGCGGACAGCCTGACCGCGGCGTGGGCCGCCTGCGCCGCGATCACCGCGACCTACGCGCCCGGCCGGCCGCCGCCCCGCGAGGAACTGCCGGCCGCGCCCACCGGGGACGACCTGGTGACGGACATGGTCGACCGCTCCGTGGCGCACGGGGACGAGCACGTCATCAAGTTCACCGACACGGCCGTCGAGTCCTACCAGCGGACCGGCAACCCGGACACGCTCGCCGCGTGCGTGCGCGCGGCCGAGCTCATCGGCTCCTGATTGGCCCAGCAGAACGTGTCGTGAATGGGGCCCGCGCAAACCGCACCTCAGGGGAACGTGACGCAAGCCGGCCATTTCGGGGGGCGGCGGCTACCTCGTCTGCTCGGCGCTGTACTTCACCCGGATCGTCGACCTCAGCGCGACGCAGGCCGGCCTCGGGCTCACCATCGGCTGGGCGGTCGGCTTCCTCGCCGGCGTGCCGCTCGGACACCTCACCGACCGGCGCGGCCCGCGCGGCGTCGCGATGCTGCTCGCGGCGGCCGCGCTCGTGGCGTTCCTGTTCGTCCGCTCGAACGTGGCGTTCGTGGCGGTGGCGAGCCTGTACGGGACGAGCCAGTGCGGGCTCACCGCGGCCCGGCAGGCGCTGCTCGCCAGACTCGTCGCGCCCGCCGACCGCACCCGGGTGCGCGCGGTGCTCAGTCGGCGATCAACGGCGGCATCGCGATCGGCGCGGCGGGCGGCGGGCTCGCGCTGCAAGCCGGCACGCAGGCCGTGTACCTGACGGTGTTCGCACTGGACGCGGCCAGCCTGGCCGTCTCCGCGCTCGTGCTGCTGCGGCTGCCGCCGGTGGCGCCCCAGCCGCGCGGCGCGTCGGGCGAGCCCGCGCTCGCGGTGCTGCGGGACCGGCCGTACGCGGTCATCGCCGCGCTGAACACCGTGCTGCAGCTGCACATCCCGCTGATCACGCTCGGCATTCCACTGTGGATCGTGCTGCGGACCCACGCGCCCGGCTGGACCGTGGCCGCGCTGCTGGCGGTGGCGATCCTGCTGCTGGCCGTCGGGCTGCGGTCGCTGGCCGAGATGATGCGGGCCAGCGGCTCGTGGGAGATCAGCTTCGACCTCGCCCCGCCCGGGAGGCACGGGCAGTACCAGGGCTTCTTCGGCTCCGGCTTCACCATCGCGCGAACGCTCGGACCGCTGCTGATCACCACGTTGATCATCAGCTGGGGCACGATCGGCTGGCTGCTGCTCGGCATGCTGTTCCTCGCCGCGGGCCTCGCGATGGTGCCAGCCGTGCGAGCCCCCGCGCGCGGCCGCACGAGAGCTCGTTCGTCTGACGAAGCACCCGGCCGGGCCGGTCAGGCGAGGATGCGGCGGATGATCGTGATCGGGCCGATGGCGTCGATCGGGGTGATCTTCACCGTCTCGCCGAAGCTCGGGGCGTGCACCGCGCGGACGTTGTCCACCGCGATGGCGACGTGGTGCACCGGGCGGTAGTAGAAGATCAGGTCACCGGCCCGCACCTGCCCGCGCGGCACCACGAGGCCGACCGTCGCCTGCTGGCGCGACACCCGTGGCAGCGTGACGCCCGCCTTGAGGTACGCGGTCTGCACCAGGCCCGAGCAGTCGTAGGACGCCGGGCCGACCGCGCCCCACAGGTACGGCTTGCCCATCTGGGACATGGTGAACTTGATGATCCCGCCGAGGTTCCCGGCCGGGATGACGACGTCGTCGCCGTAGTCCTCGCTGCCCGACAGCAGCGCGCGCTGGTCCGGCGTCAGGTGGTCGAGCGCCTTGCGCACGTCGGCGATCTGGGTGTCCAGGTCGCCCTGCCGGCCGCGCATGTCCGCCGCGCTGCGCGCGACCTTCGCCGACGCCTTCGTCGCGGCCGCCGACGCCGCCGACGCCTTGTCCTCCGCCGCCTCGGCAGCCGCGAGCGCGTCGGCGGGCACGTCGCGGCCGCCGGTCAGGTGCTGGGCGAGGTTCGCCGCGGCGAGCCGGCCCAGCAGGTCGTCGGGGCTGCTGCTGGCCGCGAACGCGGACAGCGCGTCGAGCTCACGCCGTGCGGACAGCGCGTCGGCGACCTCGTCGAGGTCCTGCGCGGTGTTGACCTTCCCCCGCGCCGCGTCAGCCGCGGCCGTCGCGTCGTTCGCCACCTTCGTGGCGGCGTCGGACGCCCGCTGCTGCCCCGCGAGGCGCTCCTGCATGACCAGCAGGTCCTCGTTGACGCGCTCCGCCTCCTGGCTCAGGTCGTGGTAGTGCGCGAGCAGGCCGGCGACCGTCGTCGGCTGCGCGGCCGCGTCGGCCCCGGCGGCGGGCGCCACCAGCAGCGTCGCGGTCAGCACCACGACACCGCCGAACGAGGCCAGCGATCCGCGCACCACGGCTCCCTTCCCCAAAAGAAGTGGTCACGGCCATTGTTCCAGCACAGTAGGCGGACGGGGATAACGCGACCGTTAGGGTCGGACGTCGTGAGTGCATTGTTGGCGGTCAGTGACCTGCACGTCGGCTACGAGGAGAACCGCGAGGTCGTCCAGGGCCTGCGCCCGAGGTCGGACGACGACTGGCTGCTCGTCGCGGGCGACGTCGCCGAGCAGTTCGCAAGCATCGAGTGGGCGCTCGGCCTGCTGCGTGAACGGTTCGCCACGGTCGTCTGGACGCCCGGCAACCACGAGCTGTGGACCCCGCCCGACGACCCGGTCACGCTGCGCGGGGTCGAGCGGTACGACGCGCTGGTCGAGATGGCGCGGGGGCTCGGCGTGCTCACCCCCGAGGACCCGTACCCGGTGTGGGAGGGCCCGGACGGGCCGGTCACGATCGCGCCGCTGTTCCTGCTCTACGACTACACGTTCCGGCCGGAGGGCTGCGCCACCAAGGAGGAGGCGCTCGCCTACGCGCACAAGACCGGCGTGGTGTGCACCGACGAGTACCTGCTGCACCCGGACCCGTACCCGGCCCGCGACGACTGGTCCCGGGCCCGCGTGGCGCAGACCGAGAAGCGGCTCATGGACGTCACCGGGCCGACCGTGCTGGTGAACCACTACCCGCTCGACCGCCACCCGACGCGGGTCCTGCGCTACCCGGAGTTCGCCCAGTGGTGCGGCACCGAGGCCACGGCCGACTGGCACACCCGCTTCGACGCGGCCGCCATGGTCTACGGCCACCTGCACATCCCGCGCACCACCGAGCTGGACGGCGTCCGCTTCGACGAGGTCTCATTGGGCTACCCACGCGAGTGGAAGCCGCGCAGCCGCCCGCACGGCCTCCCCCGCCAGATCCTCCCCCGCGACCCCGACCGCACGGTTCGCTAGCCCGCCGCGACCGCGGCCAGGTCGCAGCGCACAGCATGAGCCTGCTCGGCGTGCTGCGTTCCGAAGTGGACGGTGCGGAGCCTGCGCCGGGCGTGACGCGCAGGCTGATCGCGGAGTTCCGCCGCCGGGAGCCGCGCCACGAGACCCGGCGCGCGGGCCGGCAGGGGTGACCGACCGCGAGCGCGAGGTCCTGCACCGGCCTGGTCGCCCGCGCGTAACGTCGCAACTGAGTGTCTTCGGCGGAATCGGGACCGGTCCCGCCGCGGCGCCGACTAAGCTCACGATCACCGTCGGGGGAAGGTACGGCCCGGTCGAGGCCGTTCGGAAAGGTGCGCAGTGTCGATCTCCATCCAGTCGCGTGCGGGCCTGCCGTGAGCGCCCCGGCGGTCTCGCCGCCCACCGCCACGCGGCAACCCCCGAGACCACCGGGCCGGTTCACCGAACTGGGCGAGCTGGCGCGCACGACACCGGGCGTGCTGACGATCCTCGCGGTCGGGCTGGTCCTGGTCAGCGTGCTCGTCGGGGTGCTCACCGCGATCGGCGTGCAGACCCGGTCCACCGCGCTGGACGACCTCGCCACCAGCAGCGGCCCGCTCAGCGTGGCCTCCCAGGACATCTACCGCTCGCTGTCGGACGCGGACGCGACGGCGACCAGCGTGTTCCTGGCCGGCGGCGAGGAGCCCGCCGACCAGCGCGCCCGCTACGAGAACGACGTCGCGCAGGCCGAGGCCTCGCTCGCGGTGGCCGTCGCGGCCCGCGAGCCCGCTGACGTGACCGCGCCGGGCAGCCCGCTCGCCACCCTGTCCGCGAAGCTGTCCGTCTACACCGGACTGGTCGAGACCGCGCGGGCCAACAACCACCAGGGCCTCCCGGTCGGCGCGGCCTACCAGCGTGAGGCGTCCACCCTCATGCGGGCCGAGCTGCTGCCGGCCGCCGAGAGGCTCTACCGGTCGGAGATCGGGCAGGTCGCCGGCGACCAGGACGACGCGGGCGGCTTCCCGTGGCTCGAGGTGCTGGTTGGCCTGGCCGGGCTCGCGGTGCTGGTGGGCGCGCAGGTTTACCTGCGGCGCAGCACGAACCGGGTGTTCAACGTGGGCCTGCTGGTGGCCACCGGCGCGGCGGCGGTGTCGCTGCTCTGGGTGGTCATCGCCACGCTCGGGGTGAACACGAACGTCGACCAGAGCCGCGAGCTCGGCTCCGCGGACGTCGAGGCGCTCGCCCAGGCCCGGATCGCGGCCCTGACCGCCCGCTCCGACGAGACCCTGACCCTCGTCGCGCGCGGCAGCGGCGCGACGTTCGAGAAGGACTACGGCACGGTCGCCGACCGGCTCGGCGGCAAGACCGACGACGGCGGGCTGCTCCGCGCGGCACGCGACGGCGTCGACGACGAAGCGGTCCGCGGGAAGGTCCGGGACGCCCAGCAGGCGTGGGCGCAGTGGCGGGACGTGCACGACGACATCCGCGCCGCCGACGACGACGGCGACTACGCCCGCGCGGTGGAGCTCGCGATCGGCGGCGGCGAGGACGGTGCCGCGGCCCGGTTCGACCAGGTCGACTCCGCGCTCGAGGACGCGCTCGCGTCGACCCAGCAGCGCTTCACCGACGAGGTGACGCAGGCGAGCCACGCGATCACCGGCACCGTGCTCGGCGTGATCGTGCTCGCCGTGCTCATGGCGGCCGGCTCGGTGGTCGGCATCTGGCAGCGGCTCAAGGAGTACCGATGAACCGCCGGAACGTGCTGGCCGCCGTGCTCGGCACCGCGCTGCTCCTGGTCACCGGCTGCGGCGCGGACCAGACGGTCACACCGTCGCGGGCCAAAGCGGAGGTGCCGCTGCCGGCGAACGCGAAGGTGCTGACCGAGCCGCCGGCGGCGCCGCCCGCGCAGAGCTGCGGCGACCCGACCGCGAGCCTGCGCCCGGGGGCGCTGCCCGCGCCGAACGCCCTGCCGGCCGGCTCGACGATGGCCCGCATCCGCGCCAAGGGCAAGCTCGTCGTCGGCGTCGACCAGAACACCTTCCGGTTCGGCTTCCGCAACCCGTTCACCGGCAACGTCGAGGGCTTCGACATCGACATGGCCAAGCAGGTCGCGACGGCCATCTTCGGCACGCCGAGCGCGCTGCAGCTGCGCATCCTCACGTCGCAGCAGCGGATCCCGGCGCTGAAGAGCGGCGAGGTGGACATCGTCATCCGCACGATGACGATCAACTGCGACCGGCTGAAGGACGTCGACTTCTCGTCGGTGTACTACCAGGCGCAGCAGCGGGTGCTGGTGAAGAAGGCGTCCGGCATCACCGGCATCGACGAGCTGGGCGGCAAGCGGATGTGTGCCACCGCGGGCTCCACCTCGCTCGCCAACATCGCGCGGGCGCCGGCCAAGCCGGTCCCGGTCCAGGTCTCGGACTGGACCGACTGCCTGGTCATGCTGCAGCAGAACCAGATCGACGCGGTGTCGACCGACGACACGATCCTCGCCGGGCTGGTCGCGCAGGACCCGTTCACCCAGGTGGTCGGCGACTCGCTCGAGAGCGAGCCGTACGGCATGGCGATCGCCAAGGGGCACACGGACTTCGTGCGGTTCGTCAACGCCGTGATCGAGCGGATGCGCACGAACGGCACCTGGACCGCCACGTACAACCGGTGGCTCTCCGACCTGCTCGGCCCGGCACCCGCGCCACCCGCGGCGAGGTACCGGGACTGAGCGGCGATGGGTATACCGGAGACATGGTCATGACGATGCTGAGCCGGGAGGAAGTGGACCGCGCGCTGGACCGGATCGGCGGGGACTGCGACCGCATCGCCGAGTCGCTCGTCGCGATGGACGGCCACGCCGGGCATCAGCTGCTGCGCGGCGCCACCCTCACCGGCACGACCGCCCGGCGCTGGGCGGAGACGAGCGCCGCGATGGCCACCCTGTGGGACCAGTTCGCCACCTACCGGGGGCTGGTCGACCGCGCCCGCGAGATCCGGGCGCGCCGGTCGCGGCCGGGCGACGACGAGCTGGCCGAGCTGTCGGAGCTGCTCACCGGTCCGATCGTGGAGCTGGACTCCGAGGAGATCCCGATCGAGCGGCGCGGGCTCACCGGGCCCGCGCAGCACGTCCAGCGGATCACGCTCGACGAGCTGCTCCGGCGGATGCGCAAGGCGTTCGCCTCGATCACCGACGTGCTCGCGACCGCGGAGTCGGCGTGGTCTGCGGCGATCGGCCGGTTCGAGCCGCTCGACGGGGAGCTGCGCGACGTGTCGGTGCTCGCCGAGTCCGTGGCCGCGGGCGACCGGGGTGTGACGGAGGCGGTGGCGCGGCTCGGCCGCGACCTCGAGGCGGCACGCGAGCTGGTGCTGACCGACGTGCTGACCGCGGCCACCACCGACCCGCTGCCGGGCATCGAGGCGCGACTGGGCGAGCTGCGTACCCGGCTCGCCGGGCTCGAGACGTTGCGCGCCTCCTTCGACGAGCGGCTGGCCGGCCTGGAGCTGGTGCTGTCGGACGTGGAGGCCACCGAGGTCACCGCGGGGCAGACGTACGCGGCGGTCGTGGAGAAGATCGCGAACCCGGGTCTGCCCGCCCCGTCGGGCGAGAGCTCGGCCCGGCTGCGCGCGCGGCTCGGCACGCTGGCGGCCAGGCGCGAGGACGGCGACTGGCCGGCGCTCGCCGCGGAGGTCGACGAGCTGGACCGGGTCGCGACGGGGCTGCTCGACGAGGCGCGGCGCTCGCTGCGCGGGTTCGGCGGCCTGCTCGACCGGCGCGGCGAGCTGCGCGGGCGGTTGGAGGCCTACCGGGTCAAGGCGGCCCGGCTCGGTCATGGCGAGGATCTCGACCTGGAGAAGCTGCACCTGGCCGCGCAGGAGCTGCTGTTCACCGCGCCGTGCGACCTGCCGGCCGCCACGCGGGCGCTCAACAGCTACCAGCAGGCTCTCCAGGAACGGGAGCGGGAGGACCGGGCGCGCGAGTCGCGACCGGCGTCCGAGGAGGAGACCGAATGACCGCATGTCCACGGGCCGGCTGCACCGGCACCATCGACGAGGACGGCTTCTGCGACACGTGCGGTCTCGAGGCACCGGCCGGCACCGCCGCGCCCGCCACCGCAGCCCCAGCCACCGCTGTCCCCTCGGCCGCCGTGGACGGCGACGTCGCCACGCCGAGCACGCGCACCGGCAGCGCCCGCACCGGCAGCATCTCCTGGACCACGTCGTCGGGCGCGGTGACGTCCAGCTCGCGGCGCGGCTCCACCCGCTCGGCCGCGCGCGGCCTGCTCGGCGCCGGCCTGGTCGAGATCCCCCGGGTGCCCTACCGGGACCCGAAGACGGCCGTGCTCAGCGACCCGAAGGTGCCAGAGGACAAGCGGTTCTGCAGCAACTGCGGCACGAAGGTCGGCCGCGGCCGGGACGGCACCCCGGGCCGCGCGGAGGGCTTCTGCACCAAGTGCGGCCACCACTACTCGTTCACCCCGAAGCTCGCCCCCGGCGAGGTGCTGCACGACCAGTACGAGGTCCTCGGCTGCCTCGCGCACGGCGGGCTCGGCTGGATCTACCTGGCACTCGACCGCGCGGTCGCCGACCGGTGGGTGGTGCTGAAGGGCCTGCTGGACACCGGCGACGCGGACGCGTTGGTCGCGGCGGTGGCCGAGAAGCGCTTCCTCGCCGAGGTCGAGCACCCGAACATCGTCAAGATCCACAACTTCGTGCAGCACCACGACGCCGAGACGAACACGATGGTCGGCTACATCGTGATGGAGTACGTCGGCGGGCAGTCGCTGAAGGACATGCTCAAGCAGATCCGGCAGGCCCAGGGCGCGGCCGCGTGCCTGCCGCTGCCGCGGGCGATCGCCTACGTGCTGGAGATGCTGCCGCCCATCGGCTACCTGCACTCGCTCGACCTGCTGTTCTGCGACTTCAAGCCGGACAACGTGATCCAGACCGAGGAGCAGCTCAAGCTCATCGACCTCGGCGCGGTGCGGCACATCGACGACGAGGACAGCGCGGTCTACGGCACGATCGGCTACCAGGCGCCGGAGATCGCGAGCGCGGGCCCGTCGACGTCCTCGGACCTGTACACGATCGGCCGCACGCTCGCGGTCCTCACGTTCCCGTTCGACTTCCAGCGCGAGTACCAGACGCGCCTGCCCTCGCCCGCCGAGGAGCCGCTGCTCGCGGAGTTCGAGTCCTACGACCGGCTGCTGCGCCGCGCCACCGCGACCGACCCGGCCGACCGCTTCGCCTCCGCCGAGGAGATGCGCGAGCAGCTCACCGGCGTGCTGCGCGAGGTGGTGGCCACCGAGGACGGGCTGCCGCGGCCCGGCACGTCGACCGAGTTCACCCCCGAGCGGCGCTCGTTCGGCGTGCACACCGACCTCGCCCCGCCCGACGGCCTGGCGGCGATCGTGGAGATGCTGCCGGTGCCGAGGGTGGACGGCGCGGACCCGGCCGCCGCGTTCCTGGCCACCGTCACCGCCACCGAGCCCGCCGGCCTGCTCGACGAGCTGCGCACCGCCCCACAGTCCACTGTGGAGGTCCGGCTGCGCGCGGTGCGCGCGTACCTCGAGCTGGGCAAGCCGTCCACCGCCGACCGCACGCTCGACGAGCTGTCCCGGGACGCCGCCACGCTCGACCGCCGCTGGCTGATCGACTGGCACCGCGCCCTGATCGCGCTCGCCACCCGCGACCCGAAGGCCGCGCGCCCGCTGTTCGACGCGGTCTACGCGGCCGTGCCGGGCGAGGCGGCGCCGAAGCTCGCGATCGCGCTGTGCGCCGAGGCGATGGGCGACCACCGCGCGGCCGATCAGTACTACCGGACCGTGTGGCGCACCGACCGCGCGTACGTCAGCGCCGCGTTCGGCCTGGCCAGGGCGCTGCTCGCGCTGGGCGAACGGCTCGAGGCGGTCGACGTGCTCAGCTCGGTGCCCGAGATTTCGAGCCATTACGGTGCCGCGCAGCTGGCCGCCGTCCGGGCCCGCATGCGGGTGCCCGCGGCGACGGACCTGACCGAGGACGACCTGGTCGCGGCCGGCAAGCAGCTCGCCGACCTGGAGCTGGACCCCGGGCGCCGCGCGCACGCGTCCAGCGAGGTGCTGGCCACGGCGCTGCAGTGGGTGCTGGCCGGCCGGAGCGGGGCGGGCACGGTGCTGGGCAGCGCGCTGACGGAAGATGATCTGCGGAGCGGCCTCGAGAACTCCTACCGGACGCTCGCCAGGCACGCGGACAACACGAGGGAGCGCATCGCATTGGTGGACACGGCCAACCGGATCCGGCCCAGGACGTGGGTCTGATGGCGACCTGTCCCGCCTGCGGCGAGTCCGTCGGGGAGAAGGACCGGTACTGCGAGAGCTGCGGCGCCAGCCTGCTCGCCACCCGCACCCCGGAAGGCGGCCCGCTCGGCGCCGTGACCGCGGGCGGGCCGTGCGTCGGCTGCGGCGGCGCGAACGTCGGCGCGGACGGGTTCTGCGAGGACTGCGGGCGCGCCCAGCCGGGCGGCCGCGACCGGATGGAGGCCGACCTCGGGCTCGTCGCCGGCATCAGCGACAAGGGCAAACGGCGCGCCCGCAACGAGGACTCCATGGCGTTCGGCACGGTCGCGGGCGACACGCCCGCCGTGGTGGCGGTGGTGTGCGACGGCGTGGCCACCTCCGACCGCGCGGACAGCGCCTCGCAGCGTGCCGTGGACACGGCCCTCGAGGTGCTGTTGGACGCGGCACTGGAGGGCAAGGACGCCGAGGGCGCGACCCGCGCGGCGGTGGCCAGGGCGGTCGAGGTGGTCGCCGCGCTCGCCGACCCTTCGGTGCCCGGCACGGCGCCCTCCTGCACGTTCGTGTCCGCCGTGGTCTCGCCGACCGACGTCACCGTCGGCTGGGTCGGCGACAGCCGCGCCTACTGGCTCGCCGAGGAGGGCTCGCGCGGGCTGACGGTCGACGACACGGTCGCCGCCGAGCTCGTGGCCGAGGGCATGACCGAGGTCGAGGCGATGGCCGTGCACCAGGCGCACGCGCTGTCGAAGTGGATCGGCGCGGACGCCGGGGATATCGAGCCGCGCACGCTGACGTTCACGCCGGACGGTCCGGGCCTGGTGCTGCTGTGCAGCGACGGGTTGTGGAACTACCTGCCGGAGGCGCGGTCGCTGGTCGACGCGCTGCCCGGGCCGCCCGCGGGGGTCGGGCTGCTGGGTGCGGCGGGTGAGCTGACGCGGGTGGCGCTCGCGCTCGGCGGCCACGACAACATCACCACCGTGCTGGTGCCGTTCCCACCGAAAACCGACCCCCCGGAGCAACGAGCATGACACCCCGGAAACCGCACGACCCGCGTGCCTGCCAACCGCACCCAAGGGGAACGGGACGCAACTCAGCCACAAGTACGCGCCCAACGAGCCAATGCCAACCCAACGCAACCAAGAGTCTGAACCCCGGGGAGGCGGAACAGTGACACCGGACTTCGCGGTCGAGATCTACCAGAACGAGTTCCTGTCGGCGGGCGCCACCGAAGTCAACGCGATCATCACGGTGACCGCGGCCGGCGCGGGGAGCCAGGCCACCACGGCGGCGCCGACCGGGTCGACCGCCGAGGTGATCATCGTCGACACCTCCGGCTCGATGCACGTGCCGCGCACCAAGCTGTCGTCGGCCAAGCAGGCCACCGCGGCGGCCATCGACACGCTGCGCGACGGGGTGGCGTTCGCGGTGATCGCGGGCACCGACGACGCGAAGCTGATCTACCCGTACCGGCACGGCCTGGAGGTCGCGAACCCGCAGACCCGCGCGGAGGCCAAGCAGGCGGTGACGAGGCTGTCGGCGAACGGCGGCACGGCGATCGGGAAGTGGCTGCGGCTGGCCGACAGCGTGTTCGCCACCCAGGACAGCGCGATGCGGCACGCGATCTTGCTCACCGACGGGCAGAACATGCACGAGACGCCGCGCCAGCTCGCCCGCACGATCCAGGAGGTGACCGGCCATTTCGTGTGCGACGCGCGCGGCGTCGGCACCGACTGGGAGGTCAATGAGCTGCGCCAGATCGCGGACGCGCTGCTCGGCACGGTCGACATCGTGGCGGAGCCGGAGGGCCTGGAGGCGGACTTCCGCGCGATGGCGGCGTCGGCGATGAGCAAGGCGGTGGCCGACGTGTCGCTGCGGCTGTGGACCCCGCAGGGCTCGACGATCAAGTTCGTCAAGCAGGTCGAGCCGACCCTGACCGACCTGACCGGCAGGCGCACCGAGGTTCCGCCGCGCTCGGGCGACTACCCGACCGGCTCGTGGGGTTCGGAGACCCGCGACTACCACGTGTGCGTGACCGTCCCCTCGGCCGCGACGGGCGAGAAGATGCTGGCCGGCCGGGTGAGCCTGGTGATGCCGGGGCCGGACGGCGCGGACACCGTCGTGGGCAAGGGCAACATCCTGGCCGTGTGGACCGAGGACACCGCGCTGTCCACCCGGATCAACCGGGAGGTCGCGCATTACACCGGGCAGGCCGAGCTGGCCGACGCGATCCAGGAGGGCCTGGAGGCACGCAAGTCGGGTGACGTGGAGACCGCGACCGCGAAGCTCGGCCGCGCGGTGCAGCTGGCCACCGAGACCGGCCACTCGGACACCGCGAAGCTGCTGGCGAAGGTCGTCGACGTGGAGGACGCGAAGACCGGCACGGTGCGGCTCAAGCGCAAGGTCGAGGCCGTCGACGAGATGACCCTGGACACCCGGTCGAGCAAGACGATGCGGGTGCGCAAGAAGACCGAGTCCACCGACAGCTGAGAGGGCCCGCATGCCAACGTGTCCGGCCGGCCACCAGTCTGCCGACGACGAGTTCTGCGACGTCTGCGGCCGGGAGATGGGCGGCCCCGCGCCGGCCAGTGCGGGCGCGGACGTGGGCGCCGCGACGGCCGCGGCGCCCGCCCCGGCGCCGGACCTCCCGGCGGCGGGTGCGACGTGCCCCGCGTGCGGGGCGGACCTGGCCGGCCGGTTCTGCGAGGCGTGCGGCCACGACTCACTGGCCGCTCCCCCGGCCGCGCCCGCCTCGAACACCGAGCCCGTGCCGGCCGTCGAGGCGGTCCCGGCGGTCCGGCTGCCCGGCGCCACCGCGTGGACCGCGACGGTCAGCGCGGACCGCACCTACTTCGACCAGGTGATGGCCGCCGAGGGCCCGGACGCCGCCGGCATCGCGTTCCCGCCGTTCTACCCGGACCGGCACTTCCCGTTGCAGGGCAAGCAGGTCAGCATCGGCAGGCGCAGCCGCAGCCGCGGCATCGCCCCGGACATCGACCTCACCGGCCCGCCGGAGGACCCGGGCATCTCCCACCTGCACGCGCTGCTGGTCGGCGGGCCGGACGACTCGTGGGCGGTCGTCGACGTCGACTCGGCGAACGGCGTGTCCGTCAACGACGAGCCGAAACCGCTGCGCCCCAACACGCCCCGCCCGCTGACCGACGGCGACCGGGTGTACCTCGGCGCGTGGACGAAGATCACCCTGCGCCGCGGCTGACAGTCGACGCTACGGCGCACCCGGCGGCCGGGTCGTCATCGCGCCGGCGGATCAGGCACGATCGGTGTCACCATGACACTCACCGAGGCTCCGCTCATCCAGGCTCTGCCCGCCGACCCCGACCCGGACGCCCTGTTCGACGCGTTCAGCTCCTGGGCGGAGGCGCAGGGCCTGTCGCTGTACCCGGCGCAGCAGGAGGCGATGATCGAGATCGTCTCCGGCTCGAACGTGATCCTGTCGACGCCCACCGGGTCCGGCAAGAGCCTCGTCGCCACCGGCGCGCACTTCGCCGCGCTCGCGCACGGGCAGCGCACGTTCTACACCGCGCCGATCAAGGCGCTGGTGTCGGAGAAGTTCTTCGCGCTGTGCGACATCTTCGGTGCGGTCAACGTCGGCATGCTGACCGGCGACTCCAGCGTCAACCCGGGCGCGCCGATCATCTGCTGCACCGCGGAGATCCTCGCCAACATCGCGCTGCGCGAGGGCGCGGCGGCGAACGTCGGCCAGGTCGTCATGGACGAGTTCCACTTCTACGCCGAACCCGACCGCGGCTGGGCGTGGCAGGTGCCGCTGCTGGAACTGCCGCGCGCGCAGTTCCTGCTGATGTCGGCGACGCTCGGCGACGTCAGCCGCTTCGAGGAGGACCTCACGCGGCGCACCGGCCGGCCGACCGCAATCGTCACGTCCGCGCAGCGGCCGGTCCCCCTGTTCTACTCGTTCCGCCTCACGCCCCTGCACGAGACGATCGAGGAGCTGCTCGGCACGAACCAGGCGCCGATCTACGTCGTGCACTTCACCCAGGCGTCCGCGCTGGAGCGGGCGCAGTCGCTGATGAGCATCAACGTCTGTACCCGCGCGGAGAAGGACCAGATCGCCGCGCTGATCGGCAACTTCCGCTTCACGGCGGGCTTCGGCAAGACGCTGTCCCGGCTGGTGCGCCACGGCATCGGCGTGCACCACGCGGGCATGCTGCCGAAGTACCGGCGGCTCGTGGAGCGGCTCGCGCAGGCCGGGCTGATGAAGATCGTGTGCGGCACGGACACCCTCGGCGTCGGCATCAACGTTCCCATCAGGACGGTCGTGTTCACCGCGCTGTCCAAGTACGACGGTCAGAAGGTGCGGCTGCTCAAGGCGCGCGAGTTCCACCAGATCGCCGGCCGCGCGGGCCGGGCGGGCTACGACACGGTCGGCAACGTCATCGTGCAGGCGCCCGAGCACGTCGTCGAGAACGAGAAGGCGCTCGCGAAGGCCGGTGACGACCCGAAGAAGCGGCGAAAGGTCGTGCGCAAGAAGCCGCCGGAGGGGTCGATCGGCTGGGGCGAGCCGACGTTCCAGCGGCTCGTCGAGGGCGAGCCGGAGCCGCTGACGTCGAGCTTCCAGGTCACGCACGCGATGCTGCTCAACGTGATCGGCCGCCCGGGCGACGCGTTCGCGGCGATGCGCCATCTGCTGGAGGACAACCACGAGGACCGCCCGGCGCAGCGCAGGCTGATCCGCCGGGCCATCGCGATCTACCGCGCGCTGCTCGCCGCGGGCGTCGTGGAGAAGCTGGCAGAGCCCGACGAGCAGGGCCGCATCGTGCGGCTGACCGTCGACCTGCAGCTGGACTTCGCGCTCAACCAGCCGCTGTCCCCGCTCGCGCTGGGCACGATCGAGCTGCTGGACCGCGACGACCCCGGCTACGCGCTGGACGTGCTGTCCGTCATCGAGTCCATTTTGGAGGATCCGCGCCAGGTGCTGTCCGCCCAGCAGTTCAAGGCGCGCGGCGAGGCCGTGCAGGCGATGAAGGCGGAGGGTATCGAGTACGACGACCGGATGGCGCTGCTGGAGGACGTGACCCACCCGAAGCCGCTCGCGGAGCTGCTGAACGCGGCGTACGAGACCTACCGGCGCGGGCACCCGTGGGTGGCGGACTACCACCTGTCGCCGAAGTCGGTGGCGCGCGACATGTACGAGCGGGCGATGACGTTCGTCGAGTACGTCGCCTTCTACCAGCTGGCCCGCGGCGAGGGCCTGGTGCTGCGCTACCTCGCGGACACGTACAAGGCGCTGCGCCAGACGGTGCCCGACGAGGCGAAGACCGAGGAGCTGGCGGACCTGATCGAGTGGCTGGGCGAGCTGGTCCGCCAGGTCGACTCCAGCCTGCTGGACGAGTGGGAGAAGCTGACCAACCCCGACGCCGAGCCGTCGGCCGAGCCGGACGACCGCGTTCCGGCCGTCACCACGAACACGCGCGCGTTCCGGGTGCTGGTGCGCAACGCCCTGTTCCACCGGGTGCAGCTGGCCGCGCGGCGAGACTTCGACGAGCTGGGCGCGCTGGACGCTGCGTCCGGCTGGGACGCCGACGCGTGGGCGGACGCGGTGGAGCCGTACTTCGACCTCCACGACGAGATCGGCACCGGCCCGGACGCCCGCGGGCCGCGCTACCTGATCATCGACGAGCGGTCCGACCGCTGGCAGGTGCGCCAGATCTTCGCCGACCCCGAGGGCGACCACGACTGGGGTTTCACCGCGGACATCGACCTGGCCGCCTCGGACGAGCAGGGCACCGCCGCGGTGGTGATCACCGCGGCGGGACTGCTCTGATCTGTTCGGCGCCGAAGTGCTCGGCGAACCAGGCCACCGACAGCGCCGCGACCCGCTCGAGGGCGCCCGGTTCCTCGAACAGGTGGCTCGCGCCGGGGACCACCGCAAGATCCGTGCGGCACCGCATCCGCGCGCGGGCCTGCGTGTTCAGCTCGAGCACCTGCTCGTCGCGGCCGCCCACGATCAGCAGGGTCGGCGCGTCCACCGCCGCGAGCCCGTCGCCGGCCAGGTCCGGGCGCCCGCCGCGGGACACGATCGCGGACACCTTCACGTCGGGGTCCGCGGCCGCACGCAGCGCCGCAGCCGCGCCGGTGCTCGCGCCGAACAGGCCGATCGGCAGGCCGGCCAGGCGCGGGTCGTCGCGCGCGAGGGCGATCGCGGTGCGGAGCCGGGACGCCAGCAGGTCGATGTCGAACACCTTCGCGCGGTCGCCGGTCTCGCCGGCGTCCAGCAGGTCCACGAGCAGCGTGGCGAAGCCTGCCGCGTGCAGTGCGCCCGCGACCACGCGGTTGCGTGGGCTGTTCCGGCCGCTGCCGCTGCCGTGCGCGAACACCACCACCCCGGCGGGCCGCGCCGGCACCGACAACGTGCCCGGTAGGTGCCCCGCCACCACGACCTCCTCGACGTCCGTATCGTCCATCTTGTACCGCGCGGTGCCCCGCGCGTTCCGTCTGTCCTGAGTGGACGAGTCGAGGAGCGCGCGCACCTCGTCGTCACCGACCTGGGTGAAGTCCTCGTACCACTGTCCGACCGCGAGGAAACGTCGCGGCGTGATGCCGCACACGACCTCGTCGGCGATCTCGCGCAGCCGCGTGATCGTGTCGGCGGGCGCGACCGGGACCGCGAGCACGATGCGCCGCGCACCGAGGCGGCGCGTCACCCGCACCGCGGCCACGACCGTCGCGCCGGTGGCGATCCCGTCGTCGACCAGTATCACCGTCCGGCCCCGCAGGCTCGGCCGCGGCCCGGGCCGGAGCAGCGCCGCCCGCCGGTCGATCTCCGCGCGCTCCCAGGCCACCTGGTCGCCGAGGTCCGGCCAGGTCAGCCCCAGCTCCGTCAGCACGACGTCGTTGTGCACGGTCACGCCGTCCTCGCCGATCGCGCCGACGGCGAGCTCCGGCCGGTCCGGCGCGCCGATCTTACGCACCAGCACGATGTCCAGCGGTGCGCCCAGCGCGATGGCTATCGGTGCCGCCACCGGGACGCCGCCGCGCGGCAGGCCGACCACGACCGGGTCCTCGGCACGCAGGTGCCCCAGGCGCCGGCCAAGCCTGCGGCCGGCGTCCACCCGGTCCCGGTAGCGCATCACGTCATCTCCAGCACCCAGTGTCCCCCTCTTCACCGTGTGCCCAAACATCCAGGCGGGTTGCTTGCCGCATGTTCGAACAACGGCGTACAATCGAACACATGAGCGATACTTGCTCGTGCCCGCACTGCGGTGCACCGACGACAGGAGACGACATCGACCACACCGAAGCCCGCCCCGACGACCCGTACTCCCGCGATGCCAACCTCACGCCGGTCACCCGGCGCCGGAGGGCCATGACGCCACGCTGACCTATGACTGCTCTTCGTCCAGCCAGGTCCGGATCAGGAACGCCTCGATGGAGTCCGGGCGGTCGAGGCCGTCCGCGCGGTGCGCCACGAGGAGATCCCGCATCTCCGCACGCGTGAACCAGCGCGCCTCGAGCAGTTCCTCGCGGTCGACCGTGACCTCGTCGGACCCGGCGACGGCACGGAAGCCGACCATGATCCCGGAGGGGAACGGCCACGCCTGCGACGCCTGGTAGGCCACCGAGGTGACGCGCACGCCGGCCTCCTCGGCCAGCTCGCGGCGAACAGCGCCCTCGAAGCTCTCGCCGATCTCGACGAACCCGGCGAGCGTCGCGTACGCGTTGGGCGCGGCCCCGCGATGCCGCGCGAGCAGACACCGCCGCGGCTCGCCAGGCGCCTCGACGAGCATGATCACGGCCGGTTCGATCCGGGGGAACAGGAGCTTGCCGCAGCCGCGGCAGACTCGTTGGTGGCCGCCGTGCCGGGGGTCGGTGGGGCTGCCGCAGGCGCCGCAGAAGCGCTGGTTGCGCGCCCAGTGGAGCATGCCGCGCGCGTAGGCGAGGGTGGCCGCGTCCTCGCGGTCGAGCCCACGGAACATGGCCCGGATGTCGGTGGCGGCGTCCGCGCCGGCCGCCCGCAACGCCGCCGCTTCGTCCACATCGGACAGATCGGCCGCGAACACGCCCGCGTCGCCGCCGGTCACGCCGAGGAACATCGCGTCCGGAACGTCGACGGTCGCCGGCCGCCCGCCGGCAGTGAGGCAGCGGTCGTGCCAGAACGCGAGCACCCGGGTGTCCGGGTGCTCGCGGGTCCGCGCCACCCAGTCGGCGTCCGCGCGGAGCGCTCCCGCGCGGTCGAGCAGCAGCCCGTTGTACGGCAAAGTGACGTTCGTCGGCACGCGTGCCACCCTAGGCTCATGGAGACCGACCCCAGCGGTGCCCACGGGGACGCCGACGCCATCGCCCACGGCTACGAGGGCGCGCCGCCCGAGTCGCGCACGCTGGTGGCGGTGTTCGCCTCGCCGGTCGCGGACTATCTCCTCCGCTATGGCCGGGACCTCGGCTACCGCACGACCCTCGTCGAACCGGAACGCGGCAGGGTCACGAACGACGAGGACGCGGAGACCACGGTCCTGCCGCGCCTCCCCGACACCATCGACGGCGACACGGACGTCATCGTGACCGACCATCACCGCCCCGAGCTGGGGATCTACCTGCGGGACGCGCTGGCCCTGAACGTGCGGTGGGTGGGCATCATGGGTAGCCCGCGCCACCAGGGCCCGCACGAGGCGGCACTGAAGGACCTGGGCGTCCCGGACGACGAGATCGCCCGGGTGCACCGGCCGATCGGGCTGAACATCGGCTCCCGCACCCCGCCGGAGATCGCCATCGCGACACTGGCCGGCTTGATCGCCAACCGGAACGCCAAACCCGGCGGCTTCGAGTTCTGACCGGTCAGGCTTCCACCCTGGGCAAGCCGGACGCCGACCTTCAGGATGGAAGTGGTGGCGGAAGCCCGTTCACCACCACCGCCCGACCGTGTCGCGATCGATCAGGGCACCTCTGACAACTGTCTCTTCGTCGTGAACCGTGTCCCTGAGGTCCGCACCGCTCAGGTCCGCGACGAACAGATTCGCGCCGCCCAGATCCGCGCCGAACAGGCTCGCGCTGCTGAGGTCCGTGCGGGTCAGGTTCGCGCCGCTGAGGTCCACGCCGGTCAGGTCCACGCCGCTCAGGTTCGCACCGCCCAGGCTCGCACCGCTCAGATCCGCGCCGCTCAGGTCCGCTTTGCCGAGGTCCATGCCGACCAGGTCCATGCCGTGCAGATCCGCGTTGCTGAGGTCCGCGCCGCTCAGGTCCGCGGTGTGCAGCTTCGCGCCGCTCAGGTCCGCGCCGTCCAGCTTCGCGCCGCTCAGATCCGCGTAGTCCAGGTCCGCGCCGTCCAGGTCCGCGACGAAAAGGTTCGCACCGCTCAGGTCCGCGCCGGACAGGCTCGCGCTGGTTAGGTCCGTGCTGTTCAGGATCGCGCCCCGCAGATCCGCATAGTCCAGGTCCGCGGCGCTCAGGTCCGCCTCGCTGAGGCCCGCGGCGCTCAGGTTCGCGCCGATCAGGCTCGCGCCGACCAGGTCGACGCCATACAAGGCGACGTCATTCAGGCAGGAGTGGTTGAGGTCGATGAGCGTGCCGTGGTCGTGAGCGTGGTCGCGGCGAGCAAGGACGGTGAGTCCTGCCTGCGCATCGGGGGTCAGCGGTTGGGGTGCCGGGCAGGTTGGCGATCCTTCGGTGTCGGTGGTGGCCATTGGCCTGCTGGTTCGGACGAAGGCGGAGAGGATTTCGACAATTGTGGGTTGATCCCGGGGGGAATCGTGGGCGAGGCGTTCGAGCGCGTAGACGCCGCCAAGTCTTCCTTGCAGGTGTTCGGGGCCTGATTGGTCGAGTTGTGCGACAGCCTTGGTATAGCGGTCTGTGTACTGACCTTGTTCGGAGACCTTGTTCTGCTTTTGCGCTACACCGACCTGGTCGCGAGTGGCGTTGAGGGACAGGCCCGTGAACACCAGGGCACCGATCGCGGTGAGCCCGGTAATGGTCTCCGAAACCGTCATAGCTCGCCGAGTCCTGCGGTGATCAGGCGATGACGTGGCCGTGGCCGCAGAGCGTGCGGAGCCATGTCCGCCGTTGTCCGACGAAGCGCGTTGACGAGAGTGGCGAATGGTGACCGAGCGGGGCGCGGGAAGCCTTCGGCGAGGAACGTGCACAGCCTTTTCTATCATTCGCTTTCAACCGGGTCGGACCAGATCCTCCACGGCACTGGCCGGCTCTCGTGCCGACCTTTGATTCCATCAACGCCGAGTCTTTCGGCATTGTCATTACCTGTCTCGGCCTCGCGGCCTTTCTGCGCACACAGCGGGCCCAGCTCTCGTAGTCTCAGGCCGGCGGCTACCCGCTGTGAACGAGAGCCGGCAGCGGGAGCCGCCACGGACTGAGGAGGGGCTGCGGCGCGCTCGTGCTCGTCAGGTCACAGCGATGTTGCCGCACCCTCCTCCACCGGGGTAACTTTGCTAAGCGCTTGCTTAGCTCACCAACCAAACGTGGAGGAACAACGCCGTGGCCCACTCCCGTGTCGCGATCGTCACCGGTGCCGCTCGGGGCATCGGGGCGGCGGTCGCCCAGCGTCTGGCTCAGGACGGGTTCGCCGTGGGGGTCATCGACCTCACCGGGGACTCCTGCGCCGGCACCGTCGAGGCGATCACCGACAAGGGTGGTCAGGCGATCGGGATCGGCGCCGACGTCACCGACCCGGCGGCCGTCAGGGCCGCCGTCGAGCGGGTGGCGAGTGAGCTGGGCGCGCCGACCGTCCTGGTCAACAACGCCGGCATCACCCGCGACAACCTCCTGTTCAAGATGACCGAGGAGGACTGGGACTCGGTCCTCGGCGTGCACCTGCGCGGCGCGTTCCTCATGACCCGCGAGGTCCAGAAGCACCAGACCGAACAGGGCTGGGGCCGCATCGTCAACCTGTCCAGCACCTCCGCCCTCGGCAACCGAGGCCAGGTCAACTACTCCGCCGCCAAGGCCGGCATGCAGGGGTTCACCAAGACGCTGGCCATCGAGCTCGGGAAGTTCGGCGTCACCGCCAACGCGATCGCCCCCGGGTTCATCGAGACCGAGATGACCGCCGCCACCGCCGCGCGGCTGGAGATCGACTTCGAGGACTTCAAGAAGGGCGCCGCGGCCGCGATCCCGGTCCAGCGCGTCGGCCAGCCCGCCGACATCGCCGCGCTGGTCTCCTTCCTCGCCGGCGAAGAGTCCGGCTTCATCTCCGGCCAGGTCATCTACGTGGCCGGCGGACCGAGGGACTGACATGCGCACATTCGCGAACCTCGACGAGCTGACCGCGGCCAAGGGCGAGCACCTCGGCACCGGCGACTGGGTCGAGATCACCCAGGATCGCATCGACACGTTCGCCGACGCGACCAGCGACCACCAGTGGATCCACGTCGACACCGAGAGGGCCAAGGCAGGCCCGTTCGGCGCCACGATCGCCCACGGTTACCTCACGCTGTCGCTGATCCCCATGCTGGGCAAGGAGATCTACACCGTCGACGGGATCTCGATGGGCATCAACTACGGACTCGGCAAGGTCCGCTTCCCGGCCGTCGTACCCGCCGGGTCGCGGGTACGGGCCAGCGCGGAGCTGGTGGACGTCGTCGACAAGGCACAGGGTAAGCAGGTCACCGTGCGCACCACGATCGAGATCGAGGGCGGCGACAAGCCGGCCTGCGTCGCCGAGACGATGGCGCTGTACGTGCCATGACCCCCGACCAGCTGCGCGAGCGGACACGCGAGTTCCTGGCCGCCAACGATCCGTCCACCATGGACCGGATGGACTTCCTGCGGGCGCGCTTCGACGCCGGCCTCGCCTGGGTGCACTTTCCCGAGGGCCTCGGCGGGCTGGGCCTGGCCCGGGAGATGCAGAACGTCGTCGAGGCCGAGCTGGCAGGCACCCCCGACAACGACCCGCGCCGGATCGGCATCGGCCTCGGCATGGCTGCCCCCACGATCCTGGCCTTCGGCACCGACGAGCTGAAGCAGCGCCTGCTTCGTCCACTGTGGACCGGAGAGGAGGTGTGGTGCCAGCTGTTCTCCGAGCCGGGCGCCGGCTCCGACCTCGCCGCGGCCGGCACCCGCGCGGTGCGTGACGGCGACGGCTGGCGGGTCACCGGCCAGAAGGTGTGGACCTCCAGCGCGCACACCGCGAAGTGGGCGATCCTGCTCGCCCGCACCGACCCGGACCTGCCCAAGCACGCCGGCCTGTCCTACTTCGTCCTCGACATGACCCAGCCGGGCGTCGAGGTCCGGCCGCTGCGCCAGATCACCGGCGAGGCCGAGTTCAACGAAGTGTTCATGACCGACGCGTGGATCCCGGACACCGACCGGCTCGGCGCGGTCGGCGAGGGCTGGAAGGTCGCGCAGACCACCCTCATGAACGAGCGCGTCGCCATCGGTGGGCGCGCGACGCCGCGTGAGGGCGGCATGATCGGCACGGTCGCGGACACCTGGCGCGCGCACCCCGAGGTGCGCACGCCGGAGCTGCACGACCGGCTGCTCGACCTGTGGGTGCAGTCCGAGGCCTTCCGGCTGGCCGGGATGCGGCTTCGCCAGCAGCTCGCGGTCGGCTCCCCCGGGCCGGAAGGCTCGGCCATGAAGCTGGCCTTCGCCCGGCTGGCCCAGGCGTTGTCCGGCCTCGAGGTCGAGATGCTCGGCGAGGACGGCCTGCGCTACGACGACTGGACGCTGCGGCGGCCGGACCTGGTCGACTTCACCGGGCGCGAGGCCGGCTACCGCTACCTGCGGGCCAAGGGAAACTCGATCGAGGGCGGCACCTCCGAGGTGCTGCGCAACATCATCGCCGAGCGCGTGCTCGGGCTGCCCGCCGAGGCGCGGGTCGACACGAAGGTCGCGTGGAAGGACCTGCCGCGATGAGCGGAGCTTGCGGAGCGAACCAATGACACAGAGCGAACCACTGAACCTGCTCTACACCGACATCGAGGACCAGCTCCGCGCGAGCGTCCGCGACCTGCTGTCCGACCGCGCGCAGCCGGCGTCCATCCTGGCCCGCTGCGAGACCGACAAGCCCTACGACCTCGACCTGTGGCGCACGCTCTCCGGTGACCTCGGCGTCGGCTCGCTGCACGTACCCGAGGAGCTCGGCGGGCAGGGCGCGTCCACCCGCGAGACGGCCGTCGTCATGGAGGAGCTGGGCCGCTCTGTCGCGCCCGTGCCCTTCCTCGGCAGCGCGGTGCTCGCCACCGGCGCCCTGCTCGGCAGCGAACCTGACGACGCGGCACGGGAGCTGCTCGACGCGCTCGGCGCGGGCCGGTCGGTCGGCGCGCTCGCCGTGTCGCTCGGCACCGCGCCGGGCTCGCCGTTCCCGACCACGGTGGCCTACGACGACGACACTGCGGGCGGCACCCTTCGCGGCACCGTCCGCACAGTGGGCGACGGCGTAGCCGCTGACGTGCTGGTCGTGCCGGCCGCCGGCGTCGACGGCCCGCGGCTGTTCACCGTGCCGGTCGGCCAGGCCGGGGTGACCGTGACGCCGGTCGTGTCGCTGGACCTGACCCGGCCGGTCGCGGACGTCACGCTCGACGGCGCCACCGGCACGGCGCTGGCCGGCGACGCCGCGTCCGCCCTGGACAGTGCGCTGTGGACGGCGGCGGCGCTGCTGGCGTCCGAGCAGGTCGGCCTCGCCGAGTGGTGCGTGACGACCACGGTCGCCTACCTCAAGGACCGGCACCAGTTCGGCCGCCCGGTCGGCTCGTTCCAGGCGCTCAAGCACCGGCTCGCCGACCTGTGGCAGGAGCTGGCGCTGGCCCGGGCGGCGGCCCGCGCGGCCGCCGACACACCGGGCACTTCCGCCGAGGCGCGCCTGGCCGCGAGCCTCGCGAACTCGCTGTGCTCGAACGTCGCCGTGCACGCGGCCGAGGAATGCGTGCAGCTGCACGGCGGGATCGGCATGACCTGGGAGCACCCGGCGCACCTGTACCTCAAGCGGGCCAAGGCCGACCAGGTCGCGCTCGGCACGCCGGGCCGGCACCGGCAGCTGCTCGCCCCGCTGGCCGACCTGCCGGCGTGACACAGCTGCCGATCCCGGACGAGATGTGGCCGGACGTCCGGCCGGAGGCGGCGCGCCGGCTGATGGCCGCCGCGGTCGAGTCGTTCGCCGAGCGCGGCTATCACGCCACGACCACCCGGGACATCGCGACGGCGGCCGGCATGAGCCCGGCCGCGCTGTACGTGCACTTCCCGGCGAAGTCGGCGGTGCTGTTCGCGATCAGCCGCAGCGGCCACGAGCGCACGCTCGCGATGGTCGAGTCCATCGTGGCCGCCGAGCCCGACCCGGTGGCCACGATGCGCACGCTGGTGGAACGCTTCGTCGCCTGGCACGCGAAGCGGCACCTGGTCGCCCGGGTGGTGCAGCACGAGCTGCACGCGCTGCCGCCCGCGGACTACGAGCTGGTCGCCGATCTGCGGCGGCGCACCGAGCGGCTGGTCCGCGACGTGATCACCCGCGGCGTGGACGAGGGCGCGTTCGTGGTGCCGGACGTGCGCACCGCGGCGCGTGCAGTGCTCTCGCTCGGCATCGACGTCGCCCGCTGGTACTCCCCCGCCAGCAGGCCCTCGCCCACGATGCTCGGCAGGCAGTACGCCGACCTCGTGCTGAGCATGCTCGGGCACCGGGCATAACCGGGAAGAGAACCGTTCTTTCGTCGGTGCCGCGCCCGCCCGCCGTGATGGTTGTCTGCACCAATGCGGCCTGTCTCGCGTGTCCTCACCGTCGTCACCGGCATCGCCACGCTCGCGATCGGCATCCCCGCCCTCGCATGGGCCGAGCCGCCAGGCGCACTGCCGGCCAGCGCCACCGACGAGGACGCGAAGTGGCAACCCGCGTTCGACTACGACGGCGACGGCTGCTACCCCACCCCGGCGATCGGCCGGGACGGCACGTTGAACCCGGGGCTGGAGCCGTCCGGTGCGCTCAACGGCAACTGCCACGACCCGTCCGACCTGGACAACACGAACTCCTACGCGCGCTCGAAGTGCAACAACGGCTGGTGCGCCCACCTCTACGACCTGTACTTCGAGAAGGACCAGGCCATCGCGGGCTGGGACCCGTTCGGCCACCGGCACGACATCGAGCACGTCGTGGTCTGGGTGTCCGGCGACGCCCCGCAATACGTGTCGGTCTCCCGGCACGGCGACTACCAGACCTTTCCCGCGTCGGACGCCGGCTTTGACGGCACACACGCGAAGGTCGTGTACCACAAGGACGGCGCCACCACGCACTGCTTCCGGCTCGCGGCCAAGGACGAGCAGCCGGAGAACCACTACGGCGCGTGGCAGTACCCGGACCTGGTGAGCTGGGACAACTACCCGCCGGGCATCCGCGACACGCTCACGGGCGCGGACTTCGGCGACGCCAGCCTGGGCATCAAGGACAGCGCGTTCGCGAACAACCTCACCGAGGCCATGCCGAGCGGCATCCCGTTCAACCCCAACGCTTGACCGCCTCCCCGGAACTAACCCTGCTGGTCGCCTTGGGCTGATGTCCTCCGGTCGCGCACGTACTTGTGGCTGGGATGCGTCCCGTTCCCCTTGGGTGCGGTTACATTGCACTACGTGGATGGAGTGGCGGAACCACGGCTGGTCGCGGCTATCGATGTTGGCGGCACCTCGATCAAGGCCGCGCTCGTCGCCGAGGATCTGCGTGTCGTGCACACCCAGCGCGCGGCCACCCGGCGGGTGGACGGCAGTGTCGACGTCGGCCAGATCGCCGAGCTGATCGACGAGCTGCGGATCACCGCAGGCGAGGCCGAGGTGTGCGGGGTCGGCGTCGCGGCGCCCGGGATCATCGACGAGGAACACGGCATCGCCCGCGCCGCGGTCAACCTGGGCTGGCGCGAGCTGCCGCTGCGCGCGCTGCTCAGCGAGGCGGCCGGCATGCCGGTGGCGCTCGGCCACGACGTGCGGACCGGCGGGCTCGCCGAGTTCACCGTCGGGGCGGCGACCGGGGTGCGCAACGCGATGTTCATGCCGATCGGCACCGGCATCGCGGCCGCCGTCCTCGTCGACGGCCACCGGCTGGACGCGGACGGCTACGCGGGCGAGATCGGCCACATCGTCGTCGATCCACAAGGGACGGTCTGCGGCTGCGGGATCCGCGGCTGCCTGGAGACCGTCGCCGCCGCGTCGCACATCGCGCGCCGCTACGCCGAGGCGACCGGGCGGCCGGTGACCCGTGCGGCGGACGTTGCCGGCGCGGTGCGGTCGGGCGACCTGGACGCGATCGCGGTGTGGGACCGCGCGGTCGAGGGCCTCGCCGCCGCGCTGACGACGGCGAGCACGCTGTTCGCCCCGGAGGTCGTGGCCATCGGCGGCGGCCTCGCCGAGTCCGGCGACACGCTGCTGGCGCCGCTGCGCGAGGCGCTCGTCGGCCGGCTGACGTTCCAGCGGGTGCCGAAGATCGTGCCCGCGGCGCTCGGCGACAACGCGGGCTGCATCGGCTCGGCGATCATGGCCTGGCAGGCCGTCAGGTGATCCTTACGGTCACGCTGAACGCGGCGCTCGACGTCACCTACCGCGTGCCCGCGCTGGTGCCCGGCGCCACGCACCGCGCGTCGCCCGCCGGTGTGCGGGCCGGGGGCAAGGGCGTCAACGTGGCCAGGGTGCTGCACGCGCTCGGCCACGACCCGGTGGTCACCGGGTTCGCCGGCGGGGACACCGGCCGGGCGATCCGTGCGGACCTGGCGGCGGCCGGCATCCGCGAGGCGTTCGTCGAGCCGGCCGCGGCGGCCCGCCGCACGGTTACCGTGGTGTCCGAACAGGACGGTGCGGCGACGGCGTTCAACGAGCCGGGCCCCCGGCTGTCCATCGAGGACTGGACGTGGTTCACCGACCGGTTCCACGAGCTGGCGTCCCGCGCGGACGTCGTCGTGCTGTCCGGCAGCCTGCCGCCCGGGCTGCCCGACCACGCGTACGCGCAGCTGCTCGGCGCGACCACGGCCCCGGCGATCCTGGACACCTCCGGTCCGCCGCTGCTCGAGGGCGTCGCGGCCGGCCCGCGGGTGGTCAAGCCGAACGCCGACGAGGTGGCCGTCACCGGTCTCGCCGACCCACTCGGCGCGGCCCGGCGGCTGCGTGCGCGGGGCGCGGGCGCGGTCGTCGCCTCGTGCGGCGCGGACGGCCTGCTCGCGGTCACCGCCGACGGCTGCTGGCGCGCGGCCGCGCCGGAGCAGGTGGGTGGCAACCCGACCGGCGCGGGCGACGCGTGCGTGGCCGCGCTCGCCGCCGGGCTGGCCGCGGGCATGCCGTGGCCGGAGCTGCTCGCGGACGCGGCGGCGCTGGCCGCGGCGGCGGTCGCCTGCCCGCTGGCCGGCGACGTCGACCTGCCGACCTACCGGCGCCTGGCGCCGCTCGCCGAGGTGGAGGAGCTCGATGCTGACCCCGACCGCTGAGATCGTCGGCGCGGCCGCGGCGGCCGGCCGCGGGGTCGGCGCGTTCAACGTCATCCAGCTGGAGCACGCCGAGGCGCTGGTCGCCGGCGCGGCGGCCGCGGGCGCGCCGGTGGTGCTGCAGATCAGCGAGAACGCCGTGCGCTACCACGGTTGTCTCGAACCGCTGGCGCTCGCCACGCTGGCCGTCGCACGGGCGTCGACCGCGCCGGTCGCGGTGCACCTCGACCACGCCACGGACGTGGCGCTCGTGCACGAGGCGGTGCGGCTCGGGTTCGGCTCGGTCATGTACGACGCGTCCACGATGTCCTATGCGGACAACGCGGCGTCCACATCGGACGTTGTGGCGCACTGCCACTCCCGCGGCGTGTACGTCGAGGCGGAGCTGGGCGAGGTGGGTGGCAAGGACGGCGTGCACGCGCCGGGGGTGCGCACCGACCCGGACGAGGCCCGCGAGTACGTGGCGGCGACGGGCATCGACGCGCTGGCCGTCGCGGTGGGCACCTCGCACGCGATGCTCACCCGTGAGGCCTCCGTCGACCTGGACCTGATCGCCCGCCTGCACGCGGCGGTGCCGGTCCCGCTGGTGCTGCACGGGTCCTCGGGCGTGCCGGACGCGGACCTGACCCGCGCGGTGCGGGCCGGCATGACGAAGGTCAACATCGCGACACAGCTGAACAAGACGTTCACCGCCGCGGTGCGCGCATACCTGGCCGAGCACCCGGACGTCGTGGACACCCGCAAGTACCTGACCGCAGCCCGGTCGGCGGTGGCGGCCGAGGTCACCCGCCTGCTCGGAATCCTCGGCGCCTGACAGGCCCCCGTCACGATCGCAGGAGCAGCGAACCAAACGCGCCATTCGCGGCCGGAAGTTGTCCACAGGCCACCACGAACGGCTTTGACCAGGCCATATCCCGGTAGACTGGTCCAGAGGGGTGCCCCCGGAGAGGGTGGGGGCCGCCATCCACGGGGCCGGATTCTTCGTGGTGCCGGATTCCTCACGGCGGGAGCCGATCACCAGCGTCACCCGGAATTCCTGTCTGGCCAGGCACAACACGGTCGCCGAGCCGGTCACGTGACCCGGCTACTTCACCGTCGCGTCTCGTACCGGGTCAAGATCACGTCGCCGGCAAACGTCCGCGTCTCAACCAGGCTCAGGTTCACCCAGCCGTCCAGCGCCGTGAAGAACGGCGTGCCGCCGCCCACCAGGACCGGGTGCGTGACCACCAGGTACTCGTCGATCAGCCCGGCGCGCATGGCCGACCCGGCCAGCGTCGCGCCGCCGATGTCCATCGGCCCGCCGTCCTCAGCCTTGAGCCGGGAGATCTCGGCGACCGCGTCACCGGTGACCAGACGGGTGTTCCAGTCGACCTTGTCGACCGTCGTGGAGAACACCACCTTCGGCACGTCCCGCCAGCGGCGCGCGAACTCGATCTCCGCCGGGGTGGCGTTGGGCTGCTGGTCGCCGGTCGGCCAGTAGGAGCTCATCGTGTCCCACAGCCTGCGCCCGTACAGCGACAGACTGCTCGCCAGCACCTGGTCGGACCACCACTGGAACAGCTCGTCGCTCGGCTCGCTCCAGCCGATGTCGTCCCCGGGCGCGGCGATGTAGCCGTCCAGGGTCACGTTCATGCCGTAGGTCAGTTTCCGCATGGCGCCAGCCTCCCGCGAGTCGGTCTCGGGCGTATAGACCGGCGTGGCGCGGGAAACTCATCGGTGCGCGCGCCGGCGGACTGGCGCGCATATGCCATTCCAGCTATATTGACGGCATGGCATCTACATTCGAGGTGCTGGCCGAGCCCCGTCGGCGGGAGATCCTCGATCTCCTGCGCGCCGGCGAGCGGCCGGTCGGCGACCTGGTCGAGCGGCTGGCGCTGACGCAGCCGACGGTGTCCAAGCACCTGCGGATCCTGCGCGGCGCCGGGCTGGTCGAGGTGCGGCAGGACGCGCAACGCCGGCTGTACCGGCTGCGGCTGGCGCCGCTCGCCGAGATCGACGCCTGGCTGGCACCGTACCGTCGCATGTGGACGGACAGTTTGGATGCCCTGGAACGACGCCTGGACGAGATGGAGGACTGATTCGCCGTGACAGACCGTGCGACCCTGCGGACGATCGACGGGCAGCCGGTGCTGCGCTTCGAGCGACGGCTGCGCCACGCCCCCGCCAAGGTGTGGCGGGCGGTCAGCGAGCCGGCCGAGATGTCCCACTGGTTCCCCGCGACGGTCGAGGCCGAGCTGCGCCCCGGCGCGCCCATGCGGTTCACGTTCCCCGAGGAGGCGGTCGTGGACGGCGCGTGGGACGGCGAGGTCCTCGAGGTCGACCCGCCGAAGGTCTACGCGTTCCGGTGGAACGCCGACGTGCTGCGCATCGAGCTGATCCCCGACGGTGACGGCTGCCTGCTGGTGTTCACCCAGACCCTCAGCGGCGGCCCGGTCGGCAGGCTCGGCGCGGGGCGGACCGCGGCGGGCTGGGACCAGTGCCTCGACAGTCTCGTGGGGCAGCTCGACGGCGGCCCGGTCGCCGAGCGCACCGACTGGCTGACGCCGATGTCGGACTACATCGCGGAGTTCGGCCTCGACGAGGGCACCGCCGAGCCGGCCGGCGACGGCTGGGAGCTGCGCTTCGCCCGCGACCTCGTGTGGAAGCCGCCCGCCGACGTGTGGGCGCTGATCGTCGAGGACGCGACGCCCGAGCCCGGCGGCGAGCCACCGCTGCGCGCCACCAACGGGTACGTGCCGGCCGGCCGGCTCACCGAGGTCGACGCGACGCGCGTGCTCGAGTACGAGTGGCTGCACGACGGCACGCCCGCCGGCCGGGTCCGGTGGACGATCGTGTCCGACGAGAAGCTGGGCGTGCGCGTCGAGCTGACCCAGACCGTGCCGGCCCGGCTGGCGGACGTGCGGGCGACCGCGATGGGCGCGTGGCACGTGCAGCTGGAGCTGTTCTTCGCCGCCGTGCACGGCGCGGTCCGCCCGTGGCCGGAGGGCCGCGCCGAGGAGCTGGCGAAGGAGTACGCGAACCGGTTCTAGACGGCGGCGATCGCCTCCCGCCACAGGGCCAGGCCCTCGTCGACCTGGTCGGCGGTGACCACCAGCGGCGGGATCATCCGGACCACGTTGCCGGCCGCGCCGCAGGTGAGCAGCAGCAGCCCGGCGGCCGCCGCGGCCTGCTGCACGCGGGCTGCGGTGGCCGGGTCGGGCTCGCCGTCCCGGTCCACGAACTCGTTGCCCAGCATGAGGCCCAGGCCGCGGACGTCGCCGATGGCCGGCACGTCCGCGGCCACCTTCGCGAGGCCCTCGCGCAGCCGCGCGCCCATCTTGTCCGCGTTCTCCACGAGTCCCTCGGACTGGACGACGTCCAGCGTCGCGAGCGCGGCCGCGCACGCCACCGCGTTGCCGCCGTAGGTGCCGCCCTGCGAACCCGGCCATGCCTTGGCCATCAGGTCGCGCGGCGCGGCGATCGCGGACAGCGGGAAGCCGCTCGCCAGGCCCTTCGCCGTGATCACCACGTCCGGGCGGACGTCGAAGTGCTGGTGGCCCCAGAACTTCCCGGTGCGCCCGAAGCCGGTCTGCACCTCGTCGACCACGAGCAGGATCCCGTGCCGGTCGGCGCGCTCGCGCAGGCCGGCCAGGAACTCGGTGTTCGCCGGCACGTACCCGCCCTCGCCGAGCACCGGCTCGACGAAGAACGCGGCGGTCTCCGCGGGCGCGGAGATCGTGGCCAGCACGTAGTCCAGCTCGCGCAGTGCGAACCGGGTCGCCTCCTGCTCCGACCAGCCGTAGCGGTACGCGGTCGGGAACGGCGCCACCGTGACGCCGCCCATCAGCGGCGCGAACCCGGCGCGGAACTTGGTGGCCGACGTCGTCATCGACGCGGCGCCGATCGTGCGGCCGTGGAAGGAGCCGTGGAAGACCACGACGTTGGCCCGGCCGGTCGCGTGCCGCGACAGCCGCAGCGCCGCCTCGACGGCCTCGCTTCCGGAGTTGACGTAGAACAGCGAGTCGAGCCCCTCGGGCAGCACCGAGCCGAGCCGCTCGGACAGCGTCAGCAGCGGGCGGTGCATGACCGTCGTGTACTGGCCGTGGATGAGCTTCGCGGCCTGCTCCTGGACGGCCTTCACGACCTTCGGATGGCAGTGGCCGGTACTGGTCACCCCGATGCCGGCGGTGAAGTCGAGATAGCGGCGCCCGTCCTCGCCGTAGAGGTACACGCCTTCGCCGCGTTCGGCGACCACCGGCGTCGCCTGCTTGAGAACCGGGGACAGCTCAGCCATCAGCACTCCTCGTCTGGGATTGTCGACAATCCTACGGTCGAGCCTAGGCTAGTGACCTCGGGCGATCCACTCCTCGAGATGCGGGGCCTCCGCGCCGATCATCGTGTCGTCGCCGTGACCGGTGTGCACCACGGTCTCCGCGGGCAGCGTGAGCAGCCGGTCGCGGATCGAGCCGACGATCGTGCCGAAGTCCGAGTACGACCGGCCGGTGGCGCCGGGGCCGCCCTGGAACAGCGTGTCGCCGGTGAACACCACGCCCAGCTCGGGCACGTGGAAGCACACCGCGCCGGGCGCGTGGCCCGGCGTGTGCAGCACCCGCACGTCCACGCCGGCCACCTGCAGCGTGTCGCCGTCGGCGAGCTCGGCGGTGGGCCGGACGTCGGTGTGGGCGAGCTGCCAGAGCACGTCGTCGGCCGGGTGCAGCAGGATGGGCGCGCCGACCTTGACCGACAGCGCGGGCGCGGCGCCGACGTGGTCGTCGTGGCCGTGCGTGCAGGCGATCGCCACGACCTCGCGGCCGTTCGCGGCCGCGGCGATGGCGGCCGCGTCGTGGGCGGCGTCGATGATCAGGACCTGCTCGTCGTCGCCGAGCAGCCAGACGTTGTTGTCGACGTCCCAGCTGCCGCCGTCGAGGTTGAAGGTGCCGGAGGTGACGACCTTCTCCACCCGCGGGCCTGCCATCAGAAGACCACCACCGAGCGCAGTACGTCGCCGTGGTGCATCTTGGTGAACGCGTCCTCGACCTGGTCGAGCGCGATGGTCTCGGTGACGAACGCGTCGAGGTCGAGGCGGCCCTGCCGGTAGAGGTCGATCAGGTACGGGAAGTCGCGCGAGGGCAGGCAGTCGCCGTACCAGCTGGACTTGAGCGAACCGCCGCGCGAGAAGAAGTCGATCATCGGCATCTCGAGTCGCATGTCCGGCGTCGGCACGCCGACGAGCACGACGGTGCCGGCGAGGTCGCGGGCGTAGAAGGCCTGCTTCCAGGTCTCCGGGCGGCCGACGGCCTCGATCACGACGTCCGCGCCGAACCCGCCGGTGAGCGCCTGCACGGCCTCGACGACGTCGGTGTCCTTGGCGTGGATCGTGTGCGTGGCGCCGAACTTCCTGGCCCGCTCGAGCTTCCGCTCGTCCAGGTCGACCGCGATGATCTTCGTGGCCCCGGCGATGGACGCCCCCGCGACGGCCGCGCTGCCGACGCCGCCACAGCCGATGACCGCGACGCTGTCCCCGCGGGTGACCCCGCCGGTGTTCACCGCGGCACCGATCCCCGCCATGATCCCGCACCCGAGCAGCCCGGCCGCGGCGGGCGACGCCTCGGGATCGACCTTTGTGCACTGTCCACTGTGCACCAGCGTCTTCTCGGCGAACGCCCCGATGCCCAGCGCCGGGGAGAGCTTCGTGCCGTCGGTGAGCGTCATCGGCTGCGCGGCGTTGAACGTGGCGAAGCAGTACCAGGGCCGCCCCCGCAGGCAGGCACGGCAGGTGCCGCAGACGGCGCGCCAGTTGAGGATCACGTAGTCACCGGGCTCGAGGCCGGTGACCCCCTCCCCGACCGACTCGACGGTGCCGGCCGCCTCGTGCCCGAGGAGGAACGGGAACTCGTCGTTGATGCCGCCCTCGCGGTAGTGCAGGTCGGTATGGCAGACGCCGCAGGCCTGGACCTTGACCACCGCCTCGCCCGGGCCGGGGTCCGGCACGACGATCGTCTCGATCTCCACGGGCGCGCCCTTCGACCTGGCGATGACGCCCCGAACCTCCTGAGCCATGTGCCACTCGTCCTTCCGTCGGCGTGGTGCGCGCGGCGCACGGCAACACCCTAGGCCGTTCGGGTGGAGTGGATCAGCGGCACTTCCGGGCGTGTGCGACTCGCCGATAGGTTCATCGCGTCGGGGACAAGTTTCCAACCAATTATGGAGGTAGTTAGTGAGAACGCGTCTTCGCAATGCCGTCGTGTTCCTGGCTCTGGCCGGGTCTCTCGGCGCGGGTGCCGGCATCGCACAGGCCGAGGCCGGATCCGCCGCCGGTGGCGGCGCAGGTGCCGAGTGCACCACGGTGTGGCAGTACCAGGTCACCACCGACGGAGACATGACCGACGCCGAGAGCGGCGGCTCGTTCGTGGGCTGGGCCATCCCCGGCGACACCTTCAACGTGCGGATCCAGGGCAACCCGCGCTACTACGGCGCCAACGCCGCCAACGGCAAGTGGGGCTGGATCCTGGCGAGCAAGCTGGCCTACACGGGCAACACCTGGTGCGAGTAGTCCGGTCCGGTGCCCTCCGCGCACGCGGAGGGCACCACTCCGGCCACTAGCCACTCACCAAGGGCAACAGGTTCGGCCGCCAGACTCCGTCGTGCTCCCTCGCCGTGCGCAGGCGCTCGTCCGGAACCCGTCCATAGGTCGTCGTGCGCTGGTGGGCGGGGCGGCCCGCCTTGTGGGCCAGCGCCTCCAGGTCGGCGATCGTCTTGTAGCTGCCGTTCTCCGAGCCGGCCATCCGGCTGATGGTCTCCTCCATCAGCGTGCCGCCCAGATCGTTGACGCCGCCGCGCAGCACGTCCACCACGCCCTGGTCGCCCAGCTTGACCCAGCTCGTCTGGATGTTCTTGATCCGGCCGTGCAGCAACAGGCGGGCCAGGGCGTGCACGGCCCGGTTCTCCAGGTGCGTCGGGCCCGGGCGCGCGATCCCCGCCAGGTACAGCGGGGCGTTCGTGTGCACGAACGGCAGCAGCACGAACTCCGTGAAGCCACCCGTCTCGCCCTGCAGGTCGCGGATCAGCTTCAGGTGCGCCACCCAATGCGACGGGTTGTCCACGTGCCCGTACATCATCGTCGACGTCGTCGGCAGGCCCAGCTCGTGGGCGGTCGTCACGACCTCGATCCAGGCCGCCGTCGGGAGCTTGCCCTTCGTCAGGATCCAGCGGACGTCGTCGTCCAGGATCTCGGCCGCCGTGCCGGGTAGTGAGTCCACTCCGGACTCCCGAGCGGCGGTCAGCCAGTCGCGAATGGACAGGTTGGTGCGGGACGCGCCGTTCACGACCTCCATCGGCGAGAATGCGTGCACGTGCAGGCCGGGCGCCCGGCGCTTCACCTCCGCCGCGATGTCGAAGTACGCCGTGCCCGGCAGGTCCGGGTGGATGCCGCCCTGCATGCACACCTCGGTCGCGCCGACGCCCCAAGCCTGCGACGCACGCTGCCCGACCTGGTCCAGCGACAGCGTGTACGCGTCGCTGTCCGTGCGCCGCTGGGCGAACGCACAGAAGCGGCAGCCGGTGTAGCAGACGTTCGTGAAGTTGATGTTGCGGGTGACCACGTAGGTCACCTCGTCGCCGACGGTGTCGCGGCGGACGGCGTCGGCGAGCGCGGCCAGCGCCTCGATCTCCGCGCCCGGCGAGGCCGCCAACAGGGTCAGAGAGTCCTCATCGGACAGTCCGCCCGGGTCGGACTCGGCGTGGCGCAGCGCGGCGGCGAACGAAGGGCGGAGGCGGTCGGCCGGACCCGCCGACGCGGTCGGCAGCGCGGTCACCCGCGCACGCAGCTCGTCCCAGTCGCCGTACACCGAGTCGAAGTCGTCCCGCCGGTCCGCCGACCGGCCCACTGTGTCGATCGAGGCGTGCAGGTCGGTGCGGCCCGAGCCGGCCAGCGCCACCTCCGGCTCCTGCCACGGGCGGCCCACCGGGACCGCACCGGCGGCGGCCAGGCCGGTCTCCGGGTCGGCGAGCGCGGCCACGTGGCCGGCGACCCGCGGGTCCAGCCACGGCTCGCCGCGGCGGACGTACTCGGGGTAGATCGGGAGGCGCTCGGCCAGCCGGAACCCGGCCGCCTCGGTGCGGGCGGTCAGCTCCTCGAGACCCGGCCACGGCCGCTCCGGGTTCACGTGGTCGATGGTCAGGGGCGACACCCCGCCCCAGTCGTCGATCCCGGCCCGCAGCAGCAAGGAGTACTCGCCGCCGATCAGGTTCGGCGGGGCCTGGATGCGCATCTTCGGGCCCAGCACCAGGCGCGCGACCGCGACCGTCGCGGCCAGCTCCGCCGCCTCGACGTCGGCCATGCCGGCCATGGCGGTGTCCGGCTTCGCGCGGAAGTTCTGCACGATGACTTCCTGGATGCCGCCGTACTCGCGCGCGACCCGCCGGATCGCGAACAGCGAGTCGACCCGCTCAGCCAGCGTCTCGCCGATGCCGATGAGGATGCCCGTCGTGAACGGGACGTTGCTGCGCCCCGCGTCCTCGAGCACCCGCAGCCGCACCGCGGGCTCCTTGTCCGGCGAGCCGTAGTGCGCCCCCGACTTCTCCGACCACAGGCGGGTGGCCGTGGTCTCCAGCATCATGCCCATCGACGCCGACACCGGCTTGAGCCGCTGGAGGTCGGTCCAGCTCAGCACCCCGGGGTTGAGGTGCGGCAGCACGCCGGTCTCCTCGAGCACCTTGATCGACATCGCGCGGACGTACGACAGCGTGTCCGGGTAGCCGGCCTCCTCGAGCCACTCGCGGGCAGCGGTCCACCGGTCCTCCGGCCGGTCGCCGAGCGTGAACAGCACCTCTGTGCAGCCCAGCTCCGCGCCCCGGCGCACGATGTCGAGCACCTCGTCCGGGCTGAGGAACGCGGCGGGCACGCGACCCGGCACGGTGGCGAACGTGCAGTAGTGACACCGGTCGCGGCACAGCTTGGTGAGCGGCACGAAGACGCTGCGCGAGAACGTGATCACGCCCGGCCTGCCGGTGGCCTCGAGCCCCGCGTCGCGGACCCGGGAAGCGGCGGCGAACAGCTGGTCGAGCTGCTCGCCCCGCGCGTGCAGCAACGTCTCGGCCTCGGTCGCGTCGAGGGCGACGCCGTCCCGGGCGCGGCGCAGCGCCCGGCGGATCGCCGACTCGTTGGGCACGAAGCCCGGCACCTCGGTCACGGACACCCCTCCTGCTCGCGTACAGCCGACCAGGCCGTGTCCCCCAAGCTAGCCGTCCCGGCCGACATCCCCGACGTGATGGTCATCGCTCAACGACAACCCGGTTCCCGCCGAGATCATTCCGCGCGTGGCGCCGATCGGCTCGGTGCCGAGCAGGACGCGGGTCGAGCCGCGGACACAGCACTGGTTATGGTCACGTTGGGTCGTGCCGTTCAGCTCGGCACGTAACCGCGCTGCACCTGCTCCCCCGTGTGCGCCAACCGCGACGCCGTCCGCCGCCACCGCGCGAGAACCCGGACCGGCGCCTGACTGACGTACTCCTGACGCATGCCTGACAGCTACCCCGGTACGCCTCGGGGGGTAGTCGTGGAGCCCGCACGGCGATGACGACATCCGGCCACACCGCGAGGAGTCTGTTGCGTGGGAGGTGGGCACATGAACACGGCGATTCGTGCGATGGGCCGCTCGCTGCGGCGTACCTGGGACGAGGGCGCCCGCCTGGAGCGGGCCGCGTTCGTCATCGGCGGGGTGCTGTTCGCGTGGGGACTGGTGAACCTGGTCGTCCTGATCGTCACCGGCGGGCCGTGGACGGGGCCGACCTCGCTGCGCAAGGCGGCGACCTTCGGCCTGTCGTTCGGCCTCACGCTGGCCACGGTCGCCTGGGCCACCCACCACATCCGGCTCGGCACGCTGGGCAGGCGGGTGCTCCTGGGCGGGTTCACGCTCGCCTGCGTGGTCGAGACCGCGCTCGTGTCGATGCAGGCCTGGCGGCACGTGCCGTCGCACTTCAACTTCACCACGCCGTTCGACGCGGCCGTCGCGGGCGCGCTGGCGTTCGGCGGCCTGCTGATCGTGGTGCTGGTGCTCGGCTTCACGCTGTCGGCGTTCCGCGCCGTCGGGCAGAACTCGCCCAGCATGCGGCTCGCGCTGCGGTTCGGGTTCGTCGTGCTGATGGCCGCGATGGGCATCGGGGCCGCGATGATCGCCGTCGGCGTGCCGATGTCGCGGACCGACCCGCAGGCCGCGTTCGACACGGCGGGCTTCCTCAAGCCGGCGCACGCGGTCACCATGCACGCGATCCTCGTGATCCCCGGGCTGGCCTGGCTGCTCACGTTCACCACCTGGCCCGAGACCGCGCGGACGCGGGTCGTCATGCTCGGCGCGGGCGGGTATCTGCTGCTCAGCGCGGTGGTGGTGGGTGAGTCGATCGCGCACACGTCGGTGCTGGCCGCGCCGCTGGTGCCGACGCTGTTGTCGCTGGCCGGGCTCGCGGCGCTGCTCGTGGCCGGCGGGATCGCGAGCTACGGGGTGCTGTTCCGCCGGCCGGACACGGCCGACATCGGCGAACATTTTCCGGCGACGGTGCATGAATCAGTAACCTGAGGGGATGCCTGCGCGTACGTCGAAGACCGGCCGGACCCAGCAGGAGCGCAGCGCGGCGATGCGCAGACGGCTGCTCGACGCGACGGTCGACTGCCTCGTCCGGTACGGGTACGCGGGCACCACGACGACCCGGGTCACCGAGCTGGCGGGGGTGACCCGGGGCGCGCAGGTCCACCACTTCCCCACCCGCGCGGACCTCGTCGCCGCGGCCGTGCGGCACCTGGCGGCCCGCCGCGCCGAGCTGGCGTTCGAGAAGATCGACGCGGTCCGCCGGGCGCCCGACCCGATCGACGCGGGGCTCGACCTGATGTGGGAGATCCACCAGGGCCCGGTCCAGTACGCGACCGTCGAGATGTGGGTCGCCGCGCGAACCGACCGCGAGCTGCGCGAGCACCTGACCGCCGTCGAGCCGCAGGCGCGGGCGGCACTGCTGGAGTTCTCCGCCGCGGCGTTCGGCGACCACGCGGACAACCCGCGGTTCCGCCACATCGTCTACACCGCGCTGGACACCGTGCGCGGCATCCTCCTCCTTGGACTGTCCAATCCGGACACCGGGCAGCTGGAGACGTGGTGGAAGCGCGCGAAGGCCGACCTGCGGCTGCTCATCGACGCCGGGTTGGGTCAGCCGGGCGACATCAGCGGCGCGAGGTAGGCCCGCGCGAACGCACGCACCTCGTCGTCGGTCTCCAGCGGGACGGCGCTCTCCGGCAGCAGCGTGAACGAGATCGCGAGGCGCACGAACACCTCCGCCACGCCCATCGGGGTGCGGCCGGCGACCGTCGCGTCCGGCGCCTGCCGGACGAGGAAGTCCCGCGCCGCGGCGACGACCAGCGCGCCGTTGGTGGTCAGGTACGGCAGCAGCGCCTCCGGGTCCGACGCCAGCAGGCGGTTGAGCAGCCGGTCCTCGCGGGCGTACCGCACGCCCACGACGAACCCTTCGACCAGCCGCTCCCGCTGGGACGGCAGGTCACGCACCGCGCCGGCGATGCTGGCGAAGAACCGCCGCGACTCGCGCACGAGCACGGCCTGCACGAGCGCGTCCTTGCCGTCGAAGCGCCGGTACAGCGTCGCCCGGGACACCCCGGCCCGCCGCGCCACGACGTCGACGGTGGTGCGCCGCAGCCCGTAGGCCAGGAACTCCGCCAGCGCGGCGTCCACAATGGACTCGCCGACGGCGTCGGTGTCCGGCTCGGCGAGAACCAGCTCCAGCAGGCTCATCCGCCCGGCCCGATCCCCGCGCGGGCATAGCCGCGGCGGGCGCGCTCGGTGTAGCGCAGCCGCGGCGGCACGACATGCCAGGCGGTCGCGACCGCGCGCCGGAAGCGGCGATGGCGGCGCTCGTCGCGCTCGGTCCACCGCTCGCCGATGCGCTCGCGGACGACCGGGGGCAACGTGCCGACCGAGAGCCACCACAGCGGCTTCGCGGTCGGCTTGCGCGCCAGCCTGTACAGCGGCGCCGGCACCAGCGGGAACGTCGCCGGCGGCTCCTTGGCGAACTCGACCAGCCCGCGTGCGGCGGGCGTGATCACCAGCTCGTCGCGGCACATCCGGTCGAAGTAGGCCACGAAGCTCGCCCAGTCCGGCGGCACCAGCCGGTCGCTGACCCCGTAGGCCCGGTACACCTGCCGCGACTCGGCGTAGAGCCGCTCCTTCTCGTCGTCGGTCATCGGGTGGTCGAACAGGTCGATCATCTGGAAGAGCGCGTCGAAGATCGTGGCGTGGGCCCAGAAGTACACCTCCGGATCGAGCGCGTGGTATCGCCTGCCGCGACCGTCCAGCCCCTTGATGTGGCCGTGGTACTCGCGGATCCTGCGGGCGGTCCGCGCCCCGTCCGGCCAGTCGAACGTGACCCCCTGGATCTCCGGCACCGAACGCAGCACGCGTTCCCACGGCTCGTTGAAGAAGTCCGAGTGCTGCTCGACCCCCGCCCCCAGCCCCGGGTGCATCAGCTGCAGCAGGCCGGCCTTGACCAGCAGCAGGTACCCGCGCACCTCGCCCGCCCAGCGCCAGTGCAGCGAGCCCGGCCCCGGCAGCTCGAGATCCGGCCCCACCCGCGCCGCCTCAGCCGTCACGGCAGCCTCCCGATGAGTCGATGAGACATTCGTGCATCTTTGTATCACACAAGCGATAGTAGCCATGGACATAATATCTATGTACTGTATTAGGCATGGGTTCCGAGCCGACAACGGGCTTCCTGATCTGGCGCCTGTCCACCCGATGGCGGGCCGACGTCGACCGCGCGCTCGCGCCGCTCGGGCTCACCCACGCGCAGTTCTCGGTGCTCGCTGCCCTGGCCGGGTTGTCCCGCAACGACACCCGGCCCAACCAGCGGCAGCTGGCCGACCTCACCGGGCTCGAGCCGCTCTACGTGTCGCGGCTGGCCCGCGCGCTCGAGGCGGCCGGGCTCTTGGAGCGGCCGGCCGACCCGGCCGACCCGCGCGCGGTCCGGCTCGTGCTCACCGAGCGCGGCGCCGCGACCGCCGCCGAGGCGGTCGCGATCGTGCACGTCCGGCACGCCGAGCTGACCAAGGCGATCGGCGGGCCGGATGGCGCCCGCAACCGCGAGCTGCGTGCCACCTTGCTGACCTTGCTCAACGAAAGCGAACCGACATGACCCAGCCACGCCTGTTCAACGGTCAGGACATCAACATCGCCGCCGCGGCCACGCGGGGCGTCCTCGACACCCTGCTCACCTCGGCCGGCCTGACGTTCCTCCAGTTCGTCGCGCTGCGCGCGATGCCCGGTGAGCGTGCCGCGGTCGCCGAGAGGGCGGCCGGGCCTGCGGCGCCCGCTCCGGCGGTCCGCGCGGCCATCGACGAGCTCGAGGCGGCAGGCCTCGCCAACGGCGACCCGGTCGAGCCGACCGCGCGCGGGCGCGAGCTGTTCGAGCGGATCACCGCGGAGTCGGTCCGCATTGGCGACCGCCTGTTCGAAGGCATCCCAGCCGCAGACCAGGCAACCGCAAAGCGCGTCCTCGACCTGATCACCACCCGCGCGGCAAGCGCACGAGCAGAACTGACCGCACAAGCGAATAGTCACCCGATGTGATCAGCTCAGAGCAAATCCGCACGAACCAAACCGCACCTAAGGGGACGTGACGCAACCCAGCCACAAGTACGCACGAAACCGAAAGGTCCGAACAGAGGCGACCCGAAGTTCTAGTTCCGGGGAGGCGGAACAGAGTAGTCGTAGAAGCCGCGGCTGGTCTTCTTGCCCAGCAGGCCGGCGTCCACCATGCGCAGCAGCAGCGGCGGCGGCGAGTAGAGCGGCTCCTTGAACTCGGCGTACATCGACTCGGCGATGGCTTTCGTGGTGTCCAGGCCGATGAGGTCGGTCAGCGCGAGCGGGCCCATCGGGTGCGCGCAGCCCTGCACCATGCCGGTGTCGATGTCCTCGGCGGAGGCGAAGCCGGACTCGAGCATGCGGATGGCCGACAGCAGGTAGGGCACCAGCAGCGCGTTGACCACGAAGCCGGCCCGGTCCTGGGACCGGATGACCTGCTTGTGCAGCACGTCCTCCACGAACGAGTCCGCACGCTCCTGTGTGGACTCGCCGGTGAGCAGCGACGGCACCAGCTCGACGAGCTTGAGCACGGGCACCGGGTTGAAGAAGTGGATGCCGATCACCTGCTGCGGCCGGGACGTGGCCATGCCCAGCTTCATGATCGGGATCGAGGACGTGTTCGAGGCGAAGATCGCCTCGGGGTCGCTGACCACCTTGTCCAGGGTGGCGAACACGTCGGTCTTGATCTGCTCGCTCTCCGCGACCGCCTCCACGGTGAGCTGCCGGTCGGCGAACTCGCCGATGTCCGAGCTGAACCGGATCCGCTCGAGGGCGGCGTCCCGGCCCGCCTCGTCGAGCTTGCCGTTGCGCACGGCCCGCCCGAGGGACTTCTCGACGCGCGCCCGGCCCGCGGCGAGCGCGTCCTGGTTCACCTCGTTGACCACGACGTCCAGGCCGGCCCGCGCGCAGACCTCCGCGATGCCCGACCCCATCAACCCGCAGCCAACGACCCCAACCCGCCCAATACTCAAGGCACACTCCTCCATCGCTCACACATTGCGCCGGTACTGGCCGCCGACCTCGAAGAAGGCCTCGGTGACCTGACCGAGCGTGCACACCTTAGCCGCGTCCATCAGCACGCCGAACACATTCTCCTCCGCGGCGACCGCGTCACGCAGCCGCCGAAGGGCCTCCTGTGCCTCCTGGGAGTGCTTCTGCTGGTACGCCCGGGTGCGGTCGACCTGCGAGCGCTTCTCCTCCTCGGTGGCCCTGGCCAGCTCGATCGTGGGCAGGTCCTCGGCGTTCTCCTTGCTCGGCTGGAAAGTGTTGACGCCGATGATCGGCAGCGACCCGTCGTGCTTGCGCTGCTCGTAGAGCATCGACTCGTCCTGGATCCGACCGCGCTGGTAGCCGGTCTCCATCGCGCCGAGCACGCCGCCGCGCTCGGAGAGCCGCTCGAACTCGGTCAGCACGGCCTCCTCGACCAGGTCGGTCAGCTCGTCGATGATGAACGAGCCCTGCAGCGGGTTCTCGTTCTTCGACAGGCCCCACTCCTTGTTGATGATCAGCTGGATGGCCATCGCGCGGCGCACCGAGCTCTCCGTGGGGGTGGTGATCGCCTCGTCGTAGGCGTTGGTGTGCAACGAGTTGCAGTTGTCGTAGAGCGCGCACAGCGCCTGCAGCGTGGTGCGGATGTCGTTGAAGTGCATCTCCTGCGCGTGCAGCGACCGGCCGGAGGTCTGCACGTGGTACTTGAACTTCTGCGACCGGTCGTTCGCGCCGTAGCGCTCCCGCATGGCGACCGCCCAGATCCGGCGGGCGACGCGGCCGATCACGCTGTACTCGGCGTCGAGGCCGTTGGAGAAGAAGAACGACAGGTTCGGCGCGAAGTCGTCGACGTCCATGCCGCGTGCCAGGTAGGACTCGACGTAGGTGAAGCCATTGGCCAGCGTGAACGCCAGCTGGCTGATGGGGTTCGCCCCGGCCTCGGCGATGTGGTAGCCGGAGATCGACACCGAGTAGAAGTTGCGGACCTTGTTGGCGATGAACCACTCCTGGATGTCCGCCATCATCCGCAGGCTGAACTCGGTGGAGAAGATGCAGGTGTTCTGGCCCTGGTCCTCCTTGAGGATGTCGGCCTGCACCGTGCCGCGCACGTTCGCGAGGGCCCACGCGGCGATCTCCGCGCGCTCGTCCTCGCTCGGCTGGCGGCCGTGCTCGGCGGCGAACTTCTCGACGTTCTGGTCGATCGCGGTGTTGAGGAAGAACGCGAGGATCGTCGGCGCCGGGCCGTTGATCGTCATCGACACCGACGTGGTCGGCGCGGTGAGGTCGAAGCCCTCGTAGAGCGCCTTCATGTCGTCGAGCGTGGCGATCGAGACGCCGGAGGTGCCGATCTTGCCGTAGATGTC
>DASYKY010000115.1:0-176280 GCA_035995025.1 Actinophytocola sp.
GAGCCACCCTTGTTGTCGACGCCGTCGTTGTCCTGGTTGAACGAGTCGTCGATGACGGTGATGTCGTTGTCCTCGTTGAACGAGTCCGTGATCGTCAGGTCGCCATCGGCGTGGATGTTGACGGTGTCGCGGTCGTCGACGGTGACGATGATGTCGTTGTCGTCGACGTAGTAGTAGTTGTAGTTGTTGATGTCGGGTCCGTCGTGCACCATGTAGTGCCTGGTGATGACCGAGATCCCGTGGACCGGGTCGTCGCCGGAGAAGTGCGGCAGGCCACCTGTGGCATGCACGCCGACGTGGTCGGCGACCATGGGTTGGACGTCCTGGATGTCCGCCCCACATGTGCTGTCGAGCCCGTACTTCGCGAGCGTCCCCTCGGGGTCGCCCTGGAAGTCCGCCTGCAGTTCCTCGTCACCGAGCAACGCCAGCAGGAACTCGATGAGCGAGGAGATGGCTGTCGTCGTCACAACCACTCACCTGCCTCTCTGTTCTCCGTCGGCCTGTCGGTGTCCCCGTCAGAGGTCGATGTCGACGTCGTCAACGTCGAGGTCGAGTCCGTCGTTGTCCACGTGGTTGCCGTTGAACGAGTGGTCGTACGTGGTGTCGTTCGAGGCATCGGTGTTCGTTTCGCTGTAGCTGTCGTTGTACGAGCCGTTGATGTTCACGTTCTCGGTCGAGTTCAGCGAGTCGCGGATGTCGTCGCCGGCCACCACGCTGTCGGAGATGTGTCCGTGGCTGTTGTCCACGCCGTCGTTGTCCTCGTTGAACGAGTCCTTGATGAGCGTGAAGTCGTTGTCGTCGTTGCCGACGTTCTGGAAGCTGTTCGAGATGCTCGTGGACTGGCTGGAGGTCTGGCTCACCGAGCCGCCGTTGCCACCGGAGCCGCCGTCGGCGCTGGAGTCGCCGGCGGAGGAGCTGTTGTCGGCGTCCGCGTCGGCATCCGCGCCGGCGTTCCCGCCGTCGCCGTCGCCGCCATTGCCCCCGTCGCCGTCGCCACCGTCGCCGCCCCAGGAGAAGCCCAGGCCGCCGCCGCTGCTGAACAGCCAGCCACCGTGGCCGCTGCCGTGCGCGGCCGAGTTGCCGCCGTCGCCGCCCTCGCCGTCGCCGCCGTTGCCGCCCTCGGCGTCGCCGCCGTCCGCGTCCCCGCCGTCGGCGTCGGAGTCGGCGTAGCCGAACGCGAGGCTGCCGCTGTGGCCGCCTGCGCCGCCAGCAGCGCCGGCCGCGTTGCCGTCGACGTCCTGAACCGGCGCGACGTACTGCTGGAAGTTGAAGTCACCCATCTTTGTCGTGCTCCCTGTTAGTGGGCGGAACGTAGATCCGGTTCCCCGACGGCCTCCGCCCGGCTTGAGAGAAATCTATGGCCGTCGCCACGGCCGGTAATCGGGGTTGATCCCGCATCCCGTTCGCGGTACCGCCGGGGATCTCCGGCTTGCCCCGGCGGACCCGTTAGGGGATTCACCCCCAATTCGCCGCGGCACCGAAACGCTTCTACTTCGACGACGGAAGGTGCGAGAGCACTGTCGTGAGGAGTTTCTGCAACACGGTGCACGAGTCCGGCTCGCCGCCGTCCATCGTGGCCACGATCGCCTGCTCCCTGGCGACCCCGACGTCGTAGCGGCAGAACTGCCCGCCGGTCGTGAACGTCTCCAGTGCCGGGTAGCCCGACAGCCGGACCCGGCTCGAGGCGGGGTCGATCTTCTTCGTCAGGTCGGCCAGGCCCGCCCCGCTCGTGTACGACGTGAGCTGCAGTGTCTTGGGACTTCGGCCCGACCAGCGGCAGTTCGCGCCGAGCTCGTCGGTGCCGGGCACGCCCTGGCCGAGGCCGAGCGTGGACCGGGCCGGGCCGTCGACGAGCGCGCACGGGTCGAGCCCGACGAGGCCCTTCGGCGACTCGATCGGGGGCACCTTCGGTGGCGGCGGCTCCTCGGACGAACAACCGGCCAGCATCGCGATACAAGAGATGGCCACCGCTGCGGGCAGCAGACGAACGATCACAAGTTTTCCTTCCGCTACGTCATTTTTCGCCCGAGAGGTTTCTTTCGTAACGTTTGGCGGTCATGCGACGTCTTCACAGTCGAGCGTTTCGCTTGGAGGCGTGCATGAGTTACTGGCTGGGGATCGACTTCGGAACCACCTTCACTGCCGCGGCCGTCATTCGTGACGGAGAGCAATCGGTCGAGCTCGTCCCGTTGGGGGAGAACGGGACGTCGACCGCGTCGGTCGTGTTCGTGGCGCCGGACGGCTCGCTCGTCCTTGGCGACGCCGCGGTCCGGCGCGCGGTGACCGACCCGGACCGGGTGATCCGGGAGGTCAAGCGGCGCATCGGGGACCAGACGCCGGTTCTCGTGTCGGGAGAGCCGATCGGCGCGCACACGCTCGCCGCGCGGTTCGTCCGGTGGGTGGTGGACCGGGTCACCGAGCGCGAGGGGGCGCCGCCGGCCGGTATCGGGGTGACCTATCCGGCGTCGTGGGGGCCGCACAAGCGCACGCTCCTGTCCGACGCACTCATGTTCGCCGGCGTCGGCGACGTCACGCTGGTGACCGAGCCGGAAGCGGCGGCCGTCGCGTACACCGCGTCCGGGCACGTCCCGGCCGGGTCCGCCATCGGCGTCTACGACCTTGGCGGCGGCACCTTCGACGCGACGATCGTGCGGCAGCGCGACGGCGGCGGGTTCGAGCTCGCCGGGCGCCCGGAGGGGATCGACTCGCTCGGCGGGATCGACTTCGACGAGGCCGTGTTCGAGCAGGTGCGCGCGCACCTCGGCGCGGCGTGGGCGGGCCTGGACTTCGCGGACCCGCTGGTGATGACCGCGGCCGCGACACTGCGGCACGAGTGCACCGAGGCGAAGAAGGCGCTGTCGTCGGACACCGAGGTCACGATCCCCGTGATGCTGCCCGGCGTCAGCACCCAGGTCCGCATGGTGCGCTCGGAGTTCGAGCAGCTGATCGCCCCCGCCATCGACGCCACGGTCGACGCCATGCGCCGCGCGATCGGCTCGGCCGGGATGCGCGCCGACGAGCTGTCCGCGGTGCTGCTCGTCGGCGGCTCGTCGCGGATTCCCCTTGTCGCGCAGCAGGTCGGTGCCGAGCTGGACCTGCCGGTGACGGTCGACTCGGACCCGAAGGCGGTCGTCGCGATCGGCGCCGCGCTGGCGGTCTCGCCCCGGCCGGAGAGCGGCACCGCCGCCACGGCGCTCATCGCGTCCCGCGAGCGGCTCGCGCTGCCGCCCGGCGAGGAGGAGGCCGCGGCCGCCGGGTCCGCCCGGTCCCGGCGCAAGATCACCTACGCGCTGGTGGGCGCGGCCGCGTGTGTGGCGGCGATGTTCGCGCTGGCCGGGTTCGTCGGCTCGGACGTGTTGCCGGGCGGCGAGACGCCCACCGGCGAGGGCCTGGCCGCCCCGGCCCTGGACGAGGACGACGGGGACGGCGACGGCCCGGGCTCGGCGAAGTCGAAGGACGCCGTCGACCCGTGGACCGGCAAGCCCTACACCGAGACCACCGCGCCCGGCCCGACCCGGTCGGATGCCAAGCCCACCAAGGAGTCGCCGACCAAACTGGCCCCGAAGCCGACCCGCGCCAAGAACCGCGACGCGTTGATCGAGGGCGCCAAGCCGCCGCCCGCCCCGAGCAGCGGCGGCGACGACGGCGACGACACGCCGGCCCCGGGCGGCGGGGACCCGTCGAGCGAGCAGCCGCCGCCCCCGGTCGAGACGACGACCGACGACCCGCCGCCTCCGGCGGAGACCACCACGGAGGAGCCGCCGCCTCCGGCCGAGACCACCACGGAGGAGCCACCGCCTCCGGTCGAGACCACGACCGAAGAGCCGCCACCGGTTGAGAACCCAGGTGGAGACCCGCCCGCGGGGGATCCGCCGGCCGGCGACCCGCCGGGTGAGGGGGGCGGCGCGTGATGCCCGACCTCGGGGCACCGCCGCCCCGCCCCAGCACGGCCCGCCTCTCGATGCCGCCGATGGCGGCGCTCGAGGACCTGCCGCGGCCGCGCGTGATCGCGGTGTCCTTCTGGAGCTGGCTGGTCGGCAGCCTGCTGCTCGCCGCCGTCACGGCGGTGACCGTGACGAAGACCGGCGCCATGCGCACCGAGTTCGCCCGGCTGGCCCGGGAGAACGACGCCGACGCGACACGGAAGACGATCGACAGCGTGGCCACCGCGTCGGTGCTGGTCGTGGTGGGCACCGGGGCGCTGCTGGCCGTGCTGGGGCTGGTGCTGTGCCGGGGTGTGCGCGCGGCCCGCGGCTGGGTACGCATCCTGCTCACCGTCGTCGCGGTCGCCGGGGTCGGCTATGCCGCGCTGGTGTCCTCCGCGCTGACCGGCCCGATGCTGGACGACCTGCAGGGGGCGGTCACCGTCGGGCTGCTCGCGTACACGGCGCTCGTCGTGGTGGCGGGGCTGTGCATGTACCTGCCCGGCTCCGGCGCGTGGTTCCGCCGCCCGAGGGGGCAGTGATACAGGACAGTGACACAGGACAGTGACATGGGCCGGCGACCTACCGGTCCAGGCGCAGGCGAACGGCCTTGGGGAGGGTCGCGACGACCCGCTCGTAGGAGTGCTCGACCATGTCGCTGATCTCGTCGTCCGGGACGCTGCCGTCCAGGGTGACGGTGTTCCAGTGGCGCTTGTCGGTGTGGTACCCCGCCACCACGGCCGGGAACTGGGCACGCAGCTCCAGCGCCAGCGCGGGCTCGCACTTGAGCGTCACCCGCGGCGGGTCGCCGCCCGGCTGCAGGATGCCGAAGACCTTGCCGGCCACCTTGTACACGTTGACCTCCGGGCCGAACGCGTGGTCCATCGCGGTCTCGGGCAGGCCGAGTGCGATCCGTGCCAGCTCGTCCGGTGTCATGGCGCGACCCTATCCGGCAGCGGACGCCGGACGCGCTCGCCGGCCTGCCTCGAGGCGGGGTATCTGAGCGCATCCCGCTGTGCACGGAGCACAACCGCTGTGCCCCGAACGTAGGCGTGGCGTTCCTTCTCACGGCGTATGACGCGTGACACACTCCGGCTGGACTGCTCCGCACCGCCACTGACCAGCCACTCAGCGTGCCCACGTGCCGCGAGAGTGAGAGGACCGCGCCCATGGCCGACCCAACCGACCCCGACGGCACGGAACCCGGCGGGCCGAGCCGCCGCGCGTTCCTCGGCTTCCTGATCGCCGCGCCCACCCTCGCCGCGGGCGCCACCCTCGTCGGCGGCTCCGCGCCCGCCGAGGCGAGCGTGCCGACGCTGCCGCAACCCGCCGACATCTTCGACCTGGGCGACCTGCAGAACCTCGCCGCGCTGGCCACCTCGGGCCTGATCGCCGTGCAGGTCAACGAGGACGGCACCGCGTCTTTCGCCCTGCACCGCACCGAGGTCGGCCAGGGCATCACGACGGCCGTCGCGATGATGATCGCCGAGGAGCTGGACCTGCCGCTCGAGAAGGTCCACGTCTCGCTGTCCGACGCCCGTCCCGAGCTGCTGATGAACCAGCTCACCGGCGGCTCCAACTCCGTGCGCAGCATCTACACCCCGGTCCGCACCGCCGCGGCGATCGCCCGCCAGCAGCTCGTGCGCACCGCCGCGGCGCGGTGGAACGTCCCGGCCGCCGAGGTGACCACAAAGGACGGTGTGCTGTCCCACCGCGGCGGGCGCAGCGCCGGCTACGGCTCGCTCGCGAAGGCCGCGGCCAGCCCGCGCACCGAGCAGGTCTCCGCCCGGCTCAAGTCCGCGGCGGCGTTCCGCGTGCTCGGCACCGCCAGCAACCGCATCGACGCGCACGACATCGTGACCGGCCGCAAGACGTTCGGCATGGACATGCGGGTACCGGACGCGAAGCCGTGCATGGTGCGCAGGGCGCCGACGATCAACGGCCGCCCGCGTACGGTGCGCAACGCGGACGCGGTGCGGGCCATGCCCGGCGTCACCGACGTCGCCGCGGTCACCTATGGCGTCGCGGTCCGCGCCGAGACGTTCGGCCAGTGCATCGACGGGCTGCGCGCGCTCGATGTCGACTGGGGACCGGGCACTGTGGACGGTGAGTCCGACGATTCGGTGCGCACCAAGCTCAAGGCCGCGCAGCTGCCACTCGCGGTGCCGCCGCTCGGCGCGCTGTCCGTCGACGCGGAGTTCACGTTCGCGTTCGCCAGCAACGCGCCGCTCGAGCCGGACAACGCGATCGCCGACGTGCGGTCCGACCGCGCGGAGATCTGGTCGACGCTGAAGGTGCCGATCGACGCGCAGGAGGACATCGCCGCCCAGCTCGGGCTGCCGGTCGGCAAGGTGACCGTGCACGTCGTCACCGGCGGCGGCTCGTTCGGCCGGCACCTGTTCCACAACGTGGCCGCCGAGGCGGCGGAGATCTCGCAGAAGATGGGCAAGCCGGTCAAGCTGTCCTGGTCGCGCACCGACGACTTCCGGCAGGGCCGCGCCCATCCGATGTCGATCTCCCGGGTGCGGGCGACGCACCTGCTCGGCAACGTGCTCACCTACGAGCAGCGCCACGTCAGCACGGAGACCGACTTCAGCCACGGGCTCGGCGAGATGCTGACCTCCTTCGCGGCGCGGCTGCCGATCGCCGGCAACCTCACGTTCGCGGAGTCGATCTTCCTGTTGAGCCAGTCGGTGCCCTACGACTTCGGCGTCGTCACCCAGCTGCTCAACGAGGTGCCGCTGAAGTTCAACACCGGCAGCATGCGCAACATCTACTCGCCGAACGTGGCCGGCGCGCGCGAACTGGTGGTCGACCTGCTGGCGAAGAAGATGGGCAAGGACCCGGTGGCGTTCCGCCGCTCGTTCCTGCGCGACGACCGGCTGCGCGCGGTCCTGGACAAGGCCGTCCAGGTGGGACAGTGGGGGAAGTCGCTGCCGAAGGGTAAGGCGCAGGGAATCGGTCTGCACTCCGAATACCGCGGTGCGGTCGCCGCGCTCGTGGAGATCGACTGCACGCCGGAGACCGTGCACCGGGAGATCCCGGACGCCGTGACCGGGCCGCGGGTGTACAAGGCGACGATCGTCGTGGACGCGGGGTTCGCCATCAACCCACGGGGCCTGGAGGCGCAGATGATCGGCTGCCTCAACGACGGGATCGCACTGGCGCTCACGTCGAGCCTGCACATGAAGGACGGCATCCCGCTGGAAGGCAGCTGGGACAACTACTTCTACACCCGCCAGTGGAACACGCCGCCGGAGGTGCAGGTCGTCGTGATGCCGCCGACGACCGGCAACCCGGGCGGCGCGGGCGAGCTGGGCGTCGCGCCGTGCTTCGCCGCCGTCGCGTGCGCCTATGCCAGGGCCACCGGCACGATGCCGACGAGCTTCCCGATCAACCACGGGGAGCTGAGCTTCGAGCCGTTGCCGCTGGAGCCGTCCACCCCGCAGTCGCCGACCGACGGTCTCGAGACCGTCTTCTGAGGAGATTTCCGTGCCACAACACACCTTTCGGCTCAACGGCGCCCCGGTCACCGTCGACGTCGCCGACGACGTGCGGCTGCTGTGGGTGCTGCGGGACATCCTCGGCGTCACCGGCCCGAAGTACGGCTGCGGGCTGAACGTCTGCAAGTCGTGCACCTCGCACATCAACGGCAAGGCGTTCAACCCGTGTTCGGTGCCGGTCTCGCAGATCGAGGAGACCGACGAGATCACCACGATCGAGGGCCTGCCCGCCACCGTCGGCCGCGACCTGCACCCGATGCAGGAGGCGTGGCTGGAGGAGGACGTCGCGCAGTGCGGCTACTGCCAGCCCGGCCAGATCATGGCCGCGGTCGCGCTCGTGCGGAAGGTGAAGGCGGAGGGCCGCGAGATCACCGACGCCGACCTCGACACGCTACGCAACATCTGCCGCTGCGGCACCTACTCCCGCATCCGGAGCGCGATCAAGAAAGGCGCGCAACACATGTGAGTCTCATGGCCGGCCCGCGCCCGGCACTTCCACGTCGATCGCGACCACCTGGCCGGAACCGGGCTCGACCATCTCGGTCTCGGTCATGCCACGCCACCGCGCGGTCGCCGCGAACAGCGTCGTCCCGTGTGGACCGCCGAGCACGCAGGCGAACCCACCGCGGTCGAGCGCCACGGTCTCCAGCACCTCGCCGCCCTCGGCGACCCGCGCGCACCACCGGTTCGGCACGTCGGCGTACCAGACGGCGCCCGCCGCGTCGACGCAGATGCCGTCCGGTGTGCCGACGCCGAGGTCGGCCCACCCGCGGCGGCCCGACAGCGTGCCGTCCGCGCCGATGTCGAAGGCCACCAGCGCGTGCCGGTAGGAGTCCGCGACGATCAGGGTGCCGTTGTCCGGGGTCACGGCCATCCCGTTCGGGAAGGCGATGTCGTCCGCGACCTCGCGCACGGTGCCGTCCGGGGTGACCAGGTGCACGAAGCCGGGCCGGAACTCCTCGCCCGCGGTCGGGTCGAACCCGCCGCGGTTGACGTAGGCGTTGCCGCGGCCGTCGACCACGATGTCGTTCCAGCCCGGCCGGCCGAGGTCGGCGTGGGTCGCGAGCGACCCGTCCGGCTCGCGGCGAAGCAGCAGCCCGCGGGCGGAGTCGACGATCAGCAGCCGCCCGTCGGGCAGCCACGCGGTGCACAGCGGCAGCGACGCCACCTTCGCGACGACCTCGCTCGTGCCGGCCGGGTCGACCGCGAGGACCTCGCCGGCCGTCCAGTCGGAGACGTACAGCGTTCCGTCCTGCCAGCGCGGCGACTCGAGCAGGCCGCGCCCGGTGAGCAGTGTCCGAATCTCGTTCATGCCTCTATACGAACGGCTCCCGCCCGGATCGACATCCACCGGTCAGATCGTGAACGGCAGCGCGTGCGCGATGCGGGTGCCGAGGTCGGTGTCGCCCTCGATCGTGACGTCGGGCAGGCGGTCGGCCACCGGGCCGCGGCCGCCCGCCAGGCGGGTGAACAGGGTCGACGGCAGCCGCAGCGTCGTCGTCGCGGGGCCGGGCAGCTCGTCGACGACGGCGGCGCGGCCCGCGACCGCGACGTGCCACGTGCCGGTCAGTGGTCCGGTCAGCTCGATCGTCACCCCCACCCCCTCGGGCGCGCCGGCCTTCTTGCCGATGATGTACCCGAGCGCACCGGTCATCTCGGTGAGCGACAGTTCCGCGCACGGGCCGTCCTCGTGGCCCGGGACGCCGACCGCCTCGCGGATGTCCTGCTCGTGCATCCAGCAGTCGAACACGCGGATCCGCATGAACCGGCCGTACGTGTCCCGGCCGGCCGGGGTCCACGACGGCCTGTCGAAGTCGGCTTGCGTCATGGCGTCGAGTGCCTTGTGCCGGATCGCGGTGATCTCGCGGAACCGGTCGAGCACGCGGGCCGGGCTCTCGCCGCGCAGGCCCCGCACCCACAGCTCGTTGGCCGCGCCGATGTCGTTGCGCACGTGGGGGAGCGCATGCACGTCCGTGCCGTCGCCGGCCGGCGGCGCCTGGCCGGCCAGCGCGCACTCGGTGCCGATCAGATGCGCCACGTTGTCCTGCACCGACCAGCCGGGCAGCGCGGTCGGCCGCGCCCAGTCCGCCGGCGGCAGCGCGGTCAGCAGCTCGTCGAGGGCGGCCCACTCGGCGGCCAGGGCGGGGACGACGACGTCCTTGTCGATCACGACACACTCCCGAGGTCGATGACTTCTCCACGGTTCACGCTGACCCAGTCCCGGCCACGCAGGTAGGGCTGGAGCCGTTCGGCGATCAGCGCCTGGTCGGCCGGTGCCTTGGGCCGCTGCAGCTCGTAGACGTGCGGGAACGCGGCCATGCCGGTCACCACGTCCCACAGCCGCACCGCATCCTGGCCGGACGGCGGGTCGACGAGGACCGGGCCGAACAGGCACTGGCCGTCGAGGAACAACGTCGGCACGCCGTACCCGCCGGCATCGAGGACGCGCTGGTGGTCGGCGCGCACCTCGTCGTGCGTGGTCTCGTCGGCGAGCGCCTCGTCCAGCAGCTCCGGCTCGACGCCGAGGCCGGCCAGCAACGTGCGGGCCACCTCGGGGTCGTGTGGCTTGCCGCCCTCGTCGTGCAGCAGCCGGCCGGTCGTGGCGTACCACTCGTCGAGCAGGTCCATGCTCCGGCGGCGCAGCAGCACGCCGATCCGCATGAGCGACCAGCCATAGGACCACTCGCGCTCCCACGGGTGCTTCTTGCCCTCGAAGCGGTTGACCTCCTCCAGGCTGAAGAATCTCCAGTGGACGGTCAGGCCCAGCTCGGCCCGGACGTGCCGGATCCACCGCGAGGTCTGGTACGCGAACGGGCACATGGGGTCGAAGTGGAAGTCGACGATCATGCTGCCTCCCTGAGCTGGGACCCGATCATCGCGCGCAGGCCGGTGCTGATCTCGGCGGCCGGCGAGCCGGCGACCTTGGCGAGCAGGATGAGCCCCTGGATCTGGGCCAGGATCAGGTGTGCGAGCCGGTCCGGCGCCACACCCTCGCGGAGCGCCCCGGCCGCGGCGGCCTCCCGGCACGCCTCGGCGAGCCGCGCCTCCCACCGCGCGAACACCCCGGCGACGTGTTCGCGCAGCTCATCGTCCGTTGTGGACAGTTCGGCGGCGAGGTTGCCGAACGGGCAGCCGACGATGCGGCCGAACCGCCGCTCGAAGGCGGTCTGGATCACCGTCACCGCGTCGGCCACCGCGAGCAGCCGTGCGGCCGGCCCGCCCTCGTCGCGTTCGGCCAGCCGCCGCTCCAGCTCGTCGGCGTGCAGGTCGACGACGGCCTTCGCGAGCGACGCCTTGGATCCGAAGAAGTGGTAGAAGCTGCCCTTCCGCACGTCCGCGACCGTGCAGAGGTCCACGACGCCGACCGACTGGTAGCTGCGGGTCAGGAAGAGCCTGGCAGCCGACCGGACGATCCGGTCCCGTGTCTCCATGGGACCGGACCGTAACGACGAGTTGACCGGTCAGTCAAGAGTCTTGAGGAGTTCCCGCAGCTCCCGCACGGCGGTGCTCAGCTCGTCGAGGAACGTGTGCAGCTGGCCCCCGACGATCCGCGGCGTGCTGAGGTAGACGTTCAGGTTGTCCGGCAGCAGCACGTACGCGACGCCGATGCACTGCTGGCTGGTCGAGCCGAAGCCGAAGTACTCGACGTTGACCGACGGCGCCGAGCTGGTGGACAGGTAGTCGTCGCGCATGACGAGCCAGCCGGGGCTGTCGTACAGCGCCGGGAACGTCGTCGCGCCGCCCCGCTTCGCGAGCAGCTGCAGCTCCCACAGGTGCTGCTCCGGCGCGCCGCCCGCCTGGCACTCCCTCGCCCGCGCCACGTGCTTCTCTGCTGCTGTGCGGAACGCGGCACGCCGGCCGTCCGCCGACGCGGCGGGATCGTCCATCGTGGACACGAAGGCGAGGACTTCCGGGGTCACCACGCGCATCGCCTCGGTGCGGCCGTGCCGGTACTGGCGGGTGGCGATCGACTCGTACGTCGCGCCGGTCATGCCCTTTGCGCGGCGGTGCGCGAGCTGGTAGGCCATCTGCACGAAGGCGTCCGGCGACATGCCGAGCTCCTTGATCTTGCTCGACCCGAAGTCCTCGAACGAGATCGAGGCCGAGGCGGTCGCCATCGCGTACGCCTCGAACGACTCCGCCGCCTCGCGCGCGGTCCGCCGCAACGCGTCGTCCATGGTCAGCTCTATCGGTGCGACCGCGGGCACGCCCCGGACCGCCTGCCGGGTGAGCGGCCCGTCGTGCAGCGTGTCGAGGAAGCTCAGGATCGTGGTCCCGTCCAGCCAGCAGTGCTCGACGTTGATGCCGGCCCAGCCGTCGTCGAACACGACGAACGAGAACGACTTGTCGAACCACCGGTTGCCGCTGTCGCCGTGCAGCAGCTTGTTGCACGCCTCGAGGCTGCTCATTCCGGCGTCCTCGTCCAGGCTCACGCAGAACAGCGCCGACTCGATGTCCTCGAGTGCGGCCGCGTTGCCCGGGGCCGCGTCGATCAGGTCTGCCCGCGCGGCCGCCCACTCCGCGCGGGCCATCGTGGTGAGGTGCCCGGCCGCGGTGGACGGGTCGTCGAGGAACGCGCCGTCCTTCATGATCGTCTGCAGCGCGGCGGCGAGGTCCTCGCGGTCGTAGGGCCGGCCGTCCGCGTCGAGGACGTCCAGCCGGAACGGCGTGCTGCGGTGGAACACCACGACGTGCCGCGCGGAGGCCGGGCCGGGGTGCTCGGCGCTGTACGGCGCGCGGACGCTGTCCAGCTCGACGCCGGGGACGCGGGTGGCGGAGAACAGGAACTTGTTCTGCACCATGGACTGCGGCCGGCCGCGCACCACCGCGGGCGGGATCTCCTCGTCGTCGAGCCGCAGCTTGTAGTCGAGCGCCGCGGCGACGAGCCCGGCCGCCCGGGTCGCCTGGTCCTCGCCGGCGTCGTGGAACAGGAAGAAGTAGTTGGCGTTGAGCGCGATCCGGTCCCGCCGGCCGAGGTACCGGTAGGCCCAGAAGTCGTCGAGCCAGCCGGCCACGTCCGGCCGCCGGCCGTACGCCTCGAGGGCGGCCTGCAGCTCATGCGCGGGGCTGTCCGGCGCGAGGAACTCGCGCACCGCCTGCTCGGTCGCCGCGCGCTGCCCGGCGGACAGCAGCGGCGCGGACCATTCGAGGAACCGCCGGCAGGTGTCCGCCAGGGTGGGGACGGGCACCCGGGGCAGGTGCTCCTCGTTGCCGAACGTGTGCGGGCTGGTCGGGCCGGTCGTCACTGTGGTCCTCAGGGTTCGGTGGGGCTGGACAGGTAGAGCTCGGCACAGAGCCAGCCGTCGGTCTCGAGCTCGTGCGGAGTCACCCCGCGCGCTCGCATCGCGTCCAGGATCTGCTCCTGCTCCTGGGGTGCGGAGAACCGGCGCTGCTTGAACAGGCCGGTCACGCCGGCCGTCTCGTAGCCGAGCGCGGCGAGGGCGTCGGCGACGGGCTCGTAGGAGAACATGCGCAGCACGAAGTGTGCCATCGCGGGCCGCCGCCCGCCGGGCAGGTCGGCGAGCTGGGTGATGGTCCGCTCGGTGACGTAGCCGATGCAGCCGGTCGACACGACGAGGTCGGCCCGCGCGAGGATGGCGCTCTGCTCCGGCGTCGGTTCGGTGCTCTCCAGGTCGGCGTACACGAAATCGTCGAGGAAACCGGCGTCCTTCGCGTACCTCAGCGCCGGCTCGGACACGTCCAGGCCGATGAACTGGACGGTGTTGTTGCGCACCTGTGCCCGGTCGAGCTCGACGAGCGCGGCGCGGTCGACTCCGGTCTCCGCCTCGCGCGCGTAGTGCTCGTAGAGCTCGTCCATCGTCGCCTCGCACCGGTACAGCGCCGCGTTGACGCCGTAGGAGCAGCCGACGTCGAGCACGGTCGACGCGCCGCGCTCGTCGATGAGCTTCGCGAAGTACGGCTTGGCGTGCTGCGGCATCTGGTACTCCACCTCGCGCAGCGTGTGGAAGTAGGGGCGCGGGTCCGACGCGGTGTAGACGTGGTCGAACGACTCCTTGCCAGTCGAGTCGAAGGTCATGCTTGCTCCCTAGTCGAGCAGCTGGTCGCCTCGGACGGCCGCGGCAGCGGTGTGTTCGGGCAGGACGCGGCCGAAGAGCTGCCGGGTCCGCTCCGCGCTGCCGATCACGCCCGGGCGCCTGCTGTAGGCGAAGATCGCCGTGTGTCGCGCGCGCTCGCCGCGCACGGTGCTGACGCGGTGCAGCGAGAACCGGCCGCGGAACAGCTGCAGGTCACCGGGCCGCAGCTCGAGCCTGCGCACCAGGTGCTCGCCGCGGCCGGCGAGCACGGCGGCGACGTCGGTGAGGTTCTCCGCCTCCGCGGAGCGGATGTTCGGGCAGTACTCGAACAGGCCGCCGTCGTCGGCGGGCTGGGTGAGCATGCTGACGGTGAACTCGTTGGTGTCGAAATGCCACGGGTGCGCCCGGCCCGTTGCGATCACGTTGAGAGTGAGGCCGGACAGCGGGTCGGCCAGCTCGTGCAGCTCGGGCAGCGCGAAGCAGTCGGCCACGAAGCGCTGGAAGAGCGGGCTGGTGTAGAGCTGCTGGACGATCGCGTCCGACGGGATCTGGTCGCGGGCCACGAACGCGTTGCCGCGCTCCATGACCACGCGGCCGGGGTGGCCCTCGGGCAGCGGCGTGTCGAACGCGATGTTGTAGGCGTTGACCCGTTCGGTCTTCGTGTACGCGATCGGGGCGATCTGCGCACACTCCCGCTCGAGGTCCGTGCGCAGCCCGGGGCGCACGAAGTCCGGGAGGACGCAGCAGCCGAGCGTGTCGAGCTCGGCTCGGGTGCCGGCGACGACGGCGCGCCATTCGGGGCTGCCGGGGTCGGCGAGTGGATAGCGATCGGTATCGACCAGCCGGTCGGCCGGCACGGTACCCGAGGTGCCCATGACTTCCTTTCCGTCCCGGAAATCGTTCCACACTATGGAAGGCTGCTGCGGGTGAGTCATCCCACACACTCGGTGACCGAAGGAGGGTTGATCAACTGCGGGACCGGGCATACCGGTTCGCAAAACTTCCGCGTTTCCTCCGGCGAGAAAGGCCCCGCATAGTGGATCATCGGCCCATGGCACGTTGGAATCCGGGGCGGCTCGCCGTCGAGGTCATCGCCGCGGTGTTCGTCGTGGCCGGTGTCCTCGGCCTGGCGTCGGGGTCGGGCCTCGGCGGCCCGCTCGCGGCGGGCGACGCCGTTCACCTGGCGCTCGGCTTCGCCGGCCTGGCCGCGGCCCGCAGCCCGCGCGCGGCGCGCATGTACCTCATCGCCGGCGGGGTCGTCTACTTCGTGTGGCACTACGGCGGCGCGATGGTGCTGACCGACGGCGCCGCACCGATCACGTTCACCACGGTCAACGACTGGCTGAACCTGTGGCTCGTGGCGAGCATGATCGCGCTCGCCTGCCTGGTCGGTGAGCGGCGCGCCCCGCAGGCCGCCGCGGCGGGCGGCGGCGCCGAGCTGTCGGTCTACTGGCGTCGGGTGCGCGTGCCGGCCGCCATCCCGAGCACCCGCCCGCGCCGCCCGCACCCGGCCGCCGGCAACCGCCCGCTCGCTCCCGGCCGCGGCCTGTACGTGCACGGCTTCTGAACCGCCTCATCCACGGTCGCTTCATCCACGGTCGCTTCATCCACAGTGGACCGACCGGAGGGCCGGGGGCACGGGCGGCAGCGCGTGGAGCGTCTTGACCTCGTCCGACATCGCGGCGCTGAGCTGCCGCAGGACGTCCGGGATCTCCTCGTCGGTCCACCGGTGGCCGGCGACCACGTCGGTCAGCTCGAAGAACGTCGTCGACAGCGCGTCGCGGGTGTGCTGGTAGTCCGCCAGCGCGTCCGCCTCCGTGCGCACCCCGTCCGCGGCGGCCACCAGCGCGCGGGCCAGCAGCTCGGCGTCGCGTAGCGCGTCGGTCTGGCCGTGGGCGGTCAGCGGGTCCTTGAAGTAGCCGGCGTCGCCGACGAGCGCCCAGCCCGGTCCCCACGCCCGCCGCACGTAACCGCGGTGGCCGGTGAACGTGCGCAGTGCGGCGGGCGGGACCGCTTCGGCGAGGCGCCGCGCCAGCGGCGGGGACGACTCGGCCACGATCCGGGTCAGCGGCGCGAGCCCGCCGCGGCCGATCCGCTCGGGCGGCGCGCTCACGTACACGCACGCCTGGCCGTTGTTCGTCGGCACGACCCCGGACGAGCCGGCGGAGCGGAAGTTCCACTCGTAGCCGTCGGTCTCGAGGCCCGTCCAGTGCCCGTAGGTCACCGACGCGACCGACGAGCCGGTGCGCTCGGTGGGTGCCCCGACGAGACGGGCCACGGCCGACCGGATGCCGTCCGCGCCGACGACCGTCCGCGCCCGCGCGCGGAACGGCCGTCCGGCGCGGGTCCGGCCGAGCACGCCGGTCACCCGGCCGTCGTCGTCGCGGGTCACGCCGGTCACCGCGGTGCCGAAGCGGACCTCGGCACCCGCGGCGACGGCGGCGTCGACGACGATCGGGTCGAGCACGGTGCGCCGCGGCGCGTACAGGGCGTCCACGCCGAACGAGGACTTCACGGCCACCGGCACGACACCGCTCGCGTACCGGAAGGTCGTGCGGTGCACGGGTGGCGTGCCGGCGGCGACCACCGCGCCGAGCAGGCCCCAGCGGGACAGCTGCAGCACGCCGCCGCGCATCAGCGCGTGGGTGGACATCGTGTCGGTGCCCAGGCGGGAGCGGTCGACGAGCAGGACTCGCAGCCCGAAGCGGGACAGCAGCATGGCGGTGGCGGCACCGGCGAGGCGGGCACCGACGATCACGGCGTCGTAGGCGTGGTTCTCATGGGTGTGCACGGGTGGCTCCAGGGTCGGGGAGGCGGGTGTGGCCGGCGCCGTGACCGGCGGTGTGGCCGGCGATGTGGCCGGCGACGTAGGCGGCGTCGCGGCCGACCCCGCCGATGAGGTTCGAGCTGCGCCGGTGCTGGAAGCGCTGGCCGAGCACGTACAGGCCCGGCACGGGGGTGCGGCCGCGGCGGTGGCGGATCTCGCCGTGCGCGTCGAGCGCCGGTACCCGCAGCCATGGATAGGCGCGCCGGAACCCGGTGGCCCAGACGATCGAGCGGACGCCCGCGGCGCGCAGGTCCAGCTCCTCGACCGGCTCCGGCAGGGGCACCGCGCGGACCGGGGCCGGCTCGCCGACCTCGCCGCGCAGCCCGGCGGCGTCGACGTGCCGGTCGATGCGGGCGAGGAGCCGGCGCAGCCGCCGCTCCGCCGCGCCGACGGTCGCGGGCAGGTCGGGGACGAGCCGCACCCGGTGGCCGTCGAGGCCGCGCACCCGGCCGACGAGGCGTACCCCGCCGGTGGCCAGGGTGGCGAGGTCGAGCGGGTGGCCGGGGCGGCCGATCAGCTGCGCCGACGGCTCGCGCCGCGCGCGGACCGGGTCGGGCATCTCGTCGATCGTGCGGCCGAGCACGCCCAGGCGGTCGAGCCACCAGTAGACGTCGCGGCCGCGGTAGCCGCGCGGCAGGCGGGAGTGGCCGCCGACCGCGAGCGTCACGTCCCGGCCCGCGGCGCGCAGCTCCTCGGCGAGCTGCACGCCGGTCGCCGACGCGTCGACGATCAGCACGCCGCCGTCCGGCAGCGAGCCTGGGTTGCGGTACCCGCGCGGCGCGACCTGGCACACGGTGGTGCCGGTGGTGGCCGGGACCGCGGGCCGGTCGCACCAGCCGGTGGCGACGACGACGTTGGCGGCGAGCCAGGTGCCGCGCGCGGTGACGACCTCGAAGCCGCCGGTGATGCCACGCCGCGACACCCGCTCCACGCCGGCGTGCTCCTCGACGGGCGCGCCGCAGGACCGCGCGTAGTCCGCCAGCTCGGCGGCGAACGCGGCGGCCGGGGTGAAGCCGTCGGGGTCCGGGCCGCGGTAGGCCCGTCCCGGCAGCGTGTTCAGCCAGTTCGGTGTCAGCAGGTGCAGGGAGTCCCACGTGTCCCGCCAGCGGCCGCCGACACGGGCGCGCTCGAGCACGACGTGGTCGCGGCCGTGCTCGGTGAGGAACAGGCTGGCGGCGAGGCCGGCCTGGCCCGCACCGATGACCACGGTGTCGGTGTTGCGCAAGGGGAGCTCCGGGGGTGCGAAGGGCGCCCGCCGGGCCGGATCGGACCGGCCGGCCCCGGCGGGCTGTCATGGGCTGCCGTCAGCCGGCGTCGACCTCGATCGACACGGGCACGCCGTTGGTGACGACGTCGTAGACGGCCGAGCGGAGGCGGGACTGCTCGACGACCGCACGCAGCTTCCCGGGGTCGTCGCCGCGCAGCACGAAGCTGACCTTGATGCCCTGGTATCCGTTGCGGACACCGTCGTCGAGTCCGAGGATGCCGAGCAGGTCGATGTCGCCCTCGACGGTCGAGGACACCTCGGTGAGGGTGATCCCCCGGGCCGCGGCGATGTTCGCGACACCCGAGGTCAGGCACGCGGCGAGCGCGTGCAGCACGTGCTCCACGGCCGTCGGCCCCTGGTCCGAGCCGACCAGTACCGGCGGGTGGTCGGCGTCGAAGGTGAACGGCTCGCGGTGGGCCATCTCCTGCTTGGCGCCGTGGAAGTCGTGGATGGTGGTGCGGTTGTGCGTGCCGCTGACCCAGCGGTTGGTGGCGCGGAACTGGAACTTCGCGATCTCGGGATCGCCCTTCACCGCGTCGAGCGTGGCGAACAGGGTCGCCGTGTCGACGCCGTTGCGGGTGTTCTCGGTGGTGGTCATGGGACTCTCTCTCCTTCTTCGGGGTACTGGGGGATCCGGCTCAGCCGCGCCGCCCGTAGGTGACGGCCGCGCGGACCGGCTCTGGCGCGTGGTCCAGAAGCACGCGGTCGGGAAGCACGCCCAGCGCGTCGTTGACGGCGGCGAACGCGAGGCGCAGCGCGACGAACAGGCTGATCGCGAGGATCTGCGCGTCGTCGTAGCCCGCGGCGCGCAGCGGCGCCACGTCGGCGTCCACAGTGGAGCTGGGGGCCCGCGTCATCGCGCGTGCCCACCCGGCCAGCGCGCGCTCGGTCGCGTCCAGCCGCGAGTCGTCGCCACGCACCACGCCGCCCGCCAGCTCGCCGTCGGCGACGTCGGCCAGCTTCTTGCCCCAGGCCAGCGAGCAGTAGGCGTCACCGAAGGTCGCCGCGCAGGCGACGACCAGCACGCCGCGCTGCCGGAACGACAGCGACGCCGCCCGTGCGGCGCGGTTCATCAGCTCGAACAGTCCACTGTGGAGTTCGAGCTGGTGCGCCCACACGCGGGACAGGTTCATCACGTGGCCGACCTGTTCGACGTCGTGGTCGAACATGCGGCGTGCCGCCGCGGAGTCGCCCGCGATCTCGAGGAAGCCCGTGGCGTCGGTCCTGGTCATACCCCGAAACTACGAACGCGGCGGGCCTTCCCGCGTCGGTGCGTGCACGCAACCTCGCGCCGGCCACGGCGTGGCCGGTGTCGGGTTGCGCGTAGTCAGGCGCGGCTGAGCAGGCGGGCCACCGCGGCGGCGCGGGCAGACTTGCCCTGGATGCCGAGCTTCCCGTACGTGTTCTGCAGGTGCCGCTCGACGGTGCGCACGCTGAGCGTCAGCTCCTCGGCGATGCCGGCGTTGTCGCGCCCCTCGGCGGCGAGCCGGAGCACGTCGAGCTCCCGCGGCGAGAGCACCGCGGCGGCATCGACGAGGGCCGGCGCGGGCGCGGCCCGCCGGTCGGGGGCGAGGAACGCCCGGACCTCGTCGACGAACACCCGCCAGGCGGGCTCGTCGCCGAGCACGATGTGGTTGGCGCTCTCCAGCACGACGAGCCGCGCGCCCGCGATCGCCGACGCGAGGTGGCGGCTGTCCTCGAAGTCGTTCATCCGGTCCTCGCGCGAGTGCAGCACGAGCGTCGCAACGTCCAGGGCCGGGAGCAGGTCGGTCACGTTGGCGCGCTTGCGCTGCACTCGCGCGGCGAGCGCGTTCTTCGCCGACGTCGACACCCGCTGCAGCTCGTCGAGCCAGGTCATCTGCTCCTCGGTGGCGCCCGGGATCATCATCGAGGTGAACACGCGGCGGAACGCGGAGTCCGGGCGTGCCCAGCCGACCTTGATCAGCGCCTCGAACGCCGCGTCCAGCTCGAGGTCCTCGGGCGTGGGGTCGCGGTACGCGGCCGCGTAGCTGCCGTAGAACAGCAGCCGCGAGACCCGCTCCGGGTGCCGCACCGCGTAGGCGATCGACGGCGGACCGCCCTGCGACATGGCCATCAACGCGAAGCTGTCGAGGCCGGCGTCGTCGACGACGGCCTCGATGTCCGCGATCCGCGCCTCCAGCCCGAAGTCCGCCACGTCCCAGTCGGACAGCCCGTGCCCGCGCTCGTCGTAGCGGATGACGGTGGCGAACTCCCCGAGGTCGGCCAGGAAGTGCCGCCACACCGGGCTCTGCCAGTCGTGCTGCAGGTGGCTCAGCCAGCAGGTCGCGATGACGAGCGGCGGGCCGGAGCCGTGGCGCGCGTAGGCGATCCGCACGCCATCGGCCGACCGGCAGAACCTCAGTTCCTGCGACGGCTGCCCACGACTCGACGCTGCCACGTACGGAATCGTACCTACCAGGGACGACGACCGTCAGGAGCCGACGGGCCGCCAGACGGCCGGCTGCCCGCCCTCGTCCGGCGCCCCGGCTGTCACGTAGCCGACGACTGCCCCGTCGGCGCCGATCGCGCCCGCCGAGCCGCTCCGGCCCTCCGGTACCTCCAGCCGTTCGACGTACTCGAGGCCGTTCCACACCGCGAGCGGGCCCTGGACGTCGTCGCTGCGCTCGCGGCCCACGACAAGACCGGACTCGCCGACGAAAAGCGCGCTGCCGCCGCCGGGCAGGACCTGCGGCTGGCCGGACCCGCACGTGGTGGGGTTGTCGGGTCGGCACCAGACGACGCCGTCCGCTCCGGGCCGTGTGGTCGACTGCGCGCTGCCGACGACCAGCGTGCTGGAGAACGAGGCGGCCGAGGCGGCGGTGTGCCCGGGCGGGCTGGGCAGCGGCGTGAGCGCACCGTCCAGCCACAGGTACCCGGCGCCGGCGCCGTCGTTCAGCAGGATCGTGCCGGCGTCGTCGATGTCGTCCGCGGACGCGACGAACAGGTCGGGCCCGACGACGACCGGGTGGTCGAGGTCCCCCGCCGGCCACAGCACGGGCACGGGGGACCCGTCGGGGTTCGCGCCGGTACCGACCACGTCGCCCCTGTCGTTGATCGCCGAGGGCAGGGCCGCCCGGAAGACGGGCGGGCTCGGCAGGACCCGGAACCCGGCGCCGTCGAGCAGGAACGCCTCGAACATGCCCGCGTCGGCGTCCATGGCGTGGCCGACGACCGTGCCGGACGCGTTCTCGTCTCGCACCGAAACCAGGTCCGCGCCGGCCGGCGCGCCGCGCAGGGCCGGGCGGTCGCCCGCCCAGGTGACCACCTGCGAGCGGGCGCCGATGCTGATCTCGCCCGCGTAGCCGCCGTGGCCGTCGGTGCCGTCGACCCATGCCTTGGCGTCTTCGTGGCCGGCGGGCAGCGGCAGCAGGGTGAGCGCCCAGTGCTCCCGCGGCGCGGCCGTGGCGGGGGTGATGGTCACGGCGGTGACCGTGACGAGCGTGGTCGCGGTCGCGAGAGCGCGCACGAACGTCCTGACGTGCAAGGTGGTTCCTCCCCAGGTAGGCCCCCGGCCCGTGAACATATCGCCGCGGACGTCCATGGGGTTACGCTGCGGGCTCGACCGGACACCGCCCGTCGGAATGCGTAAATTCTGAGAAATGGCTGAGAAATAGTCCGCGTAATGCTAGTGTGAAGTAATCGACCGGGGTCGAATCGCCACTATTCCGGCAGTCGTGAAGTTATCCGACAAATTGCTGTGAATTTCATAAGAATCGAGTCATGATTTGTTAACGGCGCCGGGCAACGGGAGCATTAGTGGCGCAACCGGCCTAACCTCGCGGACGCAATTTCCCAATACCGTGCCCGGGGGCAATAGCGCGCGCCAGGGATAGTACGCGCCTGTCCTTCGGACCGTTCACAGCATGGTGAGGTAGGAATGGTTGCGATCAGTCGAGGAGCGGTGGCCGCGTCCACGCTCACCCTCGTCGCGCTGGGCCTGGCGGCCTGCGGCAGCGGCGACAACACGAGCTCCGGCAGCGGTGGCGGCCAGGGCGGCAGCTACGGCTACAACCAGAGCGCCAACGTCAACGCGGTCGGCAAGCCCATCAGCGGCGGCACATTACGGATCGCCGGCAACGCCGACGTCGATCACCTGGACACAGCGTCCGCGTACTACACGACGAGCTACTCGCTCGAGCGCGCCTTCACCCGGCAGCTGTTCAGCTATCCGGCGTCGACCGACAAGAACACGGCGCTGCAGCCCGCTCCGGACATCGCGACCGAAATGCCGACAAAGGACAACGGCGGTATCAGCGATGACGGGAAAACCTACACGATTCACCTCAGATCGGACGTCAAGTGGGACACGAAACCCGCCCGTCCGGTCACCGCGAGCGATTTCGTGCTCGGCTTCAAGCGGCTCTGCAACCCCACGCAGAACTCGGTGGGAGCGCCCGGCTACTACGAGAACACGATCGCCGGGATGAAGGCCTACTGCGCGGCGTTCGCCAAGGTGCCGCAGAACGTGGGCGCGTTCAAGACGTTCATGACGACGCATGACATCAGCGGCATCCAGGCCGTCGACGACAGCACGCTGAAGTTCACGCTCCTCGCGCCCGCGGGCGACTTCGTCAACATCCTCGCGCTGCCGTTCTCCTCGGCCGCGCCGGCGGAGTACCTGAACTACCTGCCCGACGACGCGAACTTCCGCCAGCACACCGTCTCCGACGGCCCGTACTCGATCACGAAGTACGTGCCGGGCCAGTCCTACGTCCTCGCGCGCAACCCGGCCTGGCAGCAGAGCGCCGACCCGCTGCGCCACCAGTACGTGAGTGCCATCCAGGTCACCCTCGGCCCGGACGAGAACGGCGTGCAGCAGCAGATCGCGGCCGGCACGCAGGATCTCCAGTGGGACACCACCGTGCCGACGGCCGAGGTGCCGGGCCTGAAGGCGACGTCCGACGCGCGGCTCGGGATCTACCCGAACTACGACACGAACCCGTTCCTGGTGTTCAACCTGCAGAGCCCCAACAACCACGGCGCGCTGTCCAAGGTCAAGGTCCGGCAGGCCCTCGAGTACGCGCTCGACAAGGTGGCGATGGGCCAGATCTACGGCGGGCCGTCGCTGAACACCCCGCTCGGCCAGGTGATCCCGCCCGGCAACGTCGGCTACCAGAAGATCGACCCGTACGCCACGACCGGCAGCAAGGGCGACCCGGCCAAGTGCAAGAGCATGCTGGCGGCCGCCGGCTACCCGAACGGCCTGACGCTCACCGACGTGTACCGCACCTCGGGCAAGCACCCGGACGTGTACCAGTCCGTGCAGGCCGACTTCGCCAAGTGCGGCGTGAAGGTCGTCGGCAAGCCGTCCGCGGCGAGCGACTACTACGGCAAGTACCTGTCCGACCCGACCGCCGCCAAGCAGGGCGTCTGGGACATCTCCGAGCCCGGCTGGGTCCCCGACTGGTACGGCAACAACGGCCGCGCGATCGTCGAGCCGCTGTTCGACGGCCGCACCTACGGCCCGGGTTCGACCGACTGGGGCGACTACAACAACGCCAAGGTCAACGCGGACATCGACAAGGCGCTCGCGGCGACCGACCAGGCCACCGCCGCGGCCGCGCTGCACGACGCCGACGTGCAGATCATGGCCGACGCGCCGCTCATCCCGTTCCAGACCCAGTCCACGCCGTTGATGCGGTCGACCCGCGTGCACAACGCGATCTTCTGGCCGTTCTCGTCGCAGTACGACTACACCAACGTGTGGCTGAGCCCGGCTAGCTGACATGGCCACACTTCTGTCGGTACGGGACCTGCGGGTCACGTTCCCCACCGCGGACGGCCTCGTCCTGGCCGTCCGCGGGGTGTCCTTCGACGTCGAGGCCGGGCGGACGCTGGGCATCGTGGGCGAGTCGGGGTCCGGGAAGACGGTGTGCACCCAGACCCTGCTCGGCCTGACCCGCGGCGCCGAGGTGAGCGGCGAGGCGCTCTTCGAGGGCCGCGACCTGCTGACCATGCGCCCGGAGCAGCTGCGTGCCGTCCGGGGAGCACGCATCTCGACGATCTTCCAGGACCCGCTGTCGAGCCTGCACCCCCTCTACCGGGTCGGCTGGCAGATCGTCGAGATGATCCGGGCGCACCGCGACATCACGAGAAAGGCCGCGCGCCGCCGGGCGATCGAGCTGCTGTCGATGGTCGGGATCCCGCGCGCGGAGACGCGGATCGACGACTACCCGCACCAGTTCTCCGGCGGCATGCGCCAGCGCGCCATGATCGCGATGGCGCTGGCGCTCGACCCGAAGCTGATCATCGCGGACGAGCCGACGACGGCGCTCGACGCGACCGTGCAGGCCCAGATCCTCGACCTGCTCGGCCGGCTGCGCGACGAGCTCGGCACCGCGCTGATCATGATCACCCACGACCTCGGGGTGGTCGCGGACATCGCCGACGAGGTGCTGGTGATGTACGCGGGCAAGGTCGTGGAGACGGCCGACCGGCGCACGGCCTACTACGAGCCGCACCACCCGTACACGAAGGGGCTGCTGGAGTCGATCCCGGGCGCGGCGGGCAGGCACGGCGCGCTGCGGCCGATCCCGGGGCAGCCGCCCAGCCTGATCGCCCTACCGAGCGGCTGCGCCTTCCATCCGCGGTGCCGCTACGTCATGGCCGAGTGCGTGACCGACGAGCCGCCCCTGCACGACATCGGCTCGCCCGCGCACCGGTCGGCGTGCTGGCTGCCGGCCTACCAGGCCGGGCTCGACCGCACTGGAGGTGTCCGAAGTGGATGACGTGCTGCTGCGGCTTTCCGGTGTGGTCAAGCACTTCCCGATCCGGCAGGGGATCCTCCTCAAGCACCGGATCGGCTCGGTGCAGGCCGTCGACGGCGTGAGCCTGGAGGTGCGGCGCGGCGAGACGCTCGGCATCGTCGGCGAGACCGGCTGTGGCAAGTCGACGCTCGCCCGCTGCATCACCCGGCTGCACACGCTGACCGCCGGCACCGTCACCTTCGACGGCGAGGACATCTCGACGCTGTCCCGCCGCCGGCTGCGGCCGGTCCGCCGGGAGATCCAGATGATCTTCCAGGACCCGTACGGCTCGCTGAACCCACGGCGGCGGGTCGGCTCGATCATCGGCGACCCGTTCGCCATCCACGGGCTCGCCGACGGCCTCGAGCGCAAGCGCAAGGTGCAGGAGCTGATGGAGCTCGTCGGGCTCAACCCCGAGCACTACAACCGGTTCCCGGCCGAGTTCTCCGGCGGCCAGCGCCAGCGCATCGGGGTCGCCAGGGCGCTGGCCGTACGGCCGAAGCTGATCGTCTGCGACGAGCCGGTGTCCGCCCTGGACGTGTCGATCCAGGCGCAGATCATCAACCTGCTCGAGGGCCTGCAGGCCGACTTCGGGCTCACCTACGTCTTCATCGCGCACGACCTGTCGGTCGTGGAGCACGTGAGCGACCGGGTCGCGGTGATGTACCTCGGCAAGGTCGTCGAGCTGGCCGAGGCCGACCAGCTCTACGGCGGCCCGCGCCACCCGTACGCCGCGGCGCTCCTGTCCGCCGCGTCCGTGCCGGACCCGGACCTCGCGGACCGCCGCGAGCGGATCATCCTCACCGGCGACGTGCCCTCGCCGGTCGACCCGCCCGCCGGCTGCCGCTTCCATCCGCGCTGCCCCAAGGCACGGGACCGGTGCCGCATCGAGGAACCGGGCCTCGTCGCCCGCGACGGCGACCCGGCCGCGCACCTGACCGCGTGCCACTTCCCGGTCGAGGCCGGCGAGAACCTGGCCAGGGCCTGAGGGGGTCGAATGTCCACAACCGACCGGCGCCCGGCGCTCGCGGTGGACACCGTGGCGCCCGTCGAGGGACGCAGCCCGTGGCGGCTGGCGTGGGACCGGCTGCGCCGCGACCGGGTGGCGGTGGCCTGCGCCGCGTTCATCGTGCTGCTCGTGCTCGTGGCGATCCTCGCCGACCCGATCAGCAAGCTCATCGGCTACGGGCCCACCCAGCAGGACCGGACGGGCGGGATCACGCCGGACGGGCTGCCGACGCCCCCGAGCCTGCATCACCTGCTCGGCACCGACAACCTGGGCCGGGACATCCTGGTCCGCATCGTCTACGGCAGCCGGGTCTCGCTCGCCGTGGGCGTCGGCGCCGCCGTGGCGGCGGTGGTCATCGGGGTCGTCGTGGGCCTGTGTGCCGGCTACCTCGGCCCCGCCGTGGACTCCGTGCTGGCGCGGCTGATGGACGTGGTGCTGTCCTTCCCGTTCCTGCTGTTCGCCATCGCGCTGGTGACCGTGGCCGGGCCGAGCGAGCTGATCGAGATCGCGGTGATCGCGTTCTTCTCCTGGGCGGCGGTCGGCCGCATCGTGCGCGGGCAGACGCTCGCCATCCGGGAGAAGGAGTACGTGGAGGCGGCCCGCTCGCTCGGCGCGGGGGACCTGCGGATCATGTTCGTGGACGTGCTGCCGAACCTCGTCGCGCCGGTGATCGTCTACACGACACTGCTCATCCCGGTCTCGATCGTGTTCGAGGCGACGCTGTCCTACCTCGGCGTCGGGATCATCCCGCCGACCCCGAGCTGGGGCAACATGATCAGCGACGCGCAGGGCTTCTACCAGGTGGCCTGGTGGTTCCTGGTGTTCCCCGGGGTCGCGCTCGTGCTGACCACGCTCGCGTTCAACCTGCTCGGCGACAGCGTGCGCGACGCGCTCGACCCGCGCACCGAGATCAGGGGACGGTGAGCGGCCGTGGTGCGCTTCCTCGTCCGCCGGATCCTCACCGGGATCCTGGTGGTCTGGCTGATCAGCGTGATCGTGTTCGGGTTGTTCTTCGTGGCCCCGCACAACGTCGCGACGCTGCTGCTCGGCAAGTTCGCCGCGCAGAACCAGCAGCTGGTGGCGAGCGTGACCCACCAGCTCGGCCTCGACCAGCCCGTTCCCGTCCAATATGGACACTTCATCGCCCGGCTCCTGCACGGCGACCTCGGCTACTCCTACTACAGCCACCAGCCGGTGACCACGCTCATCGCCCAGGCGCTGCCGGTCACCGCGTCGCTGGCGATCGGCGCGGCGATCATCTGGGTCACACTCGGCGTGCTCATCGGGGTGCTGTCGGCCACCCGCCCGCGCAGCTTCCTCGACCGTGGCGCGACGCTGTTCGCGCTCACCGGGCTGTCGTTCCCGACGTTCGTGCTCGGCCTGCTGCTGCTCTACTTCCTGTTCTACCGGCTGCACGTGGCGGGCGTGGACCTCTTCCCCGGCGGCGGCTACGTGCCGCTGACCCAGGACCCGGGACAGTGGGCGGCGCACCTGGTCCTGCCGTGGATCACGCTCGCGGTCGCGACCATGGCCGTGTACGTCCGGCTCACGCGCGGTCAGCTGATCGAGACGCTCGGCGAGGACTACATCCGCACCGCGCGCGCGAAGGGGCTGCGGGAGAGCCGGGTCACCTACCGCCACGGCCTGCGCGCGGCGCTCATCCCGATCGCCACGCAGTTCGGCATCGACGTGGCCACGCTGCTCGGCGGCGTGATCGTGACCGAGCAGGTGTTCGGGCTCAACGGCCTGGGCCGGATGTCCGTCCAGGCGGTCACGAACTCGGACGAACCGGTCATCATCGCGGTCGTGCTGCTGGCCGCGGTGTTCGTGGTGGTCGCGAACATCGTCGTCGACCTGCTGTACGCGGTCCTCGATCCGCGGATCCGGCTGTCCTGACCATGGGCGGAGAGGCCGGAGCGGGGACGGGTTGTAATACTCGGCACCGTGGGCAGACTCGGGTTGCGGTTCGTCGGGCACTCCACCGTCCGCATCGAGATCGGCGGCCGGGTGGTGCTGACCGACCCCGTCCTGACGAACCGGGTCTCGGCGCTGACCCGGGTGGCCGGCTCGTGCAGGCCCGCCGATCACGCGGGCGTCGACCTCGTGCTGTTGTCCCACCTGCACGGCGACCACCTGCACCTGCCGTCGCTGCGCCTGCTCGGGCCGGACACCCGCGTCGTCGTGCCGCGCGGGGCCGGGCCGTGGCTGCGGGCCAAGGGGATCCGGCGGGTCGACGAGCTGGCGCCGGGGGAGGAGCTCTCCGACGGAGACCTGCACGTCACCGGCGTGCCTGCCGACCACGCCGGCCACCGGTGGGGGCCGCGGTCCACCCGCGGGCCGCAGGCGGTCGCGATGGGCCACCTCGTCACGGCCGGCGGGCGCACGGTGTACGCGGCGGGTGACACCGACCTGTTCGACGGCATGGGCGACCTGCCGGACCTCGACGTGGCGCTGCTGCCGGTGTGGGGCTGGGGCCCGACGCTCGGTCCCGGCCACCTCACGCCCGCGCGCGCCGCCCGGGCGGTGGCGCTGCTGCGGCCCCGGGTCGCGGTGCCCGTGCACTGGGGCACGCTGGCGCTCGCCGGGCTCACCAGGGCCCCCGGCAGGCACGGCGCGCGGATGCGCCGGCTGCTGGTCGACCCGCCACAGGAGTTCGCCGCGGCCGTCGCCGACCTCGGCCTGCCCACGCGCGTGGCGGTCACGCCGCCGGGCCACGACGTCGCGCTGCCCGACCTCGCCCGGGGCTCTGCCAAGGACCCGACCGGATGAGCCTGCTGGACCTGACGGACCCGCAGGCGATCGGGTACCCGGTGCTGTTCGGCGGCGTGCTGCTCGGCTCGATCGTGCCGGTGGTGCCGACCGGCGCGGTGGTCGGCGCGGCGGCCGCGATCGCCACCAGCTCCGGTCACCTCGACCTGGCGCTCGTGGTGCTGCTGGCCACCGTGGCCGCGCTGATCGGGGACCTCGTCACGTTCGCCGCGGGCCGCGGCGGGGCGGGCGTGCTCACCGGGTTCTTCGAGCGCCGCCAGTCCGCGGAGCGGCTCGCGGCCGCGCGCGGCGCGTTCACCCGGCGCGGCTGGCTACTCGTGGTGATCGGCAGGCTGACCCCCGCCGGGCGCATCCCGGTCCTGCTGGCCGCCGGGGCGCTGGCCTACCCGTGGCGCCGCCTCGTGCCCGCGGCGACCGGCGCGTGCGTCCTCTGGGCGGTCGCCTACGCGGCACTGGGCGTCCTGAGCGGCGGCCTGTTCGACAGCCCGCTCGCCGCCACCCTGATAGCAACCGGCCTGATCCTCGTGGTGACCGCGGTGAGCGCCCTGATAGCCCGGCACCGCGAGCGATCCCGCAAAAACCGAGCGGCTCCCAACCGCACCCAAGGGGAACGGAACGCAACCCAGCTACAAGAACGTACGGAACCGGACGGAACCAAACCAAGGTGACCAGAACTTCTAATTCCGGGGAGGCGGGAACAGGGGCGGGACAGCTGCTGCGCGGGGGGCGGCTTGTTGCGCGGTTGCTGCTGGTGTGGGTGCTGGTGGCGGTGGCGCTGCACGTGCTGGACGTGGCGCTCGAGGACTTCGCCATGCCGCGCTGGTGGCAGCCGACCGTGTTCGCGGTGGTCTACGGCCTGCTGACCGCGGTGGTGTGGCCGCTCGTGCTCCGGGTGGCGCTGCCGGTCGCGGTGTTCACCCTCGGGCTCGGCTCCTTCGTGCTGCTGGGCGCGGGACTGCTGGCCGTCTCGTTCGTCGTGCCCGACGTGATCATCGCGAACCTGCGTACCGCGGTTCTCGTCGTGCTGGTGGTCTCCGCGCTCGGCGCGGTGGTCAGCAGCGTGCTGGCCGTCGACGAGGACGAGGTGTTCTTCCGCCGCGCCGCCCGCCGGATGCGCCGCGGCGACGGCACGGACACCGCACAGCCGCCGGGCGTGCTGCTGCTGCAGATCGACGGGCTTGGCTACGAGACCGCGCGCCGCGCGGTCCGCGACGGCGACCTGCCGACGCTCGCGACCTGGCTGGCCGAGGGCAGCCACGTGCTGACCGACTGGCACTGCGACTGGAGCTCGCAGACGGGCGCCAGCGTCTGCGGCCTGCTCCACGGGTCCAATGAGGACATTCTCGGCTTCCGTTGGTACGAGAAGGATCGCGACCACGTGATGGCGTGCGCGCACCCGGCCGACGCCGCGGAGATCGAGCGCCGCCACTCCGACGGCCGGGGCCTGCTGGCCGGTGGCGGCGCCGCCCGCGGCGGGCTGTTCAGCGGCGACGCCGACCACACGAGCCTCACGATGAGCCGGGTGCCGGTACTCGCCCACCACAAGCGCACGGACGGCGTCGGCAGCGGCTACTACGCGTACTTCGCCAACCCGGCCAACCTGCTGCGCACCCTCGGCTCCGCGCTCGTCGACGTGCTGCGGGAGATCTCCGCGTCCGTGCGCCAGCGCCGCGCCGGCGTGCAGCCGCGGGTGAAGCGCGGCGGCATCTACCCGTTCGCCAGGGCGGGCACCACCGTCATCGCCCGCGACCTCGTCGTCGCCGCGATCGTCGGCGACATGCTGGCCGGCCGGCCGGTCGTGTACGCGGACTTCCTCGGCTACGACGAGGTGGCCCACCACACCGGCATCGAGCGGTTCGACGCGCTCGCCGTCATCCGGGCCATCGACCAGCAGATCGGCAGGCTGCACCGGGCGGCCCGGCTCGCGCCCCGGCCCTACCGGCTCGTCGTGCTCTCCGACCACGGCGTCACCCAGGGCCAGGCGTTCACCGACCGGTTCGGCGAGTCGGTCGAGGCGCTCGTCGGCCGGCTGTGCGGTGGGCGGCCGGCGCCGGACCGGCGTCGCAAGGCGAGGCCGACCGGCGGCTGGCAGCTCAACGCGGCCATGGCCGCGAGCGTCGGTGCCGGGCCGATCGCGCGGGCGCTGCGGGCCCGCGCCGACCGCGCCTACGCCGCGCCGCAGCGCCACCGCACGCCCGGCGGGCGGCCGGGCGCGGTGGCCAGAGCGGCGCCGGGCGTGGTGGTGGTCGTGTCCGGCCACGTGGCGATGGTGTCGTTCACCGAGCACCCCGGCCGCGTCGACCTGGAGACCATCGAGCGGGAGTTCCCCGAGCTGCTGCCCGCGCTCGTCGACCACCCGGGTGTCGGTTTCGTCCTGGTGCGCAGCGCCGCGGCGGGCGCGGTGGTGCTCGGCGGCGACGGGGCCCGCGGCCTCGCCGAGGACTCGGTGACCGGCGCCGACCCGCTCGAGGTGTACGGCGAGCTGGCGGGCGACCTCATCCGCCGCACCGACGGCTTCCCGCACTGCCCGGACCTGCTCATCAACAGCCGCTACACGCCGGCCACCGACGACGCGTCCCCGTTCGAGGTGCACGTCGGCTCGCACGGCGGGCTCGGCGGCGGCCAGTCCCGCGGCTTCCTGCTCCACCCGGCGGACCTGCCGCCGCCCGGCAAGATCGTCGGCGCCGAGGAGCTGCATCGCGTGGTGCGTGGCTGGCTCACCCACCTCGGCCACGCGGAGCCCGCCGAACCCGACGTCGCATACACCACATAGTTACGCTCAATTAATAAGTCTATTGTTAGTAGTTGTGGGACACGAGGACGTCGGCGCCGAGGAGCTGGGTGCCGCGCTACGCCTGGCGGTCGGCCGCATCACGCGGCGGCTGAAGCAGCGGCACACGGTCGGTGACATCTCGCTGTCCGGCGTCTCGGTGCTCGCGCGGCTCGCCGAGGGCGCCGACTCGCCGGGATCCCTGGCGGAGCTGGAACACGTGCGGCCACAGGCCATGGCGGCCACGCTCGCCGCGCTGGAGGAGCGCGGGTTCGTGGTGCGCGGCCAGGACGCCTTCGACGGCAGGCGGGCGGTCATGACGATCACGGAACGGGGGCGTGCGGTGCTGCGGGAACGGCGGTCGGAGTCCGAGCAACGGCTGGCGGAGGTGCTCGGCGCCGAGTTCAGCCCGGTCGAGCGGCGCAGGCTCGCGGCCGTGCTGCCGCTGCTCGACCGGCTGGCGGAGAGGCTGTGAGCGAGCGTGCGAGCGAACTGTTGACGCGGGGCGAGCGTGCGAGCGAACTGTTGACGCAGGGCGACCGTGAGCGGCTCGACCGAGCCTGCGAGGGGGAGTCGTGAGCCGCGCGGACCGGTTGAGCGACCGGCCCGCCGGGCCGAACTACAAGTGGATCGCCCTGTCCAACACGACGCTGGGCGTGCTGATCGCGACGATGGACGCCTCCATCGTGATCATCTCGCTGCCGGCCATCTTCCGCGGCATCGGCCTCGACCCGCTCGCGCCGGGCAACATCGGCTACCTGCTCTGGATGATCCTCGGCTACCTGCTGGTGTCCGCCGTGCTCGTGGTCATGCTGGGCCGCCTCGGCGACATGTTCGGCCGGGTCCGCATCTACAACCTGGGGTTCCTGATCTTCGCGATCGCGTCGATCGCGCTGTCGCTCGACCCGTTCATGGGCGGCGCGGGCGCGATGTGGCTGATCCTGTGGCGGATCGTGCAGGCGTTCGGCGGCTCCATGCTGACCGCGAACTCGGCGGCCATCCTCACCGACGCGTTCCCCACCCGCCAGCGCGGGATGGCGCTGGGCATCAACCAGATCACCGCGCTCGCCGGGCAGTTCCTCGGGCTGCTCGCGGGCGGGTTGCTCGCGGTCGTGCACTGGCGGGCGGTGTTCTGGGTGAGCGTGCCGGTCAGCGTGGCGGGCACGATCTGGTCGTACCTGAGCCTGCGCGAGACGTCGTCGGGGCGGCGGAGCCGGATCGACTGGCTGGGCAACTTCACGTTCGCCGCGGGCGCGGGCCTGCTGCTCGCCGGGATCACGTACGGGATCCAGCCCTACGGCGGCAGCGTCACCGGCTGGGGCAACCCGATGGTGCTGGCCGGCGTGTTCGGCGGCCTCGCCCTGCTCGCGGCGTTCTGCGTGATCGAGACGCGGGTGGCGGAGCCGATGTTCAAGCTCTCGCTGTTCAAGATCCGCGCGTTCGCGGCGGGCAACGTCGCCGCGCTGCTCACCTCGGTCGCGCGCGGCGGCCTGCAGTTCATGCTGATCATCTGGCTGCAGGGGATCTGGCTGCCGCTGCACGGGTACGACTTCGAGGACACCCCGCTGTGGGCCGGCATCTTCATGCTGCCGCTGACGTTCGGGTTCCTGCTCGCCGGACCGGTGTCGGGGTACCTGTCCGACCGGTTCGGTGCGCGGCTGTTCGCCACCGGCGGGCTGCTGCTCATGGCCGCCTCGTTCGTCGGCCTCCTGTTGCTGCCGACCGACTTCGACTACCCGACGTTCGCGGGGCTGCTGTTGCTCAGCGGGCTGGGGCAGGGCATGTTCTCGGCGCCGAACACGTCGTCGATCATGGGCAGCGTCCCGCCGGAGCACCGCGGTGCGGCGTCCGGAATGCGCTCCACGTTCCAGAACTCCGGCACGGCGCTGTCGATCGGGGTGTTCTTCGCGCTGATGGTGTCCGGGCTGGCCTCGTCGCTGCCGTCGGCGCTGACCGGGGGACTGCTGGCGCACGGGGTGCCGGCGGACACCGCACACCAGGTGGCGTCGCTGCCGCCGGTCAGCACGCTGTTCGCGACGTTCCTGGGCAACAACCCGATCGAGCACCTGCTCGGCCCGGCGCTTACCAACCTGCCCGCCGCCCAGCAGCACGTGCTGACCGGCTACTCGTTCTTCCCGAACCTGGTGTCCGGGCCGTTCCACCACGGGATCACGATCGTGTTCGGCATGGCCGCCGTGATGGCAGTGGTCGCCGCGGTCGCCTCCGCGCTACGCGGCAAGCATCACGGCCCCGACGAGGTCAGGGACGTTCTGGCATCAGCATCCAGAGGATCAGGTAAATGACGAACTGCGGCCCGGGGAGCAGGCAGGACAGCACGAACAGCAGCCGCACGGTGCCGGGCCGCCACCCGTAGCGGTCCGCGAGGCCGGCACACACACCGGCAATCCTCCGGCCGGTTCGCGGCCGGGACAAACCTGTCGTCGTCGTGGTCATGACTCCACCATCCCTCCGCACGTGGCCCTCGGCGTCGGTGACCTCCCTGATTCGTACCCTGAGCCGACCCCGACCAACCATCCGGTTGCGGTACCCACGCGGCGGGCTCCTATTGTCGCGCCGTGACGAGGTTGATCGACGTGCCGCGGCGGGTGCTCGCGGGCCTGCTCGCGCTGCTGGTGCTCGGCGCGGTGATCGCCGGCCACGCGCTCGCCGAACGCGGCGTCCCGCCCGCCCCGGCCGGCGCGCCCGCGGGGGAGTTCAGCGCCGAGCGGGCCATGACCCACCTCGAACGGTTCGCCCGTGCCCCCCGCCCGATCGGCAGCGCGGCCAACGAGCGCACCGCGGACTACCTCTCCGACCAGCTCCGCTCGGCCGGCCTCGACGTCGAGGTGCAGCACGCGGTCGGCGCGGAGTCGGGCGACGGGCTCGCCGCGCTCGGCCGGGTCGACAACGTCGTCGCCACCCTGCGGGGCAGCGACCCGACCGGCACCGTCGTCCTCACCGCGCACCACGACTCCGTCGGCATGGGGCCGGGCGCGGCCGACGACGGCGCCGCGGTCGCCGCGCTGCTGGAGACCGTCCGCGCGCTGCGCACCGGGGACGGTCCGCGCAACGACATCGTGCTGCTGATCACCGACGGCGAGGAGGACGGGCTGCTCGGCGCGGACGCGTTCGTCCGCTCGCATCCGCTCGGCGCGCGCGGGGGAGTCGTGCTCAACTTCGAGGCCCGCGGCGTCGGTGGCCCGTCGCTGATGTTCGAGACCTCCCGGGACAACGCCGGTCTCGTCGAGGCGTTCACCGGCGCCGTGCCCCACCCGCGGGGCGACTCGTCGATGGTCGAGGTGTACCGGCTCTTGCCCAACAACACCGACTTCACCCCGCTGTCCGCGGGCGGGTTCACCGGGCTCAACTTCGCCTTCATCGAGGGTGCCGCGCGCTACCACACCGCGGGCGACTCGATCGCCGACCTCGACCGGGGCAGCCTGCAGCAGCACGGCGAGAACATGCTCGCGCTGGCCCGCGCGCTCGGCGCGACCGACCTCGCGACGCTCGAGTCCGACCACGACGACACGTACTTCCGGGTGCTCGGCATCCCGGTTCGCTACCCGAACGGGGCCGTGTGGCCGCTCGCGGTGCTGGCCGTGCTGCTGGTCGCCCTGCTGACCTGGCTGGCCCGGCGCCGCCGCGGGGTGACCGTGCCCCGGGTGCTGCTCGGTGCCGCGTCCGCGCTGTTGCCGCTGGCCGTCGCGTTCGGGCTCGGCGAGCTGCTGTGGACGGTCCTGGTCTGGGTGCGGCCGGACTACGGCAGCACCGGCGGGCTGCTGCACCGGCCGGTCGCCTACCACGCGGCGCTGCTCGTGCTGGGTGTACTGGCGCTGCTCGCCTGGTACCTGCCGCTGCGCCGCAGGCTCGGGCCGGCGGCGCTGGCCGTCGCCGGGCTGGTGTGGCCCGCGCTGCTCGGCGTGGTGTGTGCCGCGTTCGCGCCGGGAGCGGCGTTCCTGTTCGTGGTGCCCACGCTGCTCGCCGCGCTCGGCTTCGCCGTCGCGGTCCTCATCGACCGTCCACTGTGGTCGTTGGTGGTGGCGGTGCTCGGGCTCGTCGCGGGCGCTGCGCTGCTGCCGTACTTCGGGTACATGACGTTCGTGGCGGTGGGTCTCACGCTCGGCGGCGCGGGCGCGCTGTTCGCCGTCCTCTTCGGACTCCTGGTGCTGCCGGTGGTCGAGCTTTTCCTGCCGTCGCAGGGGATCGGCAGGCGGGCGGCCGTCGCGATGCCGGCGACCGTGCTCCTGCTGGCCGTGGCGCTGACCGGCGTCGGGCTCGTGGTGGACCGCCCGGACGCCGGGCACCCCGCGTCGACCCACCTCGCGTACGTGGTCGACACCGGCGGCCGGGCGCACTGGGTGAGCGCCGAGGTGTCGCCGACGGCGTGGACGGGCCGGTACGTGCACGACCACACGACACGCGGGCTCCCGCCCGGCTTCGCCCGCGGCGACCTGTGGACCGGCCCGGCGCCGGCCGTCCGCCTGGACGCCCCCGAAGCGGAGGTCGTCTCGCGCGGGGACGGCACCGTCACGCTGCGCGTGAGCTCCCACCGCGGCGCGCCCAACGTGACCCTGCGGCTGGACGCGCCGGTCACCGAGGTGCGGGCCGCGGTGGCGGACCGCGAGCCGGTCACGGTGGCGGTCGAGGGCACCCGCGAGGGGACCTGGCCGGGCGAGATCCGCTTCCGCGACCTGCCGGCCGACGGCGTCGAGCTGACCGTCCGCACCGCCGCTCGCCGGCTGACCGTGCTCGACGAGACCAGGGGCCTGACCGGCATCCCCGGGTTCGTGCCGCGACCGGCGGACCTCACCCCCAGCATCCGCGACGACGGCGACCTCGTGTCGGTGGCGCGGACCTACGACCTGGAGAAGTCATGACAGAGCCCACGACAGAGCCCACGACAGAGCCCACGACAGAGCCCACGACAGAGCCCACGACAGAGCCCACGACAGAGCCCACGACAGAGCCCGGAAAGCTGCCCGACGACCTCGCCGCCCTGCTGCGCACGCCGTGCCAGTGCCACGTGGCGACCCTGGACCCGGACGGCTCCCCGCAGCTGACCCAGACGTGGGCGGACACCGACGGCGAGCACATCCTGATCAACACGGTGCGGGGCTTTCGCAAGCTCCGCAACATCGAGCGCGACCCGCGGGTGGCGGTCACGATCGTCGACCGGGAGCGGCCCAACCGGTACTACGGCGTGAAGGGACACGTGATCGCCACGACGACGGACGGCGCCGCCGACGGCATCGAGGAGCTGGCGCGCAAGTACCTCGGCGGCCCGTACCCGTGGCCCGGCGGCCGCGACCAGGTCCGGGTCGCGGTGACGATCGAGGTGGAGCGGGTCATCCACACGCCACAGTGGTGACAGCTCGCGTCCACGTCGACCAGGCGCGTGTGATCGACCTTCAGCTGGGCACCCTGCCGGCGCGAGCGTCCTCGGCTGCTGCCGCGCGACCCGGACCGCCTCGACGCCGAGCTGGGTGAGCAGGTGGAGCTGGCCGTCGGCGACCTGCGTGATGCCGACCACGTGGCCGAGTCGACCCGCGGCGTCGACGCGGTCCTCTGGGTGCACCCGACGACTGGTCACCGCCCGACCCGGACGCTGACGCCGAACGCACCGGAGATGGCCTCGCGGCGGCGATGCGGCAGAACCGGATCCCCCGCGTGGTGTTCCAGAGCGGTGTCGGCGCCGAGCCGCGCCACGGCGCCGGGCGCCGGGCGGCTCACCACCACCCGGCCACTGGACGAGCCGATGTCGTGGGTCGACCCGCGCGACATCGCCGCCGTCGCGGCAGGGCGACTGCTCGCCACGGACTGGACGGGCCGGCAGGTGCAGGCGGTGCACGGCCCGGCCGACCTGACCTGGCCCGAGGCCGCCGCGGCGTCGTCGACCGCGACCGGCGTGCCGATCGAAGCGAAACAGATCACCGACGACGAGCAGCGCGCGGCCCTGCGCGAAGCGGGCATGAGTGACGTCGCCGTCGAGGGAATCGCCGGAATGGCGATGGGCAAGCGCGAAGGGTTCACCCCGGAACAGCCGCGCACGGCACTGACGACGGCGCCGGGCACCCTGGCCGGCTGGGCGATCACCCACCTGCGCCCGGCCCTGCAGCCACGCTCGCCTAGCCCGTAGCGCCCGCGGCGGCCAGGTCCTGGGTCGCGCCGACGGGGAACGGGGACGGCACCAGCAGCTCCACGTTGCGGTCCTCGACCTTGCCGCGGCGGCCGTCCTCGCCGGGGACCGGGCGGGCGCGGGACTGCCAGTCGTTTCCGGCCAGCTCGCGGGCCAGGGACGCCAGCGCGGCCGGGCTGTCCAGGCGGCCACCATTTGACGCCGGCGCGGCCATGTCCACGATCGTGCCGAAGATCGACAGGGTGCCGTCCCGGTTGTCCACCAGCTCGACCACCCGCGACTGCTGCGGCCAGTCGATGTGCGCCGCCGTGTTGACCTCCCAGAAGCCGCCGCCCGCCGGGGCCCGGTGCGGGACCACCGTGTTGCGGTGGGTGTGCCCGTTGACCCACAGCACCACGTTCGGGAACCGCAGCAGCAGGTCCCGCACGGCGTTGCCGTCGACCCGGCCCGCGCCCGTCGTGTTGGTCGTCGTATTGGTCGTCGTATTGGTCATCGTCTCGATCGTGTGGTGGCTGAACAGGACGAAGACGCGGTCACGGCAGCGGTGCGAGACCGCCCGGCCGCGCGCGTCGGCGTAGTGGCTGCTGCCGGCGGCCAGCTCGCGCTGCAGCCACGCGAACTGCTCGGCGTCCAGCGAGCCCTCCGAACCGCCGTTCTGGTTGACCGTGTCGAGCACGATGCCGCGCACGAGCCCTTGGTCGAACGCGTAGTAGGCGTTGCCGGTCGCCACGTTCCACCGGCGGAAGCCGTGCCCGCGCGGCGCGCCGGCGGTGTTGAAGTGCTCGCGGATCGTCTCCAGCCTGCCCACGAACCGCCGGTCCGGGTCCGGCGTGACCGTGCGGGACGGTCCGCCCAGCAAGGTCGCGAGCCCCTGCGGATCCATCGCCTGCAGCTGCAGGGCGAGCTGCACGATGTCGGTGCCCGGCGGCAGGTCGACGATCTTCTTGTTCCCGGTGGCCAACAGGCCCAGCTCCGGGATCGGCGGCAGGTTTCCCTGGATCAGCCCGTCGTGGTTGCCGTACGCGGTGAGCCACGGCGTGTTCAGGCCCGTCGCGTGGAACGGCCGCCGCGCCGCGTCCAGCAGGCCGGGCACGGTCGGGAAGCCGAAGCTCGCGCGCGGCATGTCGTCGGCCGCCCCGGCGGGCGTGCCGTCCGGGTGCCAGTACCGCACGTCGTAGCTCGCCTGGTCGGCCACGCCCTCGTAGCGCGACAGGTCGCCGGAGTCGGGTCGCACCCGCCGGCCGTCGAGCAGGTCGAGGTACCAGCGCAGCTCGTTGAACTGCACGTTGTCCACGTTGTCGCCGGTGGCGATGGTGAACGCGAGCGGCCGGCCGGTCGCCGGGCCGCGGCGCACCTGGTTCATCGCGCGCACCATGGCGTCGGCGATCTGCGCGGACAGCATCTCGTGCGCGCGGTAGGACGACTCGAACGGCAGCAGTCCGGCCAGCGGCGAGTCGGGATCGTTGTAGCGGTCGAGGAACTCCACCCTGGCCGGCGACTGCACGTCCATCGCGTGGATGTCGGTCAGCTGGCCGAAGGCCAGGAGCGGCCGCCCGCGCCGGTGCGTGCCGGCGCGCCGTGCGGCGGTGAGCAGCTCGTCGCGCACCAGGTGCGGCTCGCCGGGACCCGGCACGATCGGCCGGTACCCGCCTGCGCCCGGTTGGCCCAGCAACAGCGTGCGGTCGAGCGTGGTGTGCTCGCCCGGACGGCCGCCGCCGTGTCGCGGATCCGCCGCCCAGGCGCTGCCGATGCCGGCTCCGGCGCCGACCGCGCCTGCCGCGGCGGCGGCCCCCAGTGCCCCGATGCGCAACGCTTTCCGGCGGTTCCACTCCATCGCACGCCTCCGTCCTCGCGGTTCCCGCGCATTGAACGCGCCGGAATTGCGCCGGTCAAACCCGACTTTCGCAGGTGTTTGCCGAATACGTTGGCGTGTCAGTGTTTTGGTAACAAAGATCGTTGCCGGTCCCCCTGGAGCAACCTGATGCGCGCCTCTCGAAAGGCAACCGTGCTGACCGCCGCCGGCGTGGCGCTCGCCGCCGTCGGCATCGCGATCCCGCCGCTGGCCATGTCCGCGAGCGGCCCGCAGGTCGAGCTACCGGCCGGAGTTCCCGCCGGCTACTACGACTCCGCCGAGGGAAAGACCGGCGCCGACCTGCACGCCGCGCTGCACACCATCATCGGCAACGGCGAGCACCTCTCCTACGACGGGGTGTGGGACGCGCTCAAGGTCACCGACGCGGACGCCGCGAACCCCGACAACGTCGTGATGATCTACAGCGGCAAGACGATGTCCAAGGACGCCAACGGCGGCGGCCAAGACCAGTGGAACCGCGAGCACACGTGGGCCAAGAGCCACGGCGACTTCGGCACGTCGGCCGGCCCCGGCACCGACCTGTTCCACCTGCGTCCGTCCGAGGTCGGCGTGAACGAGACCCGTGGCAACCTCGACTTCGACGAGGGCGGCCAGGAGGTGCCCGACGCACCGGGCAACTTCGTCGACGGGGACTCCTTCGAGCCGCGTGACGCCGTGAAGGGCGACATCGCCCGCGGCATCATGTACATGGCCGTCCGCTACGACGGCGACGACGGCTTCGCCGACCTCGAGCCGAACGACCAGGTCGACAACGGCTCCGCGCCGGCGATCGGCAAGCTGTCCGTCCTGCTGACGTGGAACGACGAGGACCCGCCGGACGCCGCCGAGCAGGCCCGCAACGACGTGATCTACGACCAGTTCCAGCACAACCGCAACCCGTTCATCGATCACCCCGAGTACGCCGACGCGATCTGGTGAGCCATCTGGTGATCCGTGGGTCCGGTCGGCGCGGTGGTCAGTTGACCGCCGCGCCGACCGCGTCGGTGTTCTCGGTGTTTTCGTCGGCGTCGTTTTCGTCGGCGTCGAGGAAGCCGCCGGACTGGTGCCGCCAGAGGCGGGCGTAGACACCCCCGCGGCGCAGCAGTTCCTCGTGCGTGCCCTGCTCGGCGATCTCCCCGTGGTCGAGGACGACGAGCCGGTCCATGCGGGCGACGGTGCTGAGCCGGTGCGCCACCACGAGTGCGGTCCGGTCCTCCATGATCCGCCACAGCGCCTTCTGGATGAGGATCTCGCTCTCCGAGTCCAGCGCGCTCGTCGCCTCGTCCAGTAGCAGGATCGGCGCGTCCCGCAGGATCGCGCGGGCCAGCGCCACCCGTTGCCGCTGTCCGCCGGACAGCTTCACGCCGCGCTCGCCGACGAGCGTGTCGAACCCGTCCGGCAGCGTCTCGGCGAACTCCGTGACGTGCGCGGCGCCGGCCGCGTCGAGGATCTCCTCGGCGGTCGCGTCCGGCCGGGCGAACGCGATGTTCTCCCGCAGCGTGCGGTGGAACATCGCCGGCTCCTGCGGCACGTAGGCGATCAGCCCGCGCAGGTCCGCCTGGCGCACGCGGGAGATGTCCTGCCCGCCGATGCGGATCGTGCCGGACTGGACGTCCATCATGCGCAGCAGCAGCTGCGTGATCGTCGTCTTCCCGCCGCCCGAGCGCCCGACGAGCCCGACCTTGGTGCCGTGGGCCACGTCGAGGTCCAGCCCGCGGAAGAGGGCGGGCGCGCCCGCGTGCGCGAAGTCGACCCGCTCGAAGCGAACGCCCGCGCCGGTCGTGCGCAGCGGCTCGGGTGACTCCGGGTCGAGCACGGCCGGGCCCTCGATCAGCAGCTCGGTGAACTGCGCGGCCTCGGTGAGCGAGCTCTCGAGCCTGCGGTAGATCTGGTTGAACTCGAACATGATCCGCGTCGCGCTGGTGAAGTACGCGAACGTCACCACGATCGCCTCGACGCCGAGCCGCCCGCCGCCGAGCCCGACCGCGAGCAGCAGGCCGAGCGCGTTCGTCAGCACGGACAGCGGCGCGACGAGGACGTCGATGCGCAGGTTCGCGTAGTCCCAGGAGCGGATGGAGAGCCTGCGCTGCTCGGCGACGCGCGTGCGGTGCTCGGCGGCCTCGCGGGGCTCCGCGGCGAACGCGCGCACGGTCGCCATGTTCATCAGGCTGTCGGCGACGTGCCCGGCCACCCGGGCGATGGCCGCCTCCCGCTCGTCGACCAGCGCCTGCCTGCGGCGGACGAGCGGTGCGATGACGAAACCGGTGATCGTGATCAGCGTGAGCAGGGCGACCACGAGCATCGGGTCGTAGCGCCAGAGCACCACCGACGCGAAGCCCAGCGGCATGATGCCGGCGATGACGTTGAACGCCATCGTGTCGACGAACTCCTCGAAGCGCGACGCGAAGCTCAGCACCCGCTTGGTGAGCGAGCCGGCGAAGTTGTCGTGGAAGAACGCGGCGTCCTTGGCGAGCAGCTCGTTCATGCCGAGGATGTACAGGCTCTCCATCCCGCGCCCGTCCGTCCTGTTCAGACAGTGGATGCCGATGCGCCACATCACCTCGGATGCCAGCATGAGCCCGGCGAAGGACAGCACGGCGGGCAACAGGGTGGCAGCGTCGGCCTTCCCCCCGTTCGCGAGGTCACCGACGAGCCTCGCGACGACCAGCGGCGCGAGGTAGAGCATGCAGATGTTGCCGAGCGCCGGCCCGAGCAGGCCGGGGATCGCGACCCGCTTGCGGCAGGTGACCTCGCGCCAGTAGTAGCGCAACGCCAGCAGGACGGCGGACTTGCGTCCGGACACCACGGGTCACCCCCTCCGAGCACGCGGTCCACCCATGGTGCCGGACCGAACCGGCCGGGGCGACCGAATAAACGTGCGCGGAGGGGGTGTCTGTCTACTATGGACTAAAGCGGACTCAGAAGACCTCGTAGCCCGGGGTCATCACGTCGCTCGGGTCGTAGCGGCGCTTGGCGTTCTCGAGCCTGCCGAACGCCGAACCGAAGTGCTGGCGCCAGTCGCCCTGGCTCATCGGGAGCGCGCTGACCGGGTACAGCTCGCCGCCCGCGGCCTTGACCCGGCCGTAGATCTGCTTGTTGACGTCGACCAGCCGCTGGGCGTTCGCGGCGTCGGCGGTGGTGGGCACGCGCACGAAGTTGAACGCGTAGACGAGGCTGTCCGACGGCGTGCGCAGCAGCGGGCTGGAGATGGCGCTCCGCTTGATGGGGGAGAGCACGACCTGGCCGAACATGCCGAGGTCGGCGGGCGGGTTGACCCGCGTCAGCTCGTCGCTCACGACGGACTCGACCCGCGAGTCGCCGATGAACGTGGTCAGCCACGGGTGCGGGAAGAACCACTGCCCGTTGCCGCGCAGCGCCGCCTCGAGGCCGGCGAGCCGGTTGAGGTAGTCGAAGTAGGCGAGCGTGCTGGCCTGGCGCGAGGCGGCGACATCGGACAGGCCGGCGGTCAGCGCGGCGTCGTCCGGCGCGTCGCCGGTGAAGTACTTCGCGGCGTCGAGCCGGTACACCCAGCCGCCGGCGGGCGAGGGCAGGATCGCGCCCTGCACGGCGTCGAAGCGGTTGTCGCCGGAGAGCAGCCGTGCGTCGTGGAGGAACGTCGCGAGGTCGGGGTAGACGAGCAGGAACCGGCGCACCGAGGCCGGCGCGGCGACGAGCTTCAGCGTGGCGCTGGTGACGATGCCGACCTGGCCGAGACCGGCGCGGACCGCGTCGAACAGGTCGGAGTTGCGGTGCGGCGAGCAGGTGACCTTGTCGCCCCTGCCGGTGACGACCTCCAGCTCGATGACGTTGTCGGCCTGGACGCCGTAGCTAGACGTGGTGCCGCCGACCCCGCCGACGACGAGGGTGCCGCCGACCGACAGCTCCAGGTAGTCGGCGAGCACCGGCGGGGTCTTGCCCTGCGGCAGCGTCGCGGCGAGCACCTCGCTCCACTTCGCACCCGCGTCCACCACGACCCGGTCGCTCTGCACGCTGCGCACCGAGTGCAGCGCCGACATGTCGACCACCACGCCGTTGCTGGTCATCGAGCGGCCCCACACCGAGTGGCTCTGGCCCTGCGGCGCGATCGTCCCGCGAAGGGCTCTGGTCCATCTGACCGTGGTCTCGACATCCCGCGAGGACTCCGGGGTCAGCACGCCGACCGGGGTCTTGTGCACGATGTGGCCGAAGTCGTCAGCGGCCGCGTCGCGGGTGGCCTGGTCGAAGTGGATCCGACCGTTCAGCCCGCCGGGCGGGTTGTTCGGCCGGAGCCCGGCGCTGTCCTGGCTGGACAACGCGTTGGCGCCGGCGACTCCCGCGACGCCGACGACGGACGCTGCCGCGGCGAGACCCCCGGCCAGCACGGCACGACGATTAGCGACCATCGATTGCTCCTTCGGAAAAAGATTGCCCCATGGGAAACGGGAACACCGTACCCATCGACGGTCGGATCCAATAGATCCACATGGCCGCAGAAACCGCGCATACGGTCGCCTTCTCGCAGGTGTCGAGGTGTGCTCGCCGCCCGATGGATCAGCTGACCGACACCGGTTCACCCGCCTGCTCCGGCTCGCTGCTCCGCTCGCCGGTCGGGGGCAGCCCGCGGAGCGTGACGGCCAGCAGCACGGCGATCCCGGCCACCACCAGACCCGCGATCCCGGCGGCGGTGTGCACGGCGGTGGTGAACGCGTCCCGCGCCGCGGCCAGCAGGGCGGCACCGGCGTCCGGGCCGAGCTTCGCGGCGGCCTGCGCGGCGGCGGCCAGGTTGTCGCCCGCCGCCGCGGGCGCGTCGTCGGGCAGGCCCGCGCGGTAGACGGCGGTGACCACGCTGCCCAGCACGGCGATGCCCAGCGCGTAGCCGAACTCGTTGGCCGTCTGGGACAGCCCGGCCGCGGACCCCGCCCGCTGCGGCGGGACCGAGCCGATCACGATGCCGGTGCCGAGCGTGACCAGCGGTGCGGAGCCGATGCTGGCGACCGCGAACGCGGCGGCGAGCCCGGTCGCGCTGTCCGCCTGCGTCATGGCCAGGATGCCGGCCGCGGCGCACGCCAGGCCCGCGCCCAGCAGCACCGCGGGCCGCAACCGGCGCGCCAGCACCGGGGTCACCTGGAAGCCGATGGTGGACGCGACCATGCCGGGCACCAGGGCCAGCCCGGCGTGCAGCGGTGACAGCCCGCTCACCAGCTGGAAGTACTGCGCGACGAACACCATGATGCCGCCGGCCAGCATCGTGTACACCAGCATGCCGCCGAGCGTCACGGCGAACGTCCGCCTGGTGAACAGGCGCAGGTCCAGCAGCGGCGTGGCGAGCCTGCGCTGGCGGTGCACGAACACCGCGCCCACGGCCAGCCCGGCGACGACGAACCCGAACCTGGCGGCGCCGGGCCCGTGCGCGGCCAGCTGCTTGAGGCCGTGGATCACCGGCAGGATCGCGCCGAGCGACAGCACCACGCTCGGCACGTCGATCCGCCCGGCGTCCGGGTCCCGGTACTCCGGCAGCAGCCGGCGGCCGGTCGCCAGCAGCAGCACCATCGCCGGCACGCCGAGCAGGAACACCGAGCCCCACCAGAAGTGCTCGAGCAGCACGCCGCCCACGACCGGGCCGACCACCGCGCCGACGGTGAAGCAGCCCGCCCACAGCCCGATCGCGGTCGTGCGCTGTGCCGGGTCGCGGAACATCGTGGTGATCAGCGACAACGTGGACGGCGCGATGGCGGCGCCCGCGACCCCCAGCAGCGCGCGGGCGAGGATGAGCAGCTCCGCGTTCGGCGCGTAGGCGGCGAACAGCGAGGCGGCGCCGAACGCGGTCGCCCCGACGAGGAGCAGCCGTCTGCGGCCGACCCGGTCGCCGAGCGTGCCCATGGTGATCATGAAGCCGGCCACCATGAAGCCGTAGCCGTCCATGATCCACAGCTGCTCGCCCGCGCTCGCGCCGAGCGCGGTCGCCATGTGCGGCACCGCGAGCAGCATGACGAACGTGTCCAGCGAGACCAGCAGCGTCGGCAGCGCGAGCACCGCAAGCCCGAGCCACTCCCGCCGCCCGGCGGTGGCCGGTGCCCGCACCTCGTATCCCATCGTGGGCTCCTTCGTCGCGTCGGTTCTCGCTGGCACGTCGAACGAGCGCACGCCGGATCGACACACCCGGGAGAGGTGATCTGGCCGGACGTGGCGGCCCCGGGTAGCGTCGCCGCGATGACCGAGCTGACGAACCGGCGGATCGTGGTGGCGGCGACGCCCGAGGGCAGCCTGAACGGGTCGCACTTCCGTGCGGAGGACGGCGTCGCGGGCGAGCCGGGGCCCGGCGAGCTGCTGTGCCGCACGGTGCTGCTGTCGATCGACCCCGCGAACCGTGCGTGGCTGCAGGGGCGCACGTACCGCGAACAGGTGCTGCCGGGCCAGGTGATGGCCGGGCTGGTGCTCGCCGAGGTCGTCGCCGAGAACGGCACCGGTGTCCCGGTCGGCTCTTACGTCACCGGCGACGGCGGCTGGCAGGAGTACTGCGTGCTGCCCGCGAGCCACGTGCAGCGCATCGAGGTGGCCGGCGACCTGGTGCACCACCTCGGCGCGCTCGGGCTCACCGGGCTGACCGCCTACTTCGGCCTGTTCGACGTCGGCAGGCCGAACCCGGGCGAGACCGTGCTGGTGTCCGCCGCGGCCGGTGCCACCGGCAGCGTCGTGGGCCAGCTCGCCCGCGCGCACGGCTGCCGCGTCGTCGGCGTCACCGGGTCGGCGGCGAAGAACCGGGTGATCACCGAGCGCCTCGGCTTCGACGCGGCCGTCGACCACCGCAGCCCCACGCTCGCCGCGGACCTGAAGGTGGCGTGTCCCGACGGGGTCGACGTCTACTTCGACAACGTGGGCGGCACCGTGCTGGACGAGGCGCTGCGCCGGATGAACGTGCACGGCCGCGTGGTGTGCTGCGGCGCGGTGTCCCAGTACGACACGGGTAACCCGGCCCCGGGCCCGGCGGGCGTGCCGGGGCTGGTGGTGACGAAGCGGCTGCGCATGGAGGGCCTGCTCGTGTTCGACTACGCGCCGCGCTTCGCCGAGGGCCTCACCCACCTGGCGGGCGCCGTCCGGGACGGCGCGCTGGTCGACCTGCTCGACGTCGTCGAGGGCCTGGACGACGCGCCGCGCGCGCTGATCGGCCTGCTGGCGGGCGAGAACGTCGGCAAGCGGATCGTGCGGGTGGCGCCGGACCGCCGGTGAGCCGGGCGGGCGTCAGCCGGTGATCTGGGCCGGCAGCCAGCGCGTCGCGCCGCTGTCGAAGATCACGACGATCCGGCTGTCCGCGTCGGCCGGCCCGATCACCGCGAAGCCCGAGTTCGGCACGACGCCGGCGTATTTGTAGGCGATGTCCGAGCGGGTCTGGCCGCTCACCCCGCCGCCGACGATCGTGCCGGTGCCGTCGGTGATCACCACGCAGCGGACCAGGTCGGTGCCGTCCGCGGCCCAGCCGTGGAAGATCGGGACCGGCTTGCCGTCGTAGAACGGGTCCGGGTCCTCCGGCTCGGTCCGGTCGACGGCCCCGGCCGGCCGGTCGGGCGCCTTGTTGCCGTCCGTGCCGCGCAGCGCCGTCATGTCGTCGAAGTCCAGCTTCGAGCCGAACTCCGGGCCGCCGCAGCCGAGCGTGAAGTCGTCGGTGAACGGGTAGTGGCCCAGCGCGCGCAGCCGCGGCACCAGCTCGCTCGCGAGCGGGTAGCGGCGGTAGGCGTCGCTGAACCCGCCGCGCACCGCGACGGCCTCGACCTTGTGCTCCTTGTCCGCCGCCCGCTCCTGCGCGCCGTTGGGGCCGCCGAGCGCGAACCCGAGCACGCCGGCCATGATCACCGCGCCGGCGATCTGGTAGGCCCGCGGCGGCAGCCGCCGGTGCACGACGGTGGCCAGCAGCACGAGGGCGGGGACGGACAGCAGCACGGACACCGACGTGTAGCGGGCGGTGTCCATGCCGACCTCGCCGCCGTAGTCGACCCGCGCGACGGTGATCATGAGCGCGCCGAGCAGCGCGTGCAGGGCCAGCGCCCACCAGAACCACATGCGCGGCTCGCGGGCGACGGTGCTGGAGGCGAGCGCGAGGTAGACGCCCAGCAGGACGAGCCCGCAGACCGCGGCCACCGCGCCTTCGTCGGTCGTCCACAGCTTCCCGACGATGGCGAGGAAGTAGTACAGCTTGCTCGCGAGGTCGCCGGCCGGCTTGTCGGCCAGCGGGGCGCCCGGCTTGTAGGTCAGCCACACCAGCACCAGCGCGCCGCCCACGACCAGCGGCAGCACCCGCTTCCACCACGCCTCCCGGCGCGCGAACGCGAGAACCGCCAGCACCGGCCACGCCGCGAACGCGGTCGCGTAGCTGATGCTGCCGAGGAAGACCAGCGCCCACGCCGGCCACCACTTCCCGCGCACCGCGAACAGCAGGGCCACGATCACGATCAGGTTCGCGGTCAGCCAGGCGGTGCCGCTCATCGCACGCGCGTAGTTCCACAGGCCGTGCGGGCTGAACATCAGCGCCGACGCGGCCACCACCAGGCCGGCCCGCACCAGTGGCGGCAGCGTGCGCGGCAGCGCGAGACCCAGCGCCGCCACGGTGAGCACGGCGACGCCGACGACGAACACGCCGAGCGTGCGGTTGTCGCCGTGGAACAGCTGGATGTTGATCCAGTAGAACAGCGTCGGCAGCCCGAGGATGTGCTCGTTCGACAGGTAGTTGCGCAGGTCGAACGCCTTGAGCGAGCCGTCCGGGTTCGTGATGCGCACCAGCTGGTACAGGTAGTCCAGGTACTGCAGCCGGTCGGCGCTGAACACGTCGCGCAGCGTGGACACCACCGGCACCACCGCGAGCAGCGTGACCAGCCGCGGCAGCCACGGGCTCGCGGCGAACCGCCGCACCGCGGGCGGCTGCGGCGGTGCGGCCTCGGCCGCGGTCGACTCGGAGTCCGTCGGGGTCAGCGTGGTGCTCACGGCCAGCCAGCCTAAAGGGGCGGACCTCACAGGCGATGCACAGCCCGGCCGCAGGACGTGCACAGCCGCGTCCTCGAAGGTCTGCACCGGGATCGAACCGGGAGGAGGCCAGGTGGGATTTCGGTTGCCACGCGGACGAAAGCGCGTGCTGTGGTCCGCCGTCGCGGTCGTGGTGGTCGCCGCGGGGGTGGGCGGGTGGCTGGTGTTCTGGCCGTCCTCACCGGAGCCGGCCGCCGAGTCGGTGACCGCACGGGCCACGTCCGGGCCGCAGCGCCAGACCGTCGCCGCGTCCGGCACCGTGCAGCCCGCCCGGCGGTCCGACCTCGAGTTCGCGGTGTCCGGCACGGTCACCGCCGTCCTCGTCGGCGAGGGCGACACGGTCACCGCCGGACAGGAGCTGGCGCGGGTGGACGACGCACTGCTGCGTGCCCAGGCCGACGCCGCGGCCGCCACTCTCGACGCGGCGCAGGCCAGGCGGGACGAGGACGCGGCCGGGTCGGACACGCAGCTCGCCGCGGACGACGCCGCCGTGGTGTCCGCCCGCAGCAGGCTCGACTCCGCGCGGGCCGACCTCGACCACGCCCGGCTGCGGTCGCCGATCGCCGGCACCGTGGCGTCGGTCGGCCTCGCCGTCGGCGACCAGGTCTCGAGCGGCAACTCCCCGGACGACGCCACGACGCCCAGCGCGGCACCCGACGACCAGTCCGACGACTCCGCGTCCGGCATCACCGTCGTGTCCACCGGCCGGTTCGTCGTGGCCGCCGACGTCGCCGCCGCGGACGTGGCGAAGGTCAAGAAGGGCCAGCAGGTCGAGATCACCCCCGTCGACGCCGCCCGGCCGGTCGAGGGCACCGTCGCGTCGGTGGCGGCCGTGGCCGAGACGAGCGACAACGGGGCCGCCACCTTCCCGGTCACGGTCGACGTCACCGGCGAGCGCGACGACGTCTACGCCGGCTCGTCGGCCACCGTCTCGATCGTCACCGAGGAACGCGACGACGTGCTGACCGTGCCGAGCCAGGCGCTGCACGGCGACGGGAAGACCACCTACGTCAACAAGATCGTGCACGGCCGCCCGGTGCGCACGCCCGTGACGATCGGCACCGCGTACGGGCCGGTGACCGAGATCGTGTCCGGCCTCGCCGAGGGTGACGAGGTCGAGCTGGCCGGGTTCGCACGGCTGCCCGGCGGGGGCGCGAACGGCGGCAAGGGACGCGACGGAGGCACGAACGAAGGCCCGGACGGTGGCCCGGACGGTGGCCCGGACGGTGGCCCGGACACTGGCAAGGGCGGCGGGCCGGTCGTGGTGCCCGATGGCGGCGGCGCGTTCCCCGGCGGTAACTGATGGCGCCGATCATCGAGCTGCGCGACGTGTGCAAGACCTACGCGACCGGTGCGATCGAGGTCGCGGCGCTGCGCGGGGTGTCGCTCACGATCGGCGAGGGCGAGTTCGTCGCGATCGCCGGGCCGTCCGGTTCGGGCAAGTCGACGCTCATGCACATCCTCGGCTGCCTCGACGTGCCCACGTCCGGTGGCTACCGGCTGGCCGGCGGCGACGTCGCCGCGCTGGGAGAGGCGCACCTCGCGACGATCCGCAACCGGCGGATCGGCTTCGTGTTCCAGCAGTTCAACCTGCTGGCGCGGATGACGGCCCTGCGCAACGTGGAGCTGCCGCTGGTCTACGCGGGGGTGGGGCGCCACGAGCGGCGCGAGCGCGCGGCCGCGGCGCTGGCCAGGGTCGGGCTCGCCGACCGCACGGGGCACCGGCCCGGCGAGCTGTCCGGCGGCCAGCAGCAGCGGGTCGCGGTGGCCCGCGCGCTCGTCACCGACCCGGCGCTGCTGCTTGCCGACGAGCCGACCGGCAACCTCGACTCCGCGTCGTCGGCCGAGGTGCTGGGCCTGTTCACCGAGCTGCACGCGGCCGGCCGCACGATCGTGCTGATCACCCACGAGCACGAGATCGCCGCCCGGGCGCAGCGGGTCGTGCGGATGCGCGACGGGCTGCTCGCCGAAGGGGTGCCGGCGTGAGGTGGACCGAGACGTTCCGAAGTGGACTCGACGCCGTCCGCGCGCACCGGCTGCGCTCCGCGCTCACCATGCTGGGCATCGTCATCGGCGTCTCGTCGGTCATCCTGACCGTCGGGCTCGGCCTCGGCGCGCAGGACCAGGTGCGGCGCCAGATCGACGCGCTGGGCAGCAACCTGCTGATCGTGTCGCCGGGCAGCAGCACGTCCTCCTCGGGCGTGCGTGGCGGTTTCGGCTCGGCGGCCACGCTCACGCTGGCCGACGCGGACGCGCTCGCGCAGCGGGAGGTGGCGCCCGACGTCGGCGCGGTCGCACCCGTCACCACCGGCTCCGCCGCGCTGAGCGCCGGCACGGCGAACTGGACGACGAACCTGGTCGGCACGACCGCGACGTGGCCCGCGGTACGCGGCCGCACGCTCGCGGCCGGCCGGTTCCTCACCTCGGACGAGGTAGCCGGTGCCGCGAACGTGGTGGTGCTCGGTCAGGACAGCGCCACCGAGCTGTTCGCGGTCGGCAACCCGGTCGGCCGCACGGTGACGGTCGCCGGCACACCGATGACGGTCGTCGGCGTGCTGGCCCCGACCGGCGCCACCGAGGAGAGCACCAGCGAGGACGACCTGGCGCTGGTCCCGGTCGGCACCGCGAAGCGGCTCACCGGCGCGGCGGACGCGCCGGTGTCGGCGATCTACGTGCAGGCCGCGTCGGCGGACGTGCTCAGTGCCGCGCACCAGGAGATCACCGGCCTGCTGCTGAACCTGCACGGCGTGGCCGAGGCGGACGCGGACTTCACCATCGCCACGCAGGAGTCGTTGCTGGAGGCCGCGAACGCCACCAACCGCACGCTGACGATCCTGCTCGGCGGGGTCGCCGCCATCTCGCTGCTCGTCGGCGGCATCGGGGTCATGAACATCATGCTGGTCGCGGTCACCGAGCGGGTGCGGGAGATCGGGCTGCGCAAGGCGCTCGGCGCCACGCCGCGGGCGATCCGCAGGCAGTTCCTCGTGGAGGCGGGCGTGCTCGGCACCGCGGGCGGGGTCGCCGGGGTCGGGCTGGGCGTCGCGGGCGCGCTCGTGCTGCCCGGGCTGATCGGCCAGCCGGTGAGCGTGTCCGCGCTCGCCGCCGCCGCCGCGATCGCGGTCGCGCTGGCCATCGGGCTCGGCTTCGGGGTCTACCCGGCGAGCCGCGCGGCGCGGCTCACCCCCATCGACGCGCTGCGCAACGAGTGAGGAGCACGTGATGCGTCCAGTTCTGCGGTGGCTCGCGGGCGCCGCGGTCGTGGGGATCGGCGCCGGGGTCGGCGCGGTCGCGCTGGCGGCCGACGGCGGTGCCGGCCACTACCGGCTCGCCACGGTCGCGGTCGGCGACGTGACGCGGACCGTGGCCGCCGACGGCACCGTGGACGTCGTCAACCGGGCGGACGTGTCGTTCGGCACCGGCGGCACGGTGGCGTCGCTGTCCGTGCGGCCGGGCCGCCGGGTCCGGGCCGGGCAGCGGCTCGGCACCCTGGACACGGCCGCGCTCCAGGCCGCCGCCGACTCCGCGGCAGCGGCCTGGCGAACGCGAAGGCCACGCTCGCATCCGACCAGCAGCGCCAGCAGGACGCCGCCGAGAAGGCGGCCGAGCCCACCGACGACGCGCCACCCGCGCTCGGCAGGCAGCAGCAGGCGGTCCGCGCCGCGCAGACCGCGGCAGGCAAGGCGCTCACCGCGGCCAAGGCCGCGTTGTCCGCGCAGGCCAAGGCCTGCACGACGCCGGGGAAGGGTTGCCAGGACGCCCTCACGGCCGCCATGGCCGCGCAGGACGCCGTCGCCCACGCCCAGGACACCCTGCAGCACGTGATCGGCGAGCTGACCGCCGCACTGGACGCCGCCTCCGACACCGCCTCCGAAACCGGCTCAGACGCAGCGGAGTCCGAACAGGACAGTCCGAACGGGAGGGACGAGCCGGCGCCCACGGCCGCGACGATCGCCGCCGGCCAGGCCGCCGTCGACACCGCGGCGGCGGACCTGCTGTCCGCCCAGCAGGCGCTGGCCCGGGCCACGCTGACCGCGCCGATCGCCGGCACCGTGGCTTCGGTCGCCGCGGCGGCGGGCGACACGGTGAGCGCGGGCAGCCCGGTGGTCGTCCTGCTCGGCTCCGGCGCGGTCGTCGTCGAGGCGACCGTGCCGGTCGAACGGATCGGTGAGATCGCCGTGGGGCAGGCCGCGACCGTCACCCCGTCCGGCGGCCGCCGGGGCGTGGCGGGCACGGTCACCCGGATCGGCAAGCTGGCCGCCGACACCAACGACTCAGCCGCCTCAGCCGACTCGGCCGAGGCCGCCGACCCGGTGGCCTACCCGGTCACGGTCACTGTCGGCGCGCCGGGCGGCGCGCTGCCGGCGGGCAGCACCGCCGGGGTCGACATCGTCGTGGACACGGCGAAGGACGTGCTCACCGTGCCGACCTCCGCCGTCCACGGCGACGACCCGGCCACGGTCACCGTCCTGGCGGGTGAGCAGGCGACGCCGCGCGACGTCACGGTCGGCGCGGTCGGTCCACTCCGGACGGAGATCACCGGCGGACTCGACGCGGGGGAGCGGGTGGTGCTCGCGGACCTCGACGCGCCCCTGCCGAGCGCTGACGACCAGCAGTCCCGTCCCGGCGGCCTGGTCGTGGACGGCGGCGGTGGCCCGCGCATGGGCGGGCCGCCGGTCCGCCGCGGCCGGTAGCGCCGCAACGGTGGTGGCACCGCACTCACCGCTCGTCACCTGGGCCGTTACCGGGGGTTCGGGTGTAAAGATGAGGCATGGCTCAATGCACGCATGTCGCCGAGATCCGTGACGTGACGGCGAGCAGCACGGAAGGGTGCACGGACTGCCTCGCCGTCGGCGGCCAGTGGGTGCACCTGCGCGAGTGCCTGACCTGCGGGCACATCGGCTGCTGCGACTCCTCGCCCAACAAGCACGCCAGCGCCCACTACGCGCAGACCCAGCACCCCGTGATGCGCTCGTTCGAACCGGGCGAGGACTGGCGGTGGTGCTTCGTCGACCAGGCGATCGTCTGATGAGCAAACCCGTCCTGCTGACCGTCGACGACGATCCCGGGGTGTCCCGCGCGGTCGCCCGCGACCTGCGGCGGCGCTACGGCGAGGCGCACCGCGTGGTGCGGGCGTCGTCGGGGCAGGAGGCGCTCGACGCGCTCAAGGAGCTGAAGCTGCGCGGCGACCCGGTCGCCGCCATCCTCGCGGACTACCGCATGCCCGAGATGAACGGCATCGAGTTCCTCGAGCAGGCGATGGACCTGTTCCCGCGGGCCCGCCGGGCGCTGCTCACCGCGTACGCCGACACCGACGCGGCCATCCAGGCCATCAACGTCGTCGACGTCGACCACTACCTGCTCAAGCCGTGGGACCCGCCGGAGGAGAAGCTCTACCCGGTCGTCGACGCGCTCATCGAGATGTGGCGCAGCGCCGCCGAACCGGCCGTCGACGAGATCAAGATCGTCGGCCACCGGTGGTCGGCGCCCACGTTCGACGCGCGGGACTTCCTGGCCCGCAACGCCGTCCCGTACCGGTACTACAGCATCGACGAGCCGGAGGGCCGCAGGCTGCTCGACGCCGCGGCCGCCGATCCCACCGAGATCCCCGTGGTGATCACCGCCGACGGGCAGGCGCTGCTGGCGCCGAGCGACGCGGAGATCGCCGCGGCGGTCGGCATGACCGTTGACCCGGCCACCGACTTCTACGACCTGATCGTGGTCGGCGGCGGCCCGGCCGGGCTCGGCTCCGCCGTGTACGGCGCATCCGAGGGGCTGCGCACGCTGCTCGTCGAGCGGCAGGCCGCGGGCGGGCAGGCCGGGCAGAGCTCGCGCATCGAGAACTACCTCGGTTTCCCGGACGGCGTGTCCGGCGCGCAGCTCACCGATCGGGCGCGGCGCCAGGCGATCAAGTTCGGCGCGGAGATGCTGTCCGCGCGGGACGTGACCGCGCTGGAGGTCCAGGGCTCCGCCCGGACGGTGCGTTTCGGCGACGGCAGCACGATCGCCGCGCACGCGGTGATCCTCGCGACCGGTGTGTCCTACCGGAGCCTGACCGCGACCGGGTGCGTCGAGCTGACCGGGCGAGGCGTGTACTACGGGTCCGCGATGACCGAGGCGTCCGAGTGCGCGGACCGGGACGTCTACATCGTCGGCGGCGCGAACTCGGCCGGCCAGGCGGCGGTGTTCTTCTCCAGGCACGCCCGTTCGGTGACGCTGCTGGTGCGCGGTGAGTCGCTGCGGTCGTCCATGTCGCACTACCTGATCCAGCAGCTCGAGACCGTCGACAACGTGTACGTCCGCACCCGCACGACGGTCGGCGAGGCCCACGGCGTGGAGCATTTGGAAGGGCTGCGACTGGACTGCACGGACGGCACGTCGGAGAAGGTCGAGACGAGCCACCTGTTCATCTTCATCGGGGCGCAGCCCAAGACCGACTGGCTCGACGGCGTGGTGGAGCGAGACGACCACGGGTTCGTGTGGACCGGGCCGGACCTGCTCGTCGACGGCAGCCGCCCGCCCGGCTGGGCGCTCGGCCGGGACCCGTACTACCTCGAGTCGAGCGTGCCCGGCGTGTTCGTGGCCGGCGACGTGCGCGCGCAGTCCGTCAAGCGTGTGGCGTCGGCGGTCGGCGAGGGCGCCATGGCCGTGACGCTCGTGCATCGGTACCTGGAGGAGCGGTGACCACCACCCGTCGTCTCACGCACGCGGAGCTGCGCGAGCTGTTCCTGTTCGCCGACCTCACCGACCGCCAGCTCGACTGGATCTCCGCGAACGGCGACGTGGTCGCCCACCGGGCCGGCGACGAGGTGTCGGTCGAGGGTGAGCCGGCGGAGTGCTTCTACGTGCTGCTGTCCGGCACGCTCAGCATGGTGCGCATGGTGCGTGGCGCCGAGGTCGAGACCACGCGCACCGACCAGCGCGGCGTGTACTCCGGCGCGATCCAGTTCTACCTCGGCGACCAGGTTGACCAGCGGTACGCGGCCACGGTCCGTGCGGTCACCGACGCGGAGTTCCTCGCGTTGCCGGTCGAGGAGTTCTCCGTCAAGTTCCGCCAGTGGTTCCCGATGGCCGTCCACCTGCTGGACGGGATGTTCGTCGGCTTCCGCAACAGCGAGGAGCTGATCGCCCAGCGGGAGCGGCTGCTGGCGCTGGGCAAGCTGACCGCGGGCCTGACCCACGAGCTGAACAACCCGGCCGCCGCGGCGGTCCGGGCCGCGGAGACGTTGCGCGAACGGTTCGCCGGGATGCGGCACAAGCTGGCGCTGCTGGCGGACGGCCGCTTCGACGGCGAGCAGCTGCACAAGCTGACGATCCTGCAGGAGAAGTTCGTCGGCCGGATCGGCACGGCGGAGCAGCTGACACCCATGCAGGAGTCCGACCTCGAGGACGAGCTGGGGGAGTGGCTCGAGGAGCGCGCGGTGCGCGGCGGCTGGGACCTCGCCCCGGTGTTCGTGGCGGCCGGCCTGACCACCGCCGACCTCTCCGGCATCTCGAACGCGGTCGAGCCGGGGTTCTTCGAGCCCGCCCTGCGCTGGCTCGCGTACACCGTGGAGACCGAGAACCTGCTGTCGGAGATCAAGGACAGCACCGCGCGGATCTCCTCGCTCGTGGACGCGGCCAAGCAGTACTCGCAGCTGGACCGCACCCCGCACCAGGAGGTCGACCTGCACGAGGGGCTCAAGGCCACGCTCGTGATGATGGCCGGCAAGATCCCGGCGGGCATCCGCGTGGTGAAGGACTTCGACCGCACGCTGCCGCGCCTGCCCGCCTACCCGGCCGAGCTGAACCAGGTGTGGACGAACCTGATCGACAACGCGATCGACGCGATGGACGGCGAGGGCACATTGACGATCCGCACCGCCCACGACGGCGACAGCGCACTCGTCGAGGTGATCGACACCGGGCCGGGCGTGCCGGAGGAGCTGCGCCGCCGCGTGTTCGAGCCGTTCTTCACCACCAAGGGCGTCGGCCGCGGCACCGGCCTGGGCCTGGACGTCTCGTTCCGCGTGATCACCAACCGGCACCGCGGCGACCTGCGGGTGGTCTCCGCCCCGGGCGACACGCATTTCCAGGTGCGCCTGCCGCTGCGCGAAACGGCCCCAGGCTGACCGGCTACTCCACCACGCGCAGTCCGTGGTCGGTGTTGTTGAGCCGCCTGCCGCCGTCCTCGGTGACGGTCACGATGTCCTCGATCCGCACGCCGAACCGGTCCGGCAGGTAGATGCCGGGCTCGATGGAGAAGCACATGCCGGGCCGCAGCGCCTGGCTCTCGCCCTCGACGAGGTACGGCGGCTCGTGCGTGGTCACCCCGATGCCGTGGCCGGTGCGGTGGACGAACCGGTCCCCGTAGCCGGCGGCACTGATCACGTCCCGCGCCGCGCGGTCGATCTGCGCGCACGGCACACCCGGCCGCACCGCCTCGAACCCGGCCTGCTGGGCGGCGCGCACGATGTCGTGCACGCGCTGGATCTCTGCGGCCGGCCCGCCGACGCAGACCGTGCGCGTCGTGTCCGAGCCGTACCCGTTCATCAGGCCGCCGAAGTCCAGCACCACCGCGTCGCCGGGCCGGATCGTCCGCTCGCCCGCCTCGTGGTGCGGGTTCGCGCCGTTCGGTCCGGAGCCGACGACCGTGAAGTCGACCTGCTCGTGCCCGAACTCGCGCAGCAGCCGCGCCAGGTCCGCGGCCACCTCGGTCTCCCGGCGGCCGGCGAACCGCAGGTTGACGATCTCCTCGTACGCCGAGTCGGCCGCCGCGCCCGCGGCGGCGAGCCGGGCCAGCTCGTTGGCGTCCTTCACCGCCCGCAGCATCGGCATGCTCGGGCTCAGCGCCTCGTACCGGGTGTTCGGCAACGCGCCGATCAGCCCGAGCAGGTGGATCGACCACGCGGAGTCGGAGATGCCGAACCGGCCCTCGGGCGGCAGGTGCATGGCCGCCAGCAGGTACGGGTCGCCGCCGTCGGACCAGTCGACGATCCGCAGCGCCGGCGCGCCCAGCGCGCCCTCGGCGTCGGGCCGCTCCAGCGCCGGCACGACGAGCGTCGGCGGCTGACCGGGCAAAAGGATCAGCGCGGTGAGCCGCTCGGTGATCGCCGCCGGGTGGTAGCCGGTCAGCCACACGAGGTCCGGCCCGGGCGCGACGACGATCCCGTCGAGCCCCGCACGCAGGGCGTCGTCGACGACGCGGGTCATCCGCGCGGTGTAGTCGCCGGTGGTGAACTGCGCAGGCTGCAGGTTCGTGGTCATGGCTCAACTCCCCTCCGCGCGGCACGCTAGGTCGTGCGCGGCACGGCAATGCTCACCCGGAAGGGATGAACCGGCAGGGCGGCCGGCGCAGAATGTCCGCGTGATCGGTCGCATGCACCACGTCGTACTCGACTGCCGTGACCCGCACGAGGTCGCAGGGTTCTACTCGGCGCTGCTGGGTCAGCCGGTGACGTACAGGAGCGAGGACTGGGTGGTGGTCTCGGCGAACGACACCACATCCGGCCTCGCGTTCCAGCTGGCGCCCGACCACGTCCCGCCGCGCTGGCCCGACCCCGGTGCGCCACAGCAGGTGCACCTGGACGTGATGGTCGACGACGTGGCGGCCGCGATACCGCGGGTGCTGGCGCCCGGCGCCCGGCGACTCGGTGCGGACGTCTTCGCCGATCCGGCCGGTCATCCGTTCTGCCTGATCCCGCGTCCTGCGTGGGCGCCGCCGATCGGGTCGTAGCCGGTGCGGTCTACGACGTTCGGCGGTAGCCGGAACCCTGCCCGCGGACGATCATCGTTCACCTACAGCGATCGGCCGGATACCGGCATCGGGGAGCGGGTGAGCAGCATGCGCCGTGTCGTCAGCTATGTCCTCATCGGACTCGGCGTGTTCGCCGTCGTACTCGGGCTGTTGCTGCGGTCCTACGCCTATCCGCGGCTGGCGAAGGTGCCGCTGGACGTGGACGAGGTGTCGGTGGCGCAGGGCAGTGGCGTCACGTCGGTGGTGGTCGCCGAGGTCGGCGACGTGCCGACGCCGCAGATCCGCCACGACCTCGACGTCACGTCGACCACGCACGTGACCGGCGACCTCACCCAGCCGGAGGTGGTCGACGGCGGCGACGTCGCGGCGTGGGTCGAGGCGACGAAGACCGTGGACGACGCGAGCGGCATCCTGATCGACGCCTCGCTGCGGGAGCTGTGCCTGGACCGGCACACCAGCGAGGCCGTGGCGTGCGGGGGGCAGTACATCTCGGTGACGCAGGGCGAGCGGATCACGGCGGACCCCGACACCGTGCAGCAGCCCGGGCTGAGCTTCAAGTTCCCCTTCGGCACCGAGCAGCGCGGCTACCGGACCTACGACGTGTCGCTGCGCCGGGCCGTCGAGGCCCGCTTCGACGGCGAGGACACGGTCGAGGGCGTGGCCGTCTACCGCTTCGTGGCGGACATCAGGCCGACCCGGATCGACCAGCAGGAGGTGCCCGGCTCGCTGGTCGGCCGCGACGAGCCGTCGGTCACCGCGGACCGCTACTACACCGACCGCCGCACGCTGTGGGTCGAGCCGAAGACCGGCGTGATCGTCGCCGCGGAGGACGCCGGGAAGCAGGAGCTGGTCGCGCCCGGCCAGCGCCAGGGCGAGGGCACCACGGTCTACGACGGTGTGCTGCGGCTGAACGACAAGACCGTGGCCGCCAACGTGAAGGACGCCCGGGACAACATCGGCAAGCTGGCCCTGCTGACGTTCTGGCCGACCGTCCTGCTGATCGTCGGTGGCGTGGTCCTCCTCGCCGGGGTCGTCCTGCTGCTGGTCACCGGCCGGCGGTCGCGGCAGGGGTGATCGGGCCGGGCCAGGTCGTCCAATTCGGACCATTTGGCGTTGTTGAGCCGATGGAGCTGTTTTCGTCGATCGCCGTATTTGTGAATTCCGCTGGATAACTTTGCGCCATCTGCTCTCTTGTGATTCGTCGTTCAACTAAGCAATAGTCACGCCGTCGCTTGGGGATGGATCACGTTCGCGCGACCCATTGCGTCGGGGAGATTTGCCGAAATTTACCAACGCCTTGGAATATGTGGGAGTGCACAATGCGGCGTTCCTTCCGATCCGCGAGCGCATTAGCCATCGCAGCGGTTACCGCCGCCGCGCTGGCGGGCGCGGCCGGGCCGACAGCCTTCGCTCAAACGTCCGCGGCCGCGACCGGGTCGCAGCCGGTCATCGTCTTACTCAGGGACCAGCTGCCCAGCGCGCCGCCGTCGAAGGGGGATTCGAGCAACCGCCGCAACCAGGCGAAGAGCGCCCAGGACTCCGTACTCGGCCGCCTCGCCGGCGCGAAGCCCGCCAAGATCAAGCACTTCACCCTCGGCAACGCGTTCTCCGCGACCGTCACGGCCGCCCAGGCCGCCGCGCTCGCGCACGACCCGGCCGTCGCGTCGGTGCTGCCGGACAGTGAGGTCAAGCTGCCCGCGCCCGCCACCCCGGCCGCGCCCGGCTCGGGTGGCGCCGCACACGGCACGGCCCCCGGCGACGCCGCCCAGGACCAGATCTGCCCCACCGACCCCAGCCACCCGCTCCTCGAGCCCGAGGCGCTGACCTCGATCCGCGCGGCGAGCACCGACGGGTCCGCTAGCGCGGCCGACCTCGCCGACGGGCACGGCGTGAAGGTCGCCTTCCTCGCCGACAACATGGACCCGAACTACGCCGACTTCATCCGGCCAGACGGTTCGCACGTGTTCACCGACTTCCAGGACTTCTCCGGGGACGGCCCGAACACGACCGACAGCGGCGCCGAGGCGTTCGGTGACGCGTCCTCGATCGCGGCGCAGGGCGTCGTGGTCCACGACCTGTCGAACTTCGTGAACCAGGCCCACCCGCTGCCGCCGGGCTGCAACATCGTGGTCAAGGGCGTCGCGCCGGGCGCGAGCCTGGTCGGCCTGAACGTGTTCGGCTCGACGGCCACGAACTCCGCCGTGCTGCAGGCGATCGACTACGCGGTGACCGTCGCGCACGTCGACGTGATCAACGAGTCGCTCGGCCTGAACCAGTACCCGGACCTCAGCTCGCGCGAGCTGTTCCAGGTGTTCAACGACAACGCCGTGCGCGCGGGCGTCACCGTCGTCTGCTCCACCGGCGACGCGGGCATCACCTCGACCATCGGCAGCCCGTCCACCGACCCGCTGGTGATCTCCGCCGGCGCGACGACGGACAACCGGCTGTACGCGCAGACGACCTACGCGGCGTTCCCGTTCTCCAACGGAAAGTGGCGCAGCGACAACATCTCCGCGCTGTCCTCCTCCGGGATCACGATGGGCGGCCGCACGGTCGACCTGGTGGCACCCGGTGAGGGCAACTGGTCGGACTGCTCGCCCGCCTACGCCGAGTGCCTCAACTTCCGCTCGCCGCCGGAGCCGACGGACCTCGAGTCCTTCGGTGGCACCAGCGAGTCCGCCCCGCTGACCGCGGCCACCGCCGCGCTCATCATCCAGGCGTACCGGGGCAGCCACCACGGCCACTCGCCGTCCCCGGCGCTGACCAAGCAGATCGTCACCGGCACCGCCCGCGACATCGGCCTGCCGGCCGACGAGCAGGGTTCCGGCCTGCTCGACGCCCGCGCCGCCGTCGAGGCCGCGCTGACCGCGCCCGGCTCGACCGGCGCACCGGCAGGCGTGTCGTCCAACATCGTGCTGTCGCAGGGCCAGGTCACCCTCGAGGGTGCACCGGGCAGCACGAAGTCCGGCTCGGTCAAGGTGACCAACGTGGGCAACCACCCGGTGACCGTCCACACCGGAGCCCGGACGTTTGACCAGCAGTCGTCGCACCGGCAGACCGTCCAGTTCGACGCCACTACGCTGCCGACGTTCAACTACTACAACGGCCAGACGTGGGCGGTGAAGAAGGTCCAGTTCAGCGTGCCCGCCCACGCCGACCGGCTGTTCACCAGGATGGCGTGGCAGGGCAACCCGGCCGTGGTCCGGCTGACGCTGCTCGCGCCGGACGGCACGTTCGTCGCCAACAGCCGCCCGCAGGGTGGCGCGGCGACGGCCAACTACGCCAACGTCGACGTGCGGTCGCCGGCGGCGGGCACGTGGACCGCGGTGATGTACTCGCTCGCCGGCACCGGCGGCTACACCGGCCCGATCATCCTCGACACCAGCACGCAGCGGATCGCGCCGTACGGGCACGTGTCGCCCGCGACGCTGACGCTGGGGCCGGGCCAGACCAAGCCGGTCAGCTTCAGCCTGCGCACCCCGGACAGCGGCGGCGACGCCGACTACTCGGTCACCTTCGGCACCTCCACGGGGCAGCAGACGACCATGTCCGCGGTCATGCGCAGCCTGATCCCGGCGCCGGGGCAGTTCCGCGGCACGTTCACCGGCGGCAACGCCAGAGCCGTGTCGCCCGCGCAGACGTTCAGCTACGAGTTCGACGTGCCGCGCGGCAAGAACGACCTGGACATCGGGCTGCGGCTGTCCGACCCGGGTTCGCTGGTCGACATCGTGCTGATCGACCCCAACGGTGAGCTGGCGGACGTGAACAGCAACGTGTTCCTCGACTCGCAGACCACGGTCGCGCAGGGCGGCACGGTGCAGACCTACGACGCACAGCCGCTGCCGGGCCGCTGGCAGATGGTGCTGGTGATGCAGAACCCGGTGACCGGTCAGGAGATCGAGCAGCCGTTCACCGGCACCGTCCGCTTCGACCAGCTGGCCGTGCACGCCAACGGGCTGCCGAACTCGTCGAACGTCAAGCTCGCGGCCGGGCAGGCGGTCACCGTCCCGGTGACCGTCCGCAACACCGGCGTCGAGCCGATCGCGGTCGGTGTCAACGCCCGCACCAACAAGGTGGAGACGCTGACGCCGGTGGTGATCCAGGGCAACAGCGAGGTGGACCTGCCGGAGAACGGCGCGGACGCCCCGGTGTACCTGGCCCCGCCGGACACCAGCCGGCTGACGGTCTCGACGACGTCGACCGTGCCCGCGCAGGTGGAGCTGCAGGGCTCCGCGGCAGGCTTCGACCTGTTCGGTGACCTGACGGCCGCGCAGAACGGCGACACCACGTCGGTGGCGACGGTCGGCGAGCGGAAGGGCTACGTCAGCAAGGGCATCTGGTTCGGCGCGCTGCAGGAGATCGGCCCGTTCGGTGCCGAGGGCGCGCCCCCGGGGCACGGGACGTACACCGCGTCGTTCCAGACGACCGGCTTCGACGGCGCCGTGACGTCGTCGACCGGCGACCCGTTCGACTTCTCCGTGGACCCGAACGGGACCGGCGGCACGCCGTCGATCATCCAGCCGGGCCAGACCGCCACCGTCCAGGTGACGATCACGCCGAGCGGGCACTCGGGCGACAAGGTCGAGGGTCACCTCAACCTGGTGACCGTGCCGGTCCTGCCGACCGGCGCCACCGCGCTGCCGTTCAACGGCACCGGTGAGGTCCTGCAGGTGCTGCCGTACAGCTACCGCATCCGGTAAAGATCGCTACCACCCGGCCCCCGTCCACTGTGGACGGGGGCCGGGTGCTGTCTTCGCGGCGCTCAGGAGGCGGTGCGGACCCGGCGCGCGGCCGCCGCGGCGAGCAGCTCCTTGAGCGGCACCGACTCGTCGCGCAGCTCGTCCGCGGTCACCTCGTGCGGGGTGTGCAGCATGCGCCGCACGGCCAGCACGTCGCCGGGCCGGTCGAGCGCGATCACCGCGTCGATCCGCCCGTCGGTCAGGGAGTACGCGGCGAAGCGTCCGGCGGCGACGTCGCCGCGGACGACGAGGTCGTCCGGGTCGCGCGGGCGGCCGACGGACTGGAGCTTGTGGTCGTACTGGTCGGACCAGAACCAGTGTGCGTCGGTGTGCGCCACGGTGTCGCCGGTGAGGTTGGCGGCGACGGTCGTGCCCTGCCGCTGCGCGTTGTCGTGGTGCTCGACGCGGACGCGCACGCCGTGGTGGAGCTGGGCGGCCACGTCGCCGAGCGCCCACACCTCCGGCGCGGAGGTGCGGCCGTACTCGTCGACCAGGATGCCGTTCCCGGTGGCGATTCCCGCGGCCTCGGCCAGCTCGACATTCGGCCGCGCGCCCACCCCCACCAGCACCAGATCGCACTCCACCCGGCCGCCGAGGTTCGTCGTCAGCACCAGCCCGCCGGTGCTGGGCACCACCGACTCGGCGTACTCGCCGGTGCGGACGTCGACGCCGCGGGCCCGGTGGATGTCGGCCAGCGCGCCGCCGATGCGGGTGCCCAGCGCGCGGGCCAGCGGCGCCGGTTCGGGCTCGAGGATCGTGACCTGCTTGCCGAGCGCCACCGCGGACGCGGCGACCTCGCAGCCGATGAACCCGCCGCCGAGGATCACGAGCCGCTGGGCGCCGGCCAGCTCGTCGCGCAGCCCCCGCGCGTCCGCGGCGGTGCGCAGGTGGTGGATCCGCTCGCCGCCGAAGCCGGGGAGCCGGCGCGCCCGCAGCCCGGTGGCGAGCACGAGCGCGTCGTAGGGCAGCTCGTCGCCGCCGGCCAGCCGGACCCGGCGCCCGGCGAGGTCGAGGGCGTCTGCGCGGGTGCCGAGGCGCAGCTCCACGTCGTTGTCCGGATACCAGCCGGGATCCCGGGCCGGGACGAGGTCGCCGCCGGCGGTGAGGAAGTCCTTCGACAGCGGCGGCCGCTGGTAGGGCGGCTCCGGCTCGCCGGCCACGATGGCGATCCCGCCGTCGAACCCGCGCCGGCGCAGCGCGACGGCGGTGGCCGCGGCCGCGACACCGCCACCCACCAGCACGATCCTCATCCCGCGTCCACCCCGATCACTCCGTCCGGACATCGTCCAGCCTGCTGCCGGGCACTGGAGCCGTGGCCGAGCCCGCCTGGTCCGCGCACGGGTCAGTGTCGTCCAGTCGGTGTCGTCCGCCCAGTGTCGTCCAGGCGGCGCTCGGTGTCGTCCCAGTAGTGACCGGGCGGTCAGCCGTGGGTCAGCCGTGTGCCAGGGTCCGCCAGTCGCGGCCGTGTTCGAGGCCGGCGACGAGGGCGAGGTACTCGTCGTGCAGCACGCCGTTGGTGGCGAGAATCGTGCCGTTGCCGGACAGCAGTGGGTCGCCGGCGAGATCGGTGACCCGCCCGCCCGCCTCGCGCACGATGACCGGCAGCGGCGCGAGGTCCTCGTAGCCCATCGGCGCTCCCGCGACGACCATGGCCTCCACCTGGCCGGTGGCCACGCCGACGGTGTCGCCGATGTTGGTGAGGAAGACCGTCCGGTGCAGGGTTTCCACCAGCTCCGACGACCACGTGCCGGGGTTGCCCATGCCGGTGCGGGCGCCGCGCAGCCGGGTGCGCGTGCTGACCCGTGCCGGCTCGGCCGCCAGCGCGGCCCGCCAGCAGCCGCGGCCGCGACCGGCGTGCACCATCTGTTCGGCCACCGGGTGGTAGACGATGCCGACGGCCGGGCCGTGCTCGTCCTCCACCGCCAGGGTGGTGGTGAACAGCGGGATCCGGCGGGTGAAGTAGTAGGTGCCGTCGATCGGGTCGATCACCCAGCGGCGGCCCGTGGTGCCGGGCGTCGTGCCGCGCTCCTCGCCGTAGACCTCGTCGCCCGGCGCGTGCCGGCCCAGCTCCTCGCGGATCAGCTCCTCCACGGCGACGTCCGCGGCGGTCACCTCGCTGCCGTCGGCCTTCCGCGTGACGGGCCCGGGACCGGCGAAGAACCGCTCGCGGGCGAAGCGCCCGGCCCGGCCCGCGAGCGCCACGGCGAGATCGAGCAGGTCGCGGTCCACGGGCGGCGCATCGGTGTAGGAGTCCATGACCTGATGGACGCCCCGGGCACGAGCCGGTTCGCGTCGGAGCTCATGTCGGAAACTGTCAACATTTCCGGACACTTCCTAAGTAACTGTTAGGACCGATACCCGGCCCGCCCGGCCGTGCGGCATCCTGCTCGGTGACGTGGTTCACACGGAGGTGGTCGGGATGCCGCACGGATTGCGTGCACTGCTGGTGGAGGACGACGACAACTTCGCCGAGTACCTGGCGAAGATCCTCGCCCGCCACGGGCACCGGCCCACCCGGGTCTCGCGCGGCGGGGACGCGGCGCTGCGGCACCGGGACGCCGACGTGGTGCTGCTCGACCTGCGGCTGCCGGACACGCCCGGCCTCGACGTGCTGCGCGGCCTGCGCAAGGTCACCGACGTGCCGATCCTGGTGCTGACCGGGCTCGGCGACGACCGCACGGTGGTCCGCGCGCTGCACCTCGGTGCCGATGACTACCTGGTGAAACCGGTCGGCGCGGACGTGCTGATGGCGCGCATCGAGGCCGTCCGCCGCCGCGTCAAGCACGGCTCGCAGCCGACGCCGGAGGTCGTGCTGGTCCGCGACGTGGAGATCGACCTCGCGGCCCGCCGGGTGGTGGCGGGTGGCGAGGAGATCACCCTGACCGGCACCGAGTTCGACGTGCTCGCCGCGCTGGCCCGCAGCCGGGGCGCGGCGGTCGAGCGCGAGCGGCTGATGGACGAGGTCTTCGGTGACGCCAGCCGGGCGCGCAGCCAGTCGCTCGGCGTGCACCTGACCTGGTTGCGGCGCAAGCTCAACCGGCCCGGCCTGATCGTCACCCTGCACGGGTTCGGCTACCGGCTGGAGGGCTGACGTGCGCCGCCGGCTCCTGCTCGTGCTGCTGGCGTTCTCGATGCTCGCGGTCACCGCGTTCGCCTGGCCGCTGCTGATGAGCACGGCCTCCGAGCGCACGCAGGGGTTCCTGCTCACCCGCACCGCGGACCTCGACCGGATCTCGGACGTTGCGCAGCAGGCCGTGCTGGCGCGGGACTACGCCGAGCTGCGCGCGGAGGTCCGCGCCTACCACGACCTGTACGCCGACGGGATGGTCGTGGTCGACACCACGGGCGCGCGGCTGGCCGCCGAGGGGCTCTCGATGCGCGACCGGGGCGTGTCCGGCGCGGTCGCCGCCGCGCTGCGCAACCAGCCCGCGGCGCTCCCGGACGACCTGCGGCCGTGGTCGGACGACGACGTGCTGCTCGCCGTGCCCATCGGCACCGACACGCGGGTCAGCGGGGCGGTCGTGCTGCGGTCGTCCGTGGCCGCGACCGCCGCGAACATCGGGCAGAGGTGGGCGCTGATCCTCGGTGCCGCGTTCCTCGCCGCGGTGGCGTGCGTGCTGCTGGCCCTGCTGCTGGCGCGCTGGGTGCTGCGCCCGCTGCGGGAGCTGGAGCGCGGCGTGCTCGCGGTCGCCGCGGGCCGGCGCGACGCGCACATCGGCGAGCACCTCGGGCCCCGGGAGCTGCGCGCGCTCGCCGGCTCGTTCAACCGGATGTCGGACGCGGTCACCGAGGCCGCCGAGCAGCAGAGCAAGCTCGTCGCGGACGCCTCGCACGAGCTGCGCAGCCCGATGGCGCGGCTGCGGCTGACCGTCGACTCGCTCACCCGCTACGTCACGCCCGCCGGAAAGCCCGGCTACCACCGCATCCTCGTCGAGGTCGGGGAGCTCGAGTCGCTGTTCGGCAGCCTGCTCGACCTCGCCGCCGCCGACCGCACCGCGACCGAGCTGGCCGCCGGCACCGGCGTCGGGGACAGCTGCGACGCCACCGAGCTGCTCGTCGAGCGGCTGGAGACCTGGCTGCCGGCGGCCGACCAGGCGGGCGTACGGCTGTCCGCGCCGGAGTCGGTGCGGCCCGTCCCGCTGGCGCTGCCGGAGACCGAGCTGAAGCAAGTGCTGGACGTCGCCATCGACAACGCGATCAAGTACGCGGGCAAGGGGGCGCACGTGCGGCTCGACTGCGAGGTCCGCGCCGGACACGGCCGGGTGGCGATCGCCGACGACGGCCCGGGCCTGCCCGCGCCGGACCGGGCCGTGGCCACCACGCGATTCTGGCGCTCCACCCGCGACCACGCGAGTACCGGCTCCGGGCTGGGGCTCGCGATCGCCGAGCGGCTCGTCACCGCCCGCGGCGGCGCGCTGTCCGTGCTGGCGAACCGCCCGCGCGGGCTGGTGGTCGAGCTGACCGTGCCGCTGGCGGACCCGCTGGACGACGACTCCCCGGCGCCACTGGCGGAGGAGGCGGTCCGATGACGATCACGCGGCGCACCGTGTGCAAGGCCGGCGTCGCCGCGCTGGCCGCGGCTGCGACCGGCTGCGGCGCCGAGGTGTACGGGGGGCCGAACCGCACGATCACCATCGCGGGCGGCCAGCGCGGCGCGCTCTACCTCGAGTTCGCCCGGCTGCTCGCACAGGAGCTGAACGCGGCGGAACCCGGCCTGCGCTGCGAGGTGGTTCCCACCAGCGGCAGCGTCGCCAACGTCAACCTCCTCCGCACCGGGCGCGCCGACCTGGCGATCTCCCAGTCGGACATCGCGCTCGCCGCGATGGACGGGGCCGGACCATTCGCGGCCGAGGTGCCGGTGCGCGGGATCGGTCGCATGTACGAGGACTACCTCCAACTCGTGGTGCGCGACGACTCTCCGGTGCGGATGGTGTCCGACCTCGCGGGGCGGACGATCTCCATCGGCGCGCTCGGCTCTGGCACCGCGATCTTCGGCGAGCGACTGTTCGATGCGGTCGGCCTGCGCTTCACGCGCCAGTTCCAGCCCCTCGCCGAGGCTGCCGACTCGCTGGCGAGGCGTCAGGTCGACGCCCTGCTGTGGTGCGGCGGCGTGCCGACACCCGCACTCGCGAGCCTGCAGGCGAAGATCCACATCCGGCTTGTGCCCATCGGCACGGTGCCGCCCGCGCTCCGCGAGCGGTTCGGCACCGCTTACCAGCAGGCGAACATTCCCGCCGGCGGCTACGGGCAGCCTGGCCTGCCAACGATCGGGGTGGCGAACCTGTTGCTGTGCGTCAAGGATCTGCCTGACGACGTGGCTGCCGCGGTCACCACGACGTTCGTGGAACGTGCCGCACGGCTCGTACCGCGGCAGGCTCTGGGGGTTCAGTTCCTGGACCGGCGCACGCTCATCGGGCTGTTCGGCGTGCCGATGCATCCGGGCGCCGCGGCCGCGTACCGGCGCCTGCACGGCTGAGGGCGAAGGGGAGTTCGACATGCTCGACGAGCAGCTCGCCCGGCGGCCGCGGTCGGTACTGGACTGGGTGCGCAGGCACGGCCCCGTGTTCCGGTCGGCGGAGGAGCGGGGTCCGTTGTACCGCTCGATGATGGTCCTCGACGTCGCCGGTTTCGGGCGGCTGCACAACCGCGCACAGCTCGGCGTGCGGACCGCGCTGAACGACGCGCTGCGCTCGGCCTTCCGCGGCACCGGGGTGCGCTGGTCGGCGCTGGCCGTCGAGGACCGCGGCGACGGAGGGATCATCCTCGCCCCGCCCACGGTGTCCAAACTGGACCTGCTGGACCCGGTGATCCCGAACCTGGCCGCGGCGATCCGCGAGCACAACGCGGCCGCCGATCCCGATCAGCGGTTCCGGCTGCGGGTCTCGGTGCACGCGGGCGAGGTGCACCGGGACGCCACCGGCTGGGCAGGCACCGACCTCAACGTGGCCTGCCGGCTCGTCAGCAGCGCCGCGGTGTGCCGCTACCTGCTGCAGCGCCCGGGCGTGGACCTGCTCCTCGTCGTCTCGGATGCCGTGTACCAGGCGGTCGTGCCGCACGGGTACCGGCGGATCCGCCCGGCCTCCTACGAGCCGGTGCACATCGCGATCAAGGAGCTGAACACGCGGGCGTGGGTGCACGTGCCCTGACGAGCGTCAACGGGTTGAATGGCGAGCATGCCAGCGTCGTCGCCCAAGTCGTCGAGCCGAGTGCCGCCCGCGGTGGCGCCGATGCTCGCCTCGCCGGGCCGCGGGCAGCTGCCGGACGACCCGCGGTTCGCCTACGAGTACAAGTACGACGGCTACCGCGCGGTGCTGCGGGTGTCGCCGGCCGGGGACGTCGTGCTCACCAGCCGCAACGACAAGGACATCACCGCGGAGTTCGCCGAGCCGGCGGGCGGGCTCGGCGACGCGCTGGGCGGGCGGGCCGCGGTCCTCGACGGCGAGCTGGTGGTGCGCAACGAGTTCGGGCAGCCGGAGTTCGCGCTCATGCAGGAGCGGCGCGGCCGCTACCAGCAGCGCCTGCCGACCGACGGGCTGCCGGTGGTGTACCTGGTGTTCGACCTGCTGCGGCTCGGCGACGAGGACCTGACCGGCGAGCCGTACCGCGAGCGCCGCCGCAGGCTCGCCGCGCTGCGCTTCCCGGCCGGCCCGGTCGAGGTGGTGCCCGCGTTCACCCACGCCGACCTGGCGGCCGGCGGACGCTCGCCCGACGACCTGCTGGCCCGGGCCGCCGAGGCGGGCTACGAGGGGCTCATCGCGAAGCGGCTGGAGTCGCGGTACCACCCCGGGCGGCGCACGCTCGAGTGGCTCAAGCACCCGCTGATCCAGACGCAGGAGGTCGTCGTCTGCGGGTGGCGGCCGGGCAAGGGGCGGCGTGACGGGATGGTCGGCGGTCTGCTGCTCGGCGCGCACGACCCGGCGACCGGCGAGCTGGTCTACCTCGGCGACGTCGGGACCGGGTTCACCGAGCGCGCGCTGTTCGACCTGCGCGACCGGTTCGCGCCGCTCGAGCGTGCGTCGAGCCCGTTCGCGGCCGAGCTGCCCCGCGACATCGTGCGGGGCGTGCACTGGCTCGAGCCGGTGCTGGTGGGCGAGGTCGTCTACCGCCAGTTCACCCGAAGCGACCGCAGGCTCCGGCACGCGGCGTGGCGGGGGCTGCGGCCGGACCGGGAGCCCGGCGAGATCGTCGCGCCGGAGCCCACGCTCGGCAGGCGCGGCGCGGGTGCGGAACCGGTGGCCGAAAAGGTGACGCCGCAGAAGACAGCGCAGGAGCCGCAGCGGGTCACGGTCCAGGTGGGCGAGCGGCGGCTGTCGCTGTCCAACTTGGACAAAGAGCTGTACCCGGACGGCTTCACGAAGGGCGAGGTGATCAACTACTACAGCCGCGTGGCACCCGTGCTGCTGGCGCACCTGGCCGGGCGGCCGGTGACGTTCATCCGCTTCCCGGACGGCGTGGGGCGGGAGAGCTTCTTCGAGAAGAACGTCCCGCGGCACGCGCCTTCGTGGCTGCGCACGGTGCGCCTGCCGAGCAGCGGCTCGCGCGGCGGGCACGGCGACCACATCGACTTCGCGCTGCTCGAGGACCTGCCCGACGTGGTGTGGGCGGCGAACCTGGCCGCGCTCGAGCTGCACGTTCCACAATGGACGGTCGACGAGGACGGCCGCCCGCGGTTGCCGGACCGCCTGGTGTTCGACCTCGACCCGGGCCCGGACACCACGGTCGTCGAATGCTGCCGCATCGCCGAGCGGCTGCACGACATCCTCCTCGCGGACGGACTCACCCCGGTCGCGAAGACCAGCGGCGCCAAGGGGATGCAGCTCTACGCCGGCATCGAGACCGGCCACGCCGGGCACCCGTCGGACTATGCGAAGGCGCTCGCCGAGCGGCTCGCCGCGCAGACGCCCGACCTCGCGGTGGCGAAGATGGCGAAGAACCTTCGGCGGGGCAGGGTGTTCGTCGACTGGAGCCAGAACAACCCGGCCAAGACGACGATCGCCCCGTACTCGCTGCGCGGCCGCGACCGGCCCACCGTGTCCACGCCGGTGACCTGGGACGAGGTCCGCGCCTGCCGCCGCCCCGCCGACCTGACCTTCACCGCCGACGACGTCCTGGACCGCGTCGCCACCGGGCCCGATCTCTTCGCCCCGGTGACCGGCAGCCGCGTGACGCTGCCGACCACGGTCGGTTGACGCGATCCGGTCCACGCGATTGGCTGCGGTGTGCGGACCTTACGGGTGGCCTCGATCCTGGTGCTGCTGGCGTTCACGATGGGATCGTCGGTTCCGCGCGAGACGGCGAGTGCCGGTCACCCGGACCTCGACCTCGATGCCGCGACGATCCCGGACCTGCAGTCCCTGATGGACCGCGGCACGCTCACCTCGGCGCGGCTCACGAACTCCTACCTGGCCCGGATCCGCGCGCTGAACGGGAAGCTCCACGCCGTGCTGACCGTCGACCCCACCGCGGTCGAGCAGGCGCACGGCAGCGACCGTCGGCGCGCCGAGGGGCGCACGCTCGGCCAGCTCGACGGGATTCCCGTGCTGCTCAAGGACAACATCGACACGTTCGACCTGCCGACGACCGTCGGCTCGCGAGCGCTGTGGGGCACGCCGCCGGACAAGGACGCGACGCTCGTGCGCAGGCTGCGCGCGGCGGGCGCGGTGATCCTCGGCAAGACCAACCTGTCCGAGTGGGCCAACTTCCGCTCCACGAACGCGACGTCCGGCTGGTCGGGCGCTGGCGGGCAGACCAGCAACCCGTACGTGCTGGACCGCAACCCGTGCGGCTCGTCGTCCGGCTCCGGCGCCGGGGTCGCCGCCGCGCTCGCCCAGGTGGCGATCGGCACCGAGACCGACGGGTCGATCGTGTGCCCGGCCGGCGCGAACGGCGTGGTCGGCCACAAGCCGTCGCTCGGGCTGGTCAGCCGGACCGGGGTCGCGCCGATCTCCGCCGAGCAGGACACCGCGGGCCCGATGGCGCGGCACGTGGTCGACGCGGCGATCACGTTGTCCGTGCTGCAGGGCCGTGACCCCGCCGACCCGGCCACCGGTGCGTACCCGGCGGACCAGCCCGGGAACTACGAGCGGCTGTTGCGCCCGGACGCGCTGCGTGGCGCGCGCATCGGCGTGTTCCGCCAGGGGGGCATCGACCCCGCGGTGGACCGGATCGTCGAGCGGTCGGTCGCCACGCTGCGGGCGCGGGGCGCCACCGTGGTCGACGTCGACCTGCCCTACCGCGAGGAGTTCGGCGCGGCCGAGATGCCTGCGCTGATCACCGAGTTCGCCCGGGACCTGCCCGCGTACCTCGCGAAGCGCCGCGACGTGTCGCGGACGATCGCCGAGCTGGTGGCGTTCAACCGGCGGGATCCGGTGGAGCTGAGCCGGTTCGGGCAGGAGATCTTCGAACAGGCGCTGACCGCACCGGGCACCGACGATCCCGGCTACCTGATGCAGCGCGCCACCGCCACGTCCCTGGCGCGCCGCTCGATCGACGAGACGATGGCCCGGCACCACCTGGACGCGATCATGTCGCCGACCAACGGCCCGGCCTGGCCAACCACGTACGGAAACGGCGACGACGGCTTCGAGCTGGAGTCCTCCGGCCCGGCCGCGGTGTCCGGCTACCCGAACGTCGCCGTGCCGGCCGGGTACGCGGGCGAGCTGCCGGTCGGCGTCTCGTTCTTCGCGGGCCGCTGGCAGGACGCGAAGGTGCTCGCGTACGCCGCCGCCTACGAGAAGGCCAACCCGGTCCGCCACGCGCCACGGTTCCTGCCGGGGACCTGACGCCGGTTTTCGAACTCTTCGGCGCCGCCGCGCGTAGTGCCCTGTGTCGCTGGTCGACCTCACGCGCCCGCGGGCGTCGTCGAGGACGCGGCGCGCGCCACGGAGCAGGGCCGCGGCGGCGGCCGCACAGGGCCGGTGCCTGCCGTCGATGCGGGTGGCAGGCACCGGCCCCGGCGCGAGTGGCCCAGCACGGTGGCGGGTGGCGGCGCGCGTCGGGATGCGGGTGGCGGGACGGTCGGCCACGCTGGCGGTGGGGGCGACCGGTAACCTGACGACGGCGCGCCGGGAAGTCTGGTCGGCACTCGAGCTCGAGTGTGGGAGGAAACCGGCGATGCGGACCGTCGAAACCGTACTGTTCCTCGTCGTCGTGGCCACCATCGTGGCCACCTTCGCGCGGCGGTTGCGGGTGCCGGCACCGTCCCTTCTGGTCGTGGCCGGCGTCGGGGTCGGGTTGCTGCCGGGCGTCCCGAGCATCGAGGTCACCCCCGAGATCGTCAGCCTCGTCGTGCTCCCGCCACTCCTGTTCGCGGCGGGCGAGGAGCTCGCGTGGCGTGACCTTCGGGCGGTCTGGCGGCCGGTCACCGTGCTCGCGGTCGGGCTGGTGCTGGTGTCGGCGGTCGCGGCGGGGGCCGTCGCCGTCGCGCTGACCTCGTTGCCCGTCGGGATGGCGTTCGTGCTCGGCGCCGTGCTCGCGAGCACCGACCCGGTCGCGGTCACCGCCCTCGGGCGCCGGCTGTCGCTGCCGCCGCGGGTGCAGGCGCTCGTGCAGGCCGAGAGCCTCTTCAACGACGCCACCAGCCTGCTGCTGTTCCGCATCGCCCTCTCTCTCGCGGTCACGACCGGCGCGGTGTCCTGGGGCAGCACGCTCACCGAGTTCGTGACGCTCGCCGGCGGTGGCGTGCTCGTCGGCGGGCTGGCCGCGGCGGGCGCGTTCCTCATCCGCCGCCGCACCGAGGACCCGGTGCTGGAGACCGTCGTCTCGCTCGTCACGCCCTACGCCGCCTACGTCACGGCCGAGTCCCTGCACGGGTCCGGGGTCACGGCCGTCGTCGTGGCCAGCGTCGTGCTCGGCACCCTGGCTACCCGGCTCACGACCGCGGCCGTCCGGCTGCAGCTCGGCGCCGTGTCCGGGACCGTCGTCTTCCTCCTCGAGAGCGTCGTCTTCGGGCTCATCGGCCTGCAGCTGCCCGCGCTCGTCGGGCGGCTGGCCGACGCGGGCGCCGCCACCAGCTGGCTGCTGCCCGCCCTCGCGATCACCGTCGCGCTGCTCGTGGTCCGGGTGCTCTGGATGGTCCCGCTGTCCGCCCTCGTCCAGCGCAGGCGCGGTGCCCGGCCGTCCTGGCGGCTGCCGGTCGTCGTGACGTGGGCGGGCGCGCGCGGCGTGGTGCCGCTCGCCGCCGTGCTGTCGATCCCGCTGGGCCTGCCCGGCCGGGACCTGGTCCTGGCGCTCGCCATCGCGGTCATCGTGATCACGCTCGTCGTGCAGGGGTTCACGCTCGCGCCCCTCGTGCGCCGGGCCGGCATCGCCCTGGACCCGCGCGACGTCGACCGCGAGCACGTCTCCGCCCGCGCGCGGCTGGCCGAGGCCGGGCTCGCGCACCTCGACGGGCTCGGCGAGAGCGAGACCGCGCCCGAGTTCGTGCTCGACCAGCTGCGAAGCAGCTGGCAGGCCCGGCTCGACCGCATCCTCGCCCGCGAGGCGGACGCGGACGAGACGTCGTTCGCCTACCGGGACCTGCGCCGCGAGCTGCTCGCCGTGGAGAGCGCCGAGCTGAACCGGCTCTACCAGGCGGGCGCGATCACCGACCACACCCGCCGCCGCATCCAGCGCACGCTCGACCTGGAAACCGGCGGCCTCGGCGAGAACTGACGTCAGGCGACCGCGCCGAGAGTCCATTGTGGACGGCGCTCGCCCGCGACGTCGGCGGGTGACCGGTCGGACGCGATCCCGGGTGGCCGAGTATTGGCCGGGATCCGGCACCGCGCACATACAATTCCGTCATGGGCACGACCGGCGACGACATCCGGATCAGCAACGCCGAACGGGACGAAGCCGTCGAGACGCTCGGCACGCGTCTGTCCACCGGGCGGCTCGAGCTGGCCGAGTTCGACGAGCGCTGCGCTCAGGCCGCGGCGGCGCGCACCCGCGGTCAGCTCGAGGCGTTGTTCACCGACCTGCCCGCCCCGCACCCGGACCTCAGCTCGGCGACGCCGCCGCCACCGCTGATCCAGAAGGCGGGCCGGCTCGTCACCAACCCGACCGGCTCGAAGAAGTCCGGCGAGGTCGTGGAGACACCCGCCAGCAAGGCGCTGGAGGCCCTGGCCGGGGTGGCGTTCCTCATCGGCATCCCCGCCGCGATCGTGCTGACCATCGTCGCCGGCCTGTGGTGGCTGTTCATCCCGGTCGGCGTGGTGGTGATCGTGGCGGGCAGCGCCGCCGACGCCGCGAAGAAGCCCAGGCCCGGCAGCGCCACCTGAGACCGCGCGGCTCACATCGTTCACGGGCCGGGCCGCTACCATCCGCGTCTCGTGGTGACCCGACTCGCGGCCTGCCTGCTCGCCGCACTGCTCGCGCTGTTCGTGGCGGCGCCGCTCGCGGTGGCGCAGGCCGAGCTGACCAGCAGCGACCCGGCCGAAGGCGCCTCGGTCGCCAGCGTGCCGCGGTCGGTCACGCTCACCTTCAGCGGTCCCGTCAGCGCCGAGCTGGCGGTGATCTTCGTGACCGGCGCCGACGGCCGCGCCTGGGACGCGGGCGCGATCACCGCGTCCGGCGACTCGCTGACCGTGCCGGTGACGCCGTCCGGGCCGGCCGGGCGGTGCACGATCGAGTACAACATCGCGGACGAGGACCATCCGGCCAGCGGCCAGGTGCACTTCACCATGACCGCGCCCGCACCCAGCGTGCCGCCGACGGCCGGCCCGCCGGCCAGCTCGACGGCCGAGGAGGATCCGGTCGCGGACGGGCCCGACGAGCCGCGCGGCAGCAGGCTGTGGATCTGGGTGCTGGTCGGCGCGGTCATCGTCGGCGTCGCGGTCGGCGTCGTGATCGCCGGTACCGCGCGCAACCGCCGCTGACCTCAGCCGCGGGTCTGCGCCGGCTGCTCGGGCTGCCAGCCGCCGCCGTTGAACTCGGTGGCGGTGATCGACGGCACCACCAGCGACACGGCGGCGTTGTCGACGAGCCCGTCGATCCGGCCGTGCCGGTCGGCCCGGCGTGCGGCCAGCACGGGTTGCGCGCCCGCCTCGTGCAGCAGCCGCGGTCGAGGCACCGATGCCGGCGGACGCACCGGTGACGATGACTGACTACCGCGACTACCGCGACTACCGCGACTACCGCGCCGGTCGGGTCGGTCACGCGGCCGATGCCACGGGCGCCGGGCACAGCGCGGGCACGCGCGGCACACAGGGAACACCCAGGAATCGCGCGAAGACTCGGCCGCATGAACTCCAGACAGGACGCCCGGTCGGCGCGCCGCGCCGACGGCCGCCGCCGGGTGCGCGTGGTGACCCGGCTGGTCGCTGCCGGCGGCGCGGCCGCCGCGGTCCTGCTGGGCGTCGTGTTCGCCCAGCAGGCCACCGGTGACACCGGCTCGACCACCCAGCAGTCCACGGCAGACAGCGGCCCGGACAGCGGCACGGACAGCGGCACGGACTCGGGCACCGACTCCGGGACGGACTCGGGCACGTGGCAGTCGCCCGGTTCGGACGACGGGTCGTCGTCCACCCACGGCTCGACGGGCGGGTCATGATCACCGCCGGCACGAGCTTCCGCGCGCTCGGCACCACGGCACAGGTCGTCGTCACCGACGGCCGGCACCTGTCCGCCGCGGCGCGGCTGCTGCGCGAACGGCTGGCCGAGCTGGACGCCGCGTGCAGCCGCTTCCGGCCGGACTCGGAGATCTCCCGCCTGCACGAGCACGCCGGCGCCGCGGTCGAGGTCGGCCCGCTCCTGTACGCCGCGCTCGAGGTGGCGCTGACCGCCGCCGAGCGCACCGGCGGGCTGGTCGACCCGACCGTCGGCACGGCCGTGCGCGACCTCGGCTACGACCGGGACTTCGCCGCCGTCGCAGCCGAGACCGCCGAGCCGGTGCGCGGCGCGCCCGCTCCCGGCTGGTGGCGGGTCCGGCTCGACCCGGTGGCGCGGCGCGTGGTGCTGCCCCGCGGCATCCGGCTGGACCTCGGCGCCACCGCGAAGGCCCTCGCCGCCGACCGCGCCGCCGCGGAGCTCGCCGCCGAGACGGGCGCCGGGGTGTTCGTGAACCTCGGTGGCGACCTGGCCGTCGCGGGCGACCCGCCGGCGGGCGGCTGGCGCGTCGTCGTCGGCGACGACCACGCCACGGCCGACCCGGCCCGCGACCCGGTGGTCACCGTGCGCGCCGGCGGGCTCGCCACGTCCGGCACGACCAGGCGCACCTGGCGGCGCGCCGGGCGGACCGTGCATCACATCGTCGACCCGCGCACCGGCGACGTGCCAGATCCGTTGTGGCGCACCGTGTCCGTCGCCGCACCGTCCTGTGTGGACGCCAATACCGCGGCGACCGCGGCCGTCGTGCTCGGCGCGGCCGCGCCCGCCTGGCTCGCCGCGCGCGGGCTGCCGGCCCGGCTGGTCGGCGTGCGGGGCCGGGTCGAGGCGGTCGCGGGCTGGCCCGCCGATGAGGTGCTGGCGTCGTGATCGCCCTCTGGTACGCCAGCCGCGCCGCCGGGATGCTGGCGCTGCTCCTGCTCACCGCGGGCATGGTGCTGGGCGCGCTCACCGCGGGCCGCGCCTCGTCGCAGGCGTGGCCGCGGTTCGCCGTCGCCGCGCTGCACCGCAACCTCACGCTGCTGACCGTGGTGTTCGTCGCCGTGCACGTGGCGACCGCCGTGCTCGACGACTACGTCGTCCTGCGCTGGCGGGACGTGCTGCTGCCGTTCGTGTCGGCGTACCAGCCGTTCTGGGTCGGGCTGGGCGCGGCCGCGTTCGAGCTGCTCGTGGCGCTGCTGGTGACGAGCCTGCTGCGCACCAGGATCCGCCCGCGGGCGTGGCGCGCGGTGCACTGGGCGGCCTACGCGTGCTGGCCGGTGGCCGTGCTGCACGGGTTCGGCATCGGCGGCGGGGACACCCGGTCCGGATGGGGCGTCGCCGTGGTCGTCGGCTGCGTCGCGGCGGTCGGCGGCGCGGTCGTGTGGCGCGCCGGTACGAGGAAGGCGTGGGCCCCACGATGACCAGCTCGATGACCAGCTCGATGACCAGCTCGGTCGACACCCACCACCGGCTGCTAGCCGCCCGGCCGGGACCGCCGCCGCTGGACGCCTACCCGGGCGCGGACGGCCGCGAGCGGCTCATCGCCGCGGTCGAGGCGTCCGGGCTGCGCGGCCGCGGCGGCGCCGGGTTCCCCACCGGGCGCAAGCTGCGCGCGGTCGCCGCCGGCCGCGGACCGGCCACCGTGCTCGTCAACGCCTGCGAGTCCGAACCGGTCAGCGGCAAGGACCACGCACTGCTGAGCCACGCGCCGCACCTCGTGCTCGACGGCGCGGTCCTGGCCGCGCACGCGGTGCGCGCAGACCGGATCGTCGTGTGCCTGCCCGATGGCGACCCGCTCGGCCACGCGCTGAGCGCCGTCCTCGCCACCCGCACCGACCCCGTGCCGGTGAACCTGCAGCCGGTCCCGCACCGCTACGTCGCGAGCGAGGAGTCCGCCCTGGTGAACCTGCTGAACACCGGAGACGCGCGGCCGACGACCCGGCCGCCGCGCCCGGACCGCAAGGGCGTGCACGGCCGCGCCACGCTCATCGGCAACGCCGAGACGCTCGCGCACGTGGCGCTCGTCGCCCGGCACGGCCCGGACTGGTTCCGCACCGCCGGTACCGCGGACAGCCCCGGCACGATGCTCGTCACGGTCGGCGGCGCGGTTCGCGAGGCGGGCGTGCGCGAGGTCGCCTGCGGCACGCCGATCGGCGACGTCCTCGGCGCGGCCGGGGCCACCCCGGACGCGCCGGCCGTGCTGGTCGGCGGGATCGCCGGCACCTGGCTGCCGCTGCCCTCGGCCGCCGCCGTGCCGCTCGCGCACCGCGAACTGGCCGGCGCGGGCGCGGCGCTGGGCGTCGGCGCGCTGTTCGTGCTCCCGGCGGACGCCTGCGGGCTCGCCGAGACGGCGCGGATCGTGCGGTACCTGGCGGGGGAGTCGGCCGGGCAGTGCGGCCCGTGCGTGTTCGGCCTGCCCGCGATCGCCGACGACCTCGCCCAGCTCGTCCACGGGCACGCGGCGGTCGTGCCGCGGCTGCGCCACCGGCTCGGGATCACCCCGGGACGCGGCGCGTGCCGCCACCCCGATGGCGCCGCCCGGGTGGCGAGCAGCGCGCTGGTCACGTTCGCCGCGGACGTCGAACGGCACCTCGCCGGCCACGGATGCGTCCACATGGGACGGTCGCACGTCCCGCTGCCCGGGCAGGAGCCCCGATGACCCACCGGCTGCGCGTCGACCGCATCGCCTGCGCGGGCCACGGCCTGTGCGCGGAGCTGCTTCCCGAGACCGTCGACCTGGACGAGTGGGGCTTCCCGGTCCTCGACACCGACCGGGTCTCCGGCGAGCTGCTGGCCGACGCGAAGGCCGCCGTCGCCGCCTGCCCGGCGCTGGCGCTGCGCCTGAGCCGGGAGCCGTGAGCGGCGGCGTTCAGTAACGTCACCGGTGATGCCCCGAGCCGAGCCTCCAGCCGATCCCGTCGATGTCGCCTTCACCGACGCCGTGCGGACGTTGCGGCCCCGTGGCGTGCGCCCGCCGCGTTCCGGGCTGACCGCCGGACGCGCGCTCGCCCTGTTCGACGCACAGGCCGCCAGCAGGCACCTCGACCTCGCCGCGCGGTGGCTGCGGGCCGAGGGTGACGGCTTCTACACCATCGGCTCGGCGGGGCACGAGAGCAACGCGGCGGTCGCGATGGCGTTGCGCCCCACCGACCCCGCGCTGCTGCACTACCGCTCCGGCGGGTTCTACGTGGCGCGGGCGCGGCAGGTCGCCGGCCAGGACCCGGTCCGCGACGTGCTGCTGGGCCTCGTCGGCTCGGCCGAGGAGCCCGTCGCGGGCGGGCGGCACAAGGTGTTCGGCCACCCCGGCCTCGCGATCGTCCCGCAGACCTCCACGGTCGGCAGCCACCTGCCGCGCGCGGTCGGCACCGCGTTCGCGCTCGACCGCGCCCGCGGCCTCGGCGTGCCCGCGGCGTGGCCCGCCGACGCGATCGTCGTGTGCAGCTTCGGCGACGCGTCCGCGAACCACTCGACCGTCGCCGGGGCGGTGAACGCCGCGGCCTGGTCGGCCTACCAGGGCATGCCGCTGCCGCTGCTGCTGGTGTGCGAGGACAACGGGATCGGTATCAGCGTGCCCACCCCGCCCGGCTGGATCGCCCGCGCGTACGGCGACCGCGCCGACCTGCCCTACCACGCCGCGACCGGCAGCGACCCGGCCGGCGTGTACGACGCCACCGCACAGGCCGCGGCCTGGGTGCGCCGCCACCGCAGGCCGGCGTTCCTGCACCTGACCACGGTCCGGCTCATGGGCCACGCCGGCTCGGACGTGGAGACCGCGTACCGCACGCCCGCGGAGATCGCGGCCGACTACGCGCACGACCCGCTGCTCGGCACCGCCCGGCTGCTCGTCGGCTCCGGCCGGCTGACGCCCGGCGACGTGCTGGCCCGCTACGAGGACATCCGCGAGCAGGTCCGGCGGGAGGCGCAGCTGGCACGCGTCCGGCCCCGCCTGGAGACCGCCGCGCAGGTGATGCGACCGCTCGCCCCGCACCGGCCGGACACCGTCGCCGCCGCGGCCGCCCACGCGGGCACCGCCCGCGACGAAGTGTTCGGCGGCCCGCTCCCGGAGGACGAGGGCCCGCTCACGCTCGCGCAGTCGATCAACCGCACGCTCCTCGACGCGGCGGCGACCCACCCCGGCATGCTCGTCTTCGGCGAGGACGTGGCGCGCAAGGGCGGCGTCTACGGCGTGACCCGCGGCCTGCGGCGCAGGCTCGGCCCGCGGCGGGTGTTCGACACGCTGCTCGACGAGCAGACGATCCTCGGCCTCGCGCTCGGCGCCGGGCTCACCGGCCTGCTGCCCGTGCCGGAGATCCAGTACCTGGCCTACCTGCACAACGCGGCCGACCAGCTGCGCGGGGAGGCGGCGACCCTGCAGTTCTTCTCCCAGGGCGCCTACCGCAACCCGATGGTCGTGCGGATCGCCGGCTACGCCTACCAGAAGGGTTTCGGCGGCCACTTCCACAACGACAACGCGGTCGGCGCGCTGCGGGACATCCCCGGCCTGGTGATCGCGACCCCGGCCCGGCCCGGCGACGCGCCGGCCATGCTCCGCACGTGCCTCGCCGCCGCGGCCACAGACGGCCGGGTCTGCGTGTTCCTCGAACCGATCGCGCTCTACCACACCCGCGACCTGTACGAACCCGGCGACGACCGGTGGCTCGCGCGCTACGCGCCGCCGGACCGGTGGGCCGCCGACCACGTGCCGATCGGCCGCGCCCGCACCCACGGCACCGGGCCGGACCTGACGATCATCACGTCCGGCAACGGCCTGCGCCTGTCGCTGCGCGCGGCCAGGGGGCTGCCGGCCAGAGTGGTCGACCTGCGCTGGCTCGCCCCGCTGCCGGTCGACGACATCGTGCGCGAGGCGCGGGCGACCGGCCGCGTACTGGTCGTGGACGAGACCCGGCGCACCGGCGGCATCTCCGAGGGCGTCGTCACCGCCCTCGCCGACCACGGCTTCACCGGCCCGGTCGCGCGCGTCGCCGCCGAGGACAGCTTCGTGCCGCTCGGCGACGCCGCGAACCTGGTGCTCGTGGACGAGAGCGACATCGAAAGGGCCGCGCTGGAGCTACTCGACCGGTAACCGGTTGGAAAATACCCTCCGAATTGCCCTGTCGACACTCCGGACGCCCGGGTTAGCCTGCGACGCCTGATGGATGGTTACCGAGTCGAACCCGGCCAGCTACGGTCCGCCGCGAGCGGGATCGGTGACGCGATCGGCTCCGCCGACGACACGAACCTCGAGCAGATCCCCGGCAAGAGCGCCGCGTACGGGCACGCCAAGCTGAACGCCGCGATCACACAGTTCTGCACCACCTGGGAGCTGGCGAAACAGATCCTTCAGCAGCGCAGCGCGGATGCCGGTGAGGCGCTCACCGACGACGCGGGCGTCTACGAGCGGCAGGAGGCGCACGGCGCCGCCACGTTCGATCCGGCACTGCCCCAGCCCATGACCCAGCCCATGCCAGCGCCCGGCCCGGCGCCCGGGGGGCCGTGATGGCCGAGCTCGGCCAGACCGCCGACCCGAAGGAGCTCGTCCCCGGCGACGCCGCGGCGGTCACCGGCGCGGCCGACGCCCTGCGCGCCCGCGCCCGCCTCATGGAGGACGTCGCCGCCGACCTCGCCGGCGTCCGCATCCCGGACTGGGAGGGACCGGCGAGCAGCGCGTTCTGGGACGAGTTCAGCCCCGAGGCCGGCAACTGGCGGCTCGGCCGGGACGCGATGACGACCGCGGCCGGCGCGCTCGACGCGCACGCCTCCTCGCTAACCTGGGCACAGGGACAGGCCACCGAGGCGATCGCGTTGTGGGAGCAGGGCGAGCAGGCGACCCGGCAGGCCGCCGCGAACGGCACGCTGGTCGCGCCGCTCGGCCCGCAGCTGCCGGGTGTCCAGCCGTTCGGGCCGGCGTTCGACGACCCGGGCGCCGGCCTGCGGCGGCGCGCCGTCGAGGTCCTCGAGCGCGCCCGCGAGCAGCTCGAGAAGGCCGGCAACACGCACGCCACCGCCATCGACAACGTGGCCGGCAAGGGCGACGGTGCGCCGGGCTGGCTCACCGGGCCCGCCGACTTCGTCGACAAGAAGGGCCCGCAGAAGGTCGCCGTCGACATCGCGCAGACCGAGAGCTGGATGGAGAAGGGCGAGCGGCAGCAGGCGGCGGGCAACCGGTTCGCCCGCTACGGCCAGTGGGGCGAGGAGTTCGACAAGCGGCAGGGCCCGGGCGTCGACGCGACCATCGTCGGCGGCAGGGCCCGGGGCAACCTGTTCGGCGCGAACGCCAAGGGCGCCGCGCAGTTCGGCGACGTCACGGCGGCCGGGCAGGCCGACGCGAAGGCGCTCGGCGGCGAGGCGTCGGCCACCGCGGGCATCAGCCGTGACGGGCTCAACGCGCAGGCCAGGGTGAACGGGTACCTGGCGCAGGTGTCCGCGTCGGGCTCGGCGCACTACGGGATCGCCGAGGTCGGCGGGTCCGGGCAGGCCTACGTCGGCGGCGAGGCGGGCGCGCACGGCGCGATCGGCACCGACGGCGTGCGGGTCGGTGCGGACGCGTTCGCCGGGGCGAAGGCGACCGGCGAGTTGCACGGCGACCTCGGCGGGCTCGGCGCCGGTGGCACCGGCGAGGCGTGGGCGGGCGTGGGCGCGGAGGCCGACGCCACCCTCGGCCGCGGCGAGGACGGCAAGTGGACCATCGGGGCGGAGGCCGGGGCCGGGCTGGGCATCGGCGGTAAGGTCGGCTTCGAGGTCACCGTGGACCCCGGGGAGATCTCCGACACCCTGGGCGACGCGGCCGGCGCGCTGAACCCGTTCGACTGACGGCCGAAGGAACCCTGCCATGGCCACCGAGCTACCCGTCCGCATCCAGTTCACCCTGCCCGACGGCTGGCAGGCGACCCCGCCGGACGAGGCGGGCGCGCCGGGCGTGGCGTTCGTCGCGCTGCACCCCGGGTCCACCAACGGCTTCACCGCGAACCTCACGATCGCCGGGCAGCTCCGCGACCCGCGCCTGCCGATGACGCAGATCGCCGACGAGTCGGTGCGCCGCCTCGAGGAGTTCACCGGCGTGGTGCAGGTCCGCGACCGCGTCGAGGTCGGCTCCGCCGGCGCCCCCGGCATCACGCAGGTGCTCGACATCGACATCGGCGTGTCCCAGCGCCTGGTGCAGTGCCAGGTCTACGTGTCGATGCAGGACGAGCACGATCCCGCCAAGCGCGCGGTGATCGAGCTCGTGCTGACTTGCACGCCCGAGCAACTCGATCAGGTCTTCGCCGACTTCCAGAACTTCGTGCGGACGGTCCGGCCCGCCGGCTGACTAGCCCGCGGCGTCCGCGGGGAGCCGGTCCAGCAGGTCGCACAGCCGGTCCACGGCCGGCTCGACCATGCCCGCGTCGAAGCCGCCGGTGTCGGCGTGCCAGGCGATCAGCTCCGGGCCAGCGAAGCGCAGCGAGCCCGCGGGTGGGTTGTCCAGCAGCCACCGCCGCACGAGCGCGGTCAGCAGCCGGCCGGCGAACGGCTCGTCGCCGGTGCCCACCGCGTACGCGCGGTCGAACGCGTCGTCGCCGGTGGTGAAGCGGCGGGCGCGCCGCGGTGTCCTGGCCGCGGCCGTCACCAGCACCGTCGGCACCGGCGCGGGCAGGGACACGGCGACCACGCGGGCGTGGCGCACCCGGGCCGGGTACTCCCCGGCAGGCAGCGAGCGCGCCGGCACGAACTGGAAGCAGGCGAACTCCCGGCCCCGGTGCGTGCCCGTGACCAGGTCCAGCGCGGGCCGTGTCCGGCCGCCGTGCCCGAACGGATAGCCACGGAACCGGCGCGGGAACTCCTCGTCGCGCGGGCGGTACGTCCAGCCCTTCGCGGCGGCGAGGCGGGCGAGGCCGGCGCCTGCCGCGGGGTCGCTGGACGCGCGGTTGCGCCGCGCGGTGCGGACCACGAGCCACCCCGCGAGCCCGAGCACCGCGGCGAACACCAGCACGAACACGATCGGGGCCAGGGCCGACATCGCACCGAGAATAGGGCCGCTGTCACGTTGCGGGCGCTCCCGGGGTCTACTGCACCGGGAGGAGAACTCGCGACCGGGGGAAGGGATCGATGGACGAGGCTGCCGTGCTGACCGAGCAGTTCGAGGAGCACCGCCCGCGGCTGCGGGCGGTCGCCTACCGGATGCTCGGCTCGTTCGCCGAGGCCGACGACGCCGTCCAGGAGGCGTGGATCCGGCTCGACCGCACCGACACCGGCGACGTCCGGAACCTCGCCGCCTGGCTGACCACCGTGGTCGCCCGGGTCTGCCTGAACGCGCTGCGCACCCGCGAGCGGCGTCGCGAGGAGCCGCTCGAGGTGCGCCTGCCGGACCCGGTCGTCAGCCGGGCCGACGGCCCCGATCCGGAGCAGGAGGCACTGCTCGCCGACGCGGTCGGGCTCGCGCTGCTGGTGGTGCTGGACTCGCTCGCGCCCGCCGAGCGCCTGGCGTTCGTCCTGCACGACATGTTCGCCGTGCCCTTCGAGGACATCGCCGCGATGATCGAGCGCTCGCCCGCCGCGACCCGCCAGCTCGCGAGCCGCGCCCGGCGTCGGGTGCGCGGCGAGGCGCCGGTGCCCGACCCGGACCTCGGCCGGCAGCGGGAGGTCGTCGACGCGTTCTTCGCCGCCACCCGCCACGGGGACTTCGACGCGCTCGTCGCCGTGCTCGACCCGGACATCGTGCTGCGCGGCGACGGCGGCCCCGGCCGCCCACGCCTGACCGTCCGGCTCGACGGCGCACACGCGGTCGCCGGGCAGGCCACGATGTTCCGGCAGTTCGCCGGGGGGCTGCACCCGGTCCTCGTCAACGGCGCGGCCGCGGTCATGGTGCTGGTGCACGGGCGCGCGTTCGCGCTCATGGCGTTCACCGTGTCCGGCGGCCGCATCGCCGCGATGGACATCCTGCTGGACCCGGACCGCCTCGCGGAGCTGAAACTCGACGCGCTGGACGGTTGATCACCCACCGGTTCACCCGGTTCGGACGAGGCGGACCGGGCGTGTGCCGCCGCACGGTGGCAGGGTGCGTGCCCACGCCCTGCGACTCGTCCGGCTGATGGTGCCCGGCGGCAACCCCGTCAGCCGCGGGGTCGACCGCGCCGAGGCCGTGTCGTTGCTGCTGCTCGTCGTGCTGGGCGCGGTCCTGGTGCCCATCATGCTGATGGCCGGCTCGCTGACCTACGGCTCCATCCTGGCGACCGCCGAGCAGCAGACCCGCACCCGCCACCAGGTGGTCGCCGTCCTCGTCGAGGACCCGCCGCCAGCCGACGCGAACGGCAACGGCCGGGCGCTCGCGCGGTGGCCGACGCCGGCCGGCCCGCAGACCGGCAGGGTGCCGGCCGGCCAGGGGAAGAGCGCGGGCGACCGGGTACACACCTGGCTCGACGAGTACGGCCACCCGGCCGTCGCACCGGCGACCCCCGAAGACGCCGCGGTCGGCGCGGCGCTGGTGGCGATCACCGGCTGGCTCACCGCGGCCGGCCTCCTCGGGCTCGTCCACAGTGGCGTCAAACAGCTGCTGGACCGGCGCCGTTACCGTGAGTGGGCCCGGGAGTGGGCGCGGGTGGAGCCGCGCTGGCGCACCGGATCGACCTGACGGCACGCGCTAACGTCTCGTGCCCGCGCGACGACTACCGGACATCCGGTGAACTTCGTCGGCGCGGCGCGCGTCGACATCCAGAGGGACATCCTCAGGGACATCCATTGGGACATCCATTGGGACATCCATTGGGACATCCATTGGGACATCCATTGGGACATCCACAAAGGATCCTGACCAGGGGCGAGGTCGTCGTGCAGGAGTGCGTGAGCGAGGCCGGGCCGCTGCCCGCGCCCGCCGGCGCGCTCACGTCGCTGCTTGCCGCCGGGACACACGCGCTGACCGCCGACGGGGACCTGGTCGCTGGCCGCGAACGGTTCGAGGCCGCCTACCGCGAGGCCGAGCGGGTGGGCGACGCGGGCGCGATCGCCGCCGCGGCACTGGGGCTGGGCGGCCTGTGGGTGCACGAGCAGCGCACGCTCGCCGGCTCCGCCCAGCTGCGCGCGCGGCTGCGGCACGCCCTGTCGCTCGTCGACCCGAACAGCTCGGTCGCGCTGCAGCTGCGCGTGCGGCTCGCAGGAGAGGCCGACTACCGCACCGGACGCCACGACGGCATCCTCACCGTGCTCGACGAAGCCCGCAGTGCCGAGGACCCGATGGCCCGCGCGGAGGCGCTCAGCCTCGCGCACCACTGCGTGCTCGGCCCCGACCACGGGCCGCTGCGCCGCGCGCTCGCCACCGAGCTTGTCGAGGAGAGCTTCCGCACCGGCCGCCGCAGCGACCTGCTGATGGGCCTGCTGTGGCAGACGGTCGACCTGTTCCTCGACGGAGACCCGCAGGCCCGCAGGCGGCTGGGGGAGCTGCGCGCCATGCTCGCCGAGCGGGACCACCTCGCGGTGGGCTTCGTGGCCGGCGCGATCGAGGTCATGCTGGCCGTCCGCGCCGGGCGCTTCGCCGAGGCCGAGAAGCTGGCCATCGGGTGCGCCGAGCGCGGCGCCACCGCGGGCGACGTGGACTGGTCCGGCTGGTTCGGCGGGCAGCTGTTCGCGATCCGCTGGTACCAAGGCCGGGTCGGCGAGCTGCTGCCGATGCTGGGCGAGCTGGTGCACTCGCCGACGCTCAGCGCCGTCGACAGCTCCTACTTCGCCGCGCTCGCGGTAGCCGCCGCGGCCGCGGGCGACCGGCCGACGGCGACCGCCACGCTCGCCACCCTGTGCCGCAACGACCTGACCGACCTGCCGCGGTCGAGCACCTGGCTGGTGACGATGAGCGGCATCGCGGAGGCCGCGCACCTGCTCGGCGACGGCGACGTGGCGGCGCGGGTGTACGAGACGGTCCTGCCCTACGCGCACCTGCCGACCATGGTGAGCCTCGGCGTCGCCTGCTTCGGCTCCACGCACCACACGCTGGGCGTGGCCGCGATGACCGCGGGCGACGCCGACCGCGCGGCCGGGCACCTGCGCGAGGCGATCCGCGCGAACCTCGCGCTCATGCACTGGCCCGCGGTGACGGCGTCCCGCGCGCAGTACGCCCGCGCGCTGAGGATGCGCAACGGGCCGGGAGACGCCGAGGCCGCGACGTTGGCGTGGGCGGCCGCGCGCGAGGAGGCGGCGGTGCTGGGCCTCGCGATCGCCGAGCCGCTGGCGGACTTGCGGCCCGTGCCCGCCGGCCCTGCCGTCCGGGCGGGTGGCGCGGCGATGTGCGTGCGCACCGGCGAGAGCTGGCGGATCGAATGGGGCGGGCGGACAACTACCGTCGGGCACAGCGTCGGCATGGCGCACCTGGCCGCGCTCGTGGGCAACCCCGGCGTCGAGCTGCACGCCGCCGAGCTGGCCGGCGGCCCCGGCACCGCGCCGCGCCTGTCCGGCCAGCCCGTCCTCGACGACAGCGCCAGGCTGGCCTACCGCGACCGGCTCGCCCGGCTGGGCTCGGAGCTCGACGAGCTGGACGAGAACGCCGAGCACGAGCGCGCCGACGCGGTCCGCGCCGAGCGGGACTGGGTGATCACCGAGCTGGCCGCGGCCACCGGGCTCGCCGGGCGCACCCGCCGCTTCCCCGACGAGGCCGAGCGGGCCCGGATCGCCGTGGGCAAGGCGATCCGCCGCACGCTGGCGCGGATCCACGATGCCGACCGCATGATCGGCGCGCACCTGCGAGACGCCGTGCGCACCGGTATGCGCTGCTCGTACCGGCCGTGACACGTCCCTGAGTCCCGGGAACGGCGGGTGTTCCACGCGATGGAACACCCCGTGGAACGCCTGTCCGGGTGAGACCCGCGAGTGAAGGCGCGGGCCGGAAGAGGGGTAACCACGATGAGCCACCGGAAGATCGTTCTTGTCGCCTGCGCCGCGGCGCTCGCCCTGGCCGGGTGCGGCAACAGCGTGCAGGGGAGCCCGGCCGACGTGGCGGCGCAGGAGAAGCCGGCCGAGCCGGCCGCCGCGAGCACGCCCGCGCCGACCTCCGCCACACCCGGCGGCGGCAGCCGCGGTGGTGGCGGCAAGCTCACGCCGACGGGGACCACGCTGAAGGTCGGCCAGACCGCGACCGTGGAGTACGAGACCAAGAACCTGGCCAAGGCCACGACCCGGCTCGCGATCACCGCGAAGTCGGTCCGCAAGGGCGCGATCGCGGACCTGAAGGGCTTCAACCTGGACGCGCAGACCAAGGTGAGCGAGCCGTTCTACGTCACCATGACGTTCAAGAACGTCGGCCCGCGGCCGATGGAGCCGGGCGGCATCTTCGGCCTCGTCAACGCCCACAACACCGACGGCGACGAGCTGAACCGGCTGAGCCTGCTCGGCGAGTTCACACCGTGCGAGGGCACGCCGCCGAAGACACTGAAGGTCGGCGCTGCCTACACCGAGTGCGACGTCTACGTCGCGCCGGCGGGCCAGGACGTCGGCAAGGTCGTGTTCGGCCACTTCATCGACACCACCGAAACCGAGATCACCTGGAAGGTCGGCTGACTGACCCGCCTCCCCGGGAATTCATGCGGTCGTTGCGTCCCGGCGGAGGGTGCGGTTGGGCCCGTTGGTTGTGGCTGGGTGCCGTCACGGTCCCGTGAGGTTCTGCTGGTCGGGTCAAGATCTGGCGCAATGATCACGAGACAGCTCTAACCGCGGCGGCGCTGAAGGTGCTCGCGCTCGGCGTCGGTGCGGACCAGGCGCAGGGCGGCGTCGTAGGCGGCGGCCGCCTCGGCACGCCTGCCCAGCCGGGACAGCAGCTCGGCCCGAACGGTGGGGACGAGATGGTTCGCCGGCAGCGCGGCGTCGAGGCCTTCCAGCAGCGCCAGCGCCGCCTCGGGCGACCCGGCCTGGGCGACCGCGACCGCCCGGTTCAGCCGCACGACCGACGATCCGGTGCGCCGCTCCAGCTCCGCGTACAGGCGCGCCACCCGCGTCCAGTCGGGAGCGCCGCCGCAGTGCTCGGCGGCGATCAGCGCCTGCAGGTGGTAGTCGCCGGCGGGCGGGCCCAGCTCGTGCAGCAGCCGCAGGCCGCGCTCGATCTCGTCGTGGCGCCAGCGCGACCGGTCCTGGTCGGCCAGCAGCACGAGCCGGCCCGCGTCGTCGAGCCGGGCGTCGCGGCGCGCGTGCTGCAGGACCATCAGCGCGAGCAGCGCGACGATCTCGTCCTCGCCGGGCAGCAGGTCGCCGAGCAGGTAGCCGAGCCGGATCGCCTCGGCCGCGAGCCGCGGCCGCTGCAGCTCGGGCCCGGCGGTCGCCCGGTATCCCTCGGTGAACAGCAGGTAGACGACCCGCAGCATCACCCGCAGCCGGCCGGGCAGGTCCGCCGCGGTCGGCCTGCGCAGCGGGATGCCGGCCACCGCGATCTTGGCCTTGGCCCGGGTCAGCCGGGCGGCCATGGTCGGCTCGGGGACGAGGAACAGCCGCGCGATCTCGGCGGTCCGCAGCCCCGCGCCGAACCGCAGCATCAGCGCCGCCCGCGAGTCGGCGCCCAGGGCGGGGTGGCAGCAGGCGAACAGCAGCCGCAGCCGCTCGTCCTCGATGGCGCCGTCGACCGCATCCACCACGTCCTCCTCCACCGCGCCCGCCAGGCCCGCCCCGGCCGGGTCGGTGACCAGCAGCGGCAGCCGCCGCAGGTCGCTCTCCTCGCGGCGTGCCCGGTCGAGCACGCGGCGCCGCGCCGCGGTCAGCAGCCACGCCGCCGGGCTGGCCGGCACGCCCTGCTCCGGCCAGGTCCGGGCGGCGGCGAGGAACGCGTCCTGCAGGGCGTCCTCGGCCACGTCGAACCGGCGGGTCCGGGTGACGAGCAGGGCGAGCAGGCGCGACCAGTGGTCCCGGTACGCCTGCTCGACCGTCTCGATCCCGGTCATCCCGGTGGTCAGCTGCCCGGTCACATCGCCGCGATCGGCCGGATCTCGACCACGTCCTCCGGCAGGTCCCTGGCGATCGCGATCGCTGCGTCCAGGTCGGCCGCCTCGATCACGTAGAAGCCGCCGAACACCTCGGTGGTCTCCGCGAACGGGCCGTCGGTGACGCTCACGTCGTCACCGTTGCGGCGCAAGGTGGTCGACGACTCGCCGGGCAGCGCCAGCTTCTGGCCGCCCCGGAGCGCACCGCGCTGCTGAAGCGCGGCGGCGAACCGCTCGTGCCGCTCGCTGTGCGCACGGGCCTCCTCGCCCTCGCGGGACGTCCAGACCTTCTCGTCGCCGTAGATCAGCAGTGCGTACTCCATGGGTTCGTCCTCTCGCCGGGGCGCCCGTGCGGCGCCGTCGGGGAGATGACGCCGTCACACCTGGATATTCGACAACACGGGGCGAAATGTTCTGCATGCGCCTGTCACACTCTGTGCGGATCGGGGATGGGGAGCGGAGAGGGCCACGGAACACACACGGATCGGCTTCGTCGGCCGGGCGGACGAGCGGGCGCTGCTGGCCGGCCGCCTGCGCGCGGCGCTCGCCGGTACGGGCGCGGTCGTGCTCGTCGCGGGGGAGCCGGGTGCGGGCAAGACCCGGCTCGCCGAGGAGGCCGCCGCCGAGGCCGCCGCGCTGGGCATGCGGGCCTGCTGGGGCCGGGTCAGCGACGACGAGGGCAGCCCGCCGTACTGGCCGTTCCGCCAGGTCGTGCGCGCCCTGCACCCGGCGGAACCCGACCACGCGGGCGATCTCGCACTGGTCGCGCCGGAGCTGGGCACCGGTCCCGACCTGACCGAGCCGGCGCAGCGGTTCCAGGTGTTCGAGTCGGTGACCACGTTCCTGCGCGGCGCCGCGGACGACGCCGGCCTCCTGGTGGTGCTCGACGACCTGCAGTGGGCGGACCCGGCCTCGCTGCGGCTGCTCACCCATCTGGCCCGGGGCACGGCGGACGCCCGGCTGGTCGTGCTGGCCACGTACCGCGACAGCGAGACCGTGGGCCGCGAACCGCTGCGGCAGGCGCTCGCGGCGCTCGCCCGCGAACCGTCGGTGACCCGGCTGCGCCTGGTCGGGCTCACCGAGGCGGAGGTCGGCGCGCTGCTCGCCGGGGCGACCGGCCACGCCGTCGCGGTGGGCACGACGGCCGCGGTCAGCAGGCGCACCGGCGGCAACCCGTTCTTCGTCACCGAGCTGGCCAGGGTCCTCGCCGGCCCGGAGTCCGATGTGGACCTCCCGGACGGCGTGCGGGACGCGGTGCGCGGCAGGTTCGACCGGCTCGGCGCGCCCGCCCGCCGGATCGTCACCGCCGCCGCCGTGCTGGGCTCCGTCGTCGAACCGGCTGCCCTCGCCGCGGCCACCGGGCGGCCGGTCGCCGAGGTGCTCGCGGCACTCGACGAGGCGGCGGGCGCGGGCATCGTGGCGGGACCGGACCGGCGGTTCGGCCACGACCTGATCCGCGAGACCGCCCGGCTCGACGTGTCCACCGTGGACCGGCTGAACCTGCACCAGCGGATGGCCGAGTACCTCACGGGCCGGGTCGACGCGGCGGGCCGGGTCGCGGAGATCGCCTTCCACCTGCTCGAGTCGTTGCCCGTCGGCGATCCCGCCCGAGCCGTGGCGTGGGCGGAGCGCGCGGCCGGGCAGGCGACCGCGCAGCTGGCGTGGGAGGAGGCCGCCGCCCTGTACCGGCGCGCGGTCGTCGCGGCCGGCGACGCCGCGCTGCCCGGCCCGGAACGCGCCCGGCTGCTGCTCGCGAGCGCCCGCGCCGAGGTCCGCGCCTACGAGATGGAGGACGCCCGCCGGTCGCTGCTGGCCGCGGCCGACCTCGCCCGCGTGGCCGGCGACCCGGCGGGGATCGCGGAGGCGGCGCTGATCATGGAGGGCGTCACCGACTTCATCTGGGACGAGACCGGTCTGGCGCTCTACACCGAGGCGCTCGCCGGGCTGCCCGAGAGCGACAGCGCGCTGCGTGCCCGGCTGCTCGCCCAGCTCGCGGTGGCCGACGCGTGGAAGGCGTTCAACCAGGCGGAGGCCCGCTCGTCGGAGGCGCTGGCGATGGCCGAACGGCTCGGTGACCGGCAGGCGATCCGGGAGGCGTTGCGCGCCAGGCAGATCGCGCGCAGCGGCCCCGACGGCGGGCCCGACCGTCTCGTGCTCGGCGACCGGCTGCTGGCCGAGGGCGGGCGGCACGGCGACGACGACGCCGCGCTGTGGGGCAGGCTGTGGCGGTTCGACGCCCTGTGCCAGCTGGGCGAGATCGACCGCGCCGAGGCCGAGCTGGCGCCCATCGGCATCCTCGCCCGCCGCCTGCGCTCGCCGCTCGCGGACTGGCACTGGATCCGCAGCCGGGCCGCGATCGCGTTCTCCCGCGGCAGGTTCGCGGAGGCCATGCGGCTGGGGGAGCAGGCGAGGGATCTGGCCAGCCGGGCGGGGCACGAGGGCGCGCTGCTGCCGTCGCTGGGCTTCCTGCTGTTGGTGTGCGCGCACACCGGCCAGGACAACGACGACCTCATCGCGGCGCTGGACCGGACGTCGGCCGGGATCGGCGCCATGCGCTCGGTGTCGGCGATGCTCTACCTCGCCGGCGGCCGCCGCGAGCAAGCCCGGCTCGTCTATCAGGTGATGCCGCCGCCGGGCAGCGAGCCGGGGTTCCTGATGCTGCCCGCGCTGATGGCCGCCGCGGAGCTGTCCGCCGAGTTCGGTGACCGGCCCGTGGCGGCGGAGACCTACCGGCTGCTGGCGCCGCACGCCGAGGTGTTCGTCGCGGGCGGCGCCGGGGTCCTCGGGGTGCTTGGTTCGGTGCACCGGGCGCTCGGTATCACCGCCGCCGCCCTCGGCAGGCTCGACGACGCCGTGCGCCACCTGCGCCGCTCGGCCGAGCGCGACGACTGGGCCGGGCTGCCGCCGCTCTCGGCGCTCTCCCGCTTCGAGCTGGCCAGGGTCCTCGCCCGCCGCAGGCGGCCGGGGGACCGGGCGGAGGCGGCGGCGCTCGCCGCGTCGGCGGGCGCGGCGGCCGAGCGGCTCGGCATGGCTCCGCTGCGGCGGCGGTGCGCGAAGCTGACCGAGGCGCTCGGCGGGACGGCCGGGCCGCTGACCAAGCGGGAGCAGGAGATCGCCGAGCTCGTCTCGCGGGGGCTGACCAGCAGGCAGATCGCGGCCGCCGCGCACATCACCGAGCGAACGGCCGAGAACCACGTGCAGCACATCCTCGGCAAGCTCGGGTTCTCCAGCCGCGCGCAGATCGCCGCGTGGGTGGCCGCGGGCCGCCAGGAGATAAGTACCTCGGCTGAGTAGTCGCCACGACGCGTGCCGGGCCGATCCGGCGCGACGCTTCCGGCATGACCACCACCACCTCCGAGCGCCGCACGCTCACCGCCCTGCGCGCCGCCTGGCTCTACGACGGCGCCGCGGCCACCCTCGTCGCCGACCCGGTCGTCGTCCTCGACCGCGGCGTCATCGTCTCCGTCGAGCCCGGCGGCACCCCGCCCGCGGGCGCCACCGTCGTCGACCTCGCCGGCGCCACCCTGCTGCCCGGCCTCGTCGACACCCACGTGCACCTGGCCTTCGACTCCGGTGCGGACCCGGTCGCCGCGCTGGCCGCCCGCGACGACGCCGCCGCACTCGCCGCGATGACCGTGGCCGCCCGCACCGCGGTCCGCGGCGGCGTGACGACCGTGCGCGACCTCGGCGACCGCGGCTACCTCAGCCTCGCGCTGCGCGACACCGCCGACCCCACGCTGCCGACGATCGTGGCCGCGGGCCCGCCGCTGACCACCCCGGGCGGGCACTGCCACTACCTCGGTGGCGTGGCGAGCGGCGTCGACGGCGTCCGCGCGGCCGTCCGCGAGCACGCCGAGCGGGGCGTGGACGTCATCAAGATCATGGCCAGCGGCGGCAACCTGACCCCCGGCACCCGCCCGGACCTCGCCCAGTTCGGCGCGGACGAGCTGCGCGCCGCGGTCGAGGAGGCGCACCGGCACAGCCTGCCGATCACCGCGCACGCGCACGGCACCGCGGCCGTGGCGCAGGCGGTCGAGGCCGGTGTGGACGGTCTGGAGCACGTCACGTTCATGACGCCGGACGGCGTCGACCCGGCCCCCGCGGACCTCGTCCGCACGATCGTCGACCGGCACGTCACGCTCGGCATCACGCTGGGCATGGCGCCCACCCCGGGCGGCTCGGTCCCGTCGGGGATGGTCAAGCGGCTGCCGAGCCTGCAGGCCAACTTCCGCCGGCTCCACGAGGCGGGCGCGCGGATGAACGCCGGCACCGACGCGGGCATCGGCCAGGTCAAGCCGCCGGACGTGCTCCGCCACGCGGTCGCCCAGCTCGGCATGATCGGCATGACGCCCGCGGAGGCGTTGCGTGCCAGCACCTCCTACGCCGCCGCCGTGTGCGGGCTCGGCCACCGCAAGGGCCGCCTGGAGCCCGGCTACGACGCCGACGTCCTGGCCGTGCACGGCGACCCGCTCACCGACCCGGCCGCCCTGCACCGCATTCTCGGCGTCTACGTCAACGGCACGCGGATCGCCCGCGACTGAGGCGACTACGCTGCGCGGGCATGGCGGAGCTCGTGTTCGAGGCCGATGTGGCCGTTGCGGCGGAGACAGTGTTCGACGCGCTCGTGGACCTGCGCGGCTACGGGAGGTGGCTGCCCTCCTCGTCGGCGTACGCCGGCACCACGGAGGTCAGCACCGACCCGGTCGCGGCCGGCACGACCTATGTGGAGCGCAGCCCCAGCGGCACGCGGCACGGCACGGTCACCGAGCTCGACCGGCCGTCCCGGGTGACGTTCCACCAGCCGATGACCATGCGGCCCCGGCTCCTCGGCGTCATCGACATCCACGTGACCTACACGCTCACGCCGACCCCCACCGGCGTGCACGTGACCCGCCTGGTGCGGCTGACGGTCCCGTGGCTGCTGCGGCCGGCCCAGCCGCTGGTGCTGCGCCAGTTCGACAGCGAGAGCAGGCGCACCATGGATGCCCTGGCCGCGTTCACGGACTCCCGCCCCGCCGCACCGTAACGTCCACTTCGGACTCTTACCGGCGGGCGGCGAACTCGTCCAGCAGCAGGTCGAACCGGTCCGCGTCCGGGAACATCCGCTCGTCGTGGTTCGCCGAGAGCAGCGACAGGCTCAGGAACGCGCCCGCCGGCACTCCGACGCCGCCGATCTCGGCCTCCCCATCGGCGATGCGGTACATGCGTGCCGGCGAGGCCTGCGCGAACCCCTCCTCGGCGAGGTCAGCCGTCGTTCCCGCGATCAGCGGTGAGAGCATGTGCGCTCGTGCATCCCGATCTCTCCGCCGGCCTGTGTGCGCGGCTGCGCGAGGCGTTCCTGACCGCCGGCTACACCGCCGACGGCGTCCTCGCCGCGCTCGGCGCCCAGGCCCACGCCGCGCTCGGGCGCGGTGAGCCAGAGCCCGCCCGCCGGGCGAGCCTCGACGCCGGCCCGCTCGGCACGCTGATCCGCCTGTTCCTGCTCGGCGACACCGAGCGGCCGGACGTCGTGCGGGCCGCGCTCGGCCCGGTCGGCCTCGACGAGGCGGCCGCCGCCGGGCTCGTCACCGCGGACGGGCGGGCGGGGCTGGACGTCCGGCCCTACCAGGACCGCTGGTGGGTGATCGCCGACCTCGACTCGGACCTGCGCGGCGGCACGGTACCGGCGGACCACGTGCTGGGCGTCGGCCACGCGTCGGTCAGCCTCGCCCGCGCGACGGCCCGCCGCCCGGCCGGCTCGCTGCTCGACGTCGGCACCGGCTGCGGCGTGCAGGCGCTGCACGCGAGCACGCACGCCGCCTCGGTCACCGCGACCGACGTGTCACCCCGCGCGCTGGCGCTCGCCCGCGGCACGCTCCGGCTCAACGAGGTCGACGCCGAGCTGCTCGAGGGGGAGTGGTTCGCGCCGGTGGCGGGCAGGCGGTTCGACCAGATCGTGTGCAACCCGCCGTTCGTGGTCGGCCCGGCACGGGTGGACCACACCTACCGCGACTCGGGCCTCGCCGGCGACGACGCGAGTGCGCTCGTCGTGCGGCGGATGCCGGAGCACCTGGCCGAGGGCGGGGTCGGCCAGCTGCTCGCGTCGTGGCTGCACCGCGCGGGCGAGGACTGGGCGGAGCGGGTCACCTCGTGGCTGCCGGCCGGGGTGGACGCGTGGATCGTGCAGCGCGACGTCGCCGACCCCGCGCTCTACGTCGGCACCTGGCTGCGGGACGCGGGCGTGGACCCGCGCTCGCCGGAGGGCCGGGCGAAGGCCGGGGCGTGGCTGGACTGGTTCGCGGCCAACGACGTGGCGGCTGTGGGCTTCGGCTACGTGACGCTGCGCCGCACGGACACCGCGAACCCGGTCGTCGTGTGCGAGGACCTGCGGCACGCCTACGACGACCCGCTCGGCCCGGAGTCGTCCCGCTGGCTCGACGCGGTGGCCTGGCTGCGCGCGCACGGCGACGCGCTGGCCGCGGCCCGGTTCACCGTGCCGCCGACCGTCGCGCTTGAGGAGGTCCGCGCACCGGCCGACGAGGGGTGGGAGCCGCTCGTGCGCCGCCTGCACCGCGCCGACGGCCCGGGCTGGCAGCACGAGATCGACGAGCCGACCGCCCGCCTGCTGGCCGGTTGCCGCGGGGCGCTACCGCTCGAGGACCTGCTCGTCCTGCTGGACGTGGCCTACGGCGGCGGTGGCATCGACACCGCGGCCGCGCTCGACATCGTCCGGGACCTCGTGCTGCACGGCATGCTCGTGCCGGCCTGATCAGCCGTCCGGCAGCCTGCGGAGGAAGAGCTCCGTGCCGTTCGGGAGCTGGTCGAGGCGGCCGCTCAGCACGTAGATCCCGCACGGCGAGTGCGTCATCGTCGTCGGTGCCGGGTCCGGCCACGGACGCGACGCCGCGACCGACGCCGTCGCCCAGCCGTCGCCCGACCGCAGCGTGACCACGCGGTTCGCGGCGGAGTTGTCGACCGCGTGCAGGGCGCCGTCCCCGTCGAGCAGCAGCCCGTCCGGCGCGCCGATGTCGGTGTCCACCGCGACCCGCGTCAGCGTGCCGCCCGCCAGCTTGTACAGCGCCCGGCCGGCGGACTGGGCGACCAGCAGGAAACCGCCGGGGTGCGACACGATCCCGTTGGCGCCGTTGCCGTTGCCGGCAGGCATCAGCCGGTCGTCGCGCAGCAGCACGCTCGGCTCACCGTCCAGCGGCACCCGGTAGATCGCTCCGCTGAACGAGTCGGTGACGAACGTGGTGCCGTCGTCCGTGGTCGTCACGTCGTTGCCGCGGTGGCGGCGGCCGGGGTCCAGCGCGGCGAGGTCGTGGCAGGCGATTCGTTGTCCACTGTGGACGTCGTAGCTGCCGAGCCCGGCAGTCTTGTCGACGGACCCCGCCGTGCTGCGGTCGCCGAAGCCGATGTCCGCGTTGACGACCAGCAGCCGCCCGCGCGTCGCGTCGACGGCCAGGCCCATCGTGGTGATCAGCGCCGGGTCGTCGACGAGCGTGCGCACGGTCCCCCCGGGCTCGACCACCGACACGGTGCCGTGCGTGACCGAGCCGACGAGGAACGCGTCGTGCGCCGCCGCATACGTCACGCCCTCCGGGTGCAGCCGCGGCGCCGACCCGGTGATCAGCTCAGGGCACGGCATCCGGTCCGGCGTCGTCTCTGTCACGCAACGGATATCGGCGCACCGCGCGGACCGTTAGGCCTGGGGCTGCGGGTGCTCCGCGACGAGCGCTTCGGGCGCGGACAGCCGCCAGGCCTCGTACACCAGCTCGGTCAGCTCGTCGGCGTCGATCTTCGCCAGGTAGACCACCACCCAGCCGAAGCCGCCCGCGGTGAACTGGATCTCGAACACGTCCGGCCGCTCCGACACGAGGGCCAGCTGCTCGGACAGCGTCTGCTTGAGCCCGGCCGTCTTCGTGCGCGGCCAGTAGTAGCCGAACCGCTTGCCGCGCACGCTGAACGAGGAGTAGTCGCGTGCCCGCGACCGCTCGACGTCCGCGAGCCCGTCCACCATCCGCAGGAAGTCCTCGTCCGGCACACCCATGGCGAGCATTCTGCCGGGGCTCAGCCGAGCTGGACGTCCACGTAGCACCACCGCCACGTCTCGCCCGGCTCGAAGCTGCGCATCACCGGGTGGCGCGTGTCGTGGAAGTGCCGCGCGGCGTGCTTGCCCACCGACGAGTCGCAGCACGCCACGTGGCCGCACTTGAGGCACATCCGCAGGTGCACCCACGTCAGCCCTTCCGCGATGCAGTCGGCGCAGGTGTCCGGCGAGCTCGGCCCGACCTCCTTCCACGGGTGGTCCAGGTGCTTGCACGACCCGGCCGTGAGTGCCGGCGTGCGCAGCTCGCGGTCGGTTTCGGCGAGGTCCCCGTCGTCGTCGCGGTCGAGCATCGACTCCTCGATGTCGAGTCGCTCCAGCACCCGGCGCAGCACCACGTCGTCGGCGGTGCCGCCGTCGCGGGCCCGCAGCGCCTGCTGCCGCTCCACCTGCAGCAGCTCCAGCCGCAGCCGCCGGTAGGAGTCGCTCGGCGTCTCGACGAGCGTGCTCTGCCTGCCGAGCTGCTCCCATGCCGAGTCCGTGCGGTCCTGCAGCCGGTCGCGCAGCCGCTCGATCACCTCCGGCGCGTCGCCCGGCCCGCGGATCTCGTCGAGCCGCGCGAGCGCCACCTGCGCCATGTCGTTGAGCACGGCGGCCTCCTGCAGCGCGTCCTCCGCGGGGTCCGGCGGGGGCAGCCGAAGCCGCCGCACGAGGCCGGGCAGCGTCATGCCCTGGATGAGCAGCGTGCCGGCCACCACGACGAACGCGGCCAGCACGAGGACCGCGCGCTCCGGGGTGTCGGCGGGCAGCACGAACGCGGCGGCGAGCGTGACCACGCCGCGCATGCCGGCCCACGCGATCACCGCGGAGTAGCTCCACGGCCACGGGTGCGCGCGCCGCAGCCCCATGCGCCGCAGGAAGCGCTTGTAGCCGGCGATGGCGATCAGCCACAGCACCCGGGACACGATCGTCGCGGCCAGCACGGCCGCGCAGATGCCGACGATCACGACCGGGGACAGGTCGCTGTTCGCGACCTCGGCGAGGATCTGCCGCACCTGCAGGCCGATCAGCAGGAAGACCATGTTCTCCAGCAGGAACTGGATGGTCTGCCAGTTGTGCCTGCTGGCCAGGCGCGCCTGCCCGGACAGGATGATCGGCGACTTGTGCCCGAGCAGGATGCCCGCGACGACGACGGCGAGCACGCCGGAGCCGTGTGCCACCTCGGCGAGCAGGTACGCGACGAACGGCACCACGAACGACACGGCGGTGTCGCTGACGAGGTCGGTCAGCCGGGAGCGCACCCACGCGGCGCCGATCCCGACGAGCACGCCGGCGACCGCGCCACCGACCAGCGCCATCGCGAAGTCCAGGCCGACCTGCCACATCGTCACCGACCCCGCGATCGCGGCGATCGCCGTGCGCAGCGCCACCAGCGCGGCGGCGTCGTTGAACAGGCTCTCGCCCTCCAGCAGCCGGATCAGCTTGCGGGGCATGCCGACCCGGCGCGCGACCGCGCTCGCCGCCACGGCGTCCGGCGGCGCGACGATCGCGCCGAGCGCGATGCCGGCCGCGAGCGGCAGTCCCGGCACGACCGCCCAGGCGATCAGCCCGACGCCGAACGTGGTGAACACGACCAGGCCGACCGACAGCAGCGCGATCGGGCCGCGCAGCTTGCGGTAGTCGACCAGCGAGGTCTGGATCGCCGCCGAGTACAGCAACGGCGGCAGCAGCCCGACCAGCACGACCTCGGGGGAGAGCTGGTAGTCCGGTACCCCGGGCACGTACGAGGCGGCGACCCCCACCGCGATCAGGAACACCGGTGGCGACAGGTCGAACCGGCGCGCGACCGCCGTGACGGCCAGCACCACGACGACGAGCGCCACTATCTCCGCAGCTACATGCACGCAGCCATCATGACCCCGTAAAGGCCCGGCGTGCCGTCAGCCCGCGTTGATCGCGTGTACGACGAGGTCGGCGAAGGCGTCCGCACCGATCGCGGGCTCCCGGTGGCGGCCCTGCGGCGCGAACGCGCCCGGCTCGAGGAGGTACAGCGCGGCGGCGTCGTCCCACAGCCGGGTGCCGAGCCACTGGGACGGGTCGACCAGCAGCGCGGCCCGCAGCAGCCCGGGCAGGCCGGCCGTCTCGAGGCGGGCGACCATCTCCTCGGTCGGGTCATAGGTCAGGTCGGCACCCGGCGTCGGCAGGTCCACGTACACGGCGCCGCGCGGGGCGGCGGTGCGGCAGGCGGCGAGGTCGTACTCGCAGTTGAAGTTGTCCGGGTTGTTCTCCGCGAACGACCGCCCGGACACGGTGACGTGCACGTCGCGGCCGAGCGCGTGGGCGTAGCGCGGGTAGGACGTCCACGGCCCGAGCACGAGCAGGTCGACCCGGTGGCAGCCGTGCAGCGCGGCCTTGACGTCCCGCCCGAGCCGGGCCGGGTCGCCGGCGGCCGGGACGGCCTCGTGGAGGAAGTTGTCGAGCCGCTCGGCGCCGGCGCGCGCCGCGGGCAGCCAGTCGTAGTCGGGCGGGGTGGGGGAGGCGAACCCGGGCAGCACCCGCGGCATGTCGCCGCGCGCGGCGAGCAGCATCGAGACGGCGGTGGCCCCGTTGCGCACCCCGGACACGCCTTCGGTCACGACGACGGCCCGCACGTCGCGGGCCGGGACGAGGGCGGACAGCGCCCGGAAGTCGTCGAGCCCCGCATCGGTGTCCACCACCGTGCAGGCGCCCGGACTGGCCGCCGGCCGATCGGCGGCGAGCATCGGCACCGCGACCCCGACCCACCCGACGGCGAGCACCGCCGCGGTGACGGATAACCGGCCGAGCCCCTTGCGCACGTTCATGCCCGCACCCCCATCATCTTGTGGCGACCTTCTTGTGGCGCCTCAGTTCTGCTCACCATAGGACTGTTCGCACGGAAACCCGTCGTTGTCCGCGTCCCAGTTCGGCGGGAAACCGGCCTCGGCCCACGCCGAGAACGCGGCGTCGAAGGAATAGCCGGCCGCGTACATCCGCTGGCACGGCGTCAACGCCTGCCGCGGTTTCGGCGGCGCCTGCCGCACGGTCACCGTCGCGGGCGGCGTGACGTACACAGTGGACGGTGCGACGGACGGCGGCGCCTGCGAGGTGACCGCGGACTTCGGCGTGGCGGCGGGAGTGCCGGTCCCGGTCACCGGCCGCGCGCAACCCGCGAGCCCGAGAACGGCCACCCCGCCGAGAATCGCGGCGGCGACTCGAATGCGCGCAGCGGAAATGAACATGACGACGAGACCCCTCGTTTCGCGGATCGCACTTTTCCGTGCAGGAAAGCGTGCCGCGGCGCCCCATCGCTACGGACAGCTCGCAATGACCGTCGCGACGATCACGATGAGTGTTACGGGGAGTGTTACGGGGAGAAAAGCCCGCGAGGAATTCAGTACCTTCGCGAGGGATTCAGTACCGGTAGGTCGACTGCTGCCGCGGCGCCGGGGCCTTCGACGACGCATTGCGGGCCAGGATGCCGCCCACGATGACGAACACGCCGCCGATGGCGCACACCACCCACAGCACGATCGACATCGTGCTCGTCAGCGCGTCGTAGAACGGGCCGGCGATCTCCGGGGACGGGCTGCGCGCCGTGACCTGACCGCGCACCAGCCACTGGCCCAGCACCACCAGCAGCATCGACACCACGAGCCCGAAGCCCGTGATGACCAGCGTCCGGCCGCGGCGCGCGGACAGTGCCAGGCCCGCCACGATCAGCGCGATCGCGGCCACCGGCAGCGCCACGCTGAGCGTCTCCAGCAGGTCGAACGCCGGCTGCGCCTGGCGGACCGCCGGGGCGGAGACCACCTGGACCTTCGCGTCCACCTTCGGGATGCGGTTCGCGAGCGGGACACCGTCGTCGACGAAGCGCTGCTTCACGTCGTCGGCGAGCACGCCGAGGTCGAGCACGACCTCGTCGCCCTCGACCGCCAGGCTGCCGGGCTCGTCGCGCAGCAGGGCCAGCAGCTGCGGGTGCACCTCGGTGTTCAGCTTCACCCACGCCGGCTTGAACTGGTCGCTCGCCACGAACTTCGTGATGCTGCTGTCCACGATCTGCCGGGCCTGCTGCGGCACCTTCTCGTCCAGGGCCCCGGAGATCTGGTCCGCGACGGCGGAGCGCACGGCGTCGTCGTCCGCGAGCGGCGTGATCGCGTCGAGGTAGGTCTGCCGGTCGGTGATCTCGTCGACGAGGAGGTAGGCGGCGACCGCCGGTCCGGCGAGCAGACAGCCCAGCAGCACGAGCACGGTGGCGAACCCGGTTCGGAACACCGCCGCACCCTAGCGGACCCCGGTCTTGAGCGGTCCTCAACGGGTTCTCGCCCGCGATGTGCTGTCGTTGGCCGGTGGCGCAGAAGCAGAGACAGGCCGGACTCGTCGTCGCGGTGTTCCTCGGCACGTTCATGTCCCTGCTCGACGTGAGCGTGGTCAACGTCGCGCTGCCGGCCATGCGGCACGACCTGCACGCCGGGTTCAGCACCGTGCAGTGGGTCGTGGACAGCTACACCCTCTGCCTGTCCGCGCTGATCCTCTCCGGCGGCACGCTCGGCGACCGCTACGGCCGCAGACGGCTGTTCCTGGCCGGCCTCGCGGTCTTCACGGCCGGCTCGCTGCTGTGCGCGGTCGCGCCGACGACGGCGGTGCTGATCCTCGGCCGGTTCGTGCAGGGGACCGGCGCGGCGGCGGTCGCCCCGGGCGCGCTTTCGTTGCTGGTACAGGGTTTCCCCGCCCGCCGCCAGCAGGCCCGCATGATCGGGCTGTGGGGCGCGTGCGTCGCGCTCGCGGTGGTCGTCGGGCCGCTGGTGGGCGGCGTGCTGACCGACGCGTTCGGCTGGCCGGCGATCTTCCTGATCAACCTGCCGCTGGGCGTGGTGGCCATCGTCGCGGGCCGGGCGGGCATCACGGAGACCGCCGACCCCGAGCACGCGGCCGGCGACCCGGCCGGGCAGGTGCTCGGCGTGGTGTGGCTGGCCGCGCTGACGTACGCGGTGCTGGAGGCCGGGCACCGCGGGTGGGGCTCGCCGCTGATCCTCGGCTCGCTGGGCGTGGCCGCCGCCGGGCTGGTGGCGTTCGTGATGGTGGAGCGGCGCGCTCGGCGGCCGATGCTGCCGCCCGCCCTGTTCACCCGGCCGCGGTTCGTGGTCGTCACGTTCGCCTCGTTCGCGCTCGGGTTCGGCGCCTACAGCACCTTCTACCTGCTGTCGTTGTTCCTGCAGCAGGTGCGGGGCGCGACCGCCGCGCAGACGGGCGTGGAGTTCCTGCCGTACTCGATCGCCGTCGCGCTGGGCTCGGTGGTCGGCGGCCGGCTCGGCGCCCGGCTGTCCGGCGACCGGATCATGCTCGCCGGCTACGCGCTGATCACCGTGGGCCTGCTCGCGCTGGTCTCGTTGCACGCAGGCGAGTCCTACGGCTGGATCGCCGCGCTGTTCGTGGTGCTGGGCGTCGGCATGGGCCTCGCGATCACCTCGACCAACTCCGCGGGCGTGAACGCCGTGGGCCGCCGCCGCTCCGGCACGGCCGCGGCCACCGTGAACGCCGCCCGGCAGACCGGCACGGCGCTGGGCGTGGCCGCCCTCGGCGCGATCGTGAACGGCCACCTCGGCGCGGGGCGCACGGTCATCGACCCGGCGGCCTTCACCGCGGGGCTGCGGGTGAGCCTCGCGGTCGGCGGCGCGGTCACGCTGGTGGCCGCGGTGCTGATCGCCGTGGTCCGCCCGGCCGCCGAGGTCACCGACCTGCCGGAGACGGGTCAGTCGCGCGCCGCCGCCTGAGAGGAAACGCGGGCAGGGCCGCGCCGAGCAGGATCGCGACACCGCCCGCCGCGACCACGTACAGCGGCAGGCGGAGCGGGATCTCCAGGTACACCGTGATGCCGAGGATCCGGTGCAGACCCCACGGCAGCAGCGCCAGCTGGTCGTTCCACATCGTCAGCGCCCGTTCCAGCCCGGGCACCGCGACCAGCCCGCCCAGCGCCACCAGCGGCACACCCGCCGCGACCAGCACCCGCCCGGCCGCCTGCCCGCGCCGCAGCCCGTACCCGGTGCGCAGCACCGCGTACGCCACCACGAACACCGCCAGGAACGCGGCGAACGCCACCGTGACGTAGACCGTCCGCGCGGGCGGGTCGGTCCAGAAGTCGAACCAGTAGTGGCCCGGCCCGCGCAGCACCAGCGCCGCCAGCAGCAGCGTCGTGCGCAGCAGCGCGAGCCCGCCGACCGCGGCCAGCAGCAGGAACGGGTCGCGCCACACGAACAGCCGCAGCACCAGGCCGAACAGCAGCCACGCACCCAGCACCGCCACCAGGTGCGCGGGCGCGGCGAACGACGTGAGCACGGCCCGGCTCGCCACGACGGCCACCGCCGGAACCAGCCACACGAGCACCCGGTCCCGGGTCGCCGGCGCCGTGTCGAGCCTGCGCAGCCGCCACGGCCGCGTCGCCGCCGTCCACAGTGCACGCAACGCCGGCGGCGCCCGGCCGGACGCGCCCCACGCCAGCGCGGCGAGCACCAGGACCAGCAGCACGCGGGCCAGCCACGCCATCGCCTCGTCCCGGTACGCCAGCGACAGCCCGATGTCCGCGGCCGTCACGTTGTAGGCGGGCAGGTCGAGCGAGCCGCCGTAGCGCCGCACGTGCGCGTCGCGGGCCGAGGAGTAGGACGACGCCGCGGCGTGCCACCCGTCGCGCGCGGCGGCCGAGCCGGTGTCCAGCCACTGCGCGTGCCGCAGCACCATCGTCCGGTACGCGGCGAGCATGCCGAACAGGTCGACCTGGTAGTCCAGGGTGTCCATGAGACGGCGCCGCAGCACGGGATCCCGCCAGGTGGTCGGCTCGGTACCGGCCACCAGGTCGCGCATCCGCCGCGCGTCGCGGACCGCGGCGGCACCCTCGGCCACCGCCTCGTCCACCCGGTCGCGGCTCACCGCGTAGATCGTGTCCAGCGTGGCGCTGTCGCCGGTCACGATGTCCCACTCGAAGATCCACATCATCGGCGGCGGCTCGAGTCCCAGCGCGCGCACCGACGTGTTCGCGAACGGGCCGATGTAGAGCCCGGTCGTGACCGCCTTGCGGGACAGCGCCAGCGCCGCGCAGATCGCCGCCGCGGTGTCCGGGTCGTCGCTGAACGTGCCCCGCACCCAGTCGGCGGTCGCCCGTGCCGGGTCGAGGTCCGGGTCCCACGCGAGCCGGCCGGTGACGTAGGTGTTGAGGTCGTAGAGCTGCCAGAAACCCGTGCGCAGGTACAGGGTTCGCGGTCCCGCACGCATCGGCCCGCCGCCCTGCGTCCACGTCCACACGCCCTCGACGTGCGGGTTCGCGGCGAGGAACCGGCGCAGCGCCAGCTGGTGGAGCACGCCGAGATCGTTCGGCAGCGCGCCGAAGTCCTCGAACTCGCGGCGGGACTGGAACTCCACGATCCGCCGCTGCGTGCCGGTGAGCAGCGTGTGGTTCAGCGGCAGGTGGCTGTAGAAGTCGCCGAGCGAGTACTTGGTGGACACGACCAGGTGCGGGTCGTCCACGCCGTCGAGCACCTCGTGGTAGGCGTCGGTGCTGGTGTGCAGGTCGCCGACCGCGCCGATCCCGACGCTCCAGGTGCGGAAGACGACGTCCTTGCCGGCGTCGCCCGCCACGCCGAGGAACGCGCGCAGCATCGCCCGCACGGCCGCGGGCGTGGTCACCGCGATCTGCGACGAGTAGTCCCAGCCGGGCAGCTGGTAGGCCGCGCCGCCCTCGCCGATGCGCACCATCAGCCCGTCGGCGAACGGGAACACCCGGAACAGCTCCGCCAGCCCGGCCCGGTACACCCGCCACAGCCGCGGGTCCTCGGTGCGCAGGCCGCCGACCGTGCGGTCCAGGTAGGCGCGCAGCGGCGGGGACAGCGCGAGCATGTCGGTCTGGAAGAACACCTTCATGCCGAGGTCGTGCGCGTACCGCCAGACCGGCCCGAACGCGGCCACCATCGCCGCCGCCCGCGCGAGGTGCGGGTCGCCCGCCGGGTACACGCCGAGGCCGGCGAACCGCACGTACTCGAGGAAGCCGGGGATGACGACACCGTTGTAGCCCTGCGCGAGCGAATGCTCGACGAGCCGGCGGAACTGCGCGGAGATCTCGCGCACGGCCGCCCCGTCGACGTACGGCGCGCGGGGGAGCAGCGCGTCGCCGACGACGTCGGAGTTCAGCGAGTAGTCGTCGCCCTTCGCGTACGCCACCGGGTCGTCGTCCAGTCCGACCGCGCCCAGGTCGGTGAGCCGCAGGCCCAGCCGGGGCGTGACGACCCGGCCGTCGGCCGGTACCGCGGCGCCGGACCGGATCCGGTCGGCCACCGCGTACAGCCCAGCCGCCGCGCCGCCGTCGTCCGCCGCGACCACGGCCGGGCCAGGGTCGATCCGGTACGCCTCCGGGCCGCGCACGCTCGCGTCGAGCCGGACCCGCAGCGCAGCGCCCCGGGCCGGGCCCGTGCCCACCGCCGGCCTGCGCCCGCCGCGGCCGGCCAGCGCGTCGGCGACCGCGTCCGCGGCCAGTCGCAGCCGCGCGCCGGGCGGGACCACGATCGCCGTGATGTCTGGCGGCGCCGCCACGTCCGCACGAGGCGGCGCGGCGAGCTTCTCCACCGGGATGTCCGCGGGTGCGACGCGGAGTCCCAGCGCGTCGTCGACCTGCCAGGCGACCGCGCCACCGAGTCCGAACAGGACGATCAACACGACCGCGACGCGCCACCACGGCCTTCGGTGATCGCGCACCCGGCCATCCTCACACAGCGGGCCCATCCCGTTCGAGGACCTGCCGGGCGAGCCGCTTCGGGGCGATCAGCGTGTAGGACGTGCGGACCCACTCCTCGATCTCGCGCCAGCGCTCCCGCGAGGGCCGCGCGCCGACGGTGATCGACACCCAGCCGTGCCGGCCGAGGCCGTACCCGGTGGGCTCGGCACGCTCGTCGGTGGCGACGAGCGCCTCGGCCTCGTCCTTGGGCAGCTTCAGGCTGAGCGAGGACGCGTCGTGGGCGGCGAACACGAAGTTCTTGCCACCGACGCGGAACGTTGGCTCGCCGTCCCACGCCTCGACGTCGACCCGCGCGGCCTCGGGCAGCCGCGCCACGATCTCCTCCAGACGGTCCATGTCGGACATCTCGGGTTCCTTCCGCAGATCGGTGACGGTGAGCCCCACCGCCGAGCACCACAGGTCCAGCAGCACGCCCAGCCGCTTGCGCTCCAGGGAGACGTGCCGCTCCCGGCCCACGGCGGCGACGACCACCAGCCCGGCCTCCTCGAGCAGCTTGAGGTGGCGGGTGGTGGTCGGCCACGAATGGGAGAACCGGCGGGCGAGCTCGCCCGCGGTCAGCCAGCCGCCGCGGGCGTGCAGCACCTGCAGGACGTGGCGGCGCACCGGGTGCGCCAGTGCGGTGAACAGCGCATCCAGGTCGTCGAGGTCCTTGAGCCCCTGACTCACGACATCCCCTCGCAGGCTCGGTGATGCCGCTCGCGGTCGCCCTGTGACATGCTTCGCTCGCAAGCTCGCTCAGGACACGTCCACGAGGCGCAGGTGCGGGAACTCGAACGCCGGCCGCCCGTCGCGGTCCTCGCACATCGGGCCCATCGCCTCCCAGATCTCGCTCACCTCGGGATGGGTGTGCGCGCGGGCCGACCCGTCCTCGTCGACCCAGCAGAACGTCTCGATCACGAGCGGGCCGCCGTCCTTCTCCTGTCCCAGGTAGACACGGGTCGGCTCGTCGGTGATCAGCCCGAGGCGGCGCAGGACCGGCTCGTGCTTGCCGAGCAGCGCGAGGAAGTCGTCGACGCGGCCCGCGCGGACGCGGTAGTGGGCGAATGCGATCTCGTCGTCAGCCATGGCGGATATTTAGCCGTAGTGCTAACTATCGTGTCAAGGCCCATACTCGCGGGCGTGCTCGACTTCGTACGGGAGGCGTTCGGCTGGGACGCCGAGGCCGCGGTGACCGAGGGCCCGCGCGGCGCGCTGGGCCGGATCTGGCGGCTGGACGTCGGCGCGGATCGCTTCGCGCTCAAGGAGATCTTCGCCGAGCCGCCGTCCGAGGCGAAGATCGCGGCCGAGCTGGCGTTCGCCCGGCGCGCGGCCGCGGCGGGCGTGCGGCTGCCCGCGAGCCACGCCGACCGCACGGGCCGCTACCTGCTGACGACGCCGGAGGGCACGTGGCTGCGCCTGTACGACTGGGTCGACCTCGAGCCGACGGACCGCACGTCGCCGGCCACCGCCCGCGCGGTCGGCGCGCTGCTCGCCCGCCTGCACCGCTGCGCCCCGCCCGCGACCACCGAGCCGGACGGCGCGGCCCCCGACCGGTGGTACGACAGCGTTCCCGCGGCCGGCGCATGGGCGGCCGCGACCGCGTCCGGAGCGGCCTGGGCGCCCCTGCTCGCCGAGCGGGTGGCCACGCTGCCCGAGCTGTGCGCGGCGGTGACCCCGGTCGATCCCGCCCGCCTGCTCCTGTGCCACCGCGACCTGCACCCGGAGAACGTCCTCGCCGGCCCGGCGGGGGAGCTGGTCGTCGTCGACTGGGACAACCTCGGTCCCGCCGAGCCGGGGCGGGAGCTGGCTCGCGCGCTGTTCGACTGGTGCGGGGACGCCCCGGCTGACCTCGGCGGCATGGCCGCGATGTACGGGCAGTACCTGCGCGACGGCGGCCCCGGCCGCATCGCGGGAGCTGCCGACTTCACGATGTTGTTCGCGGGCTCGCTCAACTTCCTGCTGGTCCAGGCACGCGTCGCGCTCGACCCGGGCGCCGAGCCCGCGCACCGGAAGTGGGCCGAACGCGAGATCGACGAGTCGCTGCACCTGCTGCCGGCCCCCGGGCAGCTGGCCGAGGTGCTCGCGCTGGCCGAAAACCTTGGCCGCGAGGCATAGCGCCGGACCGGTCCGCGGGGTAGAACTATCCGGGCCGGACCGTGAGAGCGCTCCCACGGGTCGCAAAGAACTTTCTCGTGCCGTCCCGCCGCCGGAAAGGACGAACATGACCGCAAGATCGCGTCGCGGGCGGGGCGTTGCCGTGCTCGCCGTCAGCCTCCTGCTGACCGCGGCCCCGGTGACCGCGACAACCGCCCTGACGACCGCCATCACGACCGCGACGGCCGACCCCGGCCATCCCACGACGGAGCACGGGCATCCCGGCACCCCGGACCTCGGCGCGAACGTCACGGTCTTCGACCCGAGCATGCCGGTGAGCGAGATCCAGGCGACGCTGGACGCGGCGAACGCCACCCAGGTCGACAACGAGATGGGCACGCAGCGCTACGCGTTCCTGTTCGAGCCGGGCACGTACGGCACCGCGGCGCAGCCGCTGCAGGTCAAGGTCGGCTACTACACCGAGATCGCCGGGCTCGGCGCGTCGCCGACCGACGTCGTGATCAACGGCAAGGTCGAGGTCTACAACCGCTGCCTCGACGACGGCGGCACGAGCAACTGCCTCGCCCTGGTCAACTTCTGGCGCACGCTGTCCAACCTGTCGATCAACATCAACACCGCGGGCCAGGACGACTGCCGCGCCACGGCGAACTTCTGGGCCGTCTCGCAGGCCGTGTCGATGCGCAGGCTGAACGTCTCCGGCGTCGGACTGTCCCTGATGGACTACTGCACGGCCGGCCCGCAGTTCGCCAGCGGCGGCTTCATCGCCGACTCGCGCCTGCCGGCGACCACCAACGGCTCGCAGCAGCAGTGGCTGACCCGCAACAGCGAGGTCGCGAGCTGGTCCAACGGCGTGTGGAACCAGGTGTTCGCCGGCGTCGTCGGCGCGCCGGACGACGCGGCGTTCCCGGACCCGCCCTACACCACGCTCGACACCACGCCGGTCAGCCGGGAGAAGCCGTACCTGTTCCGCGACGCGCGCGGGCACTACAACGTGCGCGTGCCGTCCGCCAAGACGAACTCCCGCGGCATCTCCTGGGCGGACGGCATGACGCCGGGCCGCACGATCCCGCTGTCGGACTTCTACGTGGCCAGGCCCGGCGACGACGTGCGCGACATCAACCGCGCGCTCGACCGCGGCCGCAACCTCCTGCTCACCCCGGGTGTGTACGACATCGCGCGGTCCATCGAGGTCGAGCGCGCGGACGCGGTCGTGCTCGGCATCGGGCACGCCACGCTCACCGCCGTCCGCGGCGCGGTCCCGCTCGACGTCGCCGACGTCCCTGGCGTCGTGGTCGCCGGCGTGACCGTGGACGCGGGCCTCACGAAGTCGCCTGTCCTGCTGCGGGTCGGCAGGACCCACGGGCACGGGCACAGCTCGGCGAAGGACCCGACCACGCTGTCCGATGTGTACTTCCGGGTCGGCGGGCCGCATGTCGGCAAGGTGGACACCGCGCTCGAGGTCAACAGCGACCACGTGCTGATCGACCACACCTGGGTGTGGCGGGCCGACCACGGCGTGGACGGCCTGTCCGACACCGAGCGCTGGACCACGAACGTCGGCCGCAACGGCGCCGTGATCAACGGCGACGACGTGACCGCCACCGGCCTGTTCGTCGAGCACTTCCAGCAGTACAACACCATCTGGAACGGCGAGCGCGGCACGACGATCCTGTACCAGAACGAGCTGCCGTACGACCCGCCGACGCAGGCGGACTGGATGCACGGGAACGTCGAGGGCTGGGCGGGCTACAAGGTCGGCGACCGGGTGCGCTCGCACACGCTGTACGGCGCGGGCGTGTACGTGTTCAACCGCAACAACCCGTCGATCCACACGGAGAACGGGTTCGAGGTGCCGCAACGGCCGGGCGTGCGGTTGCACCACATCATGACGGTCAACCTGGACGCGGGCACGATCGACCACGTGGTGAACGGCGTGGGCGATCCGGCCGACACGACGAAGGTCGGCGTGCCGGTGTATGTCACGGAATACCCAGCGCCGTAACGGTTTCCGGCCGCGGCGGCGTTCTCGCCGCCGCGGTCAGACGCCGAACGAGGCGCGCACGACGCGGTCCCACACCGGGCCGGGAGAGACCGCGCGGGTCGTGACGAGCGCGCGGGCGGCCCGGGTGATCACGTACCGGGTGCGCGGCCTGCGCGCGGACACGGCGTGCGCGACCGCCTTGGCGACGGCGTCGGGGCCCGCGGTCATGGCCCTGTTGCGGTAGCTGCGGGTCATCGCCTCGTCGACGGCCTTGACCGTGCCGAGATAGGGGGAGTCCGCCGGGGTGGCGGCGCTCATCGTGCCGGCGGCGGTCTCGCCGAAGCGGGTGGCGATGAGGCCGGGCTCCACGATGGACACCTTGATGCCGAAGGGTTTCACCTCGTAGCGCAGGGCGTCGGAGAACGCCTCGACGGCGTGCTTGGAGGCGTGGTAGTAGCCGCCGAACGGGAACGTGAGCCGGCCGCCCATCGACGACATGTTGACGATCCGGCCGCCGCCGTGCCGGCGCATGGCCGGGAGGACGAGCTGGGTGAGGCGGGCGAGCCCGAACACGTTGGTCTCGAACTGGGCGCGGACGCGGTCGAGCGGGACGTCCTCGACCGCGCCGTAGGCGCCGTAGCCCGCGTTGTTGACCAGCGCCCCGACCCGGCCGTGCGCCGCGGTGACGGTGCCGACGGCGGCGGCCATCGAGTCCTCGTCGGTGACGTCGAGGGCGAGCACGCGCGCGCCGTCCTTGGCGAGGTCTTCGAGGGTCTCCGGCCGGCGGGCCGTGGCGTAGACGGTGTGGCCGTCGGCGAGCAGCCGTCGCGCGGTGGCGGCGCCGATGCCGGAGGAGCAGCCGGTGATCAGCACGGGCCCGGTGTCGGTGGTCATCTCTGTCCTTTGTGGTCGGTGGGGAGTCCGGTCAGCACGAGTTCGATCAACAGGTGCAGCCGGCCGCGCGCGGCGTCCGGCTCGTGCAGGTCGGCCTCGAAGCCCATCACGCAGCGGGTGAGCATCGCGGCGATCTCGCCGGCGCGGCGCGACGTGGCCCGCTCCGCGAGCGGCCCGGCCAGCAGCGACTCGATCGTGGCCGTGTAGGCAGCCGACCCGTCCGCGTCGACGCGCGCGTGCGCGGCGAGCAGCTCCACGGCGTGCTCGGACCGCGCGGCGAGGTCGAGGATCAGGTCGAGCTTGGCAAGCAGCACACCTTCGAGCCGCTCGGCGAGCGTCTTGCCGGCGTCGCCGCCGACTTCTTCGGCCCGCGCGACGGACATCGTGAGCAGCTCGCCCCCGACGAGGCGGAGCAGCTCGTCCTTGTTGCGCACCCGCAGGTAGACGGCGGGCCGCGACATCCCGGCGGCGGTCGCGATGTCGTTCATGGTCGTCCGGGCGTACCCGTACCGCGCGAACGACTCGAAAGCCGCCGCCAGCAAGGCATCCGCCAGCACAACCCGCTCTGACATGCTGACACCGTATACCCAATGTGTCAGCATGTCAGAGCGGGGTGCCGGTGGCGGATGCCCACATGGTCGTGGCGCTGGCTTACCGTGGTGAGGTTCCGGAGCCGGGAAGGAAGCGCATGGTCGGTCGGCGGATGCGTGGTGGCGCGCTCGGGCGGGTGCAGGCCTACCTGGGCCGCACCAGCACGGCCGAGGCCGTCGCCAACCGCGACCGGTTCGGTGGGGTGACGTTGCAGGGTGTGCACGGGCTGCGCGTCGCGCGCGTGCTCGCGCGCGCCGGGGAGCTGACCGGCGTCGACCTCGACCCGGCCGCGTACCTCGCGCGTGGCAAGGCCAAGCCGCCGGTCGTCGCCGGGCAGCTCGGGTTCGACCTGGACCTGCCGGTGTTCGACTGGGTGGAGGCGCAGGCCGAGCTGGGGCTGCCGGTCGTGCGCACGGCGGGCCCGCGGCTGCGCGTGGGGCAGCTCGACGCGTTGAAGGCCGAGCTGAACCGCGACTATCCCGTCGACGTGTCCGTGACGCTGGCCCTGGACGGCGGCTGGCTCGGGTCGAAGCACAGCGGCGTGCTCGCCGAGCAGCTGCGCGCCGCCGACCGGGACGTGTCACTGGTGCTGGGCGCGCCGTTCGACCCGGTCGACTCGTCGTTCAAGATCCTCGGGCTGCGCCGGCTGCTGCGGTGGAGCTCGCGGACCGGGCGCACGCTGGAGCTGCTGCGCACCGGACCGGTCGGGATTCCCGCGATCGCGGCGGGTGCGCGGCTCGCGGCAATCGGGCTGTCCTCGTCGACCCGCCACCTCGGCGGGCCGGTGGCGCGCCGCGCGGACGGCGTGCGCCCCCGGCGCAGCCCGCAGGTCTTCGTGCCCCGGCTGCTGCACTGGCAGCGGGGCATCGACCTGAAGGCGGAGCTCACCGGCTGCGAGTGCCCGGCCTGCGCCCGCGCCGGCGGCGGGCTGAAGCGCTTCGACGTGGCCTACGACGCCACGGTGCCGGCCGCGGTGCGCGCCGCCGCGCAGGAGCACGACTCGCACGCGCTGGCCGACGTCGTGCACGCGGTCATGGGGGCGGCGGAGCCGGAGGCCGAGCTGGCCCGGCTGCGCCAGGACGCCCGCGAGCTGGCCGCGGAGGTCGGCCTCGTCGTGCCGAAATGGCTCGGCGGCTGGGACTAGCCGGACACCTCAACGGCTGGCGCCGACCGCCGTCGGCACCCGCGCGCGCCACACGTCGATCACGAGGACCGGGCGCATACCGACGGACTCGTAGAGCCGCAGCGCCGGGGTGGTGTTGTTGGAGTCGACGTGCAGGATGGTGCCGGTGCGGCCGGCGGCCGCGTCGATCGCGAACGCGTGGCGCAGCAGGAACTTCGCGATGCCGCGGCCCCGCGCCGCTGCCAGCACGCCCAGGTCCGCCACGTACCCGCAGTTCTCGTCGTCGGCGAACTGGTCCGTGCACTGGAGGACGCCGACGGGCCGGCCGTCGAGCTCCGCGACCCACAGCTGCGTCCAGTCGAAAGTGGACTTCCGGTCGAGCTCGTCGTGCCAGACCTGGTAGGGCTCGGCCAGGTAGCCGAAGTGTTCGGTGAACGACGCGGTCACCACTGCGTGCGCCGCCTCCCGAACCGCGGGCTCGGTGCCGTGCCGCAGCACCAGTCCCGGCGGCGTCTCCGGCGCCGCGACGGGCGGGGTGTGGTCCACCCGCATCCGGTGGAACGTGGTCACGACCGCCAGGTCGTGCGCGGCCAGCAGCGACCGCAGGTGCTCGTCGGCGCGGTAGGCGCCGTGGTCGGCCACGGCCGCCGCGTGCCCGTGCTCCCCGGCGATCGCCGCCGCCCGCTCGAGCGCCCAGGTGAGCAGCGGGCGCGCGACGACCGGATCCGGTGCCACCACGTCGATCTCCACGCGGTCGCTCTCGCCCTTGCCGTGGGCGGACGCGTACCCGAGCGCCCGGCCGTGTGCGTCGAGCACGAGCCGCCCGTCGCGCGCGGGGTCGAAACCCGGCGCCGTGAGGTCGTCGCGGACGTCCTCCGCGGTGAAGTCGGCGAAGCCCAGGACCGCGGTGGAGTAGGCACGGACCAGCTCGGTGATCGCGTCGACATCGGTCAGGCCGGGGGCGCGGGTCAGGTGGTCGGTCACCGCGCCATCGTGCGGCAGCGGACCGCGGGCTGTCGACGGAGTATTCGCTGTGACGGAGTTCTCCCCGCGCAATTTCTGCGCCGCCGGCCGCGCGCGGTGTACCGCACGCGCGGTGCCACACCGGCGCCGCGTTCCGCAGACGCCGAATGCCGAGGTCAGGCCCGAGTGGCCGGTCCGGGGGAACGGACATAACCTGCGACCGTCACCCAGGTCCACAGTCTTGGAGAACCATTTCATGCGTTTGTCCACGCGTAACCAGCTGAGCGGAACCGTTGACTCGGTCCAGCCCGGCGCCGTCATGTCCGTCGTCAAGGTCACCCTCGACGGTGGCCAGCAGGTGGTCTCGTCGATCACCAAGGACGCCGCCGAGGAGCTCGAGCTCGCGGCCGGCAAGCCGGTCACCGTCCTCGTGAAGTCCACCGAGGTCATGCTCGCCGTCGACTGATCCCGCTGATCCCGCTGATCCTCGCTGTTTCGGCCGAGACCGCGGCCGCCGAGCTCACCCCCGTGCCCGGCGGCCGTTCCTATTCCCCGGCGGTCAGGCTCGCGTGCCGCTCCCGCAGCTCGCGCTTGAGGATCTTGCCGCTCGGGTTCTTCGGCAGCCCGTCCGCGATCACCACGTACTTCGGCCGCTTGAAGCCGGCCAGCCGTGCCTTCGCGTGCGCTCGCACGTCTTCCGGCGTCAGCGCGGTACCGGGCTTCGGCACCACCACCGCGGTCACCGCCTCGATCCAATGTGGATGCGAGAGGCCGAACACCGCGACCTCGGCGACGCCGTCCAGCTCGTAGATCGCCTCCTCGACCTCGCGGCTCGCGACGTTCTCGCCGCCCGTCTTGATCATGTCCTTCTTCCGGTCCACGACCGACAGGTAGCCGTCCTCGGTCAGCACGCCGAGATCGCCGGAGTGGAACCAGCCGCCGCGGAACGCCTCGGCGGTCTTCTCCTCGTCGTTGTAGTAGCCCAGCGTGGCGTGCGGGCTGCGGTGCACGATCTCGCCGATCTCCCCGGGCGGCACCGGGTTGTCCGCGTCGTCGACGAGCCGCGTCTCCACGTTCACCGACGCGCGGCCCGCGCTGCCGGCTCGCTCGAGCTGCTCGTGCGGCAGCAGGATCGTGGCGAGCGGGGCCATCTCGGTCTGCCCGTAGAAGTTCCACAGCCGCACGTCCGGCAGCCGCTCCCGCAGCTCGCGCAACACCTCGACGGGCATCGGCGACGCGCCGTAGTAGCCCTTGCGCAGGCTGGACAGGTCGGTCGTGTCGAAGTCCGGGTGGCGCAGCAGCGAGATCCACACGGTCGGCGGGCAGAAGAGCTTCGTGGCGCGCTCCCGCTCGATCGTCGCCAGCAGCGCCGCCGGGTCCGGTCCGGGCAGGATCACGCTCGTGGCGCCGAGGTAGACGTCGACGGCGAAGAAGCAGTCCAGCTGCGCGCAGTGGTACATCGGCAGCGAGTGCACCTCGACGTCGTCGGCGCTCATCCCGCCGTCGATCGCGCAGCTGACGTACTGGCTGATCAGCGAGCGGCTGGACAGCATGACGCCCTTGGGCCGCGACTCGGTGCCCGAGGTGTACATCAGGCGGAGCGGGTCGTCGTCGGCCACCGCCACGTCCGGCGCGCCGGCCGGCCCGCCGCGCCACCAGTCGTCCACGTCCTCCCAGCCGTCGGCGGGCGGCGCACCGGTCGACGAGATCCAGCCGCGGATGCCGCCGCTCCGGGCGCCGAGCGCCTCGGCCGCGGCGGGCACGAGGGCGTCCTCGGCGACGATGCCGGTCGCGCCGGAGTGGTCGAGGATGTAGGCGATCTCGTGCGCGGTGAGCATGAAGTTCACCGGCACCAGCACGGCGCCGAGCCTGGCGGTGGCGAACGTGAGCACGGCGTACTGCCAGCAGTTGTGCGACAGCAGCGCGAGCCGGTCGCCCTTGGCGAGCCCGCGGGCGGCGAGCGCGTGCGCGGTGCGGTTGACGGCAACGTCGAACTCCGCGTAGGTCACCCGCAGGTCGCCGGCCACCACAGCGAGCTTGCCGGGGTCCCGCCGGGCGGTGCGGTGCAGCAGGTCACCGACCGAGTGCTGGCGGGCGCGGGCGATCGCGGCGGCGGTGTCCGCGGTGAACATCCGTTCCATGGCCCGATCCTGCCACCGGAGACGCCCGGTCGGCGGCTCAGCCGGGCCAGGTGCCGGGCAGCCGGTAGCCGGTGTCCGGCTCGATCGTCGCGACGTCCATCTGCGCCTTCTGCAGCGCACCCGAGAAGTCCCAGTTCATCGACTGCCAGCGGGTGAACTGGTCGAGCACCCACACGCCGGACTGGCGGCTGCCGTTGCCCGACCGCCCGTTGCCGCCGAACGGCAGGTGCGCCTCCGCGCCGGACGTCGAGTTGTTCACGCTGACCATGCCCGCGCCGACCGCCTCCCGGAACCGGAACGCGGTCGCGGGGTCGTTCGTGTACACCGCCGAGGACAGCCCGTAGCCGGGCGCGTTGGCGAGCTCGATGGCCTCGTCGAGCGTGCGGTAGGTGGTGACGCCGACGATCGGGCCGAACGTCTCCTCGGTGAAGACCTTGTCGTCCGCGCGGACGCCGTCGAGCAGCACCGGGTGGTAGTACAGGCCGGTCGCCGGGTCGCCCACGAAGCCCTCGCGCGGCGCGGCGGCGGTGATCCGGCCGACCGCGGTCGAGCCGAGCACCGTGTGGTGGTCGGCGATCCAGCCGAGCGTGGTGTCGAAGCCGCGCGCGAACCGCTCGTCGAGCAGCGGCCCGAACACCACGTCCGCGGCCGGGTCGCCGACCGGGGCGGCGCGCACGGCCTCGTCGAACCGGCGGACGAACTCGTCGTGCACGTCCGCGTGGGCGATGACCGTGCCCAGCGAGGTGCAGCGCTGCCCGGCGGTGCCGTACCCGGAGAACAGGGCGGCCTCCACGGCCAGGTCCAGGTTCGCGTCCGGCGCGACGACCATGGGGTTCTTGCCGCCCAGCTCAAGGCACGGCGCCTGCAGGTGGCGCCCGCACAGCTCGCCGATGCGCCTGCCGACCGCGGTGGAGCCGGTGAAGCCGACCTTGTCCACGAGCTTGTCCGTCAGCGCCAGATCCAGGCCCGCGTAGGTGTTCTCGCCGTCGGCGAACACGAGGTTCAGCACGCCCGCCGGCACGCCCGCGCGCCAGGCCAGCTCGCTCAGCGCCCGCGCCGTCGCCGACGCGTACTCGGCGGGCTTCCACACCACGGCGTTGCCGCACAGCAGCGCGGGCGCGAGGTACCAGGAGGGCACGGCCACCGGGAAGTTCCCGGCCGTCACGATCATCGCGACGCCGACCGGCACCCGGAAGGTGAACAGCTGCTTGTCCGGCATCTCCGACGGCACGGTCTGCCCGTAGAGCCGCCTGCCCTCGCCAAGGAAGAAGTCGCAGGTGTCGATGATCTCCTGCACCTCGCCGAGCGCCTCGGCGAACGGCTTGCCGATCTCGCGGGTCACCAGCCGGGCGAGCGCCTCCTTGTTCGCCGCCACGAGCCTGCCGAACGCCCCGACGACCTGACCCCGCACGGGTGCGGGCACCCGGGCCCAGTCGCGCTGCGCGCGCCGGGCCGCGACGCACGCGTCCCGCACGGTCACCGCGTCGGCCAGCTCGACCCGCGCCACGACGTCGCGCAGCACGGCCGGGTTGCGGGACTCGAACACCCCGCCGCCCGCGACCTCCTTGCCGTCGATCACCGAGCTGAGCACGGCCGGACCACCTCCCTTTTCGTTGTCCGGCACCAGCATGACAGTCGCGTCAGGTGGTGGCGTGCTGCTTGCGGTAGGCGCGCGCGACCCGGCTCAGGAACACGGTGTCGCTGGCCAGGTCCACGCCGCCGGTCACCGGTGCGGCGGGCGCCGCGGGCGGGTCGCCGGACGCGCGCGAGCGCAGCGCCGCGGCCACCGCGGCGGCCTCGACGGCGGCCTCCAGCCGCTGGCCGCGCAGGCCCGCCCGGCGTGCGTGCTCGCGCGCGGCGGCCGCGAACTCGCCCTCGCGGTAGGGGTGCAGGGCCAGCAGCCCGTCGCGGATCTCGATCACCCGGCGGTAGAGCCGCAGCCGCAGCCCGCCGACCTGCAGCACGTCGGGGCCCGCCGGCGGGTCGAGTGCGATCGCGGGCTCGGCCCGGTACAGCGCGCGCCACAGCGGGCCGAGGTGCTGGTAGTGGCGGTAGCGGTGCAGCCAGCCGGCGAGCGCCGGGAGCGTGGCGCCCACCAGCACCAGCACGTGCGCCGCGGCCGGCAGTCCCTTGCCGACCACGAACGTGTCGCCGAGTGGGTAGGCGGAGCCGAACCGGGCCGCCCCGGTCAGCACGACCTTGTTCACGAGGTACAGCAACGCGAACACGGTCCCCGCGACGACGAGCCGCATGCCGGTCCGCAGCGCCGGCGCGTCCGCGGCACGCGCGTAGCGCAGCCCGAGCCGGATCACGTCACCGAACGCGAGCGCCTGGCCGGCCAGGTAGACCACGCAGTACTCGAGCACGCCCGGCGACTGCGGGTACAGGTCCGGCGCGAGCGCGAACAGCACGCACATCACGGCGAACGAGCCGGCGATCCACCACGCGTGCCAGCGGGCGCCGCGGCCCAGCCCGTTCATGTGTGCCAGGAACTCCTGCGCCGCCCACGCGGCGAACAGCATGCCGCCGTGCCCGGCGAGCCTGGCCAGGTGCCCGATCCCGGTCACCTCGCCGACGAGCGCGTACACGGCGGGGGTGAGTGCGGTCAGCGAGACCGCGAGGCCCAGCAACACCCAGCGCACGCAGCGCCGCGCCCGGTCGTCGCTCGCCCGGCGGGAGAAGAACAACGCCCACGCGAGGACCGGCGGCCCGTACCCGACCAGCAGCTCACCCATCGCCCTGGTCCTCCAGCGCGGCGTGCAGCCGGTCGGTCAGCGTGCCGCCGCCGCGGGAGCGGGCCCGCTCCCGGATCAGCGACGCCAGCAGCTCGGCCTCGCGCTCCTCCTCGCTGGTGTACCCGGCGCGGCCGAGCACGCGCTGCACCATCGCCGGGTCGAGGTTCGGCAGCAGCTGCTCGACCGGCAGGCCGAGCGCGTCCGGCGAGCGGTGGTGGTCGCACAGCAGGTGGCCCAGCTCGTGCAGGATGATGTGCTCCTGGTGCGGCGGCGTGGTGACCTGCTCGTAGAAGATCAGGTCCGTGGTCGCGGTGGACACCCACAGCCCGCACACGCCGGTCAGTCCTGCCATGGGCACCAGCCGGATCGGCCGCCCCCGGCCGGCGGCGACCTGCTCGCACAGCGCGCGGGCGTCGAACGGGACGGGCATCGGCAGGGCCCGCACCAGCGCGGCGCACCTCCTGTGGAGCCGCCGCCTGCCGGTGCCCATCACCCGGTGTCGTCCGGCCGGTCGGGCAGCCCCTCCAGCTCGCGCACCCGGTCGACCATCTCCGCGATCGTCGCCAGGCTGCGGGCCGACAGGCCGCTGGCGCGCAACGCGATCTGCCGGACGGGCGCGTCGCGCAGCGCGTTCAGCAGCGCGAGCTCCGCGTCGATGCGCTCGGCCGCCGCATCGTCGAAGAAGTAGGCGGGCGGCACACCGAAGAACCCGGCCAGCGCCTCGAGGTGCCGCTTGGTCGGGTTGTCCCGCTTGCCCTTGCGCAGCTGCCACAGGTAGGTCGCCGAGATCGTCGGCCCGCCCTGGGCACGGATGGCCTCGGCAACGTCCTCGAAGGAGTACTCGCCGCCGCCCCGCGGCCGCACCGTGCGGAACAGGTGGTCCACCTTCGCGGCGAGATCCCGCTTGGCGGTGTTCCCCGGCATGGCGGACAGCATACCGGCGACCAGCTCTCGTGAAGCCGACCGCAGGCCCATGACCTGCGTCAGTTGACGCCCGTTTTCAGGACCGTTTATAGTCCGGGGCGCTTCATCAGCTGGTGTGAAAGCCGTCCTGGTCGTGGAGTCGGCCTGGGGGCGACTCCACGACCAGGACGACCGGCGATCGCCACCCTCCCACTCGGTCCGGTGTGCGGCCGAACGCCCGATTGACGCGCGCCCGGCGGCGGGCAGAGTGTGAGCTGACAACTCAACGCCGAGCCACGGGAGCCGCCGTGCCGAGGAACAGCCGCCGGGCGTTCGCTCTCACCGCCGCCCTGGTCGTCACGGTCGCACTGACCCCGGCCACGCCGGCCGTGGCCGAGGACCCCCCGGCGCCGGGGGCGGTGTCGGTACCCGGCTCGCACAACGCGGCGATGGGCTGCGCAGGCGACTGGCAGCCCGACTGCACCCAGGCGCAGCTGCACCTCGACCCGGCCGACGGCGTGTGGAAGGGCACGTTCACGCTCCCGGCCGGCAGCTACGAGTACAAGGCCGCGATCAACGGCGCCTGGGACGAGAACTACGGCACCGGCGGGGTCGCGGGCGGCGCGAACATCGCCTACCAGACCGGCGGCGGGGCGGTGTCGTTCTACTACGACCCCGCCACGCACTGGGTCACCAGCGACGCGCAGGGCCCGGTCGTCACGGCGGCCGGCAGCTTCCAGAGCGAGCTGGGCTGCCCCGGCGACTGGGCGCCGGACTGCCTGCGGTCGTGGCTGCAGGACCCGGACGGCGACGGCGTGTTCTCCTTCTCCACTACCGCGATCCCGGCCGGGCAGTACGAGGTCAAGGCGGCGCACGGCCTGTCCTGGGACGAGAACTACGGCGCGGGCGGCGCGCGGGACGGCGCGAACATCCCGTTCACGGTGACCGCGGACGGCGACCGCACGACGTTCTCCTACGACCTCGCCACCCACGTGCTGACCGTGTCGGGCGGCATCACCCCGCCGGACCTGCGCAGCGCGAAGGCGCAATGGCTGCGCCACGACGTCGTCGCCATCGAGGCCCCGGCGGGTGCCGCCGAGTTCCGGCTCTACCACGCGCCCGAGGGCGGGATGGCCGCCACGGCCGACGGCGTCACCGGCGGCGACTTCCTGCCGCTGACCCTGGACCCCGCCGGCCTGCCGCCCGAGCTGGCCGCGCAGTACCCGCACCTGGCGGACTACGCGGCGCTGCGGCTCGGCGACACGGACGCGCGCGACCTGCTCACCGGGCAGCTCGCGGTCGCCGCCTACGACGCGGACGGCAAGCTCCTCGACGCGACCGGCGTGCAGCTCCCGGGTGTGCTCGACGACGTCTACGCTGGCGCCACCCACGCGCGGCTCGGCCCGGCGTGGGACCACGGCCGCCCGTCGCTCGCCGTCTGGGCGCCCACCGCGAAGCGGATGTCCCTGCTGCTCGACCCGGCCGGCCCGGCGGGGGAGCGGCGGGTGCCGATGACCCGCGACCACGACGGCGTCTGGCACGCGGCGGGCGAGAAGACCTGGCGCGACGCGCGCTACGCGTACGAGGTCGGCGTGTACGTGCCCGCGCTCGACGAGGTCGCCACGAACGTGGTCACCGACCCGTACTCGCTGGCGCTCACCACGAACTCCACCCGGTCGGTCCTCGCCGACCTCGACGACCCGGCGCTGACACCGCGCGGCTGGGACCGGCTGCACAAGCCCGCGCTCGGCCAGCCGGAGGACTCCGCGATCTACGAGCTGCACGTCCGCGACTTCTCGATCGGCGACACCACGGTGCCCGCCGCCCACCGCGGCACCTACCTCGCGTTCACCGACCGCGGCAGCGCGGGCATGCGGCAGCTGCGCGACCTGGCCGGCGCGGGCCTCAACACCGTGCATCTGTTGCCCGCCAACGACATCGCGAGCATCGAGGAGAACCGCGCCGCGCAGCAGACCCCGGCGTGCGACCTACCGTCGTTCGGCCCGGCGGCGCAGGACCAGCAGGCCTGCGTCGAGCCGGTCCGCGACGCCGACGGCTACAACTGGGGCTACGACCCGCTGCACTACACCACGCCGGAGGGCTCCTACAGCACGAACCCGGACGGCACGGCCCGCACGCGCGAGTTCCGCGAGATGGTCGGCGGGCTCAACGGCGCCGGGCTGCGTGTGGTGATGGACGTCGTGTACAACCACACGCCGGCGTCCGGCCAGGATCCGAAGTCCATTTTGGACCGCGTGGTGCCCGGCTACTATCACCGGCTGTCGGCCACCGGCGCGGTGGAGAACTCCACCTGCTGCGCCAACACCGCCACCGAGCACCGCATGATGGGCAAGCTCGTTGTCGACTCGGTGGTCACCTGGGCCCGCGAGTACAAAGTGGACGGGTTCCGGTTCGACCTGATGGGCCACCAGCCCAAGGCGAACATCCTTGCCGTCCGCGCGGCGTTGGACAAGCTGACCCCGGCCAAGGACGGCGTGGACGGCAAGCGCATCTACCTCTACGGCGAGGGCTGGAACTTCGGCGAGGTGGCCAACGACGCGCGCTTCGTCCAGGCCACGCAGCTGAACATGGCCAACACCGGCATCGGCACGTTCTCCGACCGGCTGCGCGACGCGGTGCGCGGCGGCGGCCCCTTCGACGAGGACCCGCGCATCCAGGGTTTCGGCACCGGCCTGTTCACCGACCCGAACGGCGCCGCGGCCAACGGCACGCCCGACGAGCAGCGCGCCAGGCTGCTGCTCTACCAGGACCAGATCAAGGTGGGTCTGGCAGGCAACCTGCGCGACTACCGGTTCACCGACCGCGACGGGAACGTCGTGCCCGGCTCGCAGATCGACTACAACGGCCAGCCCGCCGGGTATGCGGGCGACCCGAGCGAGACGATCACCTACGTCGATGCGCACGACAACGAGACGCTGTTCGACGTCGAGCAGTACAAGCTGCCGCAGGCCACGGCGATGGCCGACCGGGTGCGGATGAACACCGTCGCGCTGGCCACCACGGCGCTCGCGCAGGGACCGGCGTTCTGGCACGCCGGCACCGACCTGCTGCGCTCGAAGTCGCTGGACCGCAACAGCTTCAACTCCGGCGACTGGTTCAACCGGGTCGACTGGACCTACCACGACACGACGTGGGGCTCGGGCCTGCCGCCCAAGGGCGACAACGAGTCCAAGTGGGACTACATGCGCCCGCTGCTCGCCGACCCGGCGCTCGAGCCGCACGAGGCCGACATCCGCTCGGCGCACGGGCAGGCGCTCGACCTGCTGCGGATCCGGTTCTCCTCACCGCTGTTCCGGCTCGGCACGGCGCAGCTGGTCCAGCAGCGGATGGACTTCCCGGCCGGTGGCCCGGACCAGACGCCGGGCGTGATCGTCATGCACCTCGACGACCGGCACGGGAGGGACCTCGACCCGCGGTGGGAGGGCGTCGTGGTGGTGTTCAACGCCTCCGCGACGGCCGCCACCCAGCGGCTGCCGGCGCTCGCCGGCGCGCACTACCGCCTGCACCCGGTGCAGGCCGCGGGGGCGGACCCGGTGGTGAAGACGTCCGGCTACGACCGGCGTTCGGGGACGTTCTCCGTGCCGGCCCGCACCGTGGCGGTGTTCGTCACGGGGTGAGCCGTCAGTCCTTGCCGTCTTCTTCCTTTTCTTCCCTGTCCTCGCCGCGGCGGCGCAGGAAGGCGAAGCCGGGGATGCCCAGGATGGCCTGGCGGACGTCGTTGGCGACCTCCAGCAGCTCGTGGATGTCCGGGCCGACGCGGTCGAGGGTGGCGAGGATCGGCAGCACGTCGTCGGTGATGTGCCCGGTCAGCCGGGGCAGCTCGTCGACGAGCTTGATCGCGGCGTCGATCTCGTGGGCGCTGAACTCCTCGACGAACCGGATCATCGGGCGCGCCGCGTCGATCTGCTCCTCGGCGGCCGTGGTCACCCGCCGCGCGTGCGCGACCGCCTCCGTGGCGTCGGTGATCACCTTGTCGGTGCGGTCCACCAGCTCGTCCGCCCGCGCGACCACGGCCTCGGCCGCGGTGAGCAGGTCCAGCACCCGCCCGGGCACGGACGCGGCCGCGGTGGCGGTGCGCATCGTCCAGCCGAATACGTCGGAGGGACCGGGGACGCGGGGGAGAGGTATCGCCATGCGTCCATTCCACACGAAGCGGGCGGCGCGTGTGCTCTCAGGCGTGCGCGGCGCGGACGACGGTGAGGTAGAAGTCGTCGAGCCGGCGGACGATCTCGACGAGCCGGTCGAAGTCGACGGGCTTGGTGATGTAGGCGGCGGCGCCCAGGCTCATGCTGCGCACGACGTCCGCCTCGGCCTGGGAGATGGTCAGCACGACGACCGGGATGTCGCGCAGCTGCTCGTCCGCGGTCAGCTCGGCCAGCACCGCGCGGCCGTCCATCCGCGGCAGGTCCAGGTCCAGCAGGATCACCCCGGGCCGCTGGGCATCCTGGTAGGGCGGCTGCCTGCGGAGGTACGCCAGCGCCGTGACACCGTCGCTCACCACGTGCAGCGCGTTGGACACCTTGTAGTACTCGAACGTGTCGCGGGTGAACCACACATCGCCGGGGTCGTCCTCGACCAGGAGGATATCCACCGGCGTGGGCGCAACCATGCGACAACTGTGGCCCCCCGCCGTCCACACCGCAAGCAGGCGGCGGGTGTGTCGAGCCACCTGAAAGTCCGCTGAGAACCTCACGAACGCGACACTTCGGCTCGGCCGCGGACGTTGAGAGGTGAGATAGTCCGTCCGGGGAGGAGTGGGTCATGGATGCCGTCGGAGTGGTGCTCGGGTGGGTGCTGACCGTTTTCGTCGTGCTGATGCTCGTCCGGCTGGTGCTGGACTGGGTGGGGCTGGCGACGAACACGCCGTTCTGGGTGCGCCGGGTCCGGGCTGCCACGCACGCCGGCACCGAGCCGGTCATCGCGCCGCTTCGCCGGGTGCTGCCGCCGCTCCGTGCGGGCGGGGTGGGGATCGACCTCGCGTTCACGGTCGTGTTCGTCGTGGCGCTGATCCTGCGCTCGGTGGCGTTCAGCCTCTGACGCGTCAGGGCGCGTCGCCCTGCTGACCGGTGCGGAACCGGTCGAGCACCCGGCGGTCCCGCTTGGTCGGGCGGCCCGCGCCGCGGTCGCGCCGCGCCACGGGTGCGACCGCCTCCGCCTCCGGTGGCGGGGCCGGGGTCCGGTCGACATAGCACTCCACCGCGACGGGCGCGCCGACCCGCTTCTCGATCACCCGCACCACGTCGACGATCCGCGTGGTGCCGCCCGACCGCAGGCGCACCTCGTCGCCGGCGGACACCGACGTCGCGGGCTTGGCCGGCCGGTTGTTGACCCGGACGTGCCCGCCCCGGCACGCCGCGGCGGCGTCGGACCGGGTCTTCGTCAGCCGGACCGCCCACAGCCACCGGTCGACACGGGTGGACTCCATCGCGACGGGTCAGCCGCGCGCGCGCAGCTGGTCGGCGCGCAGCGCGGTCAGCGCGAGGGTGCGGCCCGCGTCGTCGGTGAACTCGACCTCGAACTCGCCGGAGCCGGCGTAGTCGTCGACGATCGTGCCGACCGCCCCTGCCCGCAGACCCTCGTCCGGCAGGTCCACGGCCAGCTCGACGACGTCGTACAGGTTCATCGGTGTCCTTCTCGTCAGGGGAAGCTCAGCGTCACCAGCCGGGTCTTCCCGGTGGTCGCGTCCACGATCCACGCGGTGCGCACCGTGATGGTGCCATCGGGCCCGGTCAGCGTGACGTCCTTGTTCCACCGGCTGCCGTGCTGGTCCATCTTGCCCGCGATCGGTTCGCCGTCGCCCACCTGATCCAGGATCTGCTGCTTGACCGACGCCGCGTCCTCGGGGCCCAGCCCGGTCCTCGACTTGATGACCCGGGCCTTGTTCTTGCCGACCGGGTGTTCGGGGTTGAGCGCGTACTCGGTGAGCTTGCGGTCGTCGAACTCCGGGTTGTCGAAGTCGGGCTTCGCCGGCGGCGTGGTCGGCTCGGGGGGCGGGGCGGGTTGCTGCTTGTTCTTGCCGGCCCCTTTCGCGCGGCCCTGCTGCGCGGCCGACTGGGTGGCCTCCTGCGCGCTCGTGATGCCCTTGCTGGCATCGATGTTGCCGTGCTGCTGGCTGGGCCTGCCGTGGCTGCCGCTGCCGTCACCACCGTCCCCGCCGTGGGGGTGACCGCCGTCGTCCCCGCCACCGCCGTGCGGGCCCTTGGGTTTGGGAGTCATCGTCGCCCTACATGTTGAGGAGCTTGGTCAGGTTGGTGAGGCTGGTGACGAGCCCGGTGGTGTAGGTGAGGATGCGGCCGGCCCACTTCACCACCGCGGCGACGATCTGTGTGGCGATGACCGGGATCGTGACCACGAAGATCGCCTCGGCGGCCCACACGATGACGCGGGCGACGAGGTCGGCGATGAGGTCGCGGACGATGTCGCGGGTGAACTGCACCAGCGCGCCGGCGCCCTCGGTGGCCACGGCCATCGCCGCGGAGGTGGCGCTGAGGCCGCCGATGGCGTTGGTGTTGAACGTCATCATGTTCTGGTAGGACTCGGACGCCGCGCCGGTCCAGTCCGGCAGGTCGCCGTCGAGGTAGAGCTGCAGGTCCGAGGCGATGCTGTCCAGCTCGGTGGCCATGTTGTTCCAGGTCGCGGCGTGCGAGGCGACCACGTCGGGCTTGCCGGTGAGCTCGTCGAGCATCTGGCGCAGCGGCTCGAAGTACTCCATCGCCCAGCTCAGGCCGTTGGCGAGCAGCGCGCTGACCGGGTCCATCACGGTGGCGGTGACCTCGAGGCCGAGACCCGCGCCGGCCAGCGCGTCGTCGACCCAGCCCTTGCTCTTGATCGCGTCGGTCAGGCCCTGGATGCTGTCGCCGAGGCCGGACCCCGTCCACGGCTGTCGCGTCGACTCGACAGGGGCGACCAGGGAGTTGTCGGTCATGGCTGTGCCCTCTCAGTTCTGCGCGCTCAGGGCATCCGGTCGGAGATGTCGCCCATCGCGTCGGCCACCCGGGCGTCCAGTTCCGCGTAGTGGTCGGCGCTGTCGTGCAACGACTTGGCCGCGAGCCCCAGGTTCTCCTCGACGTAGGCGACCAGCTCGTCCTGGCGCGCGTGGCGGCCCTCGAGCACGGCGGGCATCCACCCGCACAGCAGCCCGTATGCCTGGCCGTCCTGCGCGATCGCCGCGCTGGCCGACTTCACCGCGTCGAAGCGCGCCTTCAGCGACTCCAGGTTCTCGGCGTGCCGGCGGATCTGCTCGACGTCCGCCGTGTACCCGTCACCCATGTGCCCCTCACCGCCAGATCGTCGTGTCGCCGTCGTCCTCGTCGTCCTCGGGCGGCAGCGCGCGCCCCCGGCCCGCGGACTGCTCGGACTGGGGACGCGGCGCGAGGTCGTCGGGTTCCCCGGCCCTGGCACGCAGCTGCTGGCCGACGCGGTCGGCGATCGCGCGGCCGGCGGCGGACTCGGTGCCCACCGTCTCCTCGATGATCTCCTCGGAGCGGTCGGCGATCTCCGCCTTCGCCGCGCGGATCGTCCGCATGATCGTGTCGGCGACCTCGTCCGGCGTGACCCGCTCGATCTCCCGGGTGAGTCGCAGCGCGACGAGCCCGCCGGTGGAGTCGACGGTGACCTCGGCCAGCCCGCCCGGGTCGCGCGTGGTCACCTCGAGCTGGGAGAAGCGGTCGCCCATCGCCTTGGTGTCGGCGGCCAGCTTGTCGATCCGGCCCTTCCACGCGGCGAGCCGTTCGCGCGCGTCGTCCGGATCCAACGTGCGGTTGTCCATGCTCCCCCAAGCCACGTGTCGCATCGCCTCGTCGGCCGCGAAGCGTAGCATTTCGGCAAGATCGGGAATCGCGCTTTCGGTGAACGCCAGGCAGTGGGAGGTATCCGCGTGGGCGCTGTGCACGTGCACGAGTTCATGACCCTCGACGGCGTGATCGACGCGCCGACGTGGACGTTCGACTTCGGCTTCGACCCGAAGATGGGGGAGGCCATCGGCGCGTTGACCGCGCGGTCGCGGGCCATCCTGCTCGGCCGCACGACCTACCAGATGTTCGAGCCCGGCTGGTCGGCGCGCACCGTCGAGGACGACCCCGGTGCCCCGTTCTTCAACGACACCACCAAGTACGTGGTGTCCGGCACGCTCGAGACCACCACCTGGCGCAACTCGGCCATCGTCGGCGGCTACGCCGCGGACACCATCCGCCGCCTGAAGGACGAGGTCGACGGCGACCTGTACGTGAGCGGCAGCGGCACCCTCGTGCGCGCGATGCTGGCCGACGGTCTGGTCGACGAGCTGCACCTGTTCGTCTACCCGCTCACCCGCGGCTCCGGCCCGCGCCTGTTCCCCGACGGCGCCGCCCCGTCGGCGCTCGCCCTCTCCGGCTGCCAGGCCTACGACAACGGCGTGGTCGGCCTGTCCTACCGCCCCCAGCAGTAGGACCGGCAGTAGGACCGGCAGTAGGACAGTCCACACGCGACTGTTCAGTCGCTGTGGTTTGTCGACTCCGAGGTCAAGCGCGGGCGGTGAGCAGGATCGCGGGCGACGACCAGTAGTCGCACAGTGGCTCGACGGTGACCTCGCGGTAGCCGCACGCCTCGAGCTGTGCGGCCCACGCCGCGGCCGGTTGCTCCCAGGTGCTGCGGGGCGCGCCCGGCGCGAGCTGGCCGGTGAGCACGGGCATCAGAAACCCTTGTGCGACAAGGTCCCGGTCGGCGTCGTACTCGGCGAGGCCCCGCTCGTAGGTGTCGGCGAGGAACGTCAGGTGCGCGGGTCCGCCAGCGGGATGCGCGGGGTGGTCGAACTCGGCCAGCACCAGGTGGCCGACGTGCCCGCGCAGTGCGGTCAGCACGGCCGAGCGCTCGGCGGGCGGGACGGCGTGCAGGGCGAACGTGGACTCGGCGAGGTCGAACCGCTCGGCGAGGTCCGTGGTGAACGCCGCCGCGTCCGTGGCGTGGGCGGTGGTCCTGGCCGGGTCCGTGTGCCCGGCGAGTGCCGCGAGCGCCGCGGACAGCAGCGCGGCGGACGGCTCGACGAGCGTCACCGCGGGGGAGTTGCCGGCCGCGTCCAATGCGGGGACGAGCGCGCGGCCGTCCCCGCAGCCGATGTCCACGATGGACGCGACGCCGAGCCGCCGGTACCGCTCGGCGAGCGCCGCGCTGACCCGCTCGTACAGCTCGACGTTGCCACCGCCGCGGATGAACGCCGTGAACGCGGCGGGCCGGTCGTACACCCGGCCGTCGCCGGTGGCGGCGAGGTAGCCGGCCAGGGCCGCGTTCAGCAGCGGCCGGCCGGTGCGTGCCGCCAGCGCGGCCCGGGCCGCGCCGGTGTCCCCGGCCGTCAGTGCGCGCAGCGCCGCGACCTCGCCGTGGTCGGTCATGCGCCCATCCTGCCCGAGCGGAGGTGCCGCCTACTCGAACCGCCCCGGTACCCGGTGGAGATCGGCCGTGGTGCGCGCGGCCTTGTACTCGGCCGCCAGCGCCATCGTGTCCGGCGGCAGTTCGCCCGCGACGAGGTCCGCCAGCGTGACGTGCTCGAACACCTGGCGCAGGCTCGCCCGCGCCGCCATCCACACGTCGCGCAGGGCCGTCGCGGGGCCGGTGTACTGAAGGTCCGACAGGACCGTGTCCCGCACCGTGACCAGCGGGCCGTCGATCGCGCGGAACACGTCGGCCACCGTGATCTCGGCGGCCGGGCGCGACAGCTCGTAGCCGCCGTCCGCGCCCCGGGTGCTGCGGACCAGGCGGGCGCGCTTGAGGTCGGCCAGCACGCCGTGGAGGAACTTCAGGGAGATGACCTGCTCGTCCGCCAGCCAGGTGGCCGCGACCGGCCGGCCGGCGGGCTCCGCGGCGAGCTGCGCCATCGCCCGCAGGGCGTAGTCGACCTTGGCTGTGATCCTCATCCGGCGTGCTCCCTCGGCGGCACTCCGCTGGCCGCTCGGAACATGTTAATCTGACCTGACTTGATGAAGTCTATCAACTTAGTAGAGATTAGCGCGAGGAGACCTCAATGGGGATGTCGACGGTCGCGGTGATCGGAGCAGGGGCGGCGGGTGTGCTCACCTCCGTCCGCCTGCTTGAGCTGGGGGAACGGCGCGGGCAGCGGCTCGAGGTCGTGCTCGTCGACCCGGCCGAGGACGCCGGTCGCGGCGTCGCGTACAGCACCGACGACCCGTCTCACCTGTTGAACGTCCCCGCCGGCAAGCTCAGCGCCGACCTCGCCGACCCCGGCCACTTCGCGCACTGGGCGGGCGAGCGCCTCGGCCGCCCCGTCGGCGCCGGCGAGTTCCTGCCGCGCCACCTCCTCGGCGCCTACCTCGGCGAGCTGCTCGACACGACCGCCGCGCGATGTCGCACCGCCCGGCTGCGCCGGGTCCGCGAACGCGCGACCGGCGTGCGCAACCATGCGGGCGGCATCACGCTGCGCCTCGCCGGCGGCGACACCCTCACCGCCGACGCGGCCGTGCTCGCGGTCGGCGTCACCGCGCCGGGCACGGGCTGGGCGCCCGCGGCCCTGCGGGAGTCGGCGCGGTTCGTCGCCAACCCGTGGGCCCCGGACGCCGGGTACGACGACGGCGACATCCTGTGCGTCGGCTCCGGGCTGACCATGGTGGACGTCGCCCTCCAGCTCGACCGTCCACACCGGACGGTGCACGTCGTGTCCCGTACCGGGCTGCTGCCCCGCCGCCACCTGCGCGCCCCCAAGGTCGCGCAGCTCGAGGTCGAGCCCGCCGGAGCGGACGGCCTCGACGCGCTGTGGCGCACCCTGTCCACCGGCCGCGCCTGGCGCACCGCCGTGGACAGCCTCCGCCCGCACACCGCGCGCATCTGGGGCGAGCTGCCGGAGTCCGAGCGGGAACGCTTCCTCACCGAGAAGTCCCGTTACTGGAACGCCTACCGGCACCGGATGGCGCCCGCGGCCGCCGACCGGCTGCGCGAGATGCGCCGCGCCGGGCGGCTGCGGCTGCACACCGGTGAGGTCGCCGCCGCCACCCCGGACGGCGACGGCGTTCGCGTCGACCTGTCCTGCGGTGACGCCGTGCGGGTCGGCACCGTCGTCAACTGCACCGGACCGAGCCTGGACCTCCGCGCGACGCCCTGCCCGCTCGTGGCCGGCCTGCTCGCGGACGGCCTGGCCACCCCCGGCCCGCACGGGCTCGGCCTCGACACCGACGCCGATGGGCGGCTGCGCGGCCGGACCAACAGTCCCCTGTGGACGATCGGCGCGATGCGGGTCGGCACCCTGTGGGAGTCCACCGCCTTCCCGGAGATCCGCGCCCAGGCGTCCACAGTGGCCAGCTCGGTCCTGTCCGCGGCGTCAGGCCCCAGGAAGCAGCGGGACCGCTACGGACTGACGCTGTCGACCAACCCGGCGGCCGCCGAGTCGTTCACCGAGGGCGTGGACCGGGTGCTGCGCGGCCAGCACGGCGCGCTCGAACACCTGACCGCCGCGACCGAAGCCGACCCGGACTTCGCGCTCGGCCACGCCGTGCTCGGCCTGCTCGGCATGGAGTGCGGCGCGTCCGTCGACGTCGCCGCGCGGCTGCGGGACGCGCAGGCCTGTGCCCAGTACGGCGACGAGCGGGAGCGGAGCTTCGTCGCGGCCGTGGCGGACCTCCCGCACGGCGGTGCCGCGCTGCTGCGGCACATCGAGACCTACCCGCGCGACGCGCTCGCGGTCAACGTCGCCGTGCCGACCATCGCGTTCGGCGGCCTCACCACCGACGAGGAGACGTGGGCGCTCGTGGAGCGGCTCGCGGGCGACTACGGCGACGACTGGTGGTACCTGAGCCAGCTCGCGTTCGTCCGCCAGGAGCAGGGCCGCTACGACGAGGCCGAGACGCTCTCGGCGCGCGCGCTGGCCGCCGAGCCCGCGTCCGGCCACGCGGTGCACGCCCGCACCCACGTGTTCTACGAGACCGGCGAGCACCACGCCGGGCTGGACTGGCTGAACGGCTGGATCACCGAGCGCGGCACCGCCAGCGACGGCCGGGTCCACTTCACCTGGCACGCCGCGCTGCACGAGCTGATGCTCGGCGACGACGCCGCCGTCCGCCGCCGCTACGACCGCGACCTCGCCCCGCCCGCGGTGGCCGGACCGCGCGCGCTGGTCGACTCGGCGTCGCTGCTGTGGCGCTGCGAGATGACCAGCAACTGGGACGGCCGCGTGAGCGCCCAGGCGGTCCTCGACGTGTCTCCCGTGGACTGGCTGGCCACCCCGGCGACCACGTTCGCCGCCATGCACGCGGCGATCGCGCTGACCGCGGCCCGCCACGAGGACGGCCTGCGCGCGCTGCAGCGGTACGCGGCCGGCCACGACTCGCCGGTCTACCGGCAGGTGGTGGCGCCGCTGTGCGAGGGCCTGGCCAACGTCGTCGCCGGCCGGTGGGACGCCGCGGTCACCCACCTCGAGTCGGTCCGTCCGCACGTGTGCCGCCTCGGCGGCAGCGCCGCGCAGCGCGAGGTCATCGAGGACACGTTCGTGCACGCGCTCGCATCCGCCGGGCGCCACGCCGACGCCGCGGAGATCCTGACCGCCCGGCTGGACCGGCGGCCGCCGTCGCCGCTGGAGCGCGGCCGGCTCGCGGGGCTGCGCTCGCGCTAGCCGGCGCGGCATTGCCCGGGGATGACCGGGCTCGCCTAGCCTTCCGTCGAACGGTGTTCGACGGAAGGACGACGTGAACCGCCGAGATCTGCTCAGGTCGACGATGGGCGCGGCCACCGCGACGGCCGTCATGTCGGTCGTCGGCCCGGCCACGGTCCACGCCGCGACGGCAGCCGGGCGGCGCCGCGCGGGCACGCTGCGGACCCGGATCCTCCTGTACGACGGGGCCGAGGAGCTCGACTCGATCGGACCAGCCGAGGTGTTCGACATCGCCCGCGAGTACTTCGGCGCGGACCTGGCCGTCGACTACGTGACACTCGGCGAGCCGCGGGTCGTGCCGCTGAACCGGGGCGGGCGACTGGCCGTGACGGGCCGCTGGGACCCGGCCGGCACGGACCTCGTCGTCGTGCCGGGCGGCGGCTGGCGTGACCCGTCGGCGCCGGGCACGCACCGGGAGATCGCGAGCGGTGCGATCCCGCGCGCGCTGGCCGGCAGCCGGGACGGCACGCGGATCTTCGCCAGCGTCTGCGTCGGCGCGCTGCTGCTGTCCGCGGCCGGCTTCCTCGACGGCAGGCCGTGCACCACGCACGCGCTCGCCAGGGAGAAGCTCGCCGGGGAAGGCGGCGTGCTCAAGTCCGCCCGCGTGGTCGACGACGGCGACGTGCTCACCGCCGGCGGCGTCAGCTCGGGCCTCGACCTGGCGCTGTGGTTGCTGGAGCGGGAGTTCGGGCCGGACCTGGCGGTGGCGACCGAGCGGATCCTCGAGTACGAGCGCCGCGGCGCGGTGTGGCGGGCCGCCTGAGGGCTCATCGACTACCTCGAGTAGTTGATTCGTCATGTGCGCGTCACAAATGGGTGATAGGTTCGGGCCGTGACGTCGGGGCGTACACGGAAACCACTGATGCCGGTGCTTGTCGCCGCCATCGTCGGTGTGGCCGCGACCGGCGCGGGGACCGTCGTGTACCGCCTCGGGGACTCCGGTGCCTTCGACCCGGCCCCCATCGCGATGGCCAACACCGGCTCGCTCATGGAGGACGAGGTCGTCGACCTCATGAACAAGCAGCGCGCGGAGGCGGGCTGTGACCCCGTCGTCGTGGACCCGCGGCTGGTGCAGGCCGCCGAGGAGCACAGCAAGGACATGGCCGAGCGGAAGTACTTCGGCCACACCACGCCGGAGGGCCTGACCTTCCGCGACCGGATCCTGAGCACCGGCTACGCCAACCCGCAGACCGCGGAGAACATCGCCCGCGGCCAGCGCGACGCCACGCAGGTGATGGACAGCTGGATGGACTCGCCCGGCCACCGCGCGAACATCCTCAACTGCGACCTCTCCCGCGTCGGGGTGGGCCTCGACGAGAACGGGATGTACTGGACGCAGGACTTCGGCACCGTCTGACGATCACGGTCCGCGCGGCTCCTATGCTGGCCGCGCACGTGACGCCGGACCCGGGGAGAGCCGATGGCGGTACCGCCTGGACAGCAGTCAGCACTGGATGTCTACCGGGCGGCACCGGACCCGGACGACCACCGGCTCGCGCACGAGCTCGCCGAGGCGGCGGGCGCGCTGCTGGTCGGCATGCGCGGCGAGCTGAGCGGTGCGCGGCTGCGGGCGGCGGGGGACCGGCGATCCGACACGTTCCTGCTGGACCGGCTCGCGCGCGAGCGGCCGGCCGACGCGGTCCTGTCCGAGGAGTCCGCGGACGACGGGCGCAGGCTCGATGCCGACCGTGTGTGGATCGTCGACCCCCTGGACGGCACCCGCGAGTACGCGGAGCCCGGCCGCGACGACTGGGCCGTGCACGTCGCGCTCTGGCAGGACGGCCGGCTCGCCGCGGGCGCGGTCGCGCTGCCCGCCGCGGGCGTCGTCCACTCGACGTGGCGTCCGCCCGCGCCGGCTTCGCCGCTCGACCCGCCGGTGGTCGTGGTGAGCCGCAGCCGCCCGCCCGCCGTGCTCGACGCCGTGCTCGCGCGCTGGCCGGCCACCCTGACGCCGATGGGCTCGGCGGGCGCCAAGACGGCCGCGGTGCTCGACGGCCGGGCGACCGCGTACGTGCACGGCGGCGGCCAGTACGAATGGGACAGCGCGGCGCCCGTGGCGGTCGCGGTCGCCGCCGGCTTCCGGGTGCGCCGGCTGGACGGTTCGGCGCCGCGCTACAACCGGCCCGAACCGTGGCTGCCGGACATCGTCGTGTGCCACCCCGCCGCGGCGGACGAGCTGTGGGCGGCGCTGGACGCGCGTCCCAGCATCTGAAAACCCGGCGGCCGTTGTCGGTGGTCTCGCGCAGGATGCGGGCATGGCCACCATGCACGTCGACCGGGTGGGGCCCGGTCCCTTTCCGCGGCTGAGCCCGGTCGCGCTCGCCGGGCGGGCGCTGGGTGCCGTGCCGCCGCCGGCGCAGGTGCTCGCGGGCATCCTCAGCGTCCAGGTCGGCGCGGCGCTGGCCAAGCAGCTGTTCGGCGCGGTCGGCAGCGCCGGGACGGTCGCGTTGCGGCTGTTCTTCGCCGCGGTCGTGCTGCTGGTCGTCTGGCGCCCCTCGGTGCGGCTCGGGCGGCGGGCGTGGACCGTGGTCGTCGGGTACGGCCTCGTCCTCGGCGCGATGAACCTGTCCTTCTACCTCGCGCTCGCGCAGATCCCGCTGGGCGTCGTGGTGACGATCGAGTTCCTCGGCCCGCTCGCGGTCGCGATCGGCGGCTCGCGCCGGTGGCTGGACGGCCTGTGGGCGCTGCTCGCCGCGGCCGGCGTGGTGTTGCTGACCTCGGGCCGCGGCGACCTGCGGCTGTCCGGCATCCTGTTCGCCCTCGCCGCCGCGGTGTGCTGGGCGAGCTACATCCTGCTCAGCGCCGCCCTCGGCCGGCACACCTCCGACGGCGGCGGCCTGGCGCTCGGCATGACGCTCGCCGCCGTCGTCGTGATCCCGGTGGGCATCGCCGACAGCGGCAGCGCGCTGCTCGAGCCGTGGGTGCTCGCCGTCGGGCTCGGCGTGGCGCTGCTGTCGTCGGTCGTCCCGTACTCACTCGAGCTGGAGGCGCTGCGCCGCATCCCGCCGAAGGTGTTCGGCGTCCTGATGAGCCTCGAACCGGCCGTCGCCGCGCTGATCGGGCTGGTCGTGCTGGGCGAGGTCCTCCGCCCGGCCCAGTGGCTGGCCGTCCTGCTCGTCGTCGCCGCCTCCGCCGGCGCGACCCGGATGGCCCGGCCCGAGGGCTGACCGACCTGATCTAGGCTCGCGGGAAAGTCGTCCGGTTACGGAGGGGGTTCGCGCGGTGGCTGGATCCGCACGAGAGCTGTTGGAGTCGATTCGCGACGAGCTGGCGCCGGCGGAGAGCGAGAACCGCCTGGTGCCACTGATCGAGCGTGGCGACGCCGCGCCCTCGGTGTTCGGCACGATCGCCGCCGAGGAGAGCCACATCGTGCGCAGCGACTGGCGCACCCTGCACCTCGCGGCCTCCCGCGCCGCCGAGCCCACCGCCCGCGAGTTCTTCGCCGGCCTGGCGCAGGGCGAGAGCCTGGCGCTCACCAAGCTGCCCGCCCTCGCCGCCGCGGGTGGCATGGACGCCGCGGCGCTCGACGCGTACGAGCCCATGGCCGGCTGCCAGGCCTACCCGGCGTACTTCTCCTGGCTCGCAGTGCACGGCGAGCCCGCCGACGTCATCGTCGCCGTGGTCGCCAACTTCGCGGCGTGGGGCGAGTACTGCGCCTCGATCGCCGGCGCGATGCGCGCCGGCTACGGGCTCGGCGACGAGGCGTGCGGGTTCTTCGACTTCTTCGCCACGCCGGTGCCGGAGGTCGTGGACCAGGCCGTCGCCGCCGTGCAGGCCGGCATGGACGCCGGCCGGAGCGACGAGCGCACGGCGCGCCGGTACGGCCGGCTGTTCCAGACCTACGAGCTGATGTTCTGGAACACGATCGCCGACGCGCAGAACTAGCGCAGAACCAGCGCAGAACCAGCGCAGAACCGGACGCACGGCTAGCCGCGCGTCCGGGCCGTCTCGGCGGCGGAGGTCAGTGCGCCGAGGCGGCCCCGGTCGTGCAGGGCGAGGAACGCGTCCACCACGGCCGGGTCGAACCGGACGCCGCGGCCGCCCAGCAGCTCCGCGCGCGCCTCGTCCTCGGTGACGGCCGCGGTATGCACGCGGCCGGCGAGCATGGCCGCCCACGAGTCGCACACGGCCACGATCCGGGCCTCCAGCCGGATCTCCTCGCCGGCCAGCCCGGCCGGGTAGCCGGTGCCGTCGAAGCGCTCGTGGTGCTGGCGGACCACGACGGCCGAGCCGCCGAGCCCGGGCACCGCGCACAGCATCCGGTAGCCGTCCTCCGGGTGCCGCCGCGCCCGCGTCAGGTCCTCTGTGGACATCGGGGTGCTCCGGATCCAGAACTCCTCGGACACCAGGATCTTCCCGACGTCGAGCAGCTGGCCGCCGAGCGTCGCGTCGCGCACGCCCTTGGCGTCGAGGCCGAGCTCGATCGCCGTCAGCCCCGCCCAGCGGCTCACCGCGCGGCTGTGCTCCCGGCCGGCCAGCCACGAGTCCACGACGTCCGCGGTGTGCTGCAGGTAGGCGATCATGCCGCCGGACCCGGCCAGCTCGCCTCTTCCCGCGTCGCTCCCGCCGACGTCGATCCGGTTGCGCCCGTGGCACTTGGCCGCGTACAGCGCCCGGTCGGCCGCCGTCACCAGCTCGCCCGGGGTGGTGCCGTGCAGCCCGTACGACGCCGTGCCGACGGAGATCGTGACCTCCGCGTGCGCGCCGTTGCCGACCAGCACCGGGCTGCCGCTGACCTTGCGGCGCAGGCGTTCCGCGATCACCAGCGGGTCGTCGGCCGCGGCGCCGCGCACCAGCACGGCGAACTCCTCGCCGCCGTAGCGCGACAGCACGTCTTCCTCGCGGATCCCGTGCCGCAGCCGCGCCGCGATCTCGATGAGCACCCGGTCGCCGCCCGGGTGCCCGAAGGTGTCGTTGATCGACTTGAAGTGGTCGACGTCGGCGATCAGCACCGCGAGCGGCGTGCGGGACCGGCGCGCGTGCGCCACCTCGGTGGTCAGCCGGCTCTCGAAGTAACGGCGGGTGCGCAGGCCGGTCAGCATGTCGGTGATCGCGAGCCACCGCTGCTGCGCCACGAGCACCGCGAGCCGGGCGATGGTCAGCAGGAACAGCAGGCCGCACGCGACCGCGATCACCGGGATGTCGTGGTAGTCGCCGCGGAAGTACTCGACCAGCAGCGTGGCCGGGGCGACGAGCGCGCCGGCGCACAGCACGATGATGCGGGCCGGCCCGGGGGCGGAGTCGACGACGGTCGTCGGCTCGCCGACCCGGCTCATCGTCGGATGCAGCGCCGCGGCACCGAGCGCCAGGTTGCCGGTCAGCCAGATCGCGTCGAGGAAGTTCCCCGCCGTGTAGGTGCCGCTCAGCTGCTGCAGGACGTAGATGCTGTCGGCGGTGAAGAAGGCGAGCAGGTTCGCGATGAGCAGGAAGAACGCGGCAGGCCGGCGCCCGGTGCCGAGGATGAGCCGCAGCGCCACCGCGAACATCGCGAGGTCCATCATCGGGTAGGCGAGCGAGGTGACCTTCGCGAACGTCGGCACCTGCGCCTGCGCGGTCGGCGTGAGGAGGTAGAGCCACGACAGCATGCCCGCCGCGACGGCGAGCAGCGTCGCGTCCAGCAGGCTCGGCAGGTCGCGGCCCGGGGTGCGCAGCCGGATCAGCAGCACGAGCCCGGCGACGACCAACGGGTAGTGCGACAGGTAGAACACGTCGGCGAGCGCCGGGTAGGTGGTGTCGCCGAGGACGTAGTGGGTGAGGTAGAAGCTGGTGTCCGCCGCGGCGTAGATCAGCTCGCCGAGGCCGAGCAGCAGCCACGGCAGCATCGGCCGCGGCCGGTAGCGGTGGCAGCCGTACAGCACGGCGAACGCGGACGAGGCGCTGACCACCGTGTACAGCAGGACCTGCACGAGTGGCGGCAGGTCACGTGCGAGCGCGACGAAGTAGGCGGCGACGACGACCAGGCCGAGCGCAAGGTAGATCGCCCACGCCCACCTGCCCGTCCGCACGGCCGCCCCGACCCTTTCACCCGTGACTCGCTGTGTTCCCTCCCCGACCATAGCGACAGCACGGACGGGAGTAGCAAGCGCCTGACCACATCCTTTGCAATCCCTTGCTGACTCGCCGCGCGCGAGTGCGGAACGAATATGCGGAACGCGCGGAACCGGTGAATCCCGCCAAAATTCTCGACCCGGTTGGCGGTATCCATCCGGAGCGTGACGAACGGGCCCGCCCGCGCGGTCTGGTGCAGCCGGTGCGCGATCCGGTCCGCCGTCAGAGGTTGCGCAGACCCTCGCGGACGCGGGTCATCAGCTCCATGGACGGCGACTCGGCGGTCACCTCGCTCGAGCACAGGACCAGCAGGCCCAGGCCGAGCATGTCGCCGATGATCACCCGGGCGCTGCCGATCGGCAGCCGGGTGTAGGCGGCGACCTCGGCGACCGAGCGGGGCTCGGTGCACAGCGCGTGGACCTGGCGGTGCTCCGGCGCCATCCGGGTGTGGTCGATGGACGGCACGCCCATGACCAGCGCTTCGATGGGCAGGTTGGCGTCGGCGTGGGTGCGCCCGCCGGTGCGCACGTACGGGCGCAGCAGCATGCTCTCGTCGATGACCGTGCCGAGATGCTCGACGTAGGCCGCCACCTGCTCGGCGGTCGCGGGACGCAGGGAGTCCAGGGACGGCGGTCCGGTCCGCTCCTCGACCGGCAGCTCGGCGGGCTGCTCGTCGGTCACCCGCGGGATCGGCCGGGTCACCTCCGCCGGCTCCTGCTCGGGCTCCGGTTCGGGTACGGGTTCGGCGCCGCCGAACGGCAGGGCGAACGCCCGCAGTTCGGCCGCGTCGTCGGACTCGTCCTCGTCGGAACGAGAGCCGTACATACCGAACAGATCCACGGATAGCCCAACTCAGCGGTTCGTCAAGGTCAGCCAGTGATGCCGAATGCTTCTCGCAAAGGATGCACCGCGAAGTACAGGAGGAACAAGCTGGACACGACCCACATAAGCGGATGGATCTCCCGGGCGCGCCCCTGGAACGTGCGCAGCACGACGTAGCTGACCAGGCCGGCGCCGACGCCCACCGAGATCGAATAGGTGAACGGCATCAGCACCGCGGTCAGCAGCGCCGGCACGACGATCGCGACGTCGGTGAAGTTGATCCGGCGGATCTGGGAGACCATCGCCAGGCCGACCACCACCAGGGCCGGGGTCGCCGCCTCGAACGGGACGATCGTGACCAGTGGCGTGCTGAACATCGCGACGAGGAACAGCGCGCCGGTGACCAGGTTGGCGACGCCGGTCCTGGCCCCCTCCCCGATGCCGGCCGACGACTCGATGTAGGTCGTGTTCGACGAGCTGGACGCCGCGCCGCCGACGGCGGCGGCGACGGAGTCGACGAACAGCACCCGGCCGACCTTGGGGATCTGGCCCGTGCTGTCCATCAGCCCGGCCTGGCTGCTCAGCCCGACCACGGTGCCCATCGTGTCGAAGAAGTCGGACAGCAGCAGGGCGAACACGATCATCAGCGCGGCCAGCGCGCCGATTCTGGTGAATCCGCCGACCAGGTCGAAGTTGCCCACCAGCGACAGGTCGGGGAATGCGAACCAGTCCTTCGGCACCGTCGGGACGTTGAGCTGCCAGCCCGTCGGCGAGGGCTTTCCGTCGACGATCGACGGACCCGGGTGGAACAACGCCTCGACAATGATCGCGACGACCGTCGCGGACAGGATTCCGATGATGATCGCGCCGCGCACCCTGCGCATCACGAGAATGGTCGTGATGCCGAGGCCGATCACGAACACGAGCGTCGGCCAGCCCTGCAGCTCGCCGCCGATTCCGAAACCCACCGGAACGGTCGTGCCCGCCGCGTCGGGAATGCGGCGCACGATGCCGGAGTCGACGAGTCCGATGAACGCGATGAACAGCCCGATGCCGACGCTGATCGCCGTTTTCAAGTCGCCGGGAATGGCGTGCAGGACCGCCGTGCGCACCCTCGTCAGCACGAGCAGGACCACGAGGACGCCCTCGACGACCACCAGACCCATGGCCTCCGGCCAGGACATCTGGCTGGCGACGCCGACCGCGAGGAACGAGTTGAACCCGAGGCCGACCGCGACCGCGAACGGATAGCGACCGATGAGTCCCATGAGAATGGTCATCAGGCCGGCCGTCAGCGCGGTGACGCCCGCGACCGCGATCGTGCTGTGCCCGACGTCGTCACCGCCACCGACGAGCGAGCCGTTGACGTCGGTCACCGTCCCGATGATGAGCGGGTTCAGGACGACGATGTAGGACATCGCGAAGAACGTGGCGAAGCCGCCGCGAATTTCCCGCCCGAACGTCGACCCGCGGTCGGTGATTCCGAAGTAGGTGTCGACCGAACCCGTGGGGCGCCGCGTGCGCTCCGGGTCCGGCCGAACAGCCCGATGCGTGCCTTGCGGCAGACGACCGGTACTCATCGGTGCCGTGCTCCTCGAAAGCCTATGGCGACTGGGTGACTCGAAGCGCGCGAACATGCCTGGCCCTGGCGGTCGCGCGCAGCAGAGACTAGACGAAACGGACCCCGTGTCAAGGACAGCGAATAACTGTTTGCCCGTGCGTACTGCGAGTGTTTAACCGAGTCGAAAATCCGGAACTCCCTCTCACCGGATGGCAGGTACTGCCGGCAAAACTGGCAGGTACTGTCACTTCTGTGAGCGTGCGGGCCACCGGCGACGGTCGTGGGAAAGGACGGTCCGAGATGGACGTTTCGGTTGCCGGGCACGCGCCGGGCCGTGCCGGGCGGGCCCTGCGTACCCGGCTCGCCGTGCAGCGCGCCGCGATCGAGCTGTGCCTCGAGAACGGGTACGCGGCCACCTCCGCGAAGGCGATCGCCGAGCGGGCCGGGGTCTCCGAGCGCACCCTGTTCCGCACGTTCCCGACCAAGGCGGCGATCTTCTGGTACGAGCCGTTCCTCAGCCGCGTCATCCGCAGGCTGGCGGAGGGCCCCGCCACCGGCGATCCCGTCGCGGCGCTCGGCGACGCCACGCGCGCGGTCGCCGCGGCCATCACGCCGGAGGAGTGGCGGCTCGAACGCGGCCGCCGCGCGGTCATCCTGCGCGAGGACGACCTCGTCGCCACCGGCACCCAGGAGCTCGACCGCGCCTCCGCGCGCATCGCGGAGCTGCTGACGCCGGCCGACGCACCGCCGGACCTTGCCCACCGGACGACGTTGTTCGCCCGGTTCGCCGCCGCCGGCTTCGGCGTCGTGCCGATCTACTCCGACACCACCACCGCCGAGTGGGGCGAGGCGCTGGCCTGCGTCGTGCGGCTCGCCGCGCGCGGCCCGCTTCCCGCAGGTCCGGAGTAATCCCATATGGACACACAACACGAGGCGCCACGCGCCGCACAACGCGACACGCGGGACGCGCTGGCCGCCGCGCTGCCCGGCCTCGACCTCGTCGTCGACCCGGCGGTGCTGGACGGGCTGAGCTACGACGAGGCGGAGTGGGCCCCGGTCGGCGACGCCGCGGCCGCGTTGCGTGCCCGGTCCACAGAGGACGTCTCGCGCGCGGTGCGGGCGTGCGCCGAGCTCGGGGTGCCGGTCGTGCCGCGCGGCGCCGGCACCGGCCTGTCCGGCGGCGCCAACGCCGTCGACGGCTGCCTCGTGCTCGACCTCTCCCGGATGGACGCGATCCTCGAGATCGACGCGGAGAACCTGGTCGTCCGGGTGCAGCCGGGCGTGGTCAACGACGACCTGAAGAAGGCTGTCGCCGAGCACGGCCTGTGGTACCCACCGGACCCGGCGAGCGCGCCCTGGTCGACCATCGGCGGCAACGTCGCCACCAACGCGGGCGGGCTGTGCTGCCTGAAGTACGGCGTGACCCGCGACTACGTGCTGGGCATGGAAGTCGTCATGGGCGGCCCGGCGGGGGAGTACGGCACGGCCGTGCGGCTCGGCAGGCGCACCACCAAGGGCGTCGCCGGCTACGACCTCACCGGACTGTTCGTCGGCTCCGAGGGCACGTTCGGCGTGATCACCGAGATCACCCTGCGGCTGCGGCCCGCGCCCGCCGCGGCCCGCACGGTCGTCGGCGCGTTCGCCACGCTCGTCGACGCGGGCCGCGCGGTCGCGCTGAGCACGCGGCGCGGCCTGCAGCCGGTGGCGCTCGAACTGCTCGACCGGACCTGCCTCGCGGCCGTGGAGGAGTGGAAGCACCTCGGGCTGGCGGCCGGCACGACCGCGCTGCTGCTCGCCCGCGTGGACACGGCGGGGGAGGCGGGCGCCGCCGAGGCCGATGCCCTGGGTGCGGCGTTCGACGAGGCGGGCGCGGTGTGGACGGAGCGGTCCACCGACGCCACCGAGGCGGAGGCGCTGTTCGCCGCGCGGCGGCTGGCCTACCCCGCGCTGGAGCGGCTCGGCCCCGTGCTGACCGAGGACGTGTGCGTGCCACGCTCGGCGGTGCCCGCGATGCTCGCGCGCATCGAGGAGATCGGCGCGCGGCACGAGGTGCGGGTCGCCACGATCGCGCACGCCGGCGACGGCAACCTGCACCCGCTGCTGATCACCCCGGCCGGCGACGACGCCGCGCGCCGGGCGGCGCAGGCGGCGTTCGACGACATCCTGACCGCCGCGCTCGACCTCGGCGGCACCGTCACCGGCGAGCACGGCGTCGGGCTGCTCAAGCGGGACGGGATGAACCGCGAGCTCGGGCCGGCGGTGTGCGCGGTGCAGCGCGCGGTCAAGGACGCGCTGGACCCGCGGCATCTGTTCAACCCCACGAAAGCCGTCTGAGGACGGTCAGAGGCGGCCGCCGCTCGCGGTGTCGCCGGACAGGCGCTGCGCCAGGTACACCGGCACGGTCGACACGATGATCAGGATCGCCGCCACCACGTTGACCACCGGGGTCTGGTTGGGGCGGAACAGGTTGTTGAGGATCCAGATCGGCAGCGTCTCCATGCCGGTGCCCAGCGTGAACGTGGTCACGATGATCTCGTCGAAGGACAGCGCGAACGCCAGCAGCCCGCCCGCGAGCAGGGCCGAGCGCAGCATCGGGAACGTCACCAGCCGGAACGTCGTGAAGCCCGATGCGCCGAGGTCCATCGACGCCTCCTGCAGGTTGCCGCCCAGCCGCCGCAGGCGTGCCACGACGTTGTTGAACACCACCACGATGCAGAACGTCGCGTGCGCGACGATCGCGGTGAACAGGCCAAGGTCGATGCCGAGGATCGTGCGGAACGCGTTGTTCAGCGCGATGCCCGTGACGATGCCGGGCAGCGCGATCGGCAGGATGATCAGCAACGAGAGCGTGTCGCGGCCGAAGAACCGGTACCGCTGCAGGGCGAACGCCGCCATCGAGCCGAGCACCAGCGCGATGGCCGTCGCCGCGAGCCCGGCTTGGACACTCGTCCACAGCGCGTTCAGCGCGCCCTGGTTCGTCGCCACCCGCGCCCACCACTCGAACGTCAGCGCCGAGGGCGGCCAGCCGAACGTGGTGTCCGCGTTGAACGAGTTCAGCAGCACCAGCAGCAACGGGAACCAGATGACCACGAGGCCGAGCACCAGCGCGGCGAGCAGCACGTAGCGCGTGGTCCGGGAAAGTCGCATCAGAGGTTCTCCAGGGCGCCGGTCCGGCGGACGGCCGCCAGGTACAGGAGCATGATCACGACCGGCACGGTCGCGACCGTCGCCGCGAACGGCAGGTTGTTGGCCGCGCCGATGTTGTCGAACACGACGTTGCCGAGCATCTGGCTGGTGCCGCCGACGATCTTCACCGTGATGTAGTCGCCGAGCGTCAGCGAGAACGTGAAGATCGACCCGGCCACGATCGCCGGGAACGTCAGCGGCAGCACCACCGACCGGAACGTGCGCGCCGGCCGCGCGCCGAGGTCCCCGGACGCGTCCACAAGGGAGTCCGGGAGCCGCTCGAGCCCCGCGTAGATCGGCAGGATCATGTACGGCAGCCACAGGTACGACAGCGTGATCACGGTCGCGGTCAGCCCGTAGCCGGGCGTGTCCAGGCCGAGCGGGTCGAGCAGCCAGTGCAGTACCCCGTTGCCGGACAGCATGGTCCGCCACGAGTACGCCTTCACCAGATAGCTTGCCCACAGCGGGGTGAGCACCGCGATGACCAGGACGCGCCGCGCCCGCGGCGAGGCGATCTTGGCCATGTAGAACGCCATCGGGAACGCGATGATCGCGTCGATCACGGTCACCCCCGCCGCGATGGCGACGGTCCGGAACGTGATCGTGCGGTACACCGAGTCGGTGACCAGCGTCTTGAAGTTGTCCGCCGTCCAGTCGGTGATCACCTTGCCGGTGAAGGGATCCGCGTGCCAGAACGCGGTCACGAAGAGAGCCGCCAGCGCGCCGAGGTAGGCGAGCCCGAGCCAGAGCATCGGCGCGGACAGCAGCAGCCCGAGCCGCAGCCTCGGCGCCCTGTTCAGGAACGCCGAGGCACTGCGACCCACGGTCATCAGCCCTTGATCTCCGTCCAGGCACGGGTCCACTCGCCGTAGTCCTTGCACTTCACGTCCGTGCGCCCGTCGATGCACTGCGCGATCGGCGTGGTCCAGTACCAGATCTTCGACGCGTAGTCGGCGTCCGCGGCGTGGTAGGTGTCGCAGTGCGACTTGTCGGTGGTCATCGCGCACGCCTTCTCGTTGGCCGGCGCCTCGCCGAAGTACTCGGCCACCTGCGCGTTGGCCTTCGGGCTGACGATGTAGTCCAGCCACTTGTAGGCGCAGGTCTTGTGCTGGGACTTCGTCGCCACCATCCACGTGTCCGACCACCCGGTCGCGCCCTCGGACGGCAGCACCGAGTCGACCGGCGAGCCCTCGGACTTGGTGAGGTTCACCGTCACCTGCCACGCGGTGCCGAGGACCGTGTCGCCGTTCTTGAGCGCCTGGCTCTCCTTGAGGTAGTCCGACCAGTACTCGCTGATCATCGGGTTCTGCTTCTTCAGCAGGTCCACCGCGGCCTGGAACTGCTTGTCGTCCAGGGCGTACGGGTTCTTGATGCCGAGGTCCGGCTGGTGCTTCATGAGATACAGCGCGGCGTCCGCGATGTAGATCGGCGAGTCGTACGCGGTGATCTTGCCCTGGTACTGGCTCTCCGGGTCGAACACCGCCGACCATGACGTCGGCGCGGGCTTGACCACGTCACCGCGGTAGGACAGCACGTTCGCGCCCCAGCCGTGCGGGATGCCGTACTCGACACCGTCGACGCTGTTCCACGACTTGTCCTTCAGGTAGTCGAACACGTCGGCGTAGTTGGGCACCAGGTCGGTGTTGACCGGCTCGACGTCGCCGGACGCGACGAGCCGCAGCGACGCGTCGCCGGACGCGGACACCACGTCGTAGCCGCCGGCCTTCATCAGCGACAACGACTCGTCGGAGGTGCCGAACGTCTTCACGCTGACCTGGCAGCCGGTCTCCTTCTCGAACGGGGTGACCCAGTCGATCTTCGGGTCGTTCGAGCCGTCCTCCGCGTAGCCGGGCCACGCGAGCACCGACAGCTCGCCCTCCGGCTCGCCGAGCTTGTCCAGCGCCTTGAGGTCCGGCGGCGTGAAACCCTGCGCGCCGGGCTTGTCCCCGCCGCCGCCGCCGCTGTCACCGCTCTCCGTGCCGCAGGCCGCGGTCAGCACCAGGGCGCCGAACAGCGCCAGGGCGAGTGGGTACTTCTTCATGGCTATCCTTTCGACGCGGGGCCGGCTTCCGGCACCCGGAAGTTGTGCTCCTTCCGCCAGGTCAGCCGGACCCGGCCGGCGGGAAAGTCGGCTGGCTCGCTGTTCTGCCGCACGACCGACAGCTGGCCGCCCGCGTCGAGGGTCACCTCGTAGCGGACGGTCGCGCCGGCGTACACGACGGCGGTGACGGTGCCGGTGGCGGCGATCTCACCGGACGGCGCGGCGTGCGACAGATCGCCGTCGATGCGGATCTTCTCCGGGCGGATGCTGTACGTGCCGTCGCGGCCGAGGACCGACTCGGCGCCGCGGCCGCGCAGCAGGTTCGAGGTGCCGACGAACCCGGCGACGAACGACGTCGCCGGCTGCTCGTACACCTCGACGGGGGTGCCGACCTGCTCGATGCGCCCGGAGTTGAAGACCGCGATCCGGTCGCTCATGGTCAGCGCCTCGTCCTGGTCGTGGGTGACGAACAGGAACGTGATGCCGACGTCGCGCTGGATCTGCTTCAGCTCGGTCTGCATGTCCAGCCGCAGCTTCAGGTCCAGGGCGCCGAGCGGCTCGTCGAGCAGCAGCACCTTCGGCCTGTTGACGAGCGCGCGGGCGAGCGCGACGCGCTGCCGCTGCCCGCCGGAGAGCTGGGTGGGCTTGCGTTCGCCGAAATCGTCCAGCCGCACGGTCTTCAGCGCCTCGGCGGCCCGCGCGCGGCGTTGCGCCCGCGGCACGCGCTTGACCCGCAGCCCGTACTCGACGTTCTCCCGCACGGACATGTGCGGGAACAGCGCGTAGTCCTGGAAGACCGTGTTCACGTCGCGGTCGAACGGCGGGAGCCTGCCGACGTCGCGGCCGTCGAGCTCGATCGTGCCGGCGGTCGGCAGCTCGAACCCGGCGATCAGCCGCAGCACGGTGGTCTTGCCGGAGCCGGACGGGCCGAGCATGGAGAAGAACTCGCCCGCCGGCACGTCGAGGTCGACCCCGTCGACGGCGGTGATGGCGCCGAAGTCCTTGCGTAACCCACGAAGTGCGACGGCGGGCGTCATCGTAAAAACATATAAGTTCATATGTAATATGGCAATACGGATCAGACAGGATCGAGTTACGTGATGCGCAAGGGGATGTCGCACGGCGCGCGGTCCGCGATGTTCGCGCCGCTCGACCAGCTCGGCCGCGCCGAGGCGGTCACCGCGCGGCTGGTCGACGCGATCACGCTGGGGTTGCTCGCGGACGCCGAGCGGCTGCCGAGCGAGGCGGAGCTCGCCGCGCGGTTCGGCGTCTCGACGGTCACCGTGCGGGAGGCGCTGGTGGCCCTGCGGCAGCTCGGGCTCGTCGAGACGCGCCGGGGCCGCGCCGGCGGCAGCTTCGTCACCGCACCGGCCGGGGGGCCCGCACCGTCCTGGCAGGACAGTCTGCGCGCGGTGTCGCTGGGGGACCTGCGCGACATCGGCGACCACTACGCGGCGATCGCCGGCGCCGCCGCCCGGCTCGCCGCCGAGCGAAGCTCCACAGAGGACATTCAACGGCTCGAGCTGGCCACCGCGGACCTGCGGTCCGCCGCCGGGGTCGAGGTCGCGCGCGCCGAGCGGCAGTTCCACCTCGAGGTGGCCGCCGCGGCGCAGTCGCCGCGCCTGACCCAGGAGGAGGTGGGGCTGCAGCGCGCGTGCGGCGGTCTGTTATGGCTGCCGCTGTCGCCGGGGGAGGCCGGCGGGCACGAGGAACATCGCGCGATCACCGCGGCGATCGCGGCCGGCGAGGGTGATGCGGCGCGGCGGCTGACCGAGGACCATGTGCTGGATGCGGTAGCCCGGTTGGCGGAAGTACATTTGGCCCTTGCGGCTCCGTGAGCTCAGACAGCTCTGACATCGAGGTGACAGCGGTGGACGAGACACGCCAGGTCGCCGGCGACGAGATCGTCGAGCAGGTGTCCACGCTGGTGGAAGGGGTCTTCGAGCGGCTCAAGCCGGTGCTCGTCGCGGTCGACACGCTGCTCGCCGGACCGTCCCGCCCGCACGCGGGCGACCTGGATCGGTTGAGCCCGCAGGTGGTCGACGCGCTCGGCGGCATCGTGGTCGGCGCGGGGTTCGTCTGCGCTCCGCACACGCTGGCCGACCAGGAGTTCGGCTTCGAGTGGTGGGAGACCAGGCCCGGCGGCCCGCCCGCGCAGCTGTTCATCAGCCTCGACCCGGCGAGTGAGAGCTTCCTGGACTACACGCGACAGTCGTGGTTCACCGTGCCCCGCGACACGGGCCGCCGGCACATCACCGGCCCCTACGTCGACTACCTCTGCACCGACGAGTACACGCTGACGTTCACGATCCCGGTCCGCCGCCAGGGCACGTTCGCCGGCGTGGTCGGCGCGGACGTCTACGTGCGGGAGTTCGAGCGCGTACTGCGCCCGGTGCTGCGCCCGCTCGGCCGCCGCGCTGCCCTGGTGAACGCGCAGGGCCGGGTGATCGTCTCGAACAGCATCCGCCAGGTGACCGGCTCGCTGGTCCGCGAGGTCGACGTGCCGTCCTGGTGGATGACCCAGGCGCCACTGGCCGGCGGCACCACGCTGCGCCGCTGCGGCGACGCCCCGATGGCGCTGGTGGAGGCGCCCGGCTAGGTCAGCCGGCGCCGGACATCGCCTCGGCGCGGGTGCGGAAGGTGTTGTGCAGCACCGCGAGAAGGGCGTCGCGGACGGAGAGCTTGTTCCGCGCGTCGAAGGTGATCAGCGGGACCGATTCGCCCACCGCGAGCGCCCAGCGGACGTCCTCGAGGTGGTGGGAGAGGATCCCTTCGAAGAGGTTCACCGCGACGACGAACGGGAGCCCGGCCTTCTCGAAGTAGTCGACCGCGGGGAAGCAGTCGTCGATGCGGCGGGTGTCCACGATGACCAGCGCGCCGAGCGCGCCGTGCACGATATCGCGCCACATGAAGCCGAAGCGGTCCTGGCCCGGCGTGCCGAACAGGTACAGCTTCACCTCTTCGTCGATCGTGATGCAGCCGAAGTCCAGGGCGACCGTCGTGGTCGTCTTGTCCGGCGTGTAGACCGCCTCGTCGACCACGGCGCCCGCGCTCGTCATCAGGGCCTCGGTGCGCAGCGGCTTGATCTCCGAGATGGAGCCGACGGTGGTCGTCTTGCCGACACCGAACCCCCCGGCGATCACGATCTTGACCGGAGTCGGCGGCCGTTTCGGCCGGGGCTCAGCGGATGGCTTCGAGTCCACGGATAACCCTTTCGAGAATGCTGAGATCCTGTTCGGGTGCGGCATCGGGACGCCGCACTTCGACGTAACCAAGTGCCGCAAGGTCGGCCACCAGCACCCGGGTCACCCCGATGTGCAGGTCCAGCATCGCGGCGATCTCAGCCACTGACATCGTAGTGCGGCACAGCTCCACGATGTCCTTGTGTTCGAACGAGAGGTTCTGGTGCGTCGCGTGGTGGGCGGCGGTCGACACCTGCGCCTCGATCTCCAGCGACTGGTCGATCGGTTGCGCCCGCCCGGATGTGAGCAGGTAGGGCCGAAGCCACGACACGTCGATGTCCGGCCGGTCGGGCTGGTCGGGCTGGTCGTCGGGACGGCTCACGCTACCTCCTCCCATGGGCGAAAACGCGGCTAAGCGCCGGCGGTGTTCCGCAGCTCCTCGATCAGCTGTGGCGTGAGCACCGCGCTCGCGCGGTTGGCGAACATCGCCATCTCGTAGGCGATCGTGCCGAGTCCGGCCTCCTTGGAGGCCAGCACGCCGAGGGAGCAGCCGATGCTGATCGTGCAGACGAGCAGGTAGCCGTGCTCCAGCTCGATGATGATCTTGTCCGGCCTGCCGAGCGGGTGGCTCTCGGACACCCCGTTGGCGAGCCCGAGCATCGCGGAGGCGATGGCCGCGAGCCGGTCGGCGTTCTGGCGCGTCAGCTCCGAGGACATCGCGATCAGCAGACCGTCCGCGGACACGGTGATCGCCGCGATCGCGCCCGCCGTGGTCTCCGCGAAACGGGTGACGAGCCAGTTGAAGTTCTGGGCCTCGACGCTCACTCCGGTTGCGGGCTGGGTCATGTGTTCTCCTCCGTCGGATAAGTCCCGTGGCGCGCGGCGCTCATTGATTCTCCTCGTACTCCTGCGGCGGTGCGCCGGCGAATCCCCTCGTGAAGTCGTCGAGCTTGGTGCGGTCGGCCGCCGCATCACGGTCGAACCACTGCTCGGCGGGCCGGATCGGGCCGTAGCCCGGGTTCACCGGTGCGGGCCGCAGGCCAGGCGCCAGGCTCGCACCCGGCACCCGGCGGCTGAGCCCGGACCGCGTGCCGTCCTCGGCGGTCCGCTCGGCGGGCACCGCGGCCGGGTGCCGTTCACTCACCCGGTTGATCGCCGCCTGGTAGCCCTCGAAGGTGCCGCGCATCTCGGCCGCGTCGCGATGCACCGGCCCGGCGAGCCGTCCGAACGACCCGGCCGGTGCCTGCGCCGCGGGCGCCGCCGCAGGCTCGGCGGCCTCCCGGCGCGGTGCCGACACCGGAGTACCCGGCATCTGCGCGCCCACCACCCGGCGCCGCAGCCCCTTGCGCTCCTCGACGGGTGGCGCCGGAGCCGCGACGGCCGGGGAGGCGTATGCGCCGTTGTCGAGGTGACTCGCTGCCTCGGCGACCACAGGTTCGGGGTCCTTCCGTGCGATCGGTGGTTCGGGCGGGAACCAGGAGAACCCTTGCGTGAACGAGGCGGGCGGGATCTGTACCCCGCCGGGCAGCAGCTGGTTCGGGTCGCGCTCCGCGGACAGGACCGGCTGCGGGGCGGTTTCCGGCTCATGTGTGTAGTGGAAGCGTTCGAGCGGGACGACCACGTCGACGGTGATGCCACCGCCGTCGGTCGCGACCATCGCGACGGTCAGGTCGTGCCGGCGGGCGAGCCGGCCGACCACGAACAGGCCGAGCACGCTGGTCGGCGCGACGTCGAGCCGCTCGCGGGCGACCAGTCGCTGGTTCTCCTGCGCCATCTGCTCCGGCGACATGCCGATGCCGTGGTCGATGATGCTGACCACGCAGGAACCGTCGACCAGGTACCGCGAGGTGACGTCGACACCGGACTGCGGCGGCGAGAACGAGGTCGCGTTCTCGAGCAGCTCGGCGAAGACCAGCACGAGGTCCGGCCCGACCTCGCTCTCCAGGGTGATGTCGCAGATTTCGTCGAACTCGACCCGCTGGTAGTCCTCGATCTGGGCGAGCGCGGAACGCAGCGCGACGGACAGCTCGACGGGGCCCGCCAGGTTGGCGTCGCGGCGGCTGCCCGCGACGACGAGCAGGTTGTCGGCGGTGCGGCGCAGCCGGGTCGAGAGGTGGTCGAGCTGGTACAGGCTGCTCAGCAGGCGGGTGTTCTGCTCGTCGCGCTCGAGCTCGTCGACCAGGGCCAGCTGACGGCCGACGAGGTTCTGCGTGCGCTGCGCGACGTTGGCGAACATCACGCTGACGTTGTGCCGGGTGACGGCCTGCCGCTCCACCAGGCTCACCGCGTTGGTCTGCACCCGGTTGAACGCCTCGGCCAGCTGGCCGATCTCGTCCTCGCTGTCGATCCTGATCGCCTCGAGACGCGGCACCTGCGCACTGACGTCGTCGCTGTCGGCGACACGCACCAGCTCCTGGTCGGCGACGGAGGCCATGTTCGTGGCGGCGGCGGTCAGCTGTCGCATCGGGTTCGCGATCGACCGGCTCACCGCGGACGCGAACGCCGTGATGACCACGAACATCAAGGCGACGCCGCCACCCACGATCCACGCCGACGCGTTCGCGCTGTCCGCCCGCTCCCGCGCCGCGTCGGTGATCTGCTGCGTGACCTGCTCCTGGACGTCCGCGCGCAGCCGCGACTGCGCGCCGACGCTGGCGTAGGCATCGGCCGCGAACGTCTGCGCCGCGTTCTCGCCGCGCCGCTGGTCTAGCCGGTCGGTGAGGTCCCGCACCGCACGCGACTCGTCACCCTGCTCGACGTCGACCACGATCCCGGCCTGGGTCGCGTCGGCCTGCTGGACGAACCGGGCAGCGGCGATCTGCGCCTGGCTCTGCGCGGGGTCGTACAGCGCCCGGCCGTTCTGCGGGTCGGACGCCGCGGCTATCAGCGCCATGCCTGCCAACGTGCCTTCCTCGTTCGCGCGCAGCAGCGCCTCCAGCGCGGTGAGCTGCTGGATGCCCTCCGCGTCGGTGGTCTCCGGCGGCACCAGCCGCAGGGCGTCGATGAGCGCGTCGTCCACCGAGGCATAGGTACGGGCCACGCTGTCCTGCGACGCCCCCCTGTTGTCCAGCGCGGCGCCGCGCAGGCTGGCCAGCGACGCGACCCGGACCAGCGCCTGCGACATCTCGTCGCTGATGCTCGCTCCGAGCGAGTCCCGCGCCTGCTTCGCGAGGCCGTCCACGGTGCGCTGCTGGCGGACGATGGCGTCCCGGTTCGCGCTGCCGGTCAGGTAGGCCGAGGTCATGAGCCGCTCGCGCTGCAGCGCGGAGATGAGCCCGCCGATCCGGCTCGCCTGGTCGGAGATGCGGGCCGTGCTGGCTGCCGCACCCGCCTCGCTGACCTGGGCGGAGAACAGCGGGAGGCCGAGCACGAGCATGGCGGCCACCGGCAGCGCGAGCAGCAGGTTGAGCTTCGCGCGGATGCGCAGCCGGCCGAACGCCGTCCGGCCGGTCTGCACGTAATAGGAGAGCCTCTGTCGTAGGTTCATCGGCTACATCCCCTTGATCGCGTACCCGTGGCCGCTCCCGCGGTGCCGGTCCTGGTGGCTGCCGGTGTCATTGCGCCGCCGCTGCGACGAACCGGCCTTCGAGCAGATCGCTCACCGACGGCCGGTGCTGCGAGATCCCGGCATCGACGATGAAGTCGGCGATGTCGTTGGCCTGGAAGTTGAGGTTCTTGGGCGTCACGCCGGGGGTGAACTCGTCGATGTTCTGCCGGAGGGTGAGCATCGTCAGACCCGCGGTGTAGCTGTCGTAGTCCTCCGGGTTCACGCCCGCCCGTTCGGCGAGGATCTCGGTCGCTTCGTCCTGGTGTGCCTTGATCCAGTTGAGTGTCTGGAACCAGCTGTTCACCAGCGCCTGGACGGCATCTGGGCTGTTCTTGACCATGTCCGCCGACACGACCAGGTGGTCCGAGCAGGCGTTCGGGTACTCCGCGGTCGTCGCCAACGCGGAGCTGCCCGGCTTCTTCAGGGCGGCGGTCGTCAGCGGCGTGTGGTTGACGACCGCGTCGACCTTGCCGCCGACGAACGCGGCCGTGGCGGAGTCGGTGCGCATCGGCACCAGGTCGATGTCATCGAGGCCCAGGCGCGCGTTCTGCAGCACGAGCCGCAGGAAGTAGTAGTCGACGAGGCTCTTCTCGACGGCGACCTTCTTGCCCCGCAGGTCGGCGACGTTGGAGATGCCGTCGCGGGCGATGATCTGGTTCGCTCCCGTGGAGGTGTCGTTGACCAGAACGATCTTCTGCGGCTTGGCGTCATCGCCGATCGCGGTCAACGTGTCGTTGAGCGACTGGTTGTTGGCGTCGAGGGCGCCACTTGCCATGGCGGCGTTGCCGTCTTTGACGTTGTCGAAGTACTTCAGCTGGACGTCGATCCCGTTGTTCCGGAAGATGCCCTGCTCCTCGGCGACCTTCCACGGCAGCCAGCCGGGGAAAGAGCCGTACCCCATGGTGATCTTGTAGATCGGGCCGCTCGCGACGCTCGAACATCCTGCGACGGCAGTGACGCCGAAGAGGGAAAGGGCACACAGTAGCCCGGTCAGGAGACGGCGGGTGATCACATCAACTCCAAGTGACTGACGTTGGAAGACTGCGGCTGCCGCTCGCTGTGGACGAGGCCGATCTCGAAGGCGTAGGTCGCAGCGCTCACCCGGTTGCGGGCGCCGAGCTTGGCGAGCACGTTCTGCACGTGCGACTTGACTGTGCTCCCGCCGAGTTGCAGCTCCGCGGAGATCTCGGCGTTCGTCCGGCCGACCGCGAGCAACCGCAGGACGTCGAGCTCCCGGCTGGTCAGGGTGTCGATCGCCGAGTCGGACCGGCCACCGCCCGCCCTCGCCGGGCTGGGGGCCACACAGAGCCCGGCGGCAATCAGCCGGGCCGCCGCGATGAAGTGCTTCTCCGCGGCCGACTGCGGCAGCCAGCCCCAGCCCGCCGCGGCGTAGCGGCGCCCGAGCGAGTCGGGAAAGCCGTTGCCGCCGATCATGAGCAGTCGCAGCGGCCACTCCGGAAGGGCGGCGGCGAGCTGCCGGCACAGCCGGGCCGGGTCGGTGGCGCCGGTGAACACCAGCACGTCCGCGGGCACCTCGGCGGTCCGGAGCAGGGTCACGGCCTCGTCTGAGTCGGTGGCCTCACCGGCGATCTCGAGGTCCGCGGCCTCGGTGAGGGCACCGTGCAGCGCCGCGCGCGTGATCCAGTGCTCGTCGAGGAGCAGTACGCGCGCGGGAACACTGTCCCCGATCTTCCGCTCGCGGTTCACTGCCTGAGTCATCCGTGTGGCGCTGTGTGTTCGATTGCGCACAGGCTGCCCTAGAACGACCGGGCCGGACAACCACATTCAGGCTTGGCCGGACGGGGGAGGCGTCTCCGTCATGCGGCGGGGCTGGATAGCCGAAATGATGAGAGCGCATACTCAGTTCGGCGGAGATGCGGGAAGGCGGCGGGCGCTCCGTGGCCGCCATCGACGATAGTCGAAGGCTCGCCCGGTCTCGCTCCTGTTACTTCGCCGAAGGTTTGTGAACGCGTAACGAACTATGCGCGTTTATAGGTGGGCAGCGCGGGCGACGGGTGGCTACGCTCGTGCATCACAGCGGGTGGAGGGTGCGAGGGCGATGGATCACACCGGCGCCGGCATCGGGGAGCACGCCGGAGTTCTGTTATACGACAACCACTGGATCACGAAGACCGCGCTGCGCAACGCGTTGACGGGCGTGGACGGGCTGCGGATCGCCGCGGAGACCGGCGACCTCGACGAGGTGGGCACCGCGGTGTCCGGCCGGCCCGCGCCCGACGTCATCGTGTTCACCGAGGCCAAGGACCCGACCATCGTGCTCAGCCGGGTCACCGAGGTGGCGCCGGACTGGCCGGTCAAGGTCGTGATGGTCGGCGGCCAGGGCATTCCCGCCGAGCTCGCCGTGCGCTGCGCATCGGTCGGCTCGCTGCCGTGGACGGCCGGCGAGCAGGAGTTCGTCTCCGCGGTGCGGCTGGTGGCGGCCGGCCACAGTGTCATCGCGCGGCACCGGGACGACGGCAGCGGCATGCGGCAGCCGGGCAGGCTCGAGGCGGTCCGCGGCGAGTACGCCCTGACCACGCGCGAGTGCGACGTGCTGTTGTTGGTGGCCAAGGGTTTCACGAACGCGGAGATCTCGGCCGGCCTGGGCCTCGGCGAGAGCACGGTGAAGTCACACGTTCAGAACGTGCTGAACAAGCTGGGTGCGCGCAACCGCGTGAGCGCGGCGATCTACGCCTACGAGGTCGGGCTGATGCGGCCGAACGGGTCGGTGCGGTTCTCGGCCTGATCCCACCTCCCGGCACCTCGCGCTGCGCGGGTGCGCGGGCGTCGGCGACGATGGGCGCAGGCAGCCGACCGCGACACCCGAGAGGACCACCACCATGCGAGGAGCCGTCATCCACGCGCCCCGGGACGTGCGCTTCGAGGAGCAGCCGGACCCGGTCGTCACCGAGCCGACGGACGCCGTCATCCGGGTCACCGCGGCGTGCGTGTGCGGGTCGGACCTGTGGACCTACCGCGGCGTGAACGACCTCGCCGCGCCGATGCCGTTCGGACACGAGTACTGCGGCGTGGTCGAGCAGGTCGGCGCGGACGTGACCACCGTGGCGCCCGGGCAGTTCGTCATCGGCTCGTTCGTGGCGTCGGACAACACCTGCCCGCACTGCCGCGCCGGGTACCAGACGTCGTGCCAGAACCGCAGGCCCGTGCTCGGTGCGCAGGCCGAGCTGCTGCGCGTCCCGCTGGCCGACGGCACGCTGGTCGCCACCGCGGAGCCGCCTGCCGACGAGCTGGTGGCGAGCATGCTCACGCTGTCCGACGTCATGGGCACCGGCTGGTTCGCCGCCGTCGCCGCCGGGACGCGGCCGGGCGCGACGGTGGCGGTGGTCGGGGACGGCGCGGTCGGCCTGTGCGGCGTGCTGTCCGCGGCGCAGCTGGGGGCGGAGCGGATCATCGTCATGAGCCGGCACGAGTCCCGGCAGAAGCTGGCCGTCGAGTTCGGCGCCACGGACGTCGTCGCCGAGCGCGGTGACGAGGGCGTCGAGCGGATCAAGGAGCTGACCGGCGGCGTCGGCGCGGACGGCGTGCTGGAATGCGTCGGCACGGACGAGGCCATGCAGCAGGCCATCCGCGGCACGCGCCCGGGCGGCACCGTCGGTTTCGTCGGCGTGCCGCACGGCGTGTCCATCCCCGGCGAGCAGCTGTTCCGCACGCACGTCGGCGTGCGCGGCGGCCCCGCGCCGGTGCGCCAGTACCTGCCGGAGCTGATCGACCTGGTCAACCACGGGCGGATCGAGCCGGGCAAGGTGTTCGACCTGACGCTGCCGCTCGACCAGGTGGCCGAGGGCTACCGCGCGATGGACGAGCGCCGCGCGATCAAGGCCCTGCTGCGCCCATGAGCGCTTGGACCGCCGAGGAGCTGGCCGCGATCGCCGTCGCGGACGAGCTGCGGATCGCCCCCCGCCGCGCGGACGGCACGCTGCGCCGCGCGGTGACGATCTGGGTCGTCCGCCACGGCGACGACCTGTACGTCCGCTCGGCCCGCGGCCGCGACGGCGCCTGGTACCGCGGCACCCAGGTCCGCCACGAGGGCCACGTGGAGTCGGGCGGCGTCGCCCGCGACGTCAGGTTCACCGACGAGCCGGATCCGGCACTGAACGAGGAGATCGACCGCGAGTTCCGCACGAAGTACCGCGGCTACCGCGAGGAGTTCGTCGACCCCATGGTCACCGCGCCGGCCCGCGCCACCACGCTGAAGGTCCTCCCGGCAGGCTGATCCAGGAGAATGTCCGCCGTGCAAGCCTTGCCGGTGCTGCGCGCCGCCACGATGGCGGACGTGCCGCAGATCGCCACGCTCATGCGGCGGTCCGTGCTCGACGTGTTCCCGCTGTTCCACGACGAGCGCGAGACGGCCGCCGCCGCGCGCTACCTGACCGAGCCGGACACGGTGCTGATCGAGGACGGCACCTACTGCGTCCACGAGGCCGCGGGTGAGATCGTCGCGTGCGGCGGCTGGAGCAGGCGGGACAAGCTGTACACCGGCTCCGGCGCCGCCCCGGCCGACGACCGCCTCCTGGACCCGGCTACCGAGCCGGCCCGCGTCCGCGCGATGTTCGTGCGCGGTGACTGGACCCGCCGGGGCCTGGGCCGCGCCATCCTCGACCGGTGCGTGGCGGCGGCTCGCGAGGAGGGCTATCGCTCGCTGGTGCTGATGGCCACCCTGCCGGGAGAGCCGCTGTACCGCGCGTTCGGCTTCCGCGAGGTCCGGCGCACCGAGGTGCCGCTCCCCGACGGCACGACCATCGGCGGCGTGTCGATGGAGTATCCGCTGACTTCCTGACGGCGCGAGAAATCTCGGTTCCGTTTGTCGATCCGGCTCCGGCGTGTCCGACGTCCGGGTGAGAACACCCGGCGAACGGAGCCAGTGATGATCATCGAAGCCACCACCCCGGCCGATGTGCGGAGCGCGGTGCTGACCGCTCGTGAGCTGGGCATGCCGTTCGCCGTGTACGCGACCGGGCATGGCGGGGCGGCGCCCGACGACCGGGCCGTCGTCGCCGACACCGGCGCGCTCGGTGGCGTCGTCGTGGACCCGGGCCGGCGGGTGGCGCGGGTCGGGGCGGGCGCTCGCTGGGGCGACGTCGTCGCGGCCGCCGCGCCGTTCGGGCTGGCGCCGCTGTCCGGCACCAACCCCACGGTCGGCGTCGTCGGCTACACACTGGGCGGCGGCTTGGGCTGGCTGTCCCGCCGGTACGGCTTCGCCGCCGACAGCGTGCTGCGGGCCCACGTCGTGACCGCGGACGGCGACGCGCGGACCATCGACGCCGACCACGACGCCGACCACGACGCCGACCTGTTCTGGGCGATCCGCGGCGGCGGTGCCAACTTCGCCGCGGTCACCGGGCTGGAGTTCCGGCTGCACCCGGTGGCCACCGTGCACGCCGGCGTCGCCACGTTCCCGCTGGAGCGCGCGGCCGACGTGCTGGCGTTCTACCGCGACGCGGCCGCCGGTCTCCCCGACGAGCTGACCGCGAACGTCGTGCTGACCAAGGACTCCGTCGCCATCCGCGGCATGTACGCGGGGCCCGCCGAGGACGCCCGCTGCGCGCTGGCGCCGCTGTTCCGCGCCGCCGGCCCGCCGGTCACCGACGGGTGGCGCACCATGGCGTACACCGGGAGCGGCTCGGTCGGCGGCACCGCGCCCCACCAGTTGCACCACCTGGCCGACCTGCCCGACGCGGTGATCACCGCCGCCATCGGCGCCGTGCACGGCGACGCGAACGCCGTCGAGGTGCGCCTCTGGGGCGGTGCCCTGGCCCGCCCGGGCGCGGATGCCGGCCCGGTCGGCCACCGCGACGTGCCGTTCTCCGTGGTCGTCGACGGCCCGGCGGAGTCGGCCACCGCGATCGCCGCGCACGCCACGGGTGGCACGTTCCTGAACTGGCTGCATGACGCGTCCCGCACGCACACCGCCTACACCGCGGCCGACTACGCCCGGCTGCGCGAGCTGAAGCGCGCCTACGACCCGGAGAACGTGTTCGGCCTGGCGAAGAACATCCCGCCTGCGCCCGGATCTGGCTACACCGCGCGAGACGCCGCGTACGGTCCGATTTTTGCCGCTATGTGATGTTCACGGAATCCGCCGTTCGACCGATCAGTACATACTGAGCGACCAACTTCGATGGACGTCGGGGGCGCGCGAACACCGGAGGTGGCGATGGTCGCGACGAGTCGGCAACCGCGGCGCGGCACCGTGCCACCGGTCACCGCGGCGCGCTGGGCGATGTGGGCGTTCGTCGTCGCCAACGTGGCGATAGTCGAGATCCTGTTCTTCACCTCGGGTACCGGCAAGAACGACACCCTCACCGTGGCCAAGTTCTTCGGCATGCACGCCGCGCTGCTGCTGTTCTGCCAGCTGCTGCTGATCTCGCGGCTGCCGTGGCTGGACCGCCGGATCGGGATGGACCGGCTGACCGTGTGGCACCGGTGGATCGGGTTCACTCTGCTGTGGACGGTCCTCACCCACGCCACGATCATCGTGCTCGGCTACGCGAGGCTCGACGACACGACGATGGCGAAGACGTTCGTGGCGCTGGCCGGGGTGACCGCGTCGCTGCTCGGCATGTGCGCCGCCGCGTTGATCGTCGTGGTCGGGGTGACCTCCACCCGGGCCATCCGGCGGCGGCTGCGCTACGAGACCTGGCACGCCATCCACCTGGTGCTCTACCTGGCGCTGGCAGCCGCGTTCACGCACCAGCTGCTCGAGACCACGACGTTCAAGTCCTCGCCGTTCGCGCGGGTCTACTGGTGGGCGCTGTGGCTGCTCGCCGTCGGCTCGCTCGTCGTCGGCCGGATCGTGGTGCCGCTGGTCCGCAACCGGCGCCACCAGTTCCGGGTGGAGGCGGTGGTGCCGGAGTCGGACAACGTCGTGTCCGTGTACGTCACCGGCCGCGACCTGCACCGCCTGCCCGCCAGGGCCGGCCAGTTCTTCATCTGGCACTTCCCCGGCCACAACAACTGGTGGCAGTCGAACCCGTTCTCGATGTCGGCGGCGCCCAACGGCCGCTCCCTGCGGCTGACCGCGAAGGCGGTCGGCGCCACCAGCGCGGGCCTGCGGAACATGCGGCCCGGCACCCGCGCGATCCTCGAGGGCCCGTACGGCGCGTTCACCTCGCTGCACCGCAGCCGGCACGGCGTCGTGCTGATCGCCGGCGGGGTGGGCGTGACGCCGGTGCGCGCGCTGCTGGAGGAGCCGACCGCGGGCGACTTCGTGATCCTCTACCGGGTGCGGGACGAGCGGGAGGCCGTGCTCCTGAACGAGCTGCGCCGGCTGGCCGCGGCGCGGGGCGCGCGGCTGCACCTGCTGACCGGGCGGACCAGCGACGGCATGCGGCCGTTCGAGCCCGCGGGCCTGCACCACCTGGTCCCCGACATCACCGAGCGCGACGTCTACGTGTGCGGCCCGCCCGCCATGACCACGGCCGTTCTGGCGAGCCTGCGTGCCCTGCGGGTGCCGGGCCAGCAGGTGCACGCGGAGAAGTTCAGCATGGCCTGAAAACCGTCCACCGCCGTTCTACGTGTAGTCGGGTAGGAATGACCGGCGGCGGAGAGGACGGCTGTGACGCGGCGGCCCCGGCTCGAGGTGCTCGACGGCCTGCGGTTCGTGGCGGCCATGGCGGTGGTGCTGTACCACTTCACCGCCATGGACCGGGTGTGGGACCGCCGCGCGGAGGCGGTCTTCCCGGTGCAGATCGCCTCGTACGGCTGGCTCGGCGTCTACTTGTTCTTCCTGATCAGCGGGTTCGTCATCTGCATGAGCAGCTGGGGGCGCGGGGTCGGCGGCTTCCTGCTGTCGCGGGCCGTGCGGCTCTACCCCGCGTACTGGCTGTCGGTGGTCGCGATCGTGCTCGTGCTGACCGCGTGGCCCTACGTCCAGCGGCCGGTGGGCTGGCCGGAGGCGCTGGTCAACCTGACGATGTTCCAGGACGCGGCCGGGGTACGCCCGGTCGCGGACGTGTACTGGACGCTGTGGGCGGAGGTGCGGTTCTACCTGCTGTTCTCGCTGCTCGTGTGGTGGGGGCTGAGCTACCGGCGGGTGGTGACGTTCTGCGTGGCGTGGCTGGGCGCGGCGACCGTGGCGCGGGCGTTGCTGCCCGACGGCGGCGTGGTGCACGTCGTCCTGCTGACTGACTACGCACCGCTGTTCACCGCCGGTATCGCGTTCTACCTCATGTACCGGTTCCGCCCGACGCTCGTGACGTGGGGGATCGTCGCCGCCTCGTTCGCGCTGGCGATGCCCGCGGTGCTGTACCGCACCCGGCTGGAGGCGCACGCGGGCGAGGTCGTGCCGCGCACGCCGGCGGTGCTGCTGATGTCGATCTGCTTCCTGCTGATCGCCGCCGTCGCGCTCGGCTGGCTGAGCTGGCTGCGTGGTCGCTGGCTGGTCGTCATCGGCGCCACGACGTACCCGCTGTACCTGCTGCACCTGGACCTGGGCGGGACGCTGCTGCAGTGGTGGCGCGGGAGCATGCCGCCCGCGGTGCTGGTGGGTGTGGTGATCGTGCTGATGGTCGTGCTGGCCTGGCTGGTGCACCGGTTCGTGGAGCGGCCGGTGGCGCCGCTGATGAAGCGCGCGTCGCGGGCGCTGGGGGAGCGGCTGCGCGGGCGGCGGCCCGAGCGCGTGCCGGAGCCGGCGCTGGCGGGCGAGCGGACGGGGTAGCGCCGGCTCAGCGCGCGGGGACGGTGTCCCGCATCGCCTCGTGGGCGACGAGCACGCCGCCCACGAAGGCCACCGGCATCACGACGAGCGCGGCGAACGGGATGGCGCACAGCAGCGTCGCCGGCAGGCCGAGGCCCAGCGCGAGCGGGCGGCGGCCGCGCAACAGCTCCTCGCGCTGCCGCAGGCCCATGCCGCGCCGGTAGAACGGCACCGCGACCAGCTCCAGCGCCAGGAACCACGCGGTGACCAGGGCCAGCAGCACCGGCACCACGGTCTGCCCGAGCACCGGCACGAAACCCAGCAGCAGCAACGGAACCGTGAACAGCAGCGACCGGGCCACCAGCACGACGCCGTCGCGCAGCCCCCACCACAGCAGCCGTCCCCACGAGGGCTCCTCCTCGACGGCGTCCGCACCCAGCTCGTCGGCGACCTTCTCCGCGATGTGCTCGTAGAACGGCGCGCCGAGGGCCAGCGTCAGCGCGGTGAAGCCGAGCAGCCCGGCGACCAGCGCGCCGGCGAACAGCGCGACGCCGACCGCGACCCGCACCGCCGTGCGCCAGCCCTCCGCCCAGCCGTCCGCGAACGGCGTGACCAGAGCCGACAGGTCGTCGACCCAGTACGAGAGGGCGACGACGCCGCCGAGCAGCAGTAGCGTGGTCAGCACCGCCGGCAGCGCGCCGATCAGCAGCAACCGCGGCGAGCGGAGCAGGATGCCCAGACCCCGCCCGAACAGCCGGACACCCGTGACGAAGTCGCGCACGGACAACTTCTACCAGCAGCCCGGACCGCCCGGCCCACCGCTGCTGCACGTCGACGTGGACGCGTTCTTCGTGGCCGTCGAGCGCCGGGACGATCCGGGGCTGTCCGGGCTGCCGCTCGCGGTGGTCGACCGCGTGGTCAGCTGCGCGAGCTACGAGGCCCGCGCGCACGGCGTGCACGCCGGCATGCGGGCCGCCGAGGCGTACCGGACCTGCCCGACGCTGGTGGCCGTGCCGTCGCGGGCGGCCGCCTACGAGCGGGCGAGCGCGGAGCTGTTCGCCCTGCTGCGGGGCGGCGCGGCGGTGGAGGCGGGGTCGATGGAGGAGGCGTTCCTCGCCGTGCCGGGTCTTGGCTGGCCAGGTGCCGCGCAGGCCGCCGGGCAGCTGCGCGAGCGGATCGGCGCTGGGCTCTCGCTGCCGGTGAGCGTCGGTGTGGGGCGCACCAAGCTGGTCGCGAAGGTCGCGAGCCGCCGCGCGAAGCCCAACGGGATCGTCGTGATCGACCCCGCCGAGGAGCCCGCGGTGCGGCGGGCGCTGCGCATCGCGGACCTGTGGGGGATCGGCCCGGTCACCCGCGACCGGCTCGCCGAGGCCGACATCGGCACCGTCGCCGACCTGGCGTCCCGCACACTCGCGGAGCTGGTCGAGCTGGCCGGGACCGCCATGGGCCGCCGGCTGCGCCACATCGCCGCGGGCACCGACGACGCCACGATCCGGCCACCGGCACCGCGCCGCTCGTTCAGCGTCTCCCGCGCCACGCCCGCGCGCCGCCCGCCGGAGCCGTACCTGCGCGAGCTGGCCGGTGAGCTGGCCGCGCGGCTCCACGCGTCCGGCCACCTCGCCCGGACCGTCTACATCGGACTCAGGGCCGATGCCGGGGAAGCGACCGCGCGCACGCGTCTGGCCCGGCACACCGCGGACGCCGCCACCCTGGCCGGCACGGTCGTCGCGCTCGCGGTGGAGCTGGGCCGGCCGGTGGCCCGGACCGTGACGATCACGCTGTCGGATCTGGTTCCCGCCGGCCGCCCCGGCCAGAGCCCGCTGCCGGGGCTGTAGCCCGCCTGCGCCGCGCCCGCCACCAGAACACCAGGACCAGCAGCACGAACACGCCGAGCGCGATCTCGCTGCCGAGCCCGAGGCGCTGCTCCAGCGCGCGGTAGGACGCCCCGGCCAGGTAGCCGAGCACCGCCATCGTGGTCGCCCACAGCGCACCGCCCACCACGTTGGCCACGGTGAACGGCAGCCGGCGCATCCCGCTCATGCCGGCGAGTCCCGGCACGAGCGCCCGCAGCGCCGCCACCCAGCGGCCGAGCGCCACCGCCGGTGCGCCGCGCCTGCGCAGGACGTCCAGCGCGCGGTCCACCTCGCCCGAGCGCCGCACCCGGGCCGGCAGGCGCGCGCGCAGGCCGGGCCCGAACCGCCTGCCGACCAGGTAACCGACCTGGTCGCCGACGACCGCGCCGGCGACGGCGGCCACGATCACCGTCCACAGCGGCAGCCCGCCGCCGTGCGCGACGACCCCGCCGATGATCACGGCGATCTCGCCCGGCACGACGAGCCCCGCGAACACCGACGCCTCCAGCGCGGGCAGCAGGAACACCAGCCCGAGCACGAGCCAGGGCGGCAGCCCGACCACGGCGCCGACGACCGCGTCCATCACGCCATGATGCGCCAGGTCCTCCGCTGGTGCCTCCGGCGTGTGGCCGTTTGCCGGCCGGCCTGCTGGAATCAGGGTTGCCGGGAGGGAGGGGCATGGTCGCGCTCGGGTTTCTCGCCGCCGTGCTCGCGGCAGTCCTGTCGAGCGTGGCCACGCTCGTGCAGGCACGAGGCGCCCGCCGCCTGTCGCGCGGGTGGTACGGCGCCGGGCTCGTGCTCGACCTGCTCGGCTGGGGCATGTCGGCGGTCGCGCTGCGGTACCTGCCCGTGTTCGCGGTGCAGGCGATCGTCGCGTCGCAGGTGGCGCTGACCGTCATCGGGGCGCACCTGCTCTCCGTGCAGCGAGCCGGGGCCGCCGAGCTGGCCGCCGCGGCGGCGACGGTCGCGGGGCTCGGCGTGGTCGCGGCGAGCGGCTCCACGGGCACGGCACACGTCACCCCGGCGACCGTCGACGTCGTGCTGGTGGTGATGTTCGCCGCGATCCTCGTGGCCGTCCCGCCCGCGGTGCACGCGGGCCGCGCGGTCGGCCCGGCGGTGATCGCGGGTGTGGCGTTCGGCGGGGTGGCGGTGGCCGTGCGCGCGCTGCACCAGCGGGGGCTCGACCCGGCAGCGCTGCTGCACGAGGTCCCGGCCTATGCCGTGCCGGTGTTCGCCGGGCTGGGCGCGGTCCTGTTCGCGCTGGCCCTGCGACGCGGCGCCCCGGGCGCGGTGGCGGCGGTCGTGGTGGGCGTGGAGATGCTCGCGGCGGGCGGTCTGGGCATCGGCCTCCTGGGCGACGGCATCCGCCCGGGCTGGCAGGTGCCGTGCGTGCTGGCCGTCGCGGTGGCGGTCGGCGGGCTGGCGACCCTGGCGCGCATGGAGAGCCGCCAGCCCGCGCCGACCGCTCCCGGCTGAGCCCCTTTGCTTGCTTGAGCAGGCTAGAAGTGGGCGCGGGCCGACTCGACGGTGGCGCCCATGCGGGTCAGCACCTGGCCCGCCACGCCGTCTACCTCGCGGATCAGGGCGAGCAGCAGGTGCTCGGGGCCGGCGTGGTCGTGACCGAGGTCCGCCGCCTCCCGCGTGGCGAGGTGGAGGACCTTGCCGGCGCGCGCGGTGAAGCGCAGCGAGTCGTCCGCGGGCGGGCTTTCGGCGGGCCCGATGATGTCGTGCACGTGGCCGATCGCCGCCAGGCCGTCGACGCCGATCACGTCCAGCGGGGAGGTGTCCGCCTCGGCCAGCCCGAGCAGGAGGTGCTCGGTGCCGATGTAGTGGTGGTTGAGGGCGCGGGCCTCGTGCGCGGCGCGATCGAGGACCCGGCGCAGCCCGTCGGTGAAGTGTTCCTGCATCCGGCGAGTCTGCGTGCCGGCGCGGCCCGTGACATGGGGGATCACCCCGAGGCGGTCCCGGAACCGGCCACTACGGGTCACAGCGGATCACTGTTCGGGTCGCTGAGCCTGAACACGATTCCCACGCCGAATGGTCAACACTGTCCGGCATGAGACGCGCCCACGTCCGGCTGTTGCTCGCGGCCGGGGTGTTCGTGTTGCTGCTGGCGGGACTCTCGGCGACCCAGCCCAAGCCGGGCGTGACCGGGCATGCGGTGTCCAGCGGCAAGCCGAACATCGTCTTCGTGCTGACGGACGACCTGTCCTGGAACCTCGTGGAGTACATGCCGCAAGTGCGCGCGCTGCAACGCGAGGGCATGACGTTCAACGACTACGTGGTCACCGACTCGTTGTGCTGCCCGTCGCGCGCGTCGATCTTCACCGGGCGCTTCCCGCACGACACGGGCGTGTACACCAACGGCGGCAAGGACGGCGGGTTCCACCACTTCCACAGCCACGGCGAGGAGGCGGACACGTTCGCCACCGCGCTGCGGGCCAAGGGGTACCGGACCGCGATGATGGGCAAGTACCTCAACGAGTACCAGCCGACCTTCACCGACGGCGGCACCGAGCCGTTCGTGCCGCAGGGCTGGACCGAGTGGGACGTCGCGGGCGGCGGCTACGGCGGGTTCCACTACAAGCTCAACGAGAACCACGACGTGGTCCAGTACGGCGACGAGCCGTCGGACTACCTCACCGACGTGCTGGCCGGCAAGGGCGCGGCGTTCGTCAGGCGGTCGGCCCGCGCGCACAAGCCGTTCCTGCTGGAGGTCGCCACGTTCGCGCCGCACGCGCCCTACACCTCCGCCCCGCGCGACGTCGACGAGTTCCCCGGTCTCGCCGCGCCGCGCGGCGAGCAGTACAACAAGCTGCCCACGGCCCCGCCGCCGTGGCTGGCCCGCCGCGGACCGCTGCCGCCGGCCGAGTTGCTGGCCATCGACCACGCCTTCCGCAAGCGGGTCCTGGCGGTGCAGGCGATCGACGACCTCATCGCCGAGCTGTGGGCCACGCTCAAGAAGGCCGGCGTCGAGGACAACACGTACCTCGTCTTCAGCTCCGACAACGGCTACCACATGGGGGAGTACCGGCTGGCCCCGGGAAAGATGACGGCCTTCGACGCCGACATCCGGGTGCCGCTCATCGTGGCGGGCCCGGGCGTGCCGCACGGCAGGCGCAGCACCGCGGCCGTGTCCAACATCGACCTGGCCCCGACGTTCGAGCAGGCTGGCGGCGCGCCGGTACCGGACACAGTGGACGGACACAGCCTGCTGCCGCTGCTGCGCGGCGGCTCGGACACCACCTGGCGGACGGCGAACCTCGTGGAGCACCACGGCCCGGTGGTCCGGCCCGACGACCCGGACCGCCCCGAGCCGGGCGGTGGCAACCCGCCGGACTACGAGGCGATCCGGACGCACACGTTCACCTACGTCGAGTACCGCGACGGCTCGCGCGAGTACTACGACCTGCTCCACGACCCGGACCAGATGCACAACCTGGCCGGCTCGCTCAGCGCGATCCGGCTGCGCGAGCTGCACACTCAGCTCACGCACCTGACGTCGTGCCACGGCGGCGCGGCCTGCTGGACCGCCGGCCACGTGTAACCCCTACCTGCCCCGCAGGTCCACCACGGTCAGCCCGGGCCGCACCTCGCGCAGCCGGGTCTCGAGCACGTCGGCGGGCGCGTCCGCGACGGCGCCCGGCAGCGCGGCCCAGCCGGTCACCGCGTCCACCGCGAGCGTGGCGAGGTCGACGTCCCCGGCCGCGGTCGGGGTCAGCGCGGCGTAGACGGTCGTGGTCGCCCCGTCGGCGGCCATCTCCTCGCGGGACAGCAGCACGAGCGTCCGCACGTCAGCCCACGGTGTCTCCCGGTCGCCGAAGAACCGGAAGCCGGCGGTGCTCGCCCGCAGCACCGGGGAGGGCGACCGCGAGCCGACGAGGACGCTCCCGCCGCCGAGCAGGCACAGCACGCCCAGCAGGGTGAACAGCGACACCCCGGGCACCGCGAACACGTCGACCACGATCAACACCACGCCCCCGCCGCCAACGACGGCCGCCATGGGCCACACCTGCCGCGCACCGATCTCCATGATCGTCCGCTCGGCCATGGCACCCCCTGACGTGGTGACCGGGATTGTGGCACGGCGAGACCGCGTGGCCGATCACCGCGGCAGGTGGGCGCCCAGGCGGGTGAGGCCGTCGGTGATGCGCTCGTCGGTCAGGCCGGAGAAGTTGAACCGGGCGTGATGGTGCTCCGGGGTGGTGGGGAAGAACGTCCTGCCCGGCACGTACGCGACGCCGGCCAGCGGCAGGGCGACCTCGCGCATGAACACCTCCGTGTCGAACGTGCTGTCGAACGTGCTGTCGAACGGGGTGTCGTGCACGGGCGGGAACGTCAGCCACGTGAACAGGCCGCCCTGCGGGATGGTGAAGCGGACCGTGTCCGGGAACGCCGTGCGCAGCGTGTCGAGCATGAGGTCGCGCTTGTGCCGGTACGCCGGGACCATGGTCGCGATGTGCGCGTCGATGTCGAACCGGTCCAGGTACAGCGACACGGCAGCCATGTTGAGCGTGCTGCACTGCGTGTCGGCGGCCAGCTTCAGCAGGGCCAGCTTCTCCTGGATCTCGCCGCCCGCGACCGCCCAGCCCAGCCGCAGGCCCGGGGCCAGGATCTTGGAGAAGCTGCCCAGGTGCAGCACGCGGCCCTCGGTGTCCAGGCTCTTCAGCGTCGGCAGGTGCTCGCCGTCGTAGCGCAGCTCGCGGTACGGGGTGTCCTCGACGACGAGCAGGTCGTGCTCGTTGGCCAGCTCGATGAGCCTGCGCCTGCGCGGCAGGCTCATCGTCACGCCGGTCGGGTTCTGGAAGTCGGGCACGGTGTACAGCAGCCGCGCACTCGGCGACCTCGCCAGCACGCGCGCCAGGTCGTCGGTGTCCATGCCGTCCTCGTCGATGCGAACCGGCGCGTACCGCGGCTCGAACGGGTTGAACGCGATCAGCGCGCCCAGGAACGTCGGGTTCTCGGTGACCACCGTGTCACCCGGGTTCAGCACCAGCTTGCCCGCCAGGTCGAGGCCCTGCTGCGAGCCCTGGATGATCAGCACGTCCGCCGGGCCGGCGGCGATGCCGTCGCGGCCGAGCCGCTTGGCGACGTGCTCGCGCAGCTCCGGCAGCCCGTCGGACGGGCAGTACTGCAGCGCGGCCCGGTTCCCGGCGAGCAGCTCGGCGTACACCGCGCGCAGGTCGTCCATCGGGAACAGCGCGGGGTCCGGATAGCCGCCGCCGAAGGAGATGATCCGCGGGTCGGCCCCGTGGCGCAGCAGGTCCCGGATCGCAGAGGGCACGACTCGGCGCACCCGGTCGGCATACTTCACGACCGCTCCTCGCAACTGAACAGAAATGATCGCCTTGTGCGTTACGTTCGCTAGCCTATGATTGCTCACGACGTGGCAATCGACAAGGAGATACGCGTGCCCCGCCTCGACGAGACGGACGTGCGGATCCTCGGGTACCTCACCGACGACGCCCGGCTGTCCCAGCGCGCGATCGCCCGCGCCGTCGGCATGTCGCCGCCCGCGGTCGCCGACCGGATCGGCAGGCTGGAGTCGCTCGGGGTGATCCGCGGCTACCGCGTCGAGCTCGACTACGCGCTGCTCGGCCGCCCGCTGACCGTCGTGGTCGGCGTCGCGTCCGAGCGCAGCGACAACCAGCGCGAGCTGGCCCGGCGGATGCTGGACATCCCGGAGGTCGAGGCCGTGGACCTGGTCACCGGCAAGGACGACCTGCAGGTCCGGCTGCGGGTGCGCGACAAGGACCACCTCAACGAGGTCTACTTCGAGCGGCTGGTCACCCTGCCCGGCATCCGGCACACCGAGACCGCGCTGATCCTCCACGCGTACGCCCCCGACAACTTCGCCAAGCAGGTTCTGACCAGCCTGACCGCCCAGCACCGGGAGGAAGCATGACCGAGCACTTCAGCACCGAGGCGGGCGGCACGCCGACCGCGCCCGGCCGGTTCGTGCGGATCGACGACGTCGAGGCCGTGGAGTTCGTGCAGGGCCTGCAGTTCCGGCCCGTGCTCGCCGAGCGGACCATGGTCAACTTCGTCGACTTCGCCGAGCACACGACCGCGCCCATGCACGTCCACGAGGAGGAGCAGATCACGCTCGTTCTCGACGGCGAGTTCGAGTTCACGGTCGACGGCGAGACCAGGACGATGCGGCCGGGCGACGTCGCGGTCATCCCGTCGTGGGTGCCGCACGGCGCGCAGACGAAGGACACCACCTGCCGGGAGATCGACGTGTTCAACCCGCCCCGCAAGTCACTGCTCGACCACGCCCGCAAGCAGGTCGGTGGCTGAGGTGCCCGCGACGATGCACGCGATCCGGGTCGGCGCGTTCGGCGCCGAGGACGTCCTGGCGTACACCGAGGCCCCCGTGCCCGAACCGGCCGCCGGGCAGGTGCGGGTTCGCGTGCACGCGGTCGGCGTGAACCCCGCGGACACCTACGTCCGCACCGGGAAGTACCCGTTCTTCACCCCGTCGCTGCCGTACACGCCGGGGTTCGACGGGGCCGGCGAGGTCGACGCGGTCGGCGCCGGCGTCACCTCGGTCGCCGCCGGGGACCGGGTGTTCTTCAGCTCGCTCGGCACCCCGGGATTCTCCGGTGCCTACGCGGAGTTCGCCGTCACCGCGGCCGCCGACGTGCGGCCGCTGCCGGCCCCGCTGTCCTTCGCGCAGGGTGCCGCGGTCGGCGTGCCGTGCACGACCGCGTGGCGCGCGTTGTTCCAGAAAGCGGCACTCCAGCCGGGCGAGACCGTGCTGATCCACGGCGCCAGCGGCGGCGTCGGCATCCCGGCCACGCAGCTCGCCCGCGACGCGGGCGCCACCGTGATCGGCACGGCCGGCACCCCGGCGGGCGCCGACCTGGTTCGCGCCGCGGGCGCGCACCACGTCCTCGACCACACCGCGGCCGGCTACCTCGACGACATCGCCCGCCTGGCACCGTCGGTGATCATCGAGATGCTGGCCGACGTGAACCTCGCGCACGACCTGGAGGTCGTGGCCATGCGCGGCCGTGTCGTTGTCGTCGGCAGCCGCGGCTCGCTGGACTTCACCCCGCGGCTGACCATGCGCAAGGAGGCCACGATCCACGGCACCGCCCTGTGGAACGCGACCGAGGAGGAGGCGAACGCCGCGCTGGCGGCCGTCGCCGCGAAGCTGCGTTCCGGTGTGCTCGCCCCGGTCGTCGGCGTCGAGATGCCGCTCGAGGCGGCGGCCGAGGCGCACCGGCGCGTGCTCGCACCGGGAGCTCGCGGCAAGCTGGTTCTCACTACCTGACATGTGGGTACCCCGGGGGTTCTAGAGTGAGGGACGGCATTTCGTCTAGTCGGGGAGGACCATGCGCGCGCGGAGGGTATCCCTGCTGGTGAGCGGTGTCGTCGCGGTGTTCGCACTGGCGGCGTGCAGCACGGAGGCGGGCACGCCGTCACCGGAGAACCCCGACGAGCACGGGCCGAAGATCGCCACCACGCCCGGCGACGACGCCGACGACGTGTCGCCGGTGAAGCCGGTCGAGGTGAAGGTGTCCGGTGGCGAGCTGGACTCCGTGTCGATGACGAACGAGGCCGGCAAGGACCTCCCGGGCGAGCTGGCCGAGGACAAGACCAGCTGGCGGTCCAGCGAACCGCTCGGCTACGCCAAGGAGTACACGCTCAAGGCGACGGCCAGCGGGAAGGGTGGCAAGGCCACCAGCGAGAGCACGTTCACCACGCTCAAGCCCGACCAGACCGTGTTCCCCTCGTTCTACCCGCCGCCCGGCAAGCCCGCGACCGTCGGCGTGGGACAGCCGATCGCGGTCATCTTCGACAAGCCGCCCGCCGACCGGAAGGCCGCCGAGAAGGCGCTGAAGGTCACCACGACCCCGCAGACCGAGGGCGGCTGGTTCTGGTGGGACGACCGCACCCTGCACTACCGGCCGCACAACTACTGGAAGGCCGGCACGAAGGTGAAGGTCGACGCGAACATCTACGGCGTGGACCTCGGCGGCGGCATGTACGGGGAGACCGACCGGACGCTGAACCTGACCATCGGGCCGGCCAAGGTCGCCACGATCGACGACCGTACACATCGGATGGTCGTGACCGTGAACGGCAAGCAGGTCAAGACGTTCCCGGTGAGCATGGGCCGGGGCGGCACGATCAAGGGCACCGGCGGCAAGAAGATCTCGCTCGTCACACCGAGCGGAACCTATGTGGCGCAGGAGAAGTACAAGGTCAAGCGGATGACCTCCAGCTCGTACGGCCTGCCGTCGAACGCGTCGCTCGGCTACGACGAGAAGATCCCGCTGGCCGTGCGCATCTCCAACAGCGGCATCTTCGTGCACTCGGCGCCGTGGTCGGTCGCCGACCAGGGACACCGCAACGTCTCGCACGGCTGCGTCAACCTCAGCCCGTCCGCCGGCCTGTGGTTCTACCAGAACTTCGGCTACGGCGACATCGTCACGATCAAGAACACCAGCAAACACCACGAGCCGACCGACGGCTTCGGTGACTGGAACATCCCGTGGGACAAGTGGCTGGAGGGCAGCGCCCTCAACTGAGCGCCCTCAACTGGGCCTCGTCAACCGGTCGCCAGGAACGGGTGCAGCTCGTCGAGTGCGGCGAAGGCCAGGTGGACGTCGTCGGGTGTGTTGTAGACGTACGCCGACAGGCGCAGCACCGCCGTGCCGGCGAGGGCGTCGACGAGTGGCTGGGCGCAGAGGTGGCCGCTGCGGCACATCACCCCGTAGCTGTCCGACAGCGCGCGGGCCAGCTCGGTCAGGTCGTCGATGCCGCGGACCGCGACCGACAGCGTCGCGCTCCGGTCGGCGGGCCCCGGTTCGAGCACGGTCAGGTAGTCGCGCTTGCCTGCTTCCGCGTACATGAGCTCCGCCAGCCACCGGTCGTGGTCGGCGACCTCCGCCATGCCCAGCTCGTCGAGGTAGTCGACCGCCGCGCGCAGGCCGTACGCGCCCGCGATGTGCGGGGTGCCCGCCTCGAACCGGTGCGGGGTGCGGCGCAGCACCCACGAGCCGTCGTCGACCCAGTCCACCATGCCGCCGCCGAGGTGCAGCGGGCGCAGCCGGCCGGCCAGCTCCTCGCCGACCGCCAGCACGCCGATCCCGGTGGGGCCGAGCATCTTGTGCGCGGAGAACGCGACCGCGTCCGCGCCGAGGTCGGGCAGCCGCACCTGCCGGTGCGGCACGGACTGCGCCGCGTCGACCACGGTGAGCGCGCCGTGCTCGCGGGCCAGCGCGGCCATCTCCGCGACCGGGGCGTACCGGCCGGTCACGTTGGAGCAGTGGGTGATCGCCACCACCGCGGGGCGGTGCGCGAGCATGCCGGCGTACGCGTCGAGGTCGACCGCGCCGTCGTCGCGCACCGGCAGCCACTCCACCCGCGCCCGCGCGCGCAACGGCAGCTGCAGGGAGTGGTGCGCGTCCCGGGACACGAGCACGAGGTCGTCGGGGCTCAGGTCGACGCCCGCGGCCACGAGGTTCAGCCCGTGGGTGGTGTTCGGGGTGAACACGACGTCGGTGGCGCGCACGCCGAGGAACGCCGCCATCCGCGTGCGGGCCGCCTCGTAGGCGTCGGAGGCCTCCTCGGACAGCATGTGCTTGCCGCGGTGGATGTTCGCGCTCACCTCGCGGTAGTAGCGGGTGATCGCGTCGATCACGGCCCACGGCTTCAGCGAGGTCGCCGCGCTGTCCAAATAGGTCACCCGGGTGCCGTCGACCTCGCGGTCCAGCACGGGGAAGTCGGCCCGGAGGGTGTCGCGCAGGGTCATCGCGCCTCCCGGACGAGGCCGAACAGCTTGCCCGAGCGCTCCGACTCGATGTGGCCGGCGGCCGACACGGTGACCTCGCGGCCGGTCCGCTCGCGGATCGCGGCGCCCAGCCGTGCGGCCGGCTCCGCGTGGTCCGTGGCGGGCACCGGGATGTAGCGCAGCAGCAGCGGCCCGGTGTCGTGGTGGGTCAGCTTGTAGAACGTCAGCCACCCGGCCGGGCCGGCCAGCTCGTCGAGCATCCGTGGCGTCAGCACGACCTCGCCTGTCCCGTCGACGACGTAGTCGCGGCACCGTCCATGGTGGACGGCGCGGGGGAACCGGTGCCCGCACGGGCAGTCCCCGTCGAGCAGCGTGTACCCGTCGCCGGTGCGGTAGCGGATGTGCGGGCTGAGCCGGTCGCCGATGCTCGTCACGTACAGCTCGGCCGGCTCGCCCGGCTCGGCGGGGCGATCGGTGCCGTACGCGAGCAGCTCGAGGTAGAAGCTGTCGGTGTTGAGGTGTGGCTGGCCGAGCGGGCAGGTCATGCCGAGCCAGCCGAGCTCGGACATCGACGCCACCTCGACGACCGTCGCGTCCGGCAGCCGCGCGCGGATCCGGCGCAGCGCCGACGCCGTGGCCAGGTTGTACGCCAGCACGACGCCGCCCACCGCGGGCAGCGGCAGGTCGCGTTCGGCCATCGCGTCGAGCAGGAACGCGAGGTGCGCCGGGTCCGCGTAGAGCCAGTGCGGGTCGTGGGCGAGCAGCTCCCCGGCGGCCTGCTCGACGAGCTCCGGCGACGTCGCGAGCAGGTCGTGCGCGACCGGCAGCACCAGCGTGCCGTCCTCGAGCGTCCGGCTTTCCGCCGTGGTGAACGGCGTCGCGCACTCGACGTCGGAGCAGGCGGGCGGCGCGTAGCGGCACACCCGCTGGGGGCGCGCGCCGGCGAACACCCGCAGCATGCCCTGGTGCACCGACGTGGTCCGCATCTGCCGCTGCGCCAGGGTGAACGTGTGCGCGAGGGTCACGAGCCGCTCGCCGGTGGTGCCGGAGCTGCGGCTGCGGAAGACGAAGTCGTCGGCCAGCGTGCTGCCGCGGGTGAGCACCCCGGCGGGGAAGTGCCGCCGGTAGTCGGCCTTGCCGGTGGGCGGCACCCCGCGGAAGTCGGCCGGGGTGCGGACGTCGTCCGGCCGCAGCCCCGCCGCGTCCAGGTGCGGCCCGTAGAAGGGCACCTGCTCGTACGCCATCGCCAGCTCAAGAACCGCCCCCGCAAAAGAGTTCTCGAACGTCGTGGTCGCGGTCATTCCGGTCCCCGGCGGGCGAGTCTCTTGATCGTCGAGGCCGGCTGCGGCTCGGCCGCGGACTCGTCGCGCATCGACGTGACGATGGCCGCCATCTCCGCGACCGTCGGCGTCTCGAAGATCGCCCGCATCGGCAGCCGCACCCCGGTCGCCTCGCGGATCTGCGCGATCAGCTGGACGGCTACGAGCGAGTTGCCGCCGAGGTCGAAGAAGTCGCTTTCGGCGCGCACGGTCGTCACCCCGAGCACCGACGCCCAGATCCCGGCGACCATCGCCTCGGCCGGGTTCGCGTCCGGGTCGGCGGCCGCCGAGATCGCCACCGCCGCGGCGTCGCCCTCGGGTACGCCGAACGCCGCGCGCGCGTCGCGGGCCACCTGCGCGACGACCCAGTCCAGCGACCGCGGTGAGATGACCACGTGCCCGCCGAGGTCGGCCGCCAGGCTGCGCAGGAACGCGTCGACGCCCTCCGCGGGTGCGAGCCAGCGCGCCTGCGCGTCCGCCGGGGCCGCCGGGGTGCCGCGGCCGGCCGGCCGCACGGAGTCCATGCGGCGCAACAGGAACTCGGTGACCGACACCAGCTCGGCGCCGTCGTCGGCGACGACCGTGAAGCTGTCGCTGCGGATGTCGGACTCGCCGGCCGGCTCGCCGAGCGTGCGGTGCACCCACACCCGGGCTGGCAGCGGCCCGTGCACCAGCACCTGCCCGTAGCCCATGGGCAGCGCGCCGCCGCCGGAGCCGTCGAACACGAACGTCGCCTGGTCGAGCACGGCGGGGGAGAAGCCCCAGCCGGGCAGGTCGTCGCGCTGGTCCTCGGGGACCTCGAGCAGGGTGAGCTGCTCGCCGGGCCCGCGCCACACCTCGCGCACGGTGCGCCAGTGCGCCCCGTAGGTCACCAGCGCGCCGGGCGGTTCGTGGCTCCCGGCCACCAGGCCGGGCTGCGACGTGCAGCGGGCGCGGACGGCGTCGAGGTCGAGCGGCGTGCCGGGCGCGGTCGCGGGCCAGGCGACCGTGGCGCGGCAGTAGGTCGTGCCGGTGCCGGTGAGCGTGGCCTGCGCGGTGCCGTCCGTGCGCGGGCCGATCGTGACCCGCAGGTCGGCGGTGGTCGCGTCGGGCACCTCGAACGGCTCGATGAACAGCACGTCGGTCAGCTCGACCGGGCCGGCCGCCACCGCGGCTGCCGTGGCGCGGACGGCCTCGAGCTGGGCGGTGCCGGGCAGGACGGGCACGCCGCCGATGCGGTGCTCGTCGAGGACCCAGTGCGTACCGGGTGCGAGCGTGCCGTGGCCGGTCGTGGTGCCGTCCACGCCGCGGCGGATCTCGGTGACCAGCGGGTGCGCCAGCGGCTCGGTCGTGCCTTCAATCGTGTCCCCGGCCGTGTCCCCGCTCGTGTCCCCGCTCGTGGCCGTGGACGCGGCGGTGGACGCGGCCGGCTGGAGCATGTCGGCGAGCATGCCGACCTCCAGCCAGCCCGACCAGCCGAGCGAGCGCACTGGCGCACGCCAGCCGCCCGCGGACGCGTGGGCGTCGAGGTAGGCGTTCGCGGCGCAGTAGTCGGTCTCCGCGAGCCCGCCCGCGGTGCCGGTGACCGAGGAGAACAGCGACACGAAGTCCAGCTCGTCCGCGCCGAACACCGCGCGC
>DASYKY010000116.1:0-2248 GCA_035995025.1 Actinophytocola sp.
CCACGGCGGCTTCCTCTATGACGCGGGTGAGTTCGATCCCGAGTTCTTCTCGATCTCGCCGCGCGAGGCGCTCGCGATCGACCCGCAGCACCGGCTGCTGTTGGAGGGCGCGTGGGAGGCGTTGGAGGACGCCGGCATCGATCCCCATCTGTTGCGCGGCAGCGCCACCGGCGTGTTCGCCGGCGTCATGTACGCGGACTACGGCAGCACGGGCATGCCCGCGGAGCTGGAGGGCTACGTCGGCACCGGCGGGAGCCTGCTGTCCGGACGCCTGGCCTACGCGCTCGGCCTGGAGGGCCCGGCCGTGTCGGTCGACACCGCCTGCTCCTCGTCGCTCGTGGCGATGCACCTCGCATGCCAGGCGCTGCGGGAGGGCGAGTGCGACCTCGCGCTCGCGGGCGGTGCGACCGTGCTCGCCACCCCCACCGTCTTCGTGCTGTTCTCACGCCAGCGCGCGCTCGCACCCGACGGGCGCTGCCGCGCCTTCGGCGCCGGCGCGGACGGAACCGCCTGGGCGGAGGGCGCGGGCCTGCTCGTGCTGGAGCGGCTGTCAGACGCCCGGGAGGCGGGCCACGGCGTGCTGGCGACGGTGCGCGGCAGCGCGGTCAACCAGGACGGCGCGTCGAACGGGCTGACCGCGCCGAACGGGCCCTCGCAGGAGCGCGTCATCCGCCAGGCGCTCGCTGCCGCCGGACTCTCGCCGGCGGACGTCGACGTCGTCGAGGGGCACGGGACCGGCACCGCGCTGGGCGACCCGATCGAGGCGCAGGCGCTGCTCGCCACCTACGGGCAGCAGCGCGCCAACGGACCCCTGCACCTGGGGTCGCTCAAGTCGAACATCGGCCACACGCAGGCCGCCGCCGGCGTCGCCGGGGTGATCAAGATGGTGCAGGCGCTGCGGCACGGGCTGCTGCCACGCTCGTTGCATTGCGAGGAGCCCTCGCCGCACGTCGACTGGTCCGCGGGTGCCGTCGAGCTGCTGCGCGAGTCGGTGGACTGGCCGGCCGGGGAGCGCCCGCGGCGGGCGGCGGTCTCCTCGTTCGGCGTCAGCGGCACCAACGCGCACGTGATCCTGGAGGGAACGCCGCCCGTCGACGCCCCGCCCCGAGATGCGAGGCTGCCGGACGTCCCCTTCGTGCTGTCGGGACGCACCGAGGCCGCGGTGCGGGCGCAGGCGGAGCGGTTGCGCGACTGGCTCGTCGAACGGCCGGAGCTCGAGCCTGTGGACGTGGGCTTTTCGTTGGCCACGGGCCGTGCGCAGCTCGAGCATCGTGCGGTCGTGGTCGCCTCGGACTCTGAGCAGCTCATAACTGGGCTGCAGGCCGCCGCGCGTGGTGAGGCGGCCGCCGGCATGGTGGCTGGTCAGGCACGCGACGGTGCCGGTGCGGCGTTCGTGTTCCCCGGTCAGGGCTCGCAGTGGGAGGGGATGGCGTTGGAGTTGCTGAGCTCCGCCCCGGTCTTCGCGGAGTCGTTGCGCGTATGCGGCGAGGCGCTGTCGCGGTATGTGGACTGGTCGCTGGAGGACGTGTTGCGCGGGGTGGAGGGTGCCCCGTCGTTGGAGCGTGTCGATGTGGTGCAGCCGGCGTTGTTCGCGGTGATGGTCTCGCTGGCGGCGTTGTGGCGCTCCTACGGCGTGGAGCCGTCGGCCGTGGTGGGGCACTCCCAGGGCGAGATTGCTGCGGCGTATGTTGCGGGTGGGTTGTCGCTGGACGACGCGGCGCGGGTGGTGTGTCTGCGTAGTCGGGCGATCGCCGATCTGCTGGCGGGGCACGGTGGCATGGTCTCGGTCGCGCTCGCGCCCGCGGCGGCGGCGGGGCTGATCGAGCCGTTCGGTGAGCGGCTGGCGCTGGCGGCCGTCAACGGCCCGGCGTCCGTCGTGGTCTCCGGCGAGACCGACGCACTGGACGAGCTGCTCCAGAGATGCGAGGCCGGCGACGTCTGGGCACGCAGGATCCCGGTGGACTACCCGTCGCACACCGTCCGCGTCGAGGATCTGCGCGAGCGGCTGCTGCAAGACCTGGCTGGCATCGAGCCGCGGTCGGGGACGATCCCGTTCCACTCGACGGTTGACGGCGCGCCGATCGACACCGCCACACTTGACGCCGACTACTGGTATCGCAACCTGCGCCTGCCGGTCAGGTTCAACACCGTCGTCGAGGCGCTGATCGACAGTGGTGCCAGTGCGCTGATTGAGGTCAGCCCCCACCCGGGGCTGACGGTCGCGATGACCGCAGCGGTCGAGGGCAAG
>DASYKY010000117.1:0-3135 GCA_035995025.1 Actinophytocola sp.
GATCACCGCGGTCAGCGAGATGCCGATGTGGGAGAACGGCGGCTACTTCGTGCTCCGCCAGGAGGTCTTCGACCACATCCCGCCGGGCGGCGACCTGGTCGGCGACGGCTGCACCGAGCTCGCCAAGCGCGGCCGGCTGCTCGCCTACCCCTACCGCGGGTTCTGGAAGCCCACGGACACCGTCAAGGAGAAGGCCGCGCTCGACGCGGGCTACTCGCGTGGCGAACGGCCGTGGGCGCTCTGGGACGACGAGCGGATCCCCGCGAGGACCGCGTGATCCGGTTGGGTGCCGGGCGGATCGACAGTGTGGTCGTGCTCGGCGCGCACTGTGACGACATCGCGATCGGCGCGGGCGGCACGCTGCTCGCGATGTGCTCGGCGCGGCCCGGGGTCCGGGTCGACGCGCTGGTGCTCTCCGGCGGTGGTGGCGACCGGGAGGACGAGGAGCGAGCCGCGCTGGCCGCCTTCTGCCCGGGCGCCAACCTCGACGTGACCGTGCTCAAGATGCCCGACGGCCGGCTGCCCGCGCACTGGGACGAGGCGAAGAACTCGCTCGAGGAGCTGCGCCGGCGCACCGACCCCGACGTGGTGTTCGCGCCGCGCACCGACGACGCGCACCAGGACCACCGCGGCCTCGCGCAGCTCGTGCCGACCACGTTCCGTGACCATCTTGTGCTCGGCTACGAGATCGTCAAATGGGACGGTGACCTGGGCCGGCCCAACAGCTACCAGCCGATGTCACCCGATCTCGCCGAGAAAAAGGTCGAACTGCTGCAACAGCACTACCCCTCGCAGCGACACCGTCCGTGGTACGACCGGGAGGTCTTCCTCGGTCTGGCACGGATCCGCGGGATCGAGTGTCAGGCGCGCTACGCGGAGGCCTTCCACGTCACCAAGCAGATTCTCGACCTGGAGGGCTGAGCGATGCGCGTCCTGTTGACGGGGCACAAGGGCTACCTGGGCACGGTCATGGCACCGGTCCTGGCGGCGGCAGGACACGAGGTCGTCGGCCTCGACTCGGGCCTGTTCGAGCCGTGCGTGCTCGGCGACACCCCGGCCGACCCGCCGGGGCACACCGTGGACCTGCGCGACGTCACGCACGAGCACGTGTCCGATGTGGACGCAGTGGTCCACCTGGCGGCGCTGTCGAACGACCCGCTCGGCGCGCTGGCCCCCGACCTGACCTACGACATCAACCACCGCGCGGCCGTGCGGCTCGCCCGGCTGGCCCGTGACAACGGGGTCACGCGCTTCCTGTACGCGTCGACCTGCTCAGTGTACGGCGCGTCCGGCAACGCCGGCCTGGTGAACGAGGACGCGCCGCTGCGCCCGGCCACCCCGTACGCGGAGTCCAAGGTCCGCGTCGAGGACGACCTGCACGAGCTCGCCGACGACGACTTCACCCCGGTGTACCTGCGCAACGCCACCGCGTTCGGCTACTCGCCGCGGCTGCGGGCCGACATCGTGCTGAACAACCTGGTCGGCCACGCCTACCTGTCCGGCGAGGTGCTGGTGCTCTCCGACGGCACGCCGTGGCGGCCGCTGGTGCACGCCCAGGACATCGCCTCGGCGTTCCTCGCCGCGCTCACCGCGCCGCGCGAGGCCGTGCACGACAAGGCGTTCAACATCGGCACCGAGCGCAACAACGTGACCGTCGCGGAGATCGCCGCCGAGGTCGTCGAGGCGGTGCCCGGCTCGCGGCTGCGGATCACCGGCGAGGCCGGCGCGGACCCGCGCTCCTACCGGGTCGACTTCTCCCGGTTCCGCGAGGCGATCCCGGGCTTCGACTGCGCGTGGTCGGTCAAGGACGGCGCCCTCGAGCTGATCGAGGCGTACCAGAAGCACGGCCTGACCACCGAGTCCTTCGAGCGCCGCTTCACCCGCCTGGCCTGGCTGAAGGACCGGTCCCGCGCGGGCGCGGTCGACGACACCCTGCGGCACACGTGATGACAGCGCCCGTCCCGGACGGCGCTGTCGGGGCGCGGATGCATGCTCTGGTGGAGCGGCTCTACCCGCTGTGCCGGAGCATCACCGGCGACGGCGTGCGGGCGACGCTCGACATCGTCGGCGAGCACCTGCCGCTGACCGTGCACGAGGTGGCGACCGGCACCGACGTGCTCGACTGGACCGTGCCGCAGGAGTGGAACATCCGCGACGCCTACATCGCGGACGCGGAGGGCCGCCGGGTCGTCGACTTCCGGGAGCACGCGCTGCACGTCGTCGGCTACAGCGTGCCGGTGCACGAGACGATGCCGCTAGCGCGGCTGCGCGAGCACCTGCACACGCTGCCCGACCAGCCGTCGCTGATCCCGTACCGGACCAGCTACTACGCGCCCACCTGGGGCTTCTGCCTCAGCCAGGACACCCTGGACGCGATGCCCGACGGCGACTACGAGGTGTGCATCGACTCGACGCTGGCCGACGGGCACCTGACCTACGCCGAGCACGTCGTGCCGGGCCAGGTCACCGACGAGGTGATCGTGTCCTGCCACGTCTGCCACCCGGCCCTCGCGAACGACAACATGGCCGCCGTCGCGGTGGCCGTCGAGCTCGCGAAGTCGTTCGAGAACCCTTACTACACCTACCGGTTCATCTTCGCGCCCGGCACGATCGGCGCGATCACCTGGCTCGCGCGCAACGCCGCCCGGGTCGAGAAGGTCAAGCACGGTGTCGTCCTCGCCTGCGCGGGTGACCGCGGGTCGCTGACCTACAAGCAGAGCCGGCGCGGGGACGCGGAGATCGACCGGGTGCTCGCGCACGTGCTCCGCGACCGTCCACACGAGATCCGCGCGTTCTCGCCGTACGGCTACGACGAGCGGCAGTACTGCTCGCCCGGTTTCAACCTCGGCGTCGGCTGCCTGACGCGGACGCCGTACGCGGAGTACCCGGAGTACCACACCTCCGGCGACGACCCGGACCTCGTGTCGCCGGAGTCCCTTGTGGACACCCTGGCGGTGCTGCGCGAGGCGGTCACCGTGCTGGACGTGAACCGGTACTACGTGAACCTCTCGCCGTACGGCGAGCCGCAGCTGGGCAAGCGGGGGCTGTACGACTCGCTCGGCGGCCGCAGCGACGCCAAGCAGGCGCAGCTGGCGATGTTGTGGGTGCTCAACCTCTCCGACGGCGAGCACAGCC
>DASYKY010000118.1:0-24720 GCA_035995025.1 Actinophytocola sp.
ATCGAGGCCGAGTCGGTGAAGGCCATCCAGCAGAAGTACCAGGACAACGAGGACCCGGAGTTCCGCACGCGCGCGATCCTGATCGCCGAGCAGCGCAGCGAGCTCGTCAAGCACCACCTGTGGGTCCTGTGGACGGACTACTTCAAGCCGCCGCACTTCGCGAAGTACCCACAGCTGCACGAGCTGGTCAACAAGGCCACGAAGGCCGCGGGCGCGTCCGGCACCAAGGGCTCCATGGACCCCGCCAAGGGCCAGGAGCTCCTCGACCTGATCGCCGAGATTGACAAGATCTTCTGGGAGACCAAGAACGGCTGACCTCCCCGTCGACTTTCGGCGCCGTCCCACGCGGGACGGCGCCGACGTCGTCTACCGGTCCAGCTCGTAGTCGACGGTGATGCGGTGGGTGCCGTCCGCCTCGACGGTCATCGAGCCCGCGCCGTGGATGCCGGCCAGCTCGCCCGTGCCGCTCGACGGGACGATCGTGAAGAACTCGGCCGCGCGGTCGGTGCCGTGGGTCGTCGCCGAGTGGGCGAAGTTGAAAGCTCCCGCGCGGCCGTTCACCGAGCCCTCGAACGACTCCATCGCCACGTACGTGCCCACGCCGCTGTCCTGGTCGAACGCCGAGGTGAACAGCGTCGCCGCGCGGCCCTCGATCTCGCCGGTGAAGGTCTTCTCCATCGTCGCGACGCCGACCGGCATGCCGGTCGGCACGGACGCGGTCACCGAGGTCGGCTCGAACGCCGTGACCTCGAACGTTCCGGAAGCTCTCATGCGCGAACGCTATCCCGGCTTGCACCCGGTTCCCGGGTACGGGCTTACCGTGTTGTCATGACGTGGGTACCGCCCTCCTGCACCCTCCCGACCACCGAGCAGCCGCTGCGGGTGGCCGAGTTCGACGACCTGTTCGCCACCGCGGTCACCGGTGCCTCGCGGCCCGCGCCCGGGCGGCTGACACTTCGGCTCGAGCCGACGCCCGAGGTCGCCGCGACGGCCGCCGGGCTCGCCGTCCGGGAGACCGGGTGCTGCTCGTTCTTCACGTTCGCGCTGACCGCGGCCGGCGGCGAGCTCACCCTCGACGTGACGGTCGGGCCCGAGCACGTGGCCGTCCTCGACGCACTCGCCGGCCGGGCATCGTGACCGGGCTGCGCAGCGGAGAGGTCGCGGCCGCGGCGGGCGTCGGCCGGCAGACGCTGCGGTACTACGAGCGCCGCGGCCTGCTCCCCGAGCCGGACCGCACGCTCGGCGGGCAGCGCGTGTACCCGCCGGACACCGTGGCGCTGCTGCGGATGATCAAGGGGGCGCAGCGGGTCGGCTTCACGCTCGACGAGGTCGCCGGCCTGCTCGGCCCCGGCACCCGGCCGGCCGCGCTGGCCGCGGCCAAGCTGCCCGGCGTGGAGGCCAGGATCGCCGAGCTGACCGCCGTGCGGGACACGCTGCGCGCCACGGTCGCCGCGGGCTGCGCAGACCTGGCCGACTGCGCGGCCACCCCCGGCTGCCCGCTGCCGCTCGCATGACCGTCGTCCGCTCGCTGGTCCTGTTCGTCCTCGCGGCGCTGGCCGAGATCGGCGGCGCCTGGCTCGTCTGGCAGGGCTGGCGCGAGGACCGCGGCCTGTGGTGGATCGCCGCGGGCGTGCTCGCGCTCGGGGCGTACGGGTTCGTCGCCACGTTCCAGCCCGACCCGCACTTCGGCCGCATCCTCGCCGCGTACGGCGGGGTCTTCGTGGCGGGCTCGCTCGCCTGGGGCGTGGTCGTCGACAAGTTCTCGCCCGACCGCTGGGACTACCTCGGCGCCGCCATCTGCGTCGCCGGCGTCGCGGTGATCATGTACGGGCCGCGTTCTTCCTAGTCACCCAGATCGTGATGTCGGCGTGCACGACCTCTTTGTCCACGGCGTCGCGGATCGACACCGGCACGGTCAGCTCGAACGGCTCGTCGCCGAACTCGGGCAGGGGCTCCAGCGACGCCGTCGCGCGCAGGCTCGTGGTGGCCTTGGCCAGGTACGCCACGGTCATCCCCTTTGGGATCCACCGGTGCGTCGGCGGCACGGTCGCCTCGGCGAGCATGCCCATCGTGATCTCCGCGAGGTTGCACGCGGCGATCGCGTGGAACGTCCCGATGTGGTTGTGCACGCCGAGCCATTTCGGCGCGCGCACCTCGCAGTGGCCGGGCACCATCGTCTCGACGGTCGGCAGGATGGTGCCGAAGTACGGTGCACGGGCCACCACGGCCGCCGAGAACAGCCGCTTGCCGAGTGGCTGGCCGGCCAACCGACGCCACATCGCCATAGTGTTCGTCACAGACCTAAGCTACCAGTCAGTAACATCGCTGACCACCACCGACGGGAGGCCCCCATGACCGCGGTGTACCTGTTGCGGCACGGCGAGACCGAATGGTCGCGCACCGGACGCCACACGAGCCGGACCGACCTCCCGCTGACCCCGACCGGCGAGCGCCGCGCCGGTGACGCCGGCCGCCTGCTCGGCGCGATGCGCGGTGCCGAGGAACCCGCGCTGGTCGCGTCGAGCCCGCGCGTCCGGGCGCTGCGCACGGCCGAGCTCGCCGGCCTGCCCGTCGGGCTGGTCACCGAGGACCTCGCCGAGTGGGACTACGGCGAGTACGAGGGCATGTCCACCCCGCAGATCCGTGAGACCGTGCCGGGCTGGACGGTGTGGACGCACGAGAGCCCGGGCGGCGAAACCGCGACCGAGGTCGGCGCCCGGGCACGGCGGGTTCTCGAGCGGGCCCGTGCCGCGCTGACCGACGGCGACGTCATCCTGGTGGGGCACGGGCACTTCAGCCGTGTCCTGGTCGCCGCCTGGCTCGGCCTCGACGCGCCGTCCGGAGTCCACTTCGGACTCGACGCCGCCGCGATCACCGTCCTCGGCGACGAGCGGGGCGAGCCGCAGATCAAGCGCCTGAACGTGCCGCCGGCACCGGACCAGAGGGAGTAGACATGCCGGATCCACGGGTACGCCGGGTTCGTGAGTCCGACGTGGACGCGGTGGTCGGCCTGGTGCACGAGCTGGCCGAGTACGAGCGCGCCCCGGACGACTGCGGGCTGACCGCCGGGCAGCTGCGCACCGCGCTGTTCGGCCCGGCGCCCGCGCTGTTCGGCCATGTGGCCGAAGTGGACGGACGGGTGGTCGGCTGTGCGTTGTGGTTCCTCAACTTCTCGACGTGGCGCGGCACGCACGGCATCTACCTGGAGGACCTGTACGTGCGGCCGGCCGCACGCGGCGGCGGCCTGGGGCGCGCGCTGCTGACCGCGCTCGCGGAGGAGTGCGCGGCACGCGGGTACGCCCGGCTGGAGTGGTGGGTCCTCGACTGGAACGAGCCGGCGATCGGTTTCTACAAGGCACTCGGCGCGATCGCCATGGACGAGTGGACCGTGTACCGCGTCACCGGGGATGCGCTGGACCGGCTGGCCGGCACCGGGCCGTGAGCGCCGAACTCGAACAACTTCGCGCGGCGCTCGACGGGCTGCGGTCCGGCGTCCTCAAGAAGCTGGCCGGGCTGAGCGACGAGGACGCCCGGCGCAGCACGGTCGGCTCGGGCACCAACCTGGCCGGGCTGCTGCAGCACCTCACGTTCGCCGAGTCGCTGTGGTTCGAAGAGATCGTCGCCGGCGGGAAGGCCGGCCGCGGCGCCCGGTCGATGCGGGTCGATCCCGCGGTCTCGCTGCGCACCCTGCGCGCCGAGTACCGCGCCGCGTGCGAGGCCAGCAACGAGATCATCGCCGCGTTCGGCGACGCGGACGCACCGGTGACCCGCAACGGAAAGACGCGGACCCTCCGCCAGATACTGGTCGGCTTCATCGAGGAGACCGCCCGCCATGCCGGGCACGCCGACATCATCCGAGAGCAGATCGACGGCCGGACCGGACGGTGAACGGGCGAGCGCCGCGCCCGGGATACCGGACGCGGCGCTCGGGTCCTGCGGCGGTCAGACGCCGGCGATGCCGGCGATCCAGTCGCGGTACTGCGTGACGTTGCCGTACGCGGTGAACGTCTGCCGGTCACTCGTGGAGGCCACGCCGACCTGGACGTACGAGCCGTCCGGGGCCGTGGCGAACATCGGGCCACCGGAGTCGCCGCCGGCGGTGATGCCGTCGATCCGGTTGGCGCACACCGCGATGCCGCCCATGAAGTCCGAGCACGCCGTGTCGGTCACGCCGACGTCGGCGACCTTGAGCATCTGCGACTGGCACTCGATCTCGGGCCGGTCGGTGCACGTGGCGCCCCAGCCGTAGACCTGCACGGTCTGGCCGGTGGACACCGCGTCGGCGTTGCCGAGCGGCGAGTACGTCGCGGTCACCGCGTGGTCCAGTTCGACCAGTGCGAGGTCGGCGGACGGGTTCCGCTGGATGTTGGTCCCGGTCGCGCTTTCGCCCTGGGTCTGGTCCAGGCTGCCGATGTGGAACGTGTAGGTGCCCTGGCTCGACACACAGTGCTGTGCGGTCAGGATCCACGTCGGCGCGATGATCGTCGCCGAGCAGTTCTCCTGGCCGTCGACGAACAGGCGGGCTGCCCACGGAGCGTTGTCGGCCAAACCTCCGTCAATGATCTTCGGCGTGATGGCGCCGCCACCGGGCGACTGGTCGGCGGACGCACCGCCGGTCGCCATCGTGATGCCCAGCACGACAGCCGCCGCGCCCACCAACGCCGCCCCGACACGAACAAGACGCATTGCCAACCACCTCGTACCGCGGCCACGGTGCCGCGGAGCAGGGAAAAGGAACCCCATCAGGGTCACTCGTTCGGAGGTGATCCACTACCCGCCGTAAGTCGGGAATCCGATTCCCGGCTCAGTGTCCGGTTTGGTCCGCGTCTTTGCCGGCGTCGGAGTCGTCCAGCCCCAGCGACCATTCGCGGGAGCGCGCGGTGAAGAGCAGGTACAGCGCGACGATGCAGACCACGCCGACCGGCACCCCGATCGCGGGTCGCCCGGACGGGCCGGTCGCGTACCAAGCGACACCGAGCAACAGCAGCTCGACGACCACCGACGGGCCGCGCGCCCAGTGCTTGCCGGCGTACAAGGCGCCGCCGACGACCACCACCGCGCCGCCGAGCACCACGAAGTAGGCGGCCTCGCCGAAGATGTTGTTACCGGTCGCCGAGGCGCCGCCGAACGCGCTCACGAGCAGCGCCACGGCGAAGCCGACACCGGTCAGCCCTTGCAGGCCGACGAGAATCCCGGCGCCGCGGATGGTCGGCGGGGCGTCGGAGGCGAGGCGCACGAGATGCCCCTTCGATCGCTTGTGAACGGTTTCGCAAACGATCGTAGTCCGCCGGCCGGGCCCGACTCGCCTACGCTGCGATTATGCGTGCAGTCCTGGTGGTGAACCCGAAGGCGACCGCGACCACCGCGGCCGGACGGGACGTGCTGGCGCACGCGCTGGCCAGCGAGGTCAAGCTCGAGATCCTCGAGACCGACTACCGCGGCCACGCTATGTGCGCGGCCGCGCAGGCGGCGGTCGACGGCGCGGACCTGGTCGTGGCGCACGGCGGCGACGGCACGGTGAACGAGGTGATCAACGGCCTGCTCGCGGGCGGTCCGCGGGACACGCTGCCGATGCTGGGCATCGTGCCGGGCGGCTCGGCGAACGTGTTCGCCCGCTCGCTCGGCCTGCCCCGCGACCCGGTCGACGCGACGCACCGGCTGCTGCACGCGCTGGAGGACGGCAAGCACCGCCGGGTCAACCTCGGCCGCGTCGAGCCCGACGGCGCCGAGCCCGCACGGTGGTTCTCGTTCAGCGCGGGTGTCGGCTGGGACGCGGACGTGGTCGCGGAGGTGGATCGCAAGCGGGGCAAGAAGGCGAGCCCCGCGCTGTACACGCGGGTCGCGACGACGCAGTACCTGAAGCCGGCGCGCGGCAGGCCGCAGCTGACGGTCGAGATCCCCGGCGAGGAGCCCGTTTCCGGGCTGCGGCTGGTGTTCGTGTCCAACACGGACCCGTGGACCTATCTCGGCACGCGGGCGATCCACCTCAACCGCGGCTGCGGCTTCGACACCGACCTCGGCATCTTCGCCCTGCGCACGCTGCGCCTACCGACCGTGCTGCGCCATCTCCGTCAGGCGATCAGCCAGAAGGGTGAGCAGAAAGGCGCCAACCTCTTCCGCCGCGACGACGTCCCGATGTTCACGATCACGAGCCCCGACCCGGTCCGCGTCCAGTGCGACGGCGACCTCATCGGCGAGCGGACGTGCGTGAAAGTCGCGTCGGTCCGGCATGCCCTGTGCGTTGCCGGGTAGCCAGCACCGGGTCGGAAAACGCTCGACGACGGGTGCCGAACCGCGAGATACAGCTGTGACCCGATTGTTACGCAACGCAGTAACGCGCCTCTGACGTCGATCTTTCGAGTGAGTTCAGGCGTCGGCTGATGAAGGACTCTTGACATATGGCTGGTTCGTGAAAGCATTCACAAGCACCCCAAACGACCAGATGACGACTGAGGCGCATCGAAGCGCGCCCAAAGCGAGGAGCAAGTAGAAATGGACTGGCGCCACCGCGCGGCCTGCCGTGATGAGGACCCTGAGCTGTTCTTCCCCGTGGGGACCAGCGGTCCGGCCATATTGCAGGTTGCCCAGGCGAAGGCCGTTTGCCACCGCTGCACCGTCGCTTCCAACTGCCTGACCTGGGCGCTGCAGAGCGGCCAGGACGCAGGCGTGTGGGGCGGGATGAGCGAGGACGAGCGACGCGCTCTCAAGCGGCGCAGCGCCCGTACGCGGACGAGCAGTAACGCCTGATCTCAAGACGCCACAAGGCCCGGTTCCCACAAGGGAAACCGGGCCTTCGTGTGTCCAAGGCCATGCAGGACAAGGATTCTGACGTCGCCGGCGAGCCGGGCCGCGCCAGCGCCAGCGCCAGCGCCAGGAAGAATCGGCCCGCGCGGCGCCGGCACGAAGAACAACGCGAGCAGAGCGGCGCGGGCAAAGCCGAGCCCGTTCGCGCTAGCTCGTGCGGCAAAGGGTTGGGGCTGGCGGCGGGCCATTCGCGGGCGGGGCGCCAGCCCTGCCCGCTGGGCGATGGAGGCTCGCGGGTCAAGAGTGAAGCGAAGCCGACGCCCGAAGGGCGCGCTTGAATCGCGAGCCGGAGCGCAAATCCGCCGACGGCCCCGACCCCCATCAACCAGCCGCCGGACAGAACACTGGCCCCTCGACCAGGGCCAATGCTCCGAGGCCACAAACGGCCATGGCCTCCGGCCCCCCAAAATCCAGCGTACCGACGCCGACCGACAATCCGGCGCGAGCCGCCGCAACCTGTGGACAACCAGACCCCTGTGGACAACCCGCCAGGGGCCCCCTGTTTTCAACGCTACCGGCACCCACCGACAGTCCCACGACGAGCAGCTGAGAACCCCACAAACCTGTGCACAACCACCCCACCTGTGGACAACCCCCAAGGGGGCCCCCGAATTCAACGCTACCCACACCCACCGACGAACCAGGAGCGAGCGGCTGAGGACGAGCTCAGCGGCGGTGGGACAGCGGGACCCGGAGGACCGCTTCTGTCCCCCCGCGGTCGCGCCGGCGCATGGACAGCGAGCCCCGTAGTTCCGACTCCACCAGCGTTCGCACGATCTGCAGGCCCAGCCCGTTCGACCGTTCCAGCGAGAAGCCCTTCGGCAGTCCGCGGCCGTCGTCCGCGACGATGACGTCCAGCCAGCGGGCCGAGCGTTCCGCGGAGACCGTCACGTCGCCCGGCACGCCCGGTGGGTAGGCGTGCTCGACGGCGTTCTGCACCAGCTCGGTCAGCACCATCACCAACGGCGTCGCGAGCTCGGCGGCCACCACGCCGAACTGACCGGTGCGCCGCACGCTCACGTGGTTCTCCGCCACCGCGACGTCGCCGACGACCGGGATCACCTTGTCCACCAACGAGTTCAGGTCCACGCGCTCGTCGACCGACGTGGACAGTGCCTCGTGGACCATCGCGATCGCGGCCACGCGGCGGACCGACTCGCCCAGCGCGGCGCGTGCCTCCTCGCTCGCGGTGCGCCGGGACTGCAGGCGCAGCAACGCCGCGACGGTCTGCAGGTTGTTCTTGACCCGGTGGTGGATCTCCCGGATCGTCGCGTCCTTCGACATCAGCGCGCGGTCGCGGCGGCGGACCTCGGTCACGTCGCGCACCAGCACCAGCGCGCCGGCCGCCTTTCCCCCGGGGCGCAACGGCAACGCCCGGAACAACACCGCCGCGCCGCGATGCGACTCCGCCTCCGCGCGCATGCTCGGCTGACCCTCCAGCGCGGCCAGGATGCGCTGCGCGATCTCCGTGGCATCAAAGGGATCCGCGATCAGCCCGCGCGTCAGCGGCGCCAGCCGCACGCCCACCAGCTCCGCGGGATGCCCCATGCGGTGGTACGCCGACTGCGCGTTCGGCGACGCGAACACCACCGCGCCCGTGTTGTCCAGCCGCACCAGGCCGTCGCCGACGCGCGGGCTCGTGTGCACGTCCGCGGCCGGCTCGGAGGTGGGGAAGCTGCCGTCGACGACCATCTGGCACAGGTCCGCCGCGATCCCGAGATACGCGATCTCCAGCGAGCTCGGCACCCGCGGCACCGCGAGGTCGGTCTCGCGGGACAGCACGGCGACCACGCGCTCGTCGAAGGTCACCGGGATCGCCTCGCGGCGTACCGGCACCCCCGCGTACCAGCGCGGATCCTCCTCGCGCAGGATCCGCTGCTCGCTCATCGCCCGGCGCAGCTGCGGGTGGTCGGCCACGGTCACGGTGCTGCCGACGACGTCCTCCGGGTGCGCGGTCGGCGCGGTGGTGGCGCGGGCCTGCGCGACGCACAGGTACTCGATGTCCGTGGCGGACGGGGCGGGCGGCTCGCCGATCGGCACCCACATCAGCAGGTCCGCGAACGACAGGTCCGAGAGCAGCTGCCACTCGGCGACCACCATCTGCAGGTGGTCCACCTCGCCACCGGAGAGCTTCGTGTGCTCCGCGAGCAGATCGGAAAGGGTGGACAAGCTACCGCTCGTCGCGGTCCTGCACCACGACGGCGCCTCGCTCGATGACCGTCTTCCGGATCTTCTCCCGCAGCCGCTGTTTCAGCGCTTCGGGCGCCTGCTCGCCGCCACATTTACGTGCGAGTAACACCTTCAGGTGCTCCTCGATGCCGAACTCCTCCAGGCACGGGCTGCACTCGTTCAGGTGCTTCTCGAGCAGCTGGCGCCGCTCGGTGTCGCACTCGTGGTCGAGGAAGAGCCAGACTTCCGCCAGCACCGCGGAGCAGTCGGTTTCGTGTGGTTTGCCGCAGCTCACGATCCGCTCACCTCTTGCTCGGTCGAACGCAGGAACCCACGGTCCCGCGCGACCCCGGCCAGTAGGTCACGAAGCTGCCGACGGCCACGGTGCAGGCGAGACATCACCGTGCCGATCGGCGTGTGCATTATCTCCGCGATCTCCTTGTATGCGAACCCCTCGACGTCGGCGAGATACACGGCGAGCCGGAAGTCTTCCGGCAGCTGCTGCAGGGCTTCCTTGACGTCGTTGTCCGGCAGCCGGTCCATGGCCTCGATCTCGGCCGAGCGCAGCCCGGACGAGGTGTGGCTCTCGGCCTGGGCGAGCTGCCAGTCGGTGATCTCCTCGGTCGGCGACTGCAGCGGCTGGCGCTGCCGCTTGCGGTAGCCGTTGATGTAGGTGTTGGTCAGGATCCGGTACAGCCACGCCTTGAGGTTCGTGCCCTTGGAGAAGGACCCGAAGGCGGCGTAGGCCTTGAGATAGGTCTCCTGCACCAGGTCTTCGGCGTCGGCCGGGTTGCGGGTCATCCGCAGGGCGGCCGAGTACAGCTGATCCAGCAACGGCATGGCGTCGCGCTCGAACCGCTCTGCCCGCTGCTCCTCGGTCTCGACCGACGCGTCGGGGTGAGTCTCGGTGCTCGGCACCGTGCTCCCTTCCAGTCGGAACTGCCCCATCCTCGGAAACGGACGGGACTCCAGTGAGGGTACCCGGCGAGTCGCAGTCATCACGTCCAGCGGAACGCCGGCACACCTCGCCGCATTCCCTCAGTCGAGCGGGCGCAGGATGCGGCCCAGCCACTCCTCGACGGTCCGCGACAGCGTCTTTGCCTCCCGCTTCAACGAGTGGTCACCAGGCAGCACCATGATCTCGCGGTGCGGCGCGGGCCCCGGCATGCCGAACGGGTCGCTCTCCCCCTGCACCACCAGCGTGGGCACCGTCACGCCGTCCAGCTCCGGCAGCCGGCTCTTCTCCGGTCTGCCCGGCGGGTGCACGGGGAACGCCAGGCACAGCACGCCGACGGCCTCCCCGTCCGCCGAGGTCCGGCACGCCACCCGCGCGCCGGAGGACCGCCCGCCGAACACCAGCGGCAGGTCGCGGAACCACTGGTCGGCCAGCTGCTCGGCCACCGCGAGCCACGCCGTGTCGAGCTGGTGGGCGGGTGCGGGTGCGCGCCGGCCCGCCACCCGGTAGGGCTGCTCGACCAGGGCGACGTCGACGTTCGCGGCCTGCGCGCCCCGCGTGGCGGCCACCAGGTCGGGCGCGCCGAGACCGCCGCCCGCGCCGTGGCCGAGCAGCAGGCCGGCCCGGGCCTCGGGCGCGCAGTGCAGCTCGGCACGGGCCGGGCCGTGCGGGGTGTCGATCTTCATCACGGTCATCGCGGCCTCAGACGTCGAACAGCGCGGGGTCGTCCAGCTCGGTGACCGGCTCCTCGCGGGCGACCAGCTCGGGCCCGTTGTTGCGGACGTTGTTGACCTTGCTGGACACCGGCCGCAGCTCCAGCTCCTCGATCAGCTCCAGGGACGGCTCGAGCAGGCCGTCGACCTCGGCGGAGTCCGGGTCGAGCCAGGCCGCCCAGTGGTCGGGCGTCACGAGCAGCGGCATCCGGTCGTGGATGTCGGCGAGGCGGCCCCGCGCGGCGGTGGTCAGCACGGCCGCGCTCAACACCGGCGGGCCGTCGGACACCTTCGGATCCCGCCACACCGTCCACAGGCCGGCCATGGCCAGGCTCCCGCCGTCCGGGCGGGTCATGAAGAACGGCTGCTTGTGGCCGCCCTCCTTCTTCCACTCGAACCAGCCGTCGGCCGGCAGCAGGCAGCGCCGCCTGGCCAGCGAGGTCTTGAACGCGTTGGACGTCGCCGCCGACTCCGAGCGGGCGTTGATCATGCGCGCGCCGATCGACATGTCCTTCGCCCACGCCGGGATCAGGCCCCAGCGCATCACCCGCAGGCTGCGCTCGGTGCGGCTGTCGTCGGCCTCGCCGTCCTCGTCACGCGGGTGCCGCTGCACGACCGCCACCACGTCCTTCGTGGGCGCGACATTGTGGTCGGCGGACGGCGCGTGGTCCTCGGTCGAGTCGTACGCGTCGAACTCCGCGGCCAGCGTGGCCGGGTCCTTCGCCGCTGCGTACCTCCCGCACACGTCAACCACCTCCTGGTGCCGATCGTGGCACGACCCACCGACAGTCTGCACCGCGGCGCCCGGCATGCGGGATCATCGACGCATGAACCAGTGGCAGGCACCCGTGGCGCCCGGCGCCGTCCGGGCCACCGTGGCCGTACCGGGCTCGAAGTCGATCACGAACCGGGCCCTGCTGCTGGCCGCGCTGAGCGAGGGCGGGGGCACCCTGACCGGCGCGCTGCGCAGCCGCGACACCGACCTGATGATCGCCGCGCTCCGCGCGCTGGGGGTGCCGCTGACCGTCGACCGCGAACGCGTGACCGTCGAGCCGCACGCCGGCCTGACCGGCCCGGCGACCGTCGACTGCGGCCTGGCCGGCACGGTGATGAGGTTCGTGCCGCCCGCCGCCGTGCTCGCCGACGGGGAGATCCACTTCGACGGCGACCCGCGCGCCCGCGAGCGGCCGATGTCGACGGTGCTGGACGCGCTGCGCGCGCTCGGCGCCACGATCGACGGCGACGCGCTGCCGTTCACCCTGCGCGGCAAGGGCGCCCTGCCGGGCGGCGCGGTGACGATCGACGCGTCGGCGTCCTCCCAGTTCGTGTCCGGCCTGCTGCTGGCCGGCACGCGCTACGACGAGGGCCTGACCGTCCACCACGAGGACATCGCGGCCGGCAAGCCCGTCCCGTCGATGCCGCACGTCGAGATGACCGTGCGGATGCTGCGCGAGGCGGGCGTGACCGTCGACGACAGCGAGCCGAACACCTGGCGGGTGGAGCACGGCCCGATCGCGGCGCGCGAGTGGCAGGTCGAACCGGACCTGTCCAACGCGACGCCGTTCCTGGCCGCGGCCGCGGTCACCGCCGGCACCGTCACCGTCTCCGGCTGGCCCGCGGTGACCACGCAGCCGGGCGACGCGATCGGCGACATCCTCGAAGGGATGGGCTGCGTGGTGACCGGCACCGCCGCCGGCCTGACGGTGACCGGCCCGGCCCGGCTGTCCGGAGTGGACATCGACCTGCACGACGTCGGCGAGCTGACGCCGACCGTGGCGGCGCTGGCCGCGCTGGCGGACGGCCCGTCGGTGCTGCGCGGCATCGCGCACCTGCGCGGCCACGAGACGGACCGGCTCGCGGCGCTGGTCACCGAGATCAACGGGCTGGGCGGGGACGCGCGGGAGACCGAGGACGGCCTGGCGATCCGCCCGGCCACGCTGCACGGCGGCACCTGGCACGCCTACGCCGACCACCGGATGGCGACCGCGGGCGCGATCGTCGGCCTGGTCGTCGACGGCGTCACGGTCGACGACATCGCCACGACGGCCAAGACACTGCCCGGCTTCCCGGCCATGTGGCGCACGATGCTGGACGGCACTGGCTCGTGACCGGGCGCCGGCGGTCGGACTGGGGTCGCCTGGACGAGTCCGACGTCCGGGTGCGCCCGGGCAGGGGCACCCGGCCCCGCACGAAGCGCCGCCCCGAGCACGCGGACGCGCGCGCGGCGATGGTCGTCGGCGTCGACCGCGGGCGGTGGACCTGTGCGCTGGACGGCAAGCCGGACCACGAGGTCATCGCCATGCGGGCGCGCGAGCTCGGCCGCACGCCGATCGTCGTCGGGGACCTGGTGGACCTGGTGGGCGACACGTCCGGCCGGCCGGACACGCTGGCCAGGGTGGTGCGGGTGGCCGACCGCTCGTCGGTGCTGCGCCGCACCGCGGACGACAACGACCCGTACGAGCGGGTGGTGGTGGCGAACGCGCAGCAGCTGCTGATCGTGTGCTCGCTCGCGGATCCCCCGCCCCGCACGGGTTTCATCGACCGCTGCCTCGTCGCGGCGTTCGCGGGTGGGCTGCATCCGGTGCTGTGCCTGACGAAGTCGGACCTGGCGAGCGCGGACGAGGTGACCGCCGCGTACGCCGAGCTGGACATCCCCGCGCTGGTGACCCGCAGCGACCGCGATCCCGACGAGGTGCGCTCGCGGCTCACGGGCCAGGTTTCCGCGCTGGTGGGCCATTCCGGCGTCGGAAAGTCCACTTTGGTCAACAAGCTGGTGCCGGATGCCATGCGCGCCACCGCTGACGTGAGCGCGGTCGGCAAGGGCAGGCACACGTCGACGACCGCGGTGGCGCTGGCGCTGCCCGGCGGTGGCTGGGTCGTCGACACGCCGGGTATCCGGTCGTTCGGGCTGGCCCACGTGGAACCGGGCGACATCGTGGCGGCGTTCGAGGAGTTCGTGGAGCCTGTCGAGGAGTGCCCGTCGGGGTGCGGGCACCTGGGGCCGCCGGAGGACCCGGACTGCATGCTGGACATCGTCGTCGCCGAGGGTCTTGCCTCTTCGGGCAGACTCGAGTCGCTTCGGCGCCTTCTGATCTCGCGGGCCAGGCTCGACGAGTACGGTGACTGACCTGACCGATCCGGCCGCGCGCCGGGCGAAATGATCGAGGGGAGCAGGGGAATGCGGAAGATCGGGGCGTTGGCGGCGGTGCTGGCGCTGACCGTGTCGCTGGCCGCGTGCGGCGGCAAGACCGCGGGCACGGCGCAGGGGTCCGGTGGCGACGGGGCCAACGAGGCGGCGACCAACCTGGTCGCGCTGGCCAAGCAGGTCGGCGAGCGGACGGCGGAGTCGAACACCGCCCACATGGTCTTCACGGGCGGTGCCGGTGCGACGCAGGTCAAGGGCGAGGGCGACCTGAAGCTCGGCGGCTCGGACCCGGCGATCTCGATGGACATGGACGCCGGTGGTCAGGGCCAGATGTCGATGATCCTGCTGGACGGCGTGCTGTACATGAAGCTGCCGGCGGGCCTGGCGCCCAGTGGCAAGCCGTGGGTCAAGATCGACTCCAAGGACAAGAGCAACCCGATGGCGCAGGCGCTGGGCAGCCTGACCGACCAGATGCGCCAGAACGCCGACCCGCGCCAGACGCTGGAGCAGTTCGAGCAGGCCGGCACGATCGAGTCCACGGAGCAGACGTCGCTGAACGGCGAGGACGCGACCCACTACAAGATCACGGTGGACGTCCAGAAGCTGGCGGAGAACCAGAAGGACGCGACGCTGCAGCAGGCCATGCAGGAAGCGATCAAGTCCGGCCTGAAGGACTTCCCGGTGGAGCTGTGGGTCAACGGCGACGGCCTCCCGGTCCGCATGTCGATCGAGATGCCGACCCCGGACCCGACGTCGGGCAAGACGGTCCCGGTGAAGGTCCAGGTGGACTACTCGAAGTGGGGCGAGCCGGTCACCATCGAGGCCCCGCCGGCCGACCAGGTGGGCGAGATCCCGAGCTGACCTCGAGTCGCCAGGAGCGCCCTCGCCGCGACGCGGCGAGGGCGCTTTCTGTTGCGGGAGAACACAAGCACGGCGAACACCACTGCAGGCAAGAACACTGCAGGCAAGAACACTGCAGGCAAGAACACTGCCGGCGCCAGGGCGCTGCCGGCCCGAGCGGCCTCCGGCCCCCGGAATCCACGATACCGGCGCCCACCGACGATCCGAGCCGGCCGGCCGCGATCTGTGGACAACCACTCCCCTGTGGACAACCCGCTAGGGGGTCCCCTGTTTTCAACGCTACCAACACCCACCGACAGAAACCTCGCCGCCGGACTCAACAAACCACCACGGTCGCGGCGTTCTACGGTCACCTGTCCCCGACCGGAAGGGAGCGACGGTGGCCGACCGCTTCGAGGCGTTCGTGGCCGAACGGCTGGATCGCCTGCTGCGCTATGCCACGGCGCTGACCTGCGATCCCCATCTCGCCCAGGACGTCGTGCAGGAGGTCCTGTTGCGGGCACAGCACCGTTGGGCCCGCATCGGGTCGCTGCAGGCGCCGGACGCCTACGTGCGGCGGATGATCACCAACGAGTACCTGTCGTGGCGCAGGCGCCGGGCCGCTCGCACGGTCGCCGCCACGCACGGCACGCTCGACGCGCTGGGCACGCCCGTCGCCGACCCGGCCACCGCCTACGCCGAGCGCGACGCGATGCGCATCCGGATCGCGACGCTGCCGCGCAAGCAGCGGGCCGCGATCCTGCTGCGCTACTACGAGGACTGCACCGACGCGGAGATCGCCGAGGTGCTCGGCTGCACGGCCGGCACGGTCCGCAGCCACATCTCCCGCGCGCTCGCCACCCTGCGCGCGGCCGACCAGCCGACCGTGAGGGAGGTCCTGTCGTGACCGATCGCACCGAACAGCTCATCCGGGAGGCCTTCGCCGCGGAGGCCGACCGCGCGCCCGACCCGGGTGCGGTGCTCGCCGGGCTGGCCCGGGCCCGTCCGCACCGCCGGTACGGCATGACGCTGCTGGCCGCGGGTGTCGCGGTGGTGGCCGTCGTGGCGATCGCGGTGGCCGCGTTCGTGGTGCCGCGCGCACTGAACCGCGGTGCGCCGGCGGCCGGCGGCGGCGCGGCCGAGGAACAGACCGTGCTGCTCGCCGGGCTGGACCGGTCGAGGTACACCGACGCGCTGATGCTCGCCAAGGTGCGTGCGGACGGGTCGACGGCCGTCGTGTCGCTGCCGCGCGACTCCTGGGTCGGCGTGCCCGGCCACGGCAAGCAGCGGCTCAACCTCGTGTACCGGGAGTACGGGCTGCCCGCGCTGGTGGAGACCGTGTACCGGCTCACCGGGGTGCGGGCGGACCACTACGCGCTGATGGACATGGCCGGGTTCGGCGAGCTGGCGGACGTGGTAGGTGGCGTGCCGGTGTGCCTGCGCGCCGCCACCGCCGACAACCGCACGGGAGCGTCGTTCCCGGCAGGCGAGCAGACGGTGTCCGGCGACAAGGCGCTCGCGTTCCTGCGCCAGCGGTTCGGGCTGCCGAACGGCGACCTCGACCGGATGGCGCGCCAGCAGGTGTTCCTGCGCTCGCTCGCCGGCCTGCTGCGCGCGCATCCGGACACGCTGTCCGCGGCGCTGGACGTCGTGCGCGCCCGTGCCCGGCTCGACCCGAAGTGGGACCTGCTCGGGCTGGCCGCCCAGCTGCGGGGCCCGGGCGCGGACCGGACGCGGTTCGCGACGGTGCCGCGCGCGGGTGAGCTCGTCGACCCGAAGGCGGGCTCCGTCCTCGACCTCGACCCGGCCGCGGTCAGCGCGTTCGTCACGTCGGTGTTCGGCAGCGGCTCGGGTGCTGGGTCGAGCTCCGCGACGCCGGATCCCGGCGGCGGGAAGTCCACTTCGGACTGCGTGAACTGACCGCACGAAACGGCCCGGCCGAGCAGGCCGGGCCCGTTTCGCCGGGTCAGCCCATGTGCGGGTAGCCGTAGCCGGTCGGCGGGACGAACGTCTCCTTGACCGACCGCGGGCTCACCCACCGCTGCAGGTTGTAGATCGAGCCGGCCTTGTCGTTGGTGCCCGAGCCGCGGCTGCCGCCGAACGGCTGCTGGCTGACCACGGCACCGGTCGGCTTGTCGTTGACGTAGAAGTTGCCGGCCGCGAAGCGAAGCGTGCGGTGCGCCTCCTCGATCGCGGCGCGTTCGGTCGCGAACACGGCGCCGGTCAGCGCGTACGGCGTGGAGCTGTCGACCAGCTCGAGAACCTTCGAGTACTCGGCGTCGTCGAACACGTGGACCGCGAGGATCGGGCCGAACCACTCGGTGGTGAACACGTCGTTCATCGGGTCGGAACCGAGCAGGATCGTCGGCTGCACGAAGTAGCCGACCGAGTCGTCGCAGCTCCCGCCGGTCAGCACCTCGAGCGTCGACGAGCTCGCGGCCATCTCCAGGACGCCCTTGTGCTTGGCGAACGCGCGGCCGTCGATCACCGCGCCGCCGAAGTGGGAGAAGTCGGTGACGTCGCCGAAGGACAGCGAGCCGGTGACGTCTGCCAGCTGCTCGCGCAGGCCGGACTCCCACAGCGAGCGGGAGACGTAGGCGCGCGAGGCGGCGGAGCACTTCTGGCCCTGGTACTCGAACGCGCCGCGGATCAGGCCGGTCGCGACGCCGGCCGGGTCGGCCGAGCGGTGCGCGACGACGAAGTCCTTGCCGCCGGTCTCGCCGACGATCCGCGGGTAGGACCGGTAGGTGTCCAGCCGCTCGGCCATGGTGCGCCACAGGTACCTGAACGTCTTGGTGGAGCCGGTGAAGTGCAGCCCGGCGAAGTCCGGGTCGGCGAGCGCGACCTCGCTGACCGCGGCGCCGTCGCCGGTCACCATGTTGATCACGCCGGGGGGCAGGCCGGCCGCCTCGAGCAGGCGCATCGTGTGGTGCGCGGCGAGCTGCTGGGTCGGCGAGGGCTTCCACACCACCGTGTTGCCCATCAGCGCGGGCGCGGTCGGCAGGTTGCCGGCGATCGCGGTGAAGTTGAACGGGGTGATCGCGGTGACGAACCCGTCCAGTGGCCGGTGGTCGAAGCGGTTCCAGATGCCGGGGCTCGAGTTCGGCTGCTCGGCGAGGATGCGGCGGGCGTAGGAGACGTTGAACCGCCAGAAGTCGATGAGCTCGCAGGCAGCGTCGATCTCGGCCTGCTGCACGGACTTCGACTGGCCGAGCACGGTGGCGCCGTTGAGGGTGTCGCGCCAGGGGCCGGCCGCGAGGTCGGCGGCGCGCAGCAGGACCGCGGCCCGCTCGTCGAAGGGGAGGTCGCGCCACGCGGGGGCGGCGAGCTTGGCGGCGCTGACCGCGTCGGCCACGTCCTTGGCGGTGGCCTGGGCGGACACGCCGAGCACATGGTGGCGGTCGTGCGGCTGGACGACGTCGATCGGCTCGCCGCCCGCCATCCGCTGCTCGCCGCCGATGGTCATGGTCAGCTCGTGCCGCTCGCCCTCCAGCTCGGCGATCCGCCGGTGCAGCGACTCGCGCTCGGCGCTGCCCGGTGCGTAGGTCTTCACCGGCTCGTTGACCGGCTCGGGCACGGACGAAATGGCGTCCATGTTGTGGCTCGCCTCCCTGGTCGTCTCCGGGCCGGCTCGTGACCGGCGCTCCCCGCCATCCTGTCACGAGTCGTGATCCCACCAGCCCGCCAGTGCGTCCAACTCCGCGCGGTACAACAGCTCGGGATCGATCTCCGTCAGCGCGAACTGGCCGGCCACCTCGAGGCTGATGTAGCCGTGCAGCCGGGACCAGACGGCGAGCCCCCAGTGCAGCTGCCGCGGGGTCAGCCCGGGGTAGTCCATCCGCTCGCCCCAGGCCGCGACCTGCCGGTGCAGCGTGGACCGGCGCGGCTTCGCGTGGTCCTCGCCCACCGTGGACAGCAGCGCGACCATGGCGCGGCTGGCGGCGGCGAGCGTGTGCTCGGGTGCCTCGTAGCCCGGGATCGGGGTGCCGAACAGGAGCAGGTAGCGGTGCGGCGCGGCCTTCGCCCAGTCGCGCATGGCGTTCGCGCCCGCCCGGAAGCGGCCGGCGCGCACGCCCGCGATCGCGGCCTCGAGGGTCTCGGCCAGGTCGTGGTAGGCGTCGGAGATCAGCTCGGTGAGCAACGCGTCGCGGTTGGCGAAGTAGCGGTACAGCGCGGGGCCGGTGACACCCATCCGCTTGCCGATGGCGTTGACCGAGATCCCGGGGACGCCGTGCTCGGCCAGCTGCTCGAGCGCGATCCGCTTCGCCTCCTGGCGGGTCTGCTCGCGGTACTGCTCCCTGCGGTTCATGTCGGTTCCCTCCTTGACACGACGACTCTAACAGCATCTAATGAAAGTTAGAAGCTATAACGCCAGTGAGAAGGAGTTACGCCATGGAGGTCATGATGACCGGCGCGGGTGGCCCGGAGATGCTGCGGGTGACGTCCGGCGACGGCCCGGAGCCCGGCAAGGGCGAGGTCCGGGTGCGGGTCGAGGCGAGCGGCGTGAGCTTCGCCGAGGTGCAGATGCTGCGGCAGCGCTACCCGATGCAGCCGAAGTTCCCGTTCGTGCCCGGCTACGACCTGGTCGGCGTCGTGACCGCGCTCGGCCAGGACGTGACCGGCGTGCGGCTCGGCGACCGGGTCGCGGCCATGACGCGGACCGGCGCGTGGCGCACGCACGTCGTCGTCAAGGCGGCCGCGGTGGTGGCGGTGCCGGCCGCGCTCGACGCGGGCGTGGCCGCGGCGGTGGTGATGAACGGCGTGACGGCGTGGCAGATGGTGCACGACGTCGCCCGGGTCCGGCGCGGCCAGACGGTGCTGGTGCACGGCGCGGCGGGCGGCGTGGGCTCGCTGCTGGTGCGGCTGGCCGTGCGCGCGGGCGCGCGGGTGCTGGGCACGGCGTCCGCCGCGAAGCACGACCTGGTCCGCGACATGGGCGCCGAGCCGATCGACTACCGGGCCGGGGACGTGCCGGCCGCGGTGCGCGCGCTGGCGCCCGGCGGGGTGGACGCCGTGTTCGACCACGTGGGCGGGCGGAGCCTGACCGACTCGTACGGGCTGCTCGCGGACGGCGGCATCCTGATCAACTACGGCTCGGCGTCCACCCTGCGCGACGAGGGCCACTGGCTGCGCCCGTACGCGGGCACGATCCGCCGGTTCGCCGGCTGGCAGCTGGCCAAGCTGGCCGGCCGCGGCCGCGGGCGGCGCGCGCGGTTCTACTACGTGCAGTCGGGTGCGCGGTTCACCGCGGCGCTGACCGAGGTGTTCGGCCTGGTGGAGCGGGGCGAGCTGACGCCGCACATCGCGGAGCGGTTCCCGCTGGAGAAGGCGGCGGACGCGCTGGCGCTGCTGGTGGACGGGAAGGCCGGCGGCAAGGTCGTGCTCGACGCCTAGAGCAGCTCGAGGAGGAACGGCAGTTCCTCCGTGGCGTACCAGGCGAGCTCGTGGTCCTCGGCGTCGCCGAGCGTGAACTCCGCGTCCGGGTCGCCGAGGTCGGCGGCGTCGATCACGTCCGCGGCGGCGCGCACCGCGGGCTCGGCGTCCTCGGTGTCGAGATGCACGGCGGCGACCAGCGACGCCGGCACGGACGCCGGGAGCCGCACGACGGCGTGGTCGAGGTCGGGGCGCAGCTTCGCCCCCTCGATGTCGGCGGAGATCACCGCGCGGCGGGGCAGCGTGGCATCGGGGTCGTCGGCCAGCTCGCCGGCGAGCAGCCGCAGCGACGCGCGGGCCGCCTCGGTCATCGCGGCGTACTCGAGCTCTTCGGCGGTGCCGGTGGCGTAGGACTCGCGCAGCGCAGGCGTGAGGGCGAACGCGGTGTCGCCGACGGCGGCCACCTCGCCCTTGGCGTTGAGCGCGCGCAGCATGGTCACCGTGGCCGGTATGTAGACCCTCACGGTTGGATCCTGACACATGGCGGCCGGGATGACGTGGAATGCTCCGTCGTGTGGACGCCCCTTCCCCCGGTCCTTCCCCCAAGGACAGGTTCCTGACCGTGTTCGGCCGCAAGCCCGTGCTCGAGGCGCTGGCCGACGCGGAGCTGCGGGTGGACAAGGTGATCCTCGCGGACAACGCCCGCGGGCCGGCGGCGCAGGAGATCCTCGTGGCGGCGTCGTCGCGATCCGTGCCGGTCGAGCGGGCGAGCGCGCACCGGGTGAAGGTGCTGGCGGGTAACGGAAAGCAGGACCAGGGCGTGCTGGCGGACGTGGTCGCGCCCCGCATGCGGCGGCTCTCGGACGCGCTGGCGTCGGGTTCGCTGTCGACGGTGCTGGTGCTGGACGGCATCACGACGCCGGCGAACGTGGGCATGATCCTGCGCACCGCGACGGCGGCCGGGATCGACGGGATCGTGGTGCCGCGGCGCGGGGTGGCGTCGCTGGACCCGCTGGTGGTGAAGGCGTCGGCCGGCGTGGCGTTCCACGCGCCGGTGCTGCGCTGCTACACGGCGGCCGAGGCGGCGGCGGCGTTGCGGGAAGCGGGTTTCCCGCTGTTCGCCCTGTCGGCCGGGACGTCGTCGTCGCTGTTCACGGCCGCGCTGCCGCGCCGCGCCGCGTTCGTGCTGGGCGGCGAGACGGCCGGCATCGGCGCGGACGTCCGGCCGTCGGTGACCGGTTGGCTGTCGATCCCGCTGAGCGGCGGGGTGGAGTCGCTGAACGTCGCCAGCGCCGCGGCGGTGCTGTGCTTCGAACTGGTCCGCCGTCGCGATCTGTAGTCACGTGAACACGTTGGGGTGGCAGTTGTCCCAGTAGCAAGTCGCGGCGGCTCTGTAGGGCATGACCGCTTCGCTCCGCCCGCTCCCGCTCCCCGACCGCCCCCGGCTGCGTGCCCTGCCGGAGTACGAGCCGTCGTACGCGCCGGGCGAGATGCCACCGCGCTGGTCGAGCCTGCGCCCGGCGACCGGCCCGCAGCTGACGCTGGTCGCGTCGCCCCAGGAGCCGACCATCACGCCGGAGACCTTGTGGCGGCTGCTGATGCGGATCCTGGAGGTGCTTGAGGGCAGGCGGAACGTGGGCCAGCTGCACACGCTGCTGTCCCCGCCGGCGTACGAGGCGCTGCTGACCCGCCTGCGGGTGACGACGCCGGGGCGCGCGCACCGCCTGCGCCGCGTCCGCACCTGCTACCCGTCGGCCACGGCGGCAGAGATAACCGCGGTGATCGACATCGCCCCCGCTCCCGGCGAACGGGGACGGGTGCGCGCGATGGCGACGCGCTTCGAGCGGGTGGACGACTCCTGGCACTGCGCCGTCCTGCGCCTGCTGTAGCGCCTGGCCGGTTGGCGTGTCGCGCACTGTTCGAGCGCGGCACGCCTCCAGCGGCACACGCGAACTCCCGGCGGTGCCGAGCGCGCCTCGCCGAACCGAGCGCGCCCAACGCGCCTGGCCGAGCGTGCCCTGCCGAGCGAGGCACACCGAGCGCAGCGGGCCCTGCCCAAAGCGCTCCGCTGAGCGCGCCTTGCTGAGCGCGCCTTGCTGAGCGCGCCTTGCTGGGCGAACCTGCCCAACGTGCCTTACCGAGCGAATGCCTACCCAGCGCGCCCGGGCGAGCGCGCCTGGCCCAACACGCCTGGCCGAGCGAGCCCTGCCAAGCGCGCCCTGCTGGGCGAACCCTGCCCAACGTGCCTAACCGAGCGAGCGCCTACCCAGCACGCCCGGACGAGCGCGCCTGGCCGGGCGAGCCCTACCCAAAGCGCCCTGCCGAACACGCCTGGCCCAACACGCTTGGCCGAGCAAATCCCGCCAAGCGCGCCCTGCCGGGCGAACCCTGCCCAACGTGCCTAACCGAGCGAATGCATACCCAGCACGCCCGGACGAGCGCGCCTGGCCGGACGAGCCCTACCCATAGCGCCCTGCCGAACACGCCTGGCCGAGCGAGACACACCAAGCGTGCCTTGCCCAACGCGTGGCGTCCTCGGGCGCGGCGTCCCTGGGCAGGGCGTCCCCGGGCGCGGCGCACGCAGCGATTTCCTCAGCGGGTGAGTCGTCCGTCCAGGCACAGCGCCGCCCAGGCGTGTCGTCGATTCGTCTCGCCAATGCGCGGGTCGGGCGGGTCCGTGGCCTCGCCGCTACCCGGGGCCGTGGCTCGCGGTGGGCTCCTGCGCCGCCTCTCAAGCAGTCGCGCCTCGCATCGGCCTTTGGGCGGCCTCCGGCCCCCAGTTTCCAGCGTAGTGACGCACACCGACAGAACCGGCCGCGCAGCAACCCCTGTGGACAACCAGTCCGATTGAACGGTCCATTCAATCGGCCCAGGGGCCCCCCGATTTCCAGCGTAGTCGCGGGGTCTGACGATCCCGGCTTCGCGCGGGCGCTTGTGGACAATCGGCGATTGAACGGTCCGTTCAATCGGGCCGGGGGCCCCCGATGTCAACGCTAGCCGCGGGTACCGACGTTTTTGCTGGTGACGGGGTGTGGTTGGGGACAGGCGATCGGGTGTAGCCCGGTTGGGGACGAGACATGGCGGAGCCCGGCACCGCGAATGCGGTGCCGGGCTCCGAGGGGTTTGCTAGCGGCGGGGGCCCTTCTTGCCCTTGCGCTGCGCGTCGCGGGCCGCGGCCCGGCGTTCGCGGCGGGAGTTGCCCTGGCCTTGCTGGCCGTCCGGCTTCTGGCCGTTGCCGTTCTGGCCGCCGCGGGACTGGACGCCGCCGCCCTCGGACGGGCCCGAGTACGTGTACTGCTGCTCCGGCGGCCGGTTGCCACGCAGGGCCGGCGGGATCTGGTCCTGCGGCGGGGGCGGCGGCTGCTGGGGCGGCGGCGGAGGTGCCTGCCGCTGCTGGGTCGCCTGCACCGCGCGGACCGCCGCCTGCTGCACGCGGGCCGCGGGAGCACCCTGGACGGGCGCGGGGGCCTGCTCCGGTTCCGCGACCTGCGCGCGGAACAGCAGCATGACGCACTCCTCCTTGAGGCCGTCGAGCATGGTGTTGAACATGTCGTAGCCCTCCCGCTGGTACTCGATCAGCGGGTCGCGCTGCGCCATGGCACGCAGGCCGATGCCGTCCTTGAGGTAGTCCATCTCGTACAGGTGCTCGCGCCACTTGCGGTCCAGCACGTCGAGCATCACGAGCCGCTCGAGTTGGCGCATGCCGTCGCCGGTCGTCCGGCCGTCCGGGCCGAAGACGCGGCTGTTGACGAACGCCTCGCGCTCGTCGTACGCGCGGCGGATGTCCGCCAGCACGGCCTCGAGGAGGGTCTCCGCGGTGAGGTCGTCGCCGTGGGTCTCCATCTCCTCGGTCAGCTCGTCCCACGTCAGCGAGATCGGGTACAGCTCCTTGAGCGCGGCCCACAGCTTGTGGTGGTCCCAGTCCTCCGCGTACCCGCCGGAGGTCTCCTTCTCGACGTAGTCGGCGACGACCTCCTCCATCATGTGGTCGATCTGGTCGCGAAGGTTCTCGCCCTTCAGCACGCGCGTTCGGTTCGCGTAGATCTCCTTGCGCTGCTGGTTCATCACCTCGTCGTACTTGAGGAGGTTCTTGCGGGCCTCGAAGTTCTGCTGCTCGACCTGCGTCTGCGCGCTCCTGATCGCCCGGGTGACCATCTTCGCCTCGATGGGCTGGTCGTCGGGCACCCGCATGGTGACCATGACGCGCTCGACGAACTGCGCGTTGAACCGCCGCATCAGCTCGTCGCCGAGGGACAGGTAGAACCGCGACTCGCCCGGGTCGCCCTGGCGGCCGGAGCGACCGCGCAGCTGGTTGTCGATGCGCCGTGACTCGTGCCGCTCGGTGCCGAGCACGTACAGGCCGCCTGCCGCGCGCACCTCCTCGGCCTCGGCGCGCACCTCGTCCTTGGCGCGCACGAGCGCGTCGGGCAGCGCGGCGGTCCACTCCTCCGGGGTCTCTACCGGGTCCAAACCCTTGGCGCGCAACGCTTCCTCGGCCAGGTGGTCGGGGTTGCCGCCGAGCATGATGTCGGTGCCGCGGCCGGCCATGTTGGTCGCGACCGTGACCGCGCCCTGGTGCCCGGCCTCGGCGACGATCGCCGACTCCTTCTCGTGGTGCTTGGCGTTCAGCACGTTGTGCGGCACGCGCATCTTGACCAGCAGCTTCGACAGGTACTCCGAGCGCTCCACGCTCGTGGTGCCGACCAGGACCGGCTGGCCCT
>DASYKY010000119.1:0-101426 GCA_035995025.1 Actinophytocola sp.
CACTACACGATCATCCGCAACGGCACGGTGATCAACGAGTTCGACAACACGCCGGGCCAGGAGTCCTCGCGCGAGGGCGACCCGCCGACGGATCTGCGGCAGTTCGCGAGCGGTTACCTCGGACTGCAGAACCACAGTGACGACGATCTGATCGAGTTCCGCAACATCAGGGTGCGGCAGCTGTAGCCGGGTGGGCCGGCGCGGGTTCGCCCGCGCCGGCCCCTCTTCCCCTTCGGAAGGCCTTTCCCATGCTTCGACCCAGACCACTGGTCGCCGTGCTCGCCGCAGCGCTCACCGTGCTCGGGCTGGTGGTGGCAGTGCCCATCGCACTGCCCACCGCCGCGTCCGGCACGGCCGCCGCCGCGGACCAGACGCTGACCTGGACCGCCAACGACAGCATCACCGCGTACGCGTCCACCCCGTCCACCGCCGTGGCCGGGGCGACGACGATCGTCTTCGAGAACAGTGAGGCCACCGGCAACACGACCGGCATGACCCACACGCTGACGTTCGACACGTCGACGCCGGGCTACAACCACGACGTCAGCGTGAACATCACCGCGAGCCCGTTCGACTCCTCGGGCGGCCGGCACGAGCAGCAGGTGACGCTCACCGCCGGCAAGTACCGGTTCTTCTGCGCGATCCCCGGCCACCAGATGGTGGGGGAGCTGACCGTCACCGGCGGCGGTGGCGAGGACACCACGCCGCCGACCGTCACCGCGGCGCTCACCGGTGACCAGGACGCCGACGGCAACTACGTCGGCAGCGCCACCGCCACGCTGACCGCCACGGACGACGCGTCCGGTGTGGACAGTGTGGAGTACTCGCTGGACGGCGGCGCGTGGACGACCTACAGCGCGCCCGTGGTCGTCGACACCGTGGGCGACCACATGCTGCACTACCGCGCGACCGACGTCGCCGGGAACACCTCGCCGGAGGGCATGTCCGACTTCACGGTCACCTCCGGCGGCGGGGGTGACGACACGACGCCGCCAACGGTGTCCGCGGCGCTCACCGGTGACCAGGACGCGGACGGCAACTACGTCGGCAGCGCCACGGTCACCGTCACCGCGACCGACGACGGGTCGGGCGTGGCGTCGGTGGAGTACGAGGTGGACGACACCGGCTTCCAGCCCTACACCGGGCCGGTGACCGTGTCCGAGCCGGGCGACCACGCGGTGCAGTACCGCGCGACCGACGCGGCCGGCAACGCCTCCGAGACCGGCTCGACGCCGTTCCGGGTGGTCGAGGGCGGCGGCGAGGACACCACGCCGCCGACCGTGACCGCCGAGGTCTCCGGCGAGCAGGACGCGGACGGCAACTACGTCGACAGCGCAACGGTGACCCTCTCGGCCACCGACGACTCGTCCGGTGTGGGCTCCGTCGAGTACTCATTGGACGGTGCGGCGTTCGCGCCGTACACCGGGCCGGTGGTGGTCAACGCGCCGGGCGCGCACATGCTGCACTACCGGGCAACGGACGTCGCGGGCAACGTGTCGCCGGAGGGCATGGTGGACTTCACCGTGGTGGAGCAGGACACCACCGCGCCGACCGTGTCTGCCGCGGTCACGGGTTCGCAGGATGCGGACGGCAACTACGTCGGCTCGGCGGTCGTCACGGTCACCGCCACCGATGCCGACTCCGGTGTGGCGTCCGTGGAGTACTCGTTGGACGGTGCGGCGTTCGCGCCGTACACCGAGCCGGTGCAGGTCAGCGCGGCGGGCGCGCACACGTTGACCTTCCGGGCGACGGACGTGGCGGGCAACGTGTCGGACGAGGGCTCGGCGAGCTTCTCGGTCGTCGCGGCGCCGGGCGACGACACGACGCCGCCGTCGGTGTCCGCGGTCGTCTCGGGCAACCAGGACGCGAGCTGGAACTACCTGGACAGCGCGACGCTCACGATCGACGCGCTGGACGTGGACTCCGGCGTGGCGTCGGTGGAGTACAAACTGGACGGCGGCGCGTTCGTGGCCTACACCGAGCCGGTCACCGTGACCGAGGCCGGCACCCACACGGTGACCTACCGCGCGACGGACCACGCCGGCAACGTCTCCGCGGAGCTGTCCGGCTCGTTCACGATCGTCGAGACCACCGACGACGCCTGCCCGAGCTCGGACACCCGCGCGACGGTCGTCATAGGTACGAACGACACGGGCGTGCCCAATGTGGACACCGGCAACGGCTGCACGATCAACGACCTGATCGCGGAGAACGCCGAGTACGGCAACCACAACAGGTTCGTCAACCACGTCAACCAGGTCACCGACGACCTGGTGACCGACGGCGTGATCACGTCACAACAACGCAGCGCCATCGTGAACGCGGCCATCGACTCCGACATCGGAAAGCGAGCCAAGTTCGCATAGCACCAAACCCGCGAGTCCAACGCTCCGGCCCGGTGAGTCCAACGTTCGCGCACCGACCGGCGGCGTTGGACTCGCGGGTGCCGGGCGTTGGACTCGCGGGTGTTCAGACCCTGGTCTTGGGGGCGGCGACCGCGTGGCAGGCGCCGGTGCCGTCGGCCCGGCTGACGATCCGGCCGTCCACCACGCGGACGGCCGACTCCGTCGCGTCGCTCACCGCCGGGACGCCGGCCGCCGCGGCGAGCGCGCCGCCCGGATCGCACACCACCCGTACCGCCGGCCACGCCGACCGCGGGAACGACTGACGCAGGCAGCCGGTCAGCTCGCCGACCACCAGGCGTGCCAGGGGATCCAGCTCGGCCGGGGCGCCCGTGACCACCGCGATCGTGACCACTCCCGCCGACGCCCGGGCCGCCTCCTCGGCCACCGCCAGCCGGTGCAGGCCGAGCACCGCCACCACGCCGTCGGCCGGCTCCCCGGCCTCGCCGGTCACAAGGTCCATAGTGGACGGAGGTGCCCATGGCTCGTCGGCCGGCCGGGCCGGGGCGATGTGCCGCGGCGGCGCCCAGAAGTCGTTCAGCTCCAGGCCCGCCAGCCGCTCGCACGCGCCCACGACGTCGAACGCCTCGACGAACCCCGGCGCGGTCGCGGCCAGCTGCCGCGCGCCGTGCAGCATCGTCAGCGCGGTCGTCGCCAGGCGGACCAGTCGCGCGCCCCGCTCGGGCGGCCGAAGGCGCTCCAGCGCGAGCCCCAGCAGCAGCGCGTCCAGCGCCAGCAGCTGCGTGAACGGTCCCCGCACGTCGTCGGCTCGCAGCTCGCCGAACAGGTCCGCACCCAGGCGGACGCCGTCGAGCCGGGCCACCCACGCGCGGGCGAGGGCGCCGAGCGCCGCGGCGGGGGAGTGGCCCAGCGTCGGGTGCTCCGGTGCCGGCCACTGCTCGCCGGCCAGCACCGCGAAGTACAGCGCCCGCTTGCCGGGGAAGTTCGAGTAGACCGCGCCGCGGGTCAGCTCGGCGCGCTCGGCGATCGAGTCGATCTTCGCGTCGCGGAAGCCGCGCTCGGCGAACTCGTCGCGCGCCGCCGCGAGCACCCGCGCGCGGTTGCGCTCCTGCGTCTCCACCCTGCTGAGCCGGCTCACCGCCTCAAGATACCGAGACCATTCGTATGGTAAGAACATATGGTGACATCATCTGAAATTGACCTTAGCGACCCGGCCCTGCTGAGCGACCCGTTCACCGCCTACCGCACGGTCCGCGAACAGACCCCGCTCGCCAGGATCCCGATCCCCGGGATCGGCGCGATGTGGGCGCTGACCAGGCACGGCGACGCCCGCACGATGCTCGCCGACCCGCGGTTCGGCATCACCGGCTCGAGCTTCCTGCGCCCGGACGTGCCACCCGACTGCCTGCCGTACCTGCGGACCATGTCCGAACTGGACGGCCCCGAGCACGCGCGGCTGCGCCGCCTCGTGGCACCCGCGTTCACCCCGCGCCGGGCGGCGGAGTTCCGGCCGCGGATCGAGCCGCTGGTCACCCGCCTGCTCGACGCGCTGCCTGCCGAGGGCCCGGTCGACCTGCTCGACGGCTTCGCCCGCCCGCTGCCGATGGACGTGATCTGCGAGCTGGTCGGCATCCCCGAGGGCGACCGGCCGCGGTGGCGCGAGTTCGGCGCGACCGTCGCGGCCGGTGCCGGGCCGCGCTTCGCCGAGGCGATCCCGGCGATCATGGCCGGGGCGAAGGCCGCGGTCGCCGCCCGCCGTGCCGAGCCCGCCGACGACCTGCTGTCCGACCTCGTGCGCGTGCAGGCCGAGGACGGCGACCGGCTGAGCGACACGGAGCTGGTGTCGCTGGTCTGGCAGCTGGTGCTCTCCGGCCAGACGCCCGCCAACCTGATCGCGAACGCCGTCGCGGCGCTGCTCGCCGACCCCACGCACGTCGCCGCGCTGCGGGCCGATCCCGGCGCGGCCGTCGAGGAGCTGATCCGCTGGTGCGGCCCGACGACGATGACGATTCCGCGCTACGCGACCGAGGACGTCGAGGTGTGCGGCGCCGCCGTGCGCGCGGGCGAGCCGGTCACGGCGGTCGTCGTGTCGGCCAACCGCGACCCGCGCGCGTTCGCCGACCCGGACCGGCTCGACCTCGGGCGGTCCGCGGCGCCGTCCGGGCACCTCGGGTTCGGGCACGGGCCGCACTTCTGCCTCGGCGCGTCGCTGGCCCGGGTGGAGACCGAGGTCGCGCTGACCATGCTGCTGGACCGGTTCCCGGCGATGTCCGTGGCCGAGGCGACGCGCGCGCCGGACCCGGGCACGTGGCGGCTGTCGACCCTGCGGGTGGCGCTGTCCGGCTAGGGTCGTCCGGGTGGAGCTGCTGAACGTCGTCGACGTCGAGGCCACCTGCTGGGACGGCGACCCGCCGCCGGGGGAGCGCAACGAGATCATCGAGATCGGGCTGACGGTCGTCGATCTCGCCGCGGGGGAGCGGGTCGCGAAGCACGGCATCTTCGTGCGGCCCGGGCAAAGCCGGGTCGGCGAGTTCTGCACGGCGCTGACCGGCATCACTCAGTCCGATGTGGACGGTACGGCCACGTTCGCGGAGGCGTGCCGGTGGCTCGTGACCGAACACGACGCGGGCGGCCGCCCATGGGCCAGCTGGGGCGACTACGACCGCCACCAGTTCACCCGCCAGTGCGGCGCGGACGGCCTCGCCTATCCGTTCGGCGACCGGCACACCAACGCGAAGGCGGTGTTCACCACCGCGCACGGGCTGCGCAGGCGGCCCGGCATGGCGCAGGCGCTGCCACTCGCGGAGCTGTCGCTCGAGGGGCGCCACCACCGCGGCGCGGACGACGCGTGGAACATCGCCGCGCTCGTGCTGCACCTGCACGGGCGCGGGCGGTGGCCCGCGTGACGACCGCGCTGGTTCGCAGGCCCGGCCCCCGCCTCGCCGAGGGCCTCGTGTCCCACGTCGAGCGGCAGGCGATCGACGTCGAGCTGGCGTTGCGGCAGTGGCACGGCTACGTGGCGGCGTTGCACGCGACCGGGTGGGCGACCGTCGAGGTCGAGCCGGCCGATGGCTGCCCCGACGCGGTGTTCGTCGAGGACCCGGTGGTGGTGCACCGGGACGTGGCCGTGCTGGCACGGTCGGGGGCACCGGTGCGGCGGGCGGAGACGGCGGGCGTCGAGCGGGCCGTGCGCGCGGCGGGCTACCGGGTCGAGCGGATCACCGCGCCGGGCACGCTCGACGGCGGCGACGTGCTCAAGGTGGGCCAGACCGTCTACGTGGGACTGAGCGGCCGCACGAACGAGGCGGGCGCGCGGCAGCTGGCCGGGTTCCTCGACGCCACGGTCGTGCCGGTGCCGGTGACGAAGGTGCTGCACCTCAAGTCCGCGGTGACGGCCCTGCCCGGCGGCACGGTCATCGGCCGCCCGCCGCTCGTCGACGACCCGGCGCTGTTCGGAGACTTCCTCGCCGTGCCGGAGGAAGCGGGCGCGCACGTCGTGCTGCTCGGCGGCGCCCGCGTGCTGCTCGCCGCGAGCGCGCCGGCCACCGCGGCGCTGCTCGCCGCGCGCGGGCTCGAGCCCGTCCCGGTGGACATCGGGGAGTTCGAGAAGCTCGAGGGCTGCGTGACGTGCCTGTCGGTCAGGCTCCGCTAGGGTTCCACGGCTGGTCGGGCCAGAACGGCCACTCCTCGAACGCCGCGCACCGCCCGTCCGCGGCGAAGCGCACCACCCAGAGGTCGCGGTACTCCTGGGTCACCGGGTCGCCGTAGCGCACCAGCAGCCGCGCCACCCCGGTGTCCCCGTCGACCGCGACGACCGACGACTCCATCGTGAAGGGCTCGTCCGGGCCCTCGCGCTCGGCCGCCCAGTCGGCCGCGACGCTCGGGAGTCCCACGACGGGCTGCTCGTAGGGCGAGTGCTGGTAGGACGCGTCCTCGGTGAACAGCTCGCGCAGCGCCGCGGTGCCCTCGGTCCGCCAGGCACGCTCGTAGCCGGCGATCCACGTCTCGAAAGCCGCCCGGTCGACCATGTTCGTGGATCCTGCCATGCCCCTATCGTGGAGGGGTCGCCGCACAAAGCTGGGGGAGCGAAGTGAAGGCACAACGCCACGAGGCGCACGGCCGGGCCGAGATCGCGTTGCGGGTGCGCGCCGGCCACCAGGACGGACTGTCCGGGCGCTGGCGCCGCGGGCTCGCCACGCTTTCGCCGGAACGAATCGACTTCGCCCGGCTCGTGCTCGGCCTGCGCCGCCGCCCGGTCCCGGTCACCGTCGTGTCGATCGACGCGCGGGAACCGCGCAAACCGGGCGGCAAGGAGGTCTTCCGCATCGGTCCGAACTGCCGGATCGTCATCGTCGTGACGCCGACCGGCGCGCTCGAGCTGGCCGTCCCGGAGCGATACCGGCTGCTGTGGGTCCTGCGACGCCTGCAACCCGCCGAGTGAGGCGGCCGGGCACACTGTGGGCATGAGCGACGCATTCGTCTACGACGCGGTCCGTACCCCGTTCGGCAGGTTCGACGGCGCGCTGGCCAAGGTGCGGCCGGACGATCTGGGCGCCACCGTGCTGCGCGCGATCGCCGAGCGGTCCCCGGCGCTCGACCCGGCGGCGGTCGACGAGGTCGTGTTCGGCAACGCCAACGGCGCCGGCGAGGACAACCGAAACGTCGGGCGGATGGCGTCGCTGCTCGCCGGCTACCCGGTGTCGGTGCCCGCCAGTACAGTCAACCGGCTCTGCGGTTCCAGCCTCGACGCGGCCATGTCCGCGTCCCGCGCGATCGAGACCGGCGACGCGCACGTCGTGGTCGCGGGCGGCGTCGAGTCGATGACCCGCGCGCCCTGGGTGCTGCCCAAGCCCGACCGCGCGTTCCCCGCGCGCGACGTCACCGCCGTGTCCACCACGCTCGGCTGGCGGCTGGTCAACCGCGAGATGCCGACGGAGTGGACGGTCTCCCTCGGTGAGGCCAACGAGCAGCTGCGGGAGGAGTTCGGCATCTCCCGCGAGCGGCAGGACGAGTTCGCCGTGCGCTCGCACCGGCTCGCGGACGACGCGTGGCGGGCCGGTTTCTACGAAGACCTCACCGTGCCGGCCGGCGAGCTGACCCGCGACGAGGGCATCCGCGACGACACCAGCGTCGCGAAGCTCGCGAAGCTCGCGCCGTCGTTCCGGGAGCACGGCACGATCACCGCGGGCAACGCGTCCCCGCTGTCCGACGGCGCGTCGGCCGTGCTGCTCGGCTCGGCGGCCGCGGCGTCGGTGCTCGGCCGCTCGCCGGTCGCCCGGGTCGCGGGCCGCGGCGCGTTCGCCCTGGAGCCGCAGCGGTTCGGCTACGCGCCGGTCGAGGCCGCCAACCGGGCGCTCGAGCGGGCCGGCATCGGCTGGGCCGACGTCGGCGCGGTCGAGCTGAACGAGGCGTTCGCCGTGCAGTCGCTGGCCTGCCTGGACGCGTGGAAGATCGACCCGGAGATCGTCAACACCCGCGGCGGCGCCATCGCGATCGGCCACCCGCTCGGCGCGTCCGGCGGCCGCATCCTCGGCACGCTCACGAAGGTGCTGCGCGAGGGTGGCCACCGCTGGGGCGTGGCGGCCATCTGCATCGGCGTCGGCCAGGGCCTCGCGATGGTGCTGGAGAACGTGGTGTGACGCGCGAGCCGGCGATCGTCGCGGCGATGGCCGCCGGTTCGCTCGACCCGGCGATCCAGCTCACCCAGACCCGGTACCGGCTGGCGCTCGCCGACGGCTGGGACATCCGCCCCGGCGCGTCGGTGCTCGAGATCGGCTGCGGGCAGGGCGACATGACGGCTGTGCTCGCGGCCGCGGTGGGCGAGCACGGCCGGGTCGTCGGGCTGGACAACGCCGAGCCGTCCTACGGCGCGCCGGTCACGATCGGCGAGTCCGCGCAGGTGCTGCTGGACTCGCCGCTCGGTGCCCGCATCGACATCCGGTTCGGCACCGACGTGCTCGACGAGCGGTTCGACGCCCACGAGTTCGACCATGTCGTGCTGTCGCACTGCGCCTGGTACTTCGACTCGATCGACCGGCTGCGCAACACCCTGCGTGCGGTCGGCCGGTGGGCGCCCCGGCTGTGCTTCGCCGAGTGGGACCTGCGCCCGGACCACCCAGACCAGCTGGCGCACCTGCTCGCCGTGCTCGTGCAGGGCCAGCTCGCCGCGCACGGGCTTGCCACCGGCGGCAACGTGCGCACGCCGTTCTCCCGCGAGGTCATGCTGCGCGTGCTCGACGAGACGGGCTGGCGGGTGGACCGGCAGCGGACCGTCGACACGGCCGGCCTGCAGGACGCCGACTGGGAGGTCGGCGCCGCGCTCGGCCTTGCGTCGCTGTTCGAGCTGCCCGGCCGGGAGTTCCTGGCCGGGCAGCTCGACGTGCTGCGCGCGGTCGCGTCCGCCTCGGGCAACCGGCCGCTGCCCGCGTACCGGGTCGTCGCGAGCCTTTCAGATCAGGCCTTCGCGTAGTGCGTAGGCCACCGCGTGCGCGCGGTTGCGCAGCTGGAAGCGGTTCGTCACGTCGTGCAGGATGCTCTTCACCGTGCGCTGGGAGTAGCACAGCTTGTCCGCGATCTCCTTTGTGGACATGCCGGACGCGATCAGCCGCAGCACCTCGCCCTCCCGGTTCGTGATGCCGGCGAGCTGCAGGCCGCGCGGCTCCAGCACGTGCCGTTGCAGGTGGGACACCCGGTTCAGCAGCCGGCCCAGCAGGTCCGGCGGCAGCGCACCCTCGCCCGACGCGGCCGCGGTCACCAGGCGCACGAGCGTGTCGGGCGTGCTGTCGGCGCGGCGGGCGACCGCGCACACGCCCGCCTCGACCGCGGTCAGCATCTCGGTGTCCTCCAGCTCGCCGGACACGAGCACGATGCGGGTGAACCCCTTGCCCTGCAACGCCTTCAGCAGCTGCATGGTCCGCTCGTCGAGGCGGTCGGCCGCGACGAGCGCGACGGTTCTCGCCCGAAGATCCGGGTCGGCGTCCTCGTCGACGAGCCAGACCTCCGGACGGGTGCGCAGCGCGCCCCGCACGCCGCTCTGCAGGATCGGGTCGGTGGCGCGGGCGAGGACCTGGATACGGTTGGTCAGCACGGAAGTCGTCATGGTGTTCCCCCGGATCAGCCGAGCAGGTCGGCGTAGACGATGACGTTGTCGAGGTAGCTGCGCGCGGCCGAGTCGAACTCGCCGCCGCAGGTGATCAGGCGCAGCACGGGCTTCTTCGTCGCGCTCCAGATGCGCTTCGCGGGCAGCTCGGACTTGCGGACCTGCTCGGTGCGCGTGACCGCGAACGTGACCGTGGCGTCGTGGTACCGCACGCTGATCCGCGCGCCTGCCTTCAGCTCGTGCAGCCGGTAGAACACGTCCGGCCCGTTGGCCTTCGAGTCCACGTGCGCCAGCAGCACGGCCGGCCCCTTGTCCCCGGGACGCGGGCCCGGCTCGTACCAGCCGGCGAGCCCGAAGTCCGGCGTCTGCACGGCGCCGTCCGCCTTCAGGCCGACCGGCACGAGCGCGGCGTCCACGCCGATCGCGGGGATCGCGACGCGTTCCGGCGCGCCCCGGTCCGCCGGCCGCTGGTGCACGTGGCCGGCCGAGGCGGGGGCGGCGATGTGGTCGACCTGCGCGGCGATCGTGCCGCCCGCGGCGACGGCGATCGCGGCCGCGACGGTGATCGCGGTGACGGTGAGCACCCGGCCGGCCCTCATCGCGCGCTCCGCTCGCCGCGGCGGATCCACAGGTAGCCGCCGCCGGCGGCGAGGCCGAGCAGGGCGAGCGCGGACCCGCCGACGAGCCACCAGTTCGCGGGGTCGCCGGGACCCTCGCCGGTGTCGATGCGCGACGGCGTCGGGATGGCGGCCGGGACCGAGCGCGGCTGGTCGACCGGCTTGGCCGACGGGCTCGGCGGCGCGGCGGGCTCGTCCACCGCCGGGCCGTTGCCCGAGTGGCCGGTCTGCGACTCGCCGGTGTTGCCGGTGTCCCCGGTGTCCGACTGGCCGGTGTCCGACTGTCCGGTGTCCGACTGGCCGGTGTCCGGCTGCTCGGGTTGTGCCGACGGCTCCTGCGGATCGTCGGGCGGCGGGCAGTCCTCGGTGCACGGGTCGGCGACCGCGACGTCGGTGACCGGCGTGGCGACCTCCGGCCGCGGCCGGCGGGTCGGGAGCTGCGGGCCGGGGTCGGTGATCGGCGCGCGAACGTCGGTCGGGTGCGCGGGCGGTGGCGCGGCGGCGGCGTCCGGGGCGCCGAGGAGCAGGGCACCGAACAACACGGCGCCGGCTGCGGCAAGGGCGGTCCTCATCGTGTCCTCCTGGGTGACGGTGTGTCGCCCGGTAGGAGTCACGCCCAGCGCGGAGCCTTACAACTTTCCCGGAGAATTTTCCCGGGTGACGCAGGAGTCGACCGAGATCTTGCCGCCGCCACCGCTCGCGGTGTTCCCGGCGGCATCGGTGGCGGTGATCGTCCAGGCCTCGCTGCCGGTCGAGGTGAACGGGCCCATCGAGGCGAACCAGGTGTCGCCGTCGTGGCCCATCTCCGTGCTGCCCGAGCCGCCGTCACCGGACCAGCTGAGAGTCGCCGAGGTGACGCCGACGTTGTCGGTGATCGTCGCCGAGACCCGGGAGGTGCCGTTGCACGGCGCGACCGGGACGACCTGCGGGTCCGCGGTCTCGCGGAGCACGGACGGCGGCGCCGTGTCGCCCGGCGGGTCCGGAGTGCCCGAAGGATCCGGTGGGCCTGGCGGCCCCGGCGGGCCGGGCGGCCGGCGGGTCGTCGTCGCGGGGTCGCCCGGGTTGGCCGGGTCCGCGGCGCCCTCCGTTTCGTCGCCCGTCGTCGCGGCCGCCGAGCCGGAGGTGGACGACGCAGGCCCCGACGCCGTCGTGCTGGTGGCCGGGCCGAGGGACGGCTGTGCCTTGGACGGCGCGGGCAGGTCCAGGCCCAGCGGCTCGCCGGAGGTCGGCGCGTCGCGCCAGTAGGCGACCGCGCCCCCGATCACGAGCAGCGCCAGCACCGCGGCCGCCGCCGCGGCGATGCGCGTCCGTCGCCGCGGCAGGAACCGAGATGCGGCCGACGCGGCCGCCACGGGCTCCGCCTCGCCGGCCTCGTCGGACCCGAGGAGCTCGTCGTCCAGCGACAGCTCGTCGGTCTCGTACGCGGCCAGCTCGACGTTCTCCAGCACCCGGTCGCGCAGCCACAGCGGCGCCGCCACCAGCGGCACGGCCGCGAGCAGCGCGAACGGGCTGACCATGATCCGCCTGCGGTCCGAGCACACCTCGCACGAGTCGACGTGCCGGGCGACCCGCTTGCGCATGAGCGGCGTGTACCGACCGTCCCAATCGGACAGCAGGGCGTCCAGCTCGGTGCAGTCCCGGCGGCCCTGCCGGGCGATCAGCAGCGCGCCGAGCGAGCGTTCGACCTGGTCACGAAGGCGCGTCAGCAGCACGTACGCGTGGCCGGGGCTGACCCCCATCGCGTCGCCAAGCTCGGCGCCGTCGAGGCCCTGGCGCACGTGCAGGTCCAGCAGCGCTCTGTCCCGTTCGGACAGCCCGGCGGCGGCGCTCCACACGAGCTCGCGCAACGCCACCTGCTCGGCCGCTCGCTCCGGTCCCGGATCGGTGTCCGCCATGTCCTCCGCCTCGTCGAGCACGACCCGGCGGCGCTCCCGGACCTTGCGCAACGCCACGCTGCGCGCGACGGCGTAGAGCCAGGGCCGGAGCCGGTCGGGGTCGTTCAGCTGCACGAGCCGCTGGGCGACGAGAACGAAGGTGTCCTGCACGGCGTCCGCGGCTTCGTCGCGGTCGCGCAGCACGGCGTGGCAGAAGTCGTGCAACCGGTCGGCGTAGCGGTCATAGATGGCCGCGAACGCCTCCCGGTCGCCGCCGAGCACACCGGCGACCAGCTGGGCGTCGGTGTGCTCGGCCAACTCGCTCACGCGCGCGGGACCTCCGGTCCGGTCGTTGGGGGCTCGCACGGGCTGAGAGCCCGCGAGGCGGATGCACCTTACGACTTTTCCGAACCGAAGTGGACCGCCATTGCGACTAAGGCAGTGGACGGATACGCAGCGCGATCAGGCGGCGCTGGATGTTCCGCTCACTTGGCGAGGTCGGCCAGCGGCACCGAGGTGTCCGCCAGCCGCTTCGTGTCGACCGGGTTCGCGGAGTTGATCAGGTCCTGCACCGGCCCGACCCCGTCGTCCCACAGGTTCACGTGCATGCCGGCCACGACCCGGCCGCCCGCGAGCCAGAACGAGTAGAACGCCAGCCCGTCGACGTCGCCGCGCAGCACGACCTCGTCGTACCCGCCGGGCGCGAACCAGCCCGTGTACTCCATGCCCAGGTCGTACTGGTCGGTGAAGAAGTACGGCAGGTCGGTGTAGGTGACGTCCTTGCCGAGCATCGCGCGGGCGGCCAGCGGGCCGCCGTTGAGCGCGTTCGCCCAGTGCTCGACGCGGATGAGCCGGCCGTAACGGGCGCTCGGGAAGCTCGCCACGTCGCCCGCCGCGTACACGTCCGGGTCGGCGGTGCGCAGCTGCGCGTCCACGACGATGCCGCCGGTCTCGCCGTCGACCGCCAGGCCGGCCTCCTCGGCCAGCTCGGTGTTCGGCCGCGCGCCGACGCCCACGATCACCGCGTCGGCGGGGATCTCGGTGCCGTCGTCGGTCCGCACGCCGGACACCTTGTCCGAGCCGGTGAACCCGGCGACGCCGGTGCCAAGCCGGAGGTTCACGCCGTGCTTGGTGTGCAGCTGTGCGAAGACGTTGCCCAGCTCCTCGCCGAGCACGCCGTACAGGGGAGTGGGCTGCGGCTCGACGACCGTCACCTCGCAGCCGTACTTGTCCCGCGCGGCCGCGGCCGTCTCCAGCCCGATCCAGCCGGCGCCCACGACGACCACCCGGCCGCCCTTGGCGAGCGTCTCGCGCAGCCGGTCGGTGTGGCCGAGCCTGCGCACGTAGTTCACGCCGTCGAGCTGGTTGCCGTCGACGCGCAGCCGCCGCGGCGAGGAGCCCGTGGTCAGCAGCACCTTCGCGTAGCCGATGCGCTCGCCGTCCTCGAGCTCCACCTCGTGCGCGTCGCGGTCCAGCCGGGCGACCCGGCGGCCGGTGTGCAGCTCGACGGACTTGTCGGCGTACCAGCCCTCCTCGTGCACGTAGACGCTGTCCCGCTCGTCGTCGCCGAGCAGGTAGCCCTTGGACAGCGGCGGCCGCTCGTACGGCCGGTCGCGCTCGTCGCCGATGAGCACGACCCGGCCCTCGAAGCCCTCCTCACGAAGGGTCTCGGCGGCCTTCGCGCCGGCGAGGCCGCCACCGACGATGACGTACGGGTTGTCGCTGACCATGGTTGTTCACTCCGTGTCGGTTGTCTTACAGGTTCAGGCCCGGGTTCAGGCTCGGGTCCCGGTGAGCGAGAAGAACTCCTGCCGTGAGCCCCGATCCTCTCGCAGCAGGCCGTGCAGCGCCGAGGTGACCGTCACCGTGCCGGGCGCGCGCACGCCGCGCAGCGACATGCACATGTGCTCCGCCTCGATCACCACGCCGACCCCCTTGGGCGCCAGGTTCTCCTGCAGCCAGTCCGCGACCTGTTTGGTGAGCCGCTCCTGCGCCTGCAGGTCACGGGCGAACAGCTCGACGACGCGGGCGAGCTTGGACAGGCCGAGGATCCGCTCGCCCGGCAGGTAGCCGACGTGCGCGACACCGTGGAACGGCAGGAGGTGGTGCTCGCACAGCGACTGCACGGGGATGGACCTCGCCACCACCATCTCGTCGTACCCCTCGTCGTTCGGGAACGTCGTCAGCCGGAACTCGCGCGGGCTCAGCTGCTCGGCGAAGGATCGGGCGACCCGCGCCGGGGTGTCCGCCAGGTGCTCGGACGTCGGGTCCTTGCCGAGCGCCCGCAGGAGGTCCGCCACCGCCCGCTCCGCCGCCGCGAGGTCGACGGTGTCGCGATCGTGGACAACCGACAGGTGCCGGCCGGGACTCGGCTGGCTCAACTCATTCACGATCACGGCGCACCCCTCGTTCTAAAAACAATTTTGCCAACTTTAGAAGCGCCCGGGTGTTTTAGTCAACGAACGTTTGTCTTAGAGTGGGGGCGTGGACGATGTCGCCGCGGTCGCGGCACTGGACGAGCCGACCCGCCGGCTTCTCTACGCGCACGTGGCGCGCCAGGCCGGGCCTGTGAGCCGCGACGACGTGGCCGCGGCGTTGCGGATCCCGCGCGCGACCGTCGCCTTCCACCTGGACAAGCTGGTGGCCGAGGACCTGCTGACGGTGACCTTCGAGCGCCGCACGGACCGGGCGGGCCCCGGTGCCGGCCGCCCGGCGAAGCTGTACCGGCGGTCGGCGCGGCAGGTCGCGGTGACGGTGCCGGAGCGCCACTACGAGCTGGCCGCGCACCTGATGGCCGGCGCCCTGGAGACGGGTACGCCGCTGGTCGCGTGCGCCCGGGCGGCGGGCAAGGACCTGGCGGCACCCGGCGACGACGTCCGGGCGCTGCTGGCGCGCCACGGCTTCGAGCCGTGCGCGGACGGCCCGGACGTCGTACTGCGGAACTGCCCGTTCCACCAGCTGGCGCGGGCGCACCCGGACCTGGTGTGCGGCATGACCCTGGGCCTGCTGTCGGGCATGCTCGACAGCCTCGGCGCGGACCTGACCGCGCGCCCGGAACCCCGGCCCGGCCACTGCTGCGTCCGGCTGGTGGCGCGGTGACCGACCGGCTCCTGGCGTTCGGCACGCAGCTGATCGAGACCCACGACCGGCTGCGCGAGATGCTGTCGGACCTCCGCTCGGGACGCCACCCGCGCCGCGACCTGCGCACGCACTGCCTGGCCTTCTGCGCGACGCTGACCGGTCACCACGAGGCCGAGGACGGCGACGCGTTCCCGATCCTGGCTCGCGACCACCCCGCGCTGGCCCCGGTCCTGGACGAGCTCAGCCGCGACCACCTGCTGATCGCCGACACCATGACCCGCCTGCGGACCCTCCTGGCGTCGGACGAGGACGTCGGCGTCGAGCTGGCCGGGCTCGCCGCGCTGCTGGAGACGCACCTGGTCTACGAGGAGAGGAAACTCGTGGACCTGCTGAACGCTCTTCGCCCCGATGCCGGGGACGCGGCACGGCTGACCCGCGCGACCGCCCTGGAAGTCAACCCGTTCGGCCTGCCCGGCTGAGCAGCCGGCGCGCTCGCAGCAACACCGGCCGGTCCACCAGCCGCCCGTCGACCGCCACCGCCGACCCGCCCGCCGACCCGCCCGCGGCGAGCACCCGCCGCGCCCACGCGATGTCCTCTTCGGACGGTCGCAGTGCGGCGTGTACGGGGGCGACCTGACGCGGGTGCACCAGCAGCTTGCCGGTGAAGCCCAGCTCCACCGCGTGCGCCGTGTCCCGCGCCAGCACCTCGGGGTCGTCCAGCGCCGTCGTCACGCCGTCCAGCGGCGGCGGCGCGCCCGCGGCCGCGGCGGCCAGCACCAGGGCCGACCGCGCGTGCAGCAGGGCCGTGCGCGACGCCGGGTCCACACCCAGCTCGGCGGCCAGGTCGATGCTGCCGAAAGCCACGCGGGCCGCCACGCCGCACACCTCACGGGCCGCCGCCACCCCGGCCGCCGTCTCCACGAGCGCGACCACCTCCCGCCCGGCCCGCGCGACGTCCTCGGCCCGCGCCGCCTTGGGCAGCATCAGCGGGGTACCGGCGAGCGCGGCGACGTCCGCGTCGTGCCACGGCGTGCCCGCCGCGTTGACCCGCACGACCACCTCGTGGCCGGCCTCGAGCCACGCCACCGCGTGCGCCCGCGCGGCCTCCTTGTCCGCCGGCGCCACCGCGTCCTCCAGGTCCACGACGACCGCGTCCGCGCCGGCCGCGGCCGCCTTCGCGAACCGGTCCGGGCGGTCCCCGGGCACGAACAGCAGTGTGCGGGCGGCAGCGAGGTTCACGCCAGCACCACCGTGAACCGCCAGTCCAGCACCGGCCCGGCCGGACCGTCCACAACGGACCGCAGGTCGGCCAGCCCGCCGTCCGCGAGCGGCGTCACGCCGGTCACCGACACCCGGCTGGTCAGCCGGTCGCCCTCGTGCACCGGGCCGGTGTGGTCACACCCGGCCCAGCTCGCCACCGTCACGATGTTCGGGATCGCCCGGCACGCCTGCGCCAGTGCCAGGCCGATCGTGTGGCCGCCGTACACCAGGCGCTCGGCGGCCGGCCCGTCGTGGTGCGCGGCCGCGACGTTGACGGTCAGCCGCGCCAGCTCCGGCGCCGCCGACACGACGTCCGCGCCGACCGCCCACGACCGGCCGGCCGACAGGTCCGCGAAGTGCTCGCCCGGCAGCCGCCGGAACGCGGCCAGGTCCCACCCGCCGACCGGCGGCGCACCGGGCTCCGAGACGCCCAGCGACGAGAGGTCGTCGCCGTGCCCGGTCGAGCCCGCCGATCGCAGCGGCAGCATCGCGCAGCGCCAGAAGTCCAGCACCGGCCGGTCGTCCTGGTCCACGGTCGTGATCCGCAGCGCGGCCAGCCCGGTCGCCGGCCGGTCCGGCTTGCGGCTGTTCTCCTTGAGCCCCACCACCTCGGTCACCGTGCGCAGCGTGTCGCCGAGAACCGGGTACCGGCGGAACGCGAGCCCGCGGTAGAACAGGTTCGCCCGCACCCGGTGAGTGACCACAGTGGACTGTCCGATCGCGACGTCCCAGACGAGCGCCGGGTGGGCGAGGGGCGCCCCGGCGACCTCGGTGGCGAGCGCGTGGTCCAGCGGCAGCCGCAACCGGTCGCCCAGCACGGCCTGGTGCACGGCCGCGTGCCCGGGCGTGAGCGTCACACCCGGAGCGCCGGTGAACCGGTCGCCAACGGCCAGCTCGTCGAAGTACGGCCCAGCCGATTTATCCGGCCATATCATGCGCGTCACCTTACGGTCCGCTTGACACCACGGACAATGCGGAGTGATATTGGCCGTACATTTCCACCGACCCGAGGATGGCGCATGGGACCACTCGACGGGGTCACGGTCGTGAGCGTGGAACAGGCGGTCGCCGCGCCGTACGCGACCCGCCAGCTGGCCGACCTCGGCGCGCGGGTGATCAAGATCGAGCGTCCGGGGGGCGGCGACTTCGCGCGCCGCTTCGACACCGCCGTGCTCGGCCAGTCCAGCTACTTCGTCTGGCTCAACCGGTCCAAGGAGTCACTGACGCTCGACGTCAAGCAGCCGGCCGGCCGGGAGATCCTGCACGAGCTGCTCGCCGGTGCGGACGTGTTCGTGCACAACCTCGGGCCCGGCGCGGCCGGCCGGCTCGGGCTGGACGCCGGGCCGCTGTGCGCGCGGTACCCGCGGCTCGTGCACTGCACGGTGTCGGGCTACGGCACCACCGGCCCGTGGGCCGACCGCAAGGCCTACGACCTGCTCGTGCAGTGCGAGACCGGTCTCGTCTCGCTCACCGGCACGCCCGAGGTCACCGCGAAGGCCGGCATCTCGGTCGCCGACATCGCGGCCGGCATGTACGCGTACTCGGGTGTCCTCACCGGACTGCTGCGCCGCGCGACCACCGGCGCCGGCTCGGCCGTCGAGGTGTCGCTGTTCGAGGCGCTCGCCGAGTGGCTGGGCCAGCCCGCCTACTACACCCGCTACGGCGGCGAGCAGCCCGCGCGGGCCGGCACGCGGCACGCGACGATCGCGCCGTACGGCCCGTACACCACCGGCGACGGCGACACCGTGGTCCTCGCCGTGCAGAACGAGCGCGAGTGGGTGGCGCTGTGCCGCCTGGTGCTCGGCGACGAGTCCGTGGCGGACGACCCGCGCTTCGCCGCCAACCCCGCCCGCGTCCGCCACCGCGACGCCCTCGACGCGTTGCTCGCCAACCGGTTCGCGCGGCTCACCACCGGCGACGCGCTCGAGCTGCTCGGCCGGGCTGATGTCGCAAATGGACGGATGAACGACGTGACCGGTCTGCTCGACCATCCAGTCCTGAAGGGACGTGACCGGTGGCGGACGGTCGGCAGCCCCGGCGGCGACATCGAGGTGCTGCGCCCGCCCGCGACGTTCACCGACGACGAAGAGCCCCGGCTCGGCCCGGTGCCCGCGGCGGGCGAGCACACCGACGCCATCCTGCGCGAGCTCGGCCGCGGCGACGAGATCACGTCGCTGCGCGCCGCCCAGACAGTCTGAAGAGGACACACCGTGCTGAGCGAAGAGGAACAGAGCATCGTCGACACCGTGCGGGACTTCGTCGACCGCGACGTCCGGCCGGTCGTGCGCGAGCTGGAGCACGCGGACACCTACCCCGAGGCGCTCGTCGAGCAGCTGAAGCGGCTCGGCGTGTACGGCCTCGCGATCCCCGAGCCGTACGGCGAGGTGGCCGTGTCCACGCCGTGCTACGTCGCGGTCACCGAGCAGCTCGCGCGCGGCTGGATGAGCCTCGCCGGCGCGATGGGCGGGCACACCGTCGTCGCGAAGCTGGTCGCCACGTTCGGCACGGACGAGCAGAAGGACCGCTACCTGCCGCGGATGGCGACCGGCGAGGTGCGCGCCACGATGGCGCTCACCGAGCCCGGCGGCGGCTCGGACCTGCAGGCGCTCACCACCACGGCGACGCGGGACGGGGACGGCTACGTCGTGAACGGCGCCAAGACGTGGATCACGAACGCGCGCCGCTCGCAGGTGATCGCGTTGCTGTGCAAGACCGACCCGGACGCCGAGCCGCGCCACCGGGGCATCAGCATCCTGCTCGTCGAGCACGGCGAGGGCCTCACCGTCTCGCGGGACCTTGGCAAGCTCGGCTACAAGGGCGTGGAGAGCTGCGAACTGTCCTTTTCGGACTACCGGGCGCCCGCGTCGGCGCTGCTCGGCGGCACCGAGGGGCACGGGTTCGCACAGATGATGAAGGGCCTGGAGATCGGCCGCATCCAGGTCGCGTCGCGCGCGCTCGGCGTCGCCCGGGCCGCGCTGGACGACGCGCTGCGCTACGCGCAGGAGCGCGAGGCGTTCGGCAAGCCCATCTGGCGCCACCAGTCGATCGGCAACTACCTGGCGGACATGGCGACGAAGTACACCGCCGCGCGCCAGCTCGTGCTGCACGCCGCGCAGCGCTACGACGCGGGGGAGCGGTGCGACCTGGAGGCGGGCATGGCCAAGCTGTTCGCGTCCGAGGCGGCCATGGAGATCGCGCTGAACGCGGTGCGCATCCACGGCGCCTACGGCTACTCCACCGAGTACGACGTCGAGCGCTACTTCCGCGACGCGCCACTGATGATCGTCGGCGAGGGCACCAACGAGATCCAGCGCAACGTGATCGCCGCGCAGCTCGTGTCCAGGGGCCTGTGATGGCCGCGCGCCCCGCGACGACGAGAGGCGAGGCGGCCTACGCGATGCTCGCCAGGACGCTGCGCGGCGCGATCCTGCAGGGCCGCTACTCCGACGGCGTCCGGCTGCCAACCGAGGCCGAGCTGGTGACCGAGTACCGGGTGTCGCGGCAGACCGTGCGGCGCGCGTTCCACGACCTGGTCGCCGAGGGCATGGTGCACCGGGTGCCCGGCCGCGGCACGTTCGCCGCGCCACGCCAGGGTCCGTACCTGCGGCAGTTCGGCTCGGTCGAGGACCTGATGGGCCTCTCGCTGGACACGAGGCTCGAGGTGCTCGACCCGCTGCGCCGCCGGGTCGACGTCGACGCGGCCGGCCGGCTGCGGCTGGACAGCGACGCCGTGTACCGGGTGCGGTTCCGCCGCCGGCACCACGACGTCGCGTTCTGCCTGACGACCGTGTACGTGCCGCCGGACATCGGCGACGCGCTCGCCGGCCTGCCGGAGCTGGCCACGCCGGGCGCGCTGAGCGAGGTCACCGTGATCGGCATGATCGACCGGCACGCCGGCTGCCCGGTCGCGGAGGCCGCGCAGAGCATCACCGCGGTCGCCGCGCCGGACACCGTCACCCTCCACCTCGACTGCGAGCCCGGCGCCCCGCTGCTGCGGGTGGACCGCAGCTACACCGACACCAGCGGGCGGCTGGTGGAGCTCGCGACCAGCTACTTCCTGCCCGAGCACTACTCCTACCGCGTCACGCTGCGCCGCGGCCCAGGCTGACCGAACCACGCCGTGAGCGCCTCGCGCAGCCCGTCGGCCGGGCCGTCGCTCGCCCACGCGACGTACCCGTCCGGCCGGACCAGCGCGGCGGCGGGGCCGGTGTCCGCCGTGCCGGTGACCACGTCGACCCGGTCCGCCCACCCGGCTGCCGCCGTCGTGTCCGCGCCGCCGAGGTCCAGCAGCAGCGGGCGCGCGTCGCGCAGCAGCTCGTCGACCCGGGATCCGTTGTGCAGCACCAGGTCCGGCAGCCACCGGCCGGCCAGCGGGTGCGTGCACGTGGTGGGGTAGCGGACGTCCACGCCGGCCATGAGGTCGGCGACGTGCCGGATGTTGTCCGGGTTCGCGAGCAGCTCGGTCAGCAGCTCGCGCAGCGCGGTGACGTTCGGGCCGGGGCCGATCAGGGCGGTCTGCGCGCGGGTGTGCATGACGACACGCTCGCCGACCGGCCGTCGCTCGGCGTCGTAGGTGTCGAGCAGGCCGTCCGGCGCCCATCCGCGCACGGCGGCGGCGAGCTTCCAGCCGAGGTTGAGCACGTCCTGCAGCCCGAGGTTCAGCCCGGGCCCGCCGATTCCACTGTGGACGTGTGCCGCGTCGCCGGCGAGGAACACCCGGCCCTGCCGGTAGCGCTGCGCCTGCCGCGAGTTGATCCCCGCCATCCGGCGCAGGGCGGGCGGCGCGCCGTCGGGCTCGGCCATCGGCAGGTCCGCGCCGAGGACGCGCTTGACGGAGCCGGCCAGCTCGGCGAGCGGCATGTCCTCGTCGTCGGCCATCGGCTCGGTGGCCCACTCGGCGGTGGACACGCGGTAGAGGCCGGGCTGGAACATGCCGTAGGCGAACAACCCGCCCTCGGTGCGGGTGAACGTCGCCGGGCGCAGCCTGCCGAGGCCGGGCACGTCCAGCTCACCGGAGCCGACCGCGGCGGGCGCGGCGATGGTGACCTGCCCGGAGCGGCTGACGAACGTGTCGTCGGTGATGCCGGGGAAGTCGATCCCGCAGGCCTTGCGCACCGCGCTGCGCCCGCCGTCCGCGCCGACCAGGTACCGGGCCCGCCGCTCGTACCGGCCGTCCGGCCCGTCGAGCTCGGCCGTCACGGCGTTGCCGTCCTGCGTGAGCCCGGTCAGCGTGTGACCTCTGTGGACGGTGACGCCCAGCTCCGCGGCACGCTCCTCGAGGACCTGCTCGAGCCGCCGCTGCGGGACGGGCAGGGCGTACAGCTCGTGGTCCAGAGTGGACAGATCGAGCGGCAGCGCGCCGAACTGGAAGCCGGGCATGCGGGCCGGCCGCGGGCCGCCGCCGAGCCGCTGGAGCAGCCCGCGGGAGTCCATGGCCCGCACGACGCGCCCGACGAGCCCGTTGGCCTTGGGCATGGTGGGCCGTGCGGGTTCCCGTTCCAGGACTGCCGGACGGACGCCGGCGAGAGCGAGCTCGCACGCGAGCAGCAGTCCGTTGGGACCGGCACCGATGATCAGGACGTCGTCGGTCATGGGCACGCCTTTCTACGCCACCGCACCATCGATGCGGCGGTTCTCGGTGTGGAGTGGTCAGGCCGAGGGGTCAGGCAACCCGGCGGCGATCTGCCGCAGCGCGTCGCGGAGCAGCCGTGCCAGCGGCACCGGCGGGTCGGCGTCGAGCCACAGCTCCGTGGCGGTCTGGTTGGCCGCCCCGATGGCCGCGGCGACCAGCCGGGGATACATGTCGGCCGGCCGGCATCCCGTCCGCCCGGCGACGGCGGCCGCGACCTCGCGCTCGGCGGTCGCGCTCCCCTTGAGGAACTCGCCGACCACGGCGGGCTCGGTGAGCATGAGCCGCACCCCGGCCGTCCACTGTGGATCCGGCGGGTCGTCGTTCGCCTGTGCGAGCACCGCGGCGGTGACGGACTCCCAGAGCGGCTCACCGTCGGGCCGCGCGCGGATGAGGTCGGCCGCCTGCCGCGCCCGGTTGAGATGCCGCCAGACGATGGCCTCGGCCTTGCTGGAGAAGTAGTTGTTGAACGTGCGCGGCGAGACCCCGGCCACCGAGGCGATGTCGTCGACCAGCACCCGGCCGAACCCCCGCTCGACAGCCAGCCGGAGCGCGGCCCAGCTCAACGCCTCCAACGTCTGCTGCTTCTTACGCTCCCGCAACCCGCTCACGAATTCGACGGTACTCGCAAACTTGCGTGCCCCGCAAGTTTGCGTAGCCCGCAGTTTTCGTTCCCGCCAGCCGGCGCCTCAGATGGTCGGGTCGTCGCGGCGCAGGCCGTCCAGGATGCGTTGCATCACGTCGTTGTTGAGGTCGATCGCCTCGTCGATCTCCTTCGACCGCGGCGGTGCCGCCGCGCGCGTGGTGCCGCGCCGGGGGAGCGGGACGACGGTCGCGTCCATGCCGGTCGGCAGGGGCAGCTCGCACCAGATCAGCTGGCGGCCGCGGGACAGCGTCTCGATGCCGCTCGCCTTGTTGCCAAGGCTTCGCGGCACGACGAGTCGCGGCGAGGACCGGTCGTCCTGCAACTCGACGACGACCGTGGAGCCGCGCAGGCGCAGCCGGATCGTGATCATGGTCGGATCGGCACCCTCGACCACCGTGGAGATCACGGCCAGGACCATCCTCTTCGCCGTCTCGCGGACGTCGTCGATGATCTGCGGCACGTGCCACTCGGTCAGGGTGAAGCGCACGAATAGCTCGGCGCAGTTCACGGCGCTGGGCAGCGCGACGAGTCGGAGATCGTCGACCTGCGCGGTCTGATCTTGCACAGGAACCTTCCACCGGGGCGGCAGACAACTCGGCAGATACTGCCTCGTACTGCCGCCACATGCAACAGTGCTGGTCAGCGCCTCGGCCGTCGGACGCGGAGCGTCACGAACACGAGCGCGGCAAGCAACACGGCCCCGGCGGCGAGCCAGATCCACAGCAACGTGCCGCCGCCCGATGCCGACGGCGGGGTCCGCGACGGCGTCGCGGTCGGCTCGAACGTGCCGGTCGGCTGGGCCGCGGCCGTCAGCGTGAACCGGACCGAGCCGCTGACCGGGTCGCCGTCGCCGGACACCACGCGGTAGACGACCGTGTACGCGCCCGCCGTGCCGCTCGCCGTCACCGGTGCGCTCACCACCGGGCCGTCGATCGTCGCCTCGCCGACCTGCCAGGTGACGTTGCCCGGGCCGATGACCTCGAGCGGGTTCTCCGGCAGCGTCACCGGTTCGTCGAACGTCAGCTCCAGCCGCGCGGGCGGCGCGGCGAGCGAGGAGTTCGCCGCCGGCGTGCTCGAGACCAGCTCCGCGTGCGCGGCCGTGAACGCCGGCACCGCGGCCGACACCAGGAGCACCAGCGCAAGGGTGGCGAGCCGGCGCGTCACAGGGCCGCCCGCACGAGGTCCGCGTTGCCCGCGGGTGCCGAGCCGTCGGGCAGCAGCAGCACGTCCTCCAGGCCGATCCGGGCGTCCAGGCCGAGCGCGCGGGCGTGCGCCAGCACCGGCCAGGCACCGCCGTCCTGCCCGTGCAGCAGCACCGGGCCCGGGCCGAGCGCGGCCAGCAGCGCCGACGCCGTGCCGGTCGCGGTGGCCGGGTCGGTGTCGGTGATCTCCGCCAGCACGCGCAGCACCCGCGGCGCCAGCCCGGACGCGCGGAACCGCCCGGCCGCGCCGGTGCCCGAGAAGATGCCCGCCTCCACGCCCATTCCCCGCGACAGCAACGCTTCCGTCACGTCCGCCGCACCGTCCTCGTGCCAGTTCACCGACGCGTGGTCGGGCAGCACGGTCCACGCACGGATCATCGCCACCCGCCGGGCGGGGTCCGGCTCGGCCCACGCGCCGGTGGTCACGCCGACCGGCACCGGCACCGCGGCGCGCACCGCGACGACCGCCGCCGCCACGACGTCCGGCGCGAGCGAGTCGGTGCCGTCCGGCGTCTTGGGATGCAGATGGACGTTCTCCGCCCCGGCCGTCACCGCGGCCGTGGCCTCCGCCGCCAGCTCGGCGGGTGACACGGGCAGGGCGGCGAAGTCCGCGCGGGTGCGGGCGCCGTTCAGGCACACCTGCAGCATGTGCTCCAGCCTGGCAGGGTTCGCGGCGGCACGCCGAATTGGCCCACACAGCCGAGTCCGGAATTGGCTCTGGGACCCGGCCAAGTCCGGCTCTAGCGTTGGCCGCATGACGACCGGCGTGGACATGTGGTTCGACCCGAAGTGCCCGTGGGCGTGGATCGCGTCGCGGTGGCTGCTCGAGGTGGCGCGGGTGCGCGACGTGGCGGTGCGGTTCCACGTGCTGAGCCTGTCGGTGCTGAACGAGGGCCGCGAGGTCGAGGCGTGGTACCGCGAATGGCTGGACGCCGGCTGGGGTCCGGCCCGCGTGGCGAAGGCGGTCGAGCAGAAGTACGGCCCGGCCGAGCTGGCGGCGCTCTACACCGCGCTGGGCAACCGGATCCACCTCGAGCGCCGGCCGCTGGGCCGCGAGCTGTACGAGGCCGCACTGACCGAGGCGGGCCTGCCGATCGAGCTGGCCGACGCCGCCGGCTCGACGGACCTGGACGCCGCCCTGCTGGCCGGCAACCAGGCAGGCCTCGACCCGGTCGGCGAGGACCTCGGCACCCCGGCCATCCACGTCACGCTCCCGGACGGCACCACGCAGGCGTTCTTCGGCCCGGTCGTCACCCCGGCACCGCGCGGCGAGGCCGCCGGCCGCCTGTGGGACGGCGTCCTGCTGGTGGCCGGCACGGACGGCTTCTACGAGCTGAAGCGCGCCCGCACCCGCTCACCCCAGGTGGCCTGACTACTCGCCCAGGAAGCGGCCCAGCACGGCCGCCGGGCGGAAGGTCCGGCCGGTGCGGGACTCGCGGGTGTCGGCGACGTCCATGACTCGCAGGCCGGTGTTGATGCCCAGCCACCGCAGCGGTTCCGGTTCCCAGTGGCGTGACCGGTGGCCCACCCACGGCAGGCCGGCCAGCGGCGACTCCGTCCCCGTGATCAGGTCGGCCAGCGTGCGGCCCGCCAGGTTCGACGTGGCCACGCCGTCGCCGACGTAGCCGCCGCCCCACGCCAGGCCGGACGCGCGGTCGAAGCCCACCGACGCCGTCCAGTCGCGCGGCACGCCCAGCGGGCCGCCCCACCGGTGCTCGATCGGTGGCGCCGGGCCCAGCGCGGGGAACAGCTCCACCAGCGTCTCGGCCAGCGCCGCGTGCACGCGGGCGTCGCGGTCGTACGGCGGCGCCACGCGGGAGCCGAAGTGGTACGGCGCCCCGCGTCCGCCGAACGCCAGGCGGTCGTCGGCGGTGCGCTGGCCGTAGATGATCATCCGCCGGAAGTCGGCGAACGTCTCGCGCCGCGCGAGGCCCACGGCGGACCAGAAGGACGCCGGCAGCGGCGACGTCGCCACCATCAGCGAGTACAGCGGCACGAGCGTGCGCCGCTCACCCGCCAGCCCGGCCGTGTACCCCTCGGTCGCCCGCACCACGACCGGCGCGCGCACGGTGCCGTGCTCGGTCTCCACCGCGCCGGACCGCAGCGAGCGCGCGCGGGTCCGCTCGTACACGCGGACCCCGCGCCGCTCCACCGCGCGAGCCAGCCCGCGCACCAGCCGCCCGGGGTGGATCGCCGCGCAGTGTGGGGTGTACGTCCCGCCCCGCACGGACGTCGCACCGCACAGTGCACGCGCTTCGGCGGCGGACAGCCAGGACACGTCCACGCCGAAGGCGGACTCGGACTCGACGAAGGCCCGCGCACGGGCCTCCTGCGCCGCGGTCCGGACGAGCGTGACCGTGCCGCCTTTCGCGTAGTGGCAGTCGATCCCCTCGGCGGCCGCCACCCGGCCCACCTCGTCCACACTGGACTCCATGGCCCGGGCGAGCGCCACCGCGGCGGCGTGCCCGTGCCGCCGGGCCACCGACGACCAGGACTCCGGGAACAGCGCCGAGCACCAGCCGCCGTTGCGCCCGCTCGCGCCGAACCCGGCGAACTCCGCTTCCAGCACGGCGATCCGCAGCGTCGGGTCGGACGCCGCCAGGTAGTACGCCGTCCACAGTCCCGTGTAGCCCGCACCGACGATGGCCACGTCCACATCGGTGTCCCCGGTCAGCGCCGCGCGCGGCGTAAAGTCCGAAGTGGACAGCCAATAACTCACGACGGTCCCTCGCAGGCTCGGTCCCGCCGCTCGCGGTCGCTCTGTGCCGATGCTTCGCTCGCAAGCTCGCTCTGTGCCGATGCTTCGCTCGCAAGCTCGCTCAGAGCCTCGACCATGCCTCGGTCAGCACCGAGCGCAGGATCTGCTCGATCTCCTGGAACTGCGCCTCCTCGCAGATCAGCGGCGGCGCCAGCTGCACGACCGGGTCGCCGCGATCGTCGGCACGGCAGTACAAGCCGTTCTCGAACAACGCCTTCGACAGGAACCCGCGCAGCAGCGCCTCGGACTCGGCCTCGTCGAACGTCTCGCGGGTGGCCTTGTCCTTCACCAGCTCGATGCCGAAGAAGTACCCGTCACCACGCACGTCGCCGACGATCGGCAGGTCGTACAGGCGCTCCAAATAGGACCGGAACAGCTCCGAGTTGCGCCGCACGTGTGCGTTGAGATCCTCGCGCACGAACAGGTCGAGGTTCGCGAGCGCCACCGCCGCGGCCACCGGGTGCCCGCCGAACGTGACGCCGTGGGCGAACCAGTTGGTGCCCTGCCGGAACGGCTCGGCCAGCTGGTCGCTCACCAGCATCGCGCCGGCCGGCACGTACCCGCTGGTCAGGCCCTTCGCGCAGGTGATGATGTCCGGCTGGTAGCCGTAGCGCGCGGCACCGAAGTACTCGCCGAGCCTGCCGAACGCGCAGATCACCTCGTCGGACACCAGCAGCACGTCGTGCCGGTCGCAGATCTCGCGCACCCGCTGGAAGTAGCCGGGCGGTGCCGGGAAGCAGCCGCCCGAGTTCTGCACGGGCTCGAGGAACACCGCCGCGACGGTGTCCGGGCCCTCGAACTCGATGGCCTCCTCGATCCGGTCCGCGGCCCAGCGGCCGAACGCCTCCGCGTCGGTTCCGTCCGGCCCGGCCGTGCCCGCCGGCGCGCGGTAGAGGTTTGTGTTCGGCACCCGGATCGTCGAGGGCACCAGCGGCTCGAAGTCGGCCTTGAGCGCCGGCAGCCCGGTGATCGACAGCGCACCCATCGACGTGCCGTGGTAGGCGATCGAGCGCGAGATGACCTTGTGCTTGGTCGGCTTGCCGGCCAGCTTGAAGTACGCCCGCGCGAGCTTCCACGCACTCTCCACGGCCTCGGACCCGCTGGTGGTGAAGAAGACCTGGTTGAGGTCGCCCGGGGTCAGCGAGGCGAGCCGTTCGGCCAGCTCGATCGCCTTCGGGTGCGCGTAGGACCAGATCGGGAAGAACGCCAGCTCGCGCGCCTGTTTGGCGGCGGCGTCGGCGAGCTCCTCCCGGCCGTGCCCGACCTGGACCACGAACAGGCCCGACAGCCCGTCGAGGTAACGCTTTCCGCTCGTGTCGTAGATGTACGGCCCCTCGCCACGGGCGATCGTCGGCACCGGCTCGTGCGCGTAGGCCGACATCCTGGTGAAGTGCATCCAAAGGTTGTCGGTCATGCAACGGTTATCGCACACGAGCTGCGGTCTGGCAAGTGTTTCGCTCAGCGCAACGGGCCGTTCACGACGGATTTCGTAGCTACGGCGTACCCCACGAGTACGTCTGCTTGCGCAGCTTGAGGTAGACGAACGCCTCGGTCGTGGTCACCCCGGGCACCGCGCGGATCTCCTTGAGGATCTCCAGCAGGTGGTCGTCGTTGCGCGCGACGACCTCGACGAGCAGGTCGAACGAGCCGCCGGTGATCACCACGTAGTCGACGGCCGGGAGCTCGGCGAGCAGGTCGGCGGTGTCCTCGAGGTCGGCCGAGGTGCGCAGGCCGACCATCGCCTGCCGGGCGAAGCCGAGCTGGAGCGGGTCGGTGACGGCGACGATCTGCATGACGCCCGCGTCGAGCAGCCGCTGCACCCGCTGCCGCACGGCCGCCTCGGAGAGCCCGACGGCGCGGCCGATCGTCGCGTACGGCCGCCGTCCGTCCTCCTGGAGCTGCTCGATGATCCCCTTGGCGACGTCGTCGAGCAGCGCGTGCTGCGCGCCCTCGCGTACGACGAGCCGGCGACCGTCCGATACGGATTCCGCCATCCCGTCCTCCCTCGTTACGGCCGTAAGTCTGGCGCATTTCGTTGCGTATCGCGACTGTGACGACGGAATCCCTTGTGACCGGACTCACGGCGTGTCAGTATCAGTCGCCATGCGAACCAGAGAGCATCCCCGGCTCTCCCCCGAGGCGGCCGCGGTGGTCGCGCAGCTGCCCGTCGGGCGTGGCGGCACGTCGCGCCGCACGGTGCTCCGCGGCCTGCTGGCCGCGGGCGCGTTCGCGGCGACGGGCAGCGCCTTGACCGCGTGCGGCATGCCGGGTACCCGTCAGGATCCGGCCGCCTGCCGGGCCCAGGACCGGTCCGCGAGCGAGAACAAGCTCGTGGTCTCCAACTGGCCGCTCTACATCGACGTCGACGAGAACGACGAGACGAAGCGGCCCTCGCTGGAGGCGTTCACCAAGCAGACCGGTATCGACGTCACCTACCAGGAAGACGTCAACGACAACAACGAGTTCTTCGGCAAGGTGCGCAACCAGCTGGCCGCGTGCCAGGCCATCGACCGCGACATCATCGTGCTCACCGACTGGATGGCCGCCCGGCTGATCCGGCTCGGCTGGGTGCAGCCGCTGCAGAAGGACAAGATCCCCAACGTCACCGCGAACCTGCTCGACAACCTGCGCGGGCGCTCCTGGGACAAGAACACCGAGTACGCGGTGCCGTGGCAGTCCGGCTTCGCCGGGATCGCGTTCAACGGCAACGTCGCCAAGGAGGTCCGCACCGTCGACGAGCTGATGACCCGCCCGGACCTCAAGGGCAAGGTCACCTGCCTGTCGGAGATGCGCGACACCATGGGCCTGCTGCTGCTCTCCAATGGCAGCGACCCGGCGAACTTCACCGAGGAGCAGTTCGACAAGGCGCTGAACAAGCTGCAGGCGGCCGTCGACTCCGGGCAGATCCGCCGGTTCACCGGCAACGACTACGCCCAGGAGCTCGCGAAGGGCGACATCGCGGCCTGCGTCGCGTGGTCCGGCGACGTCATCCAGCTCAACTTCGAGGACGAGAAGGTCCAGTTCGTCACGCCGGAGTCCGGGGTCATGCTCTGGTCGGACAACATGCAGGTGCCCAACCAGGCCACGCACCAGCAGAACGCCGAGGCGTTCATGAACTACTACTACGAACCCTCGGTCGCCGCGGAGGTCGCCGCATGGGTCAACTACATCTGCCCGGTCAAGGGTGCCAAGGCGGAGATGGAGAAGATCGACCCGGAGCTGGCCGCGAACAAGTTGATCTTCCCCGACGAGCAGGTGCTCTCGACGTCCAAGGTCTTCATGGCCCTGAACGAGGCCGAGGAACGCATCTACGAACAGAAGTTCCAGCAGGTGATCGGAGCCTAGGGATAATGTCTGAGGACTTGGTTCTTTCGAACGTGACCAAGCGGTTCGGGTCCTTCGTCGCTGTGGACGACCTGAGCCTGACCGTTCCCCAGGGGGCGTTCTTCGCGCTGCTGGGCGCGTCCGGTTGCGGCAAGACCACGACGCTGCGCACGGTGGCCGGGCTGGAGGAGCCCACATCGGGCACGATCCGGCTGGGCGACCAGGACATCACCACGCTGCGCCCGTACCGGCGGCCGGTGAACACGGTGTTCCAGAGCTACGCGCTGTTCCCGCATCTGTCCATCAAGGACAACGTGGCGTTCGGGCTGCGCCAGCGCGGCGTCAAGGAAGTCAACCGCAGGGTGAACGAGATGCTCGAGCTGGTGCAGCTCGGCGGCTTCGAGAACCGCAAGCCCGCGCAGCTCTCCGGCGGCCAGCAGCAGCGCGTCGCGCTCGCCAGGGCGCTGGTGAACGAGCCGCAGGTGCTGCTGCTCGACGAGCCGCTCGGGGCGCTGGACCTCAAGCTGCGCCGGCAGATGCAGATCGAGCTCAAGCGCATCCAGACCGAGGTCGGCATCACCTTCCTGCACGTCACGCACGACCAGGAGGAGGCCATGTGGATGGCCGACACGGTCGCCGTGATGAACGCGGGGCGCATCGAGCAGCTGGGCGCGCCGACCGACATCTACGAGTTCCCGTCCTCGCCGTTCGTGTCGAACTTCCTCGGCCAGTCCAACCTGTTCGCCGCCGAGGTGTCCGGCCGCTCCGGCGACGAACTGACGCTGACCTCGCACGGCGAGCGCTTCGCCGCCCCGGCCGGGCGGGCACGCGCCACCGAGGGCCGGGTGTGGCTCGGCGTGCGGCCGGAGAAGGTCCGCCTCGCCGAGCCGGGCCAGGACCCGCCCGTCGAGCACAACCAGGTGCGCGGCGTGCTGACCGACACCTGCTACGCGGGCGTGAGCACCGAGTACCTGCTGAAGACGCCGTGGGGCCAGGAGATGTCGGTGTTCTCGGCGAACCAGTCGGCGGGCGAGCCGATGTCGCCGGGCACCGAGGTCGTGGCGCACTGGTACCCGCCGCACTCGTTCGTGCTGGACCGCCCGGCTGGCCAGGGCGACGACGTGACCCAGTACGCGGCCGACCCGCTGGGGGTCGCGCCGTGACCGCACTCGTCGGCGCGGCGGCGGGCGGTGCCGCGCCCGGCACGCCGCCCGACGTCGAAGCGGTCGGCGAGCCCGTCGCGGGCAAGAAGCGCCGGCGCTGGACGCCGTACCTGCTGCTGCTCCCAGGTGGACTGTGGCTGCTGCTGTTCTTCGTCGTGCCCACGGTCCAGCTCGCCGGCACCAGCCTGTACGACCGGGCCGGCAGCCTGGAGAACGGCTACTCCCAGGCGTTCGCGTTCATCAACTACGTGGACGCGATCTCCGAGTACTGGCCGCACCTGGTGCGCTCGGCGGTGTACGCGGGCATCGCGACGATCATCTGCATCGTGCTGGGCTACCCGCTGGCGTACGCGATCGCGCAGAAGGCCGGCCGGTGGCGCAACCTGATGCTGGTGGCCGTGATCGCGCCGTTCTTCACCACGTTCCTGGTGCGCACGCTGGCGTGGAAGTCGATCCTTTCCGACAACGGCTGGCTGGTGGAGTTCCTGCGCGGCCTGCCGCTGATCGGCAACGACTTCCGGCTGCTGGCCACGCCCACGGCCGTCGTGTGTGGACTCGTCTACAACTTCCTGCCGTTCATGGTGCTGCCGCTGTACGCGAGCCTGGACCGGCTGGACGGGCGGCTGCTGGAGGCCTCGCGCGACCTGTACGCGACACCGACCCGGACGTTCCGGAAGGTGACGCTGCCGCTGTCGATGCCGGGCGTCATCGCGGGCACGCTGCTGACGTTCATCCCGGCGGCCGGTGACTACATCAACGCGGAGCTGCTGGGCACCCCGAACCAGTACATGATCGGCAACGTGATCGACTCCTCGTTCCTGGTGCGGCTGGACTATCCGCAGGCCGCGGCGCTGTCGTTCCTGCTGATGGCCACGATTCTGGTGATGGTGTTCGCCTATGTCCGGGCGGCCGGGACGGACGAGGTGGTCTGAGATGCACCGCTTCTGGCGCTGGGTCGCCGACCACTGGGTGCTGGTCGTCGGCATCGTCGTGCTGGCCTACCTGTTCCTGCCGATCGTCGTGGTGTTCCTGCTGTCGCTGAACAAGCCGGCGAACCGGCTGTCCTACGACCTGTCCGACCAGTGGACGCTGGAGTACTGGCTGCACCCGTTCGGCACCGCCGGCATCGGCGACGCGCTGCGGGTCAGCGTCGGCATCGCGCTCGTGGCGACGCTGGTCGCGACGGTCCTCGGCACGCTGATGGCGTTCGCCCTGGCGCGCCACCGTTTCCGCGGCCGCGGCTCGACGAACGTGCTGATCTTCCTGCCGATGGCCACGCCCGAGGTCGTCATGGGCTCGTCGCTGCTGGCGCTGTTCGTCACGCTGCAGATCCCGCTGGGCTTCTGGACGGTCGCGGTGGCGCACATCCTGTTCTGCCTGTCGTTCGTCGTGGTGACGGTGAAGGCGCGGCTCGCCGGGCTGGACCCGAAGCTGCAGGAGGCGTCGATGGACCTCTACGCCAACGAGTTCCAGACGTTCCGCAAGGTCACGCTGCCGCTGGTGCTGCCGGGCATCGCGGCGGCCGCGATGCTGTCGCTGTCACTGTCCTTCGACGACTTCATCATCACGAACTTCAACTCCGGCACCACGGTGACGTTCCCGATGTTCGTCTGGGGCGCGGCGCAGCGCGGGATTCCCCGGCAGGTCAACGTGATCGGCAGCGCGGTGTTCCTGCTGGCGTTCGTGATCGTGCTCGTCGTGCAGGTCCGCTCGCGCCGCCAGGCCAAGGCACTCGGGATCGCGTGATGAGAATCCTCATGGTCGGCGCGGGGAGCGTCGGGTCGGCCGCGGTGTCGATCGCCGCGCGGCGGCCGTTCTTCTCCGCGTTCGTGGTCGCCGACTACACGCTGGACCGGGCCGCCCGGGCCGTGTCGTCGGTGCCGGACAACCGGTTCACGGCCGCGCGGGTCGACGCGTCGTCCGCGTCGGCGATCACCCAGCTGTGCCGCGCGCACGACATCACGCACGTGCTGAACGCGGTCGACCCGCGGTTCACGATGCCGGTGTTCGAGGGCGCGATCGCGGCGGGCGCGGACTACCTGGACATGGCGATGTCACTGTCCACACCGCACGAAGCCGAGCCGTACCGGCGGACCGGCGTGAAGCTGGGCGATCTCCAGTTCGCCGCCGCGTCCACATGGGAGTCCGCCGGGCGGCTGGCCCTGGTCGGCATCGGCGTCGAGCCGGGCATGTCGGACGTGTTCGCCCGCTACGCGGCTGACCACCTGTTCTCCTCCATCGAGGAGATCGGCGTGCGGGACGGCGCGAACCTGGTCGTCGAGGGCTACGACTTCGCGCCCACGTTCTCGATCTGGACCACGATCGAGGAATGCCTGAACCCGCCGGTGATCTACGAGAAGGACCGCGGCTGGTACACCACCGAGCCGTTCTCCGAGCCGGAGGTGTTCGACTTCCCGGAGGGCATCGGGCCGGTCGAGTGCGTGAACGTGGAGCACGAGGAGGTCCTGCTGATCCCGCGCTGGGTGACCGCGGAGCGGGTGACGTTCAAGTACGGACTGGGCAACGAGTTCATCGACGTGCTGCGCACGCTGCACAAGCTGGGCCTGGACGCGACGTCGCCCGTGCGGGTCGGCGGCGTGTCGGTGGCCCCGCGCGACGTGGTGGCCGCGTGCCTGCCGGACCCGGCCGGGCTCGGCCCGCGGATGACGGGCAAGACCTGTGCGGGCACGTGGGTCCGCGGCCTGGACCCGGCGGGCGAGCCGCGCGAGGTGTACCTGTACCACGTGGTGGACAACGAGTGGTCCATGCGGGAGTACGGCCACCAGGCGGTGTCGTGGCAGACCGCGCTGAACCCGGTCGTCGCCCTGGAGCTGCTGGAGTCCGGGGTGTGGTCGGGGACCGGGGTCCTCGGCCCGGAGGCGTTGGACCCCGTCCCGTTCCTCGACCTGCTCAAGGACTACGGCTCGCCGTGGGGGATGCGTTAGCCGCCTCCCCGGAATTCGAAGTGTGGGTCTCCCTGCGCTAGGCCCACGACGGCGGGCCGGCCGGCTCGCGGACGGCCGTGTTGAGGCGGTTGTAGAAGTTGGTCGTCGCGACCCACCAGATCAGGCCGGCCACCTGCTCCTCGTTGTAGTGCTTGGTCAGCTCGGTCCACAGCTCGTCGGAGATCGCGTCACCGCTGCGGTCGGCGAGCCGGGTCATCGACTCGGCGAGCGCGAGGGCGGCGCGTTCGGCGTCGGAGTAGCACGGCGCCTCCCGCCAGGCGGAGACGAACCACAGCCGGTCGCCCATCTCGGTCCGCTTCTTCTCGTCGACGAAGCCGACGCACGCGCTGCAGCCGTTGAGCTGGCTCGCCCGCAGGTGCACCAGCTCGAGCGTCTCCTGGTCGACGCCGCTGTGGAAGGCGGCCTTGTTCAGGTACTGCGCGGCCTTCGTCGCGTCGGGCAGCAGGCTCGCCGGGTTCTGCATCAGTGCTTGCATGATTCCCTCCTCTGTCGGGGTGCTCGTCGCCATGACGCCTGGCGCGGCACGAATGTGACCGGCCCGGTCACATCGGGGTGGCTTCGGTTCGTCAATGCTGTGACAGTGCTGGACAGGGGAGGATCGATGGACGAGCAGGACTGGCTGGCGGGACGCTTCGAGGAGCACCGGGGGCACCTGCGTGCGGTGGCCTACCGGATGCTGGGATCGCTGGCCGAGGCGGACGACGCGGTGCAGGAGTCGTGGCTGCGGCTGAGCCGTGCGGGTGGGTCCGGCATCGACAACCTGGGCGGCTGGCTGACCACGGTCGTGGGCCGGGTGTGCCTGGACATGCTGCGCTCGCGGGCGTCGCGCCGCGAGGAGCCGGCCGGCCCGCACCTGCCGGACCCGGTCGTCGGCACCGATCCCGAGCAGCAGGCCCTGCTGGCGGACTCGGTGGGGATGGCGCTGCTCGTGGTGCTGGACACACTCGACCCGGCCGAGCGGCTGGCGTTCGTCCTCCACGACATGTTCGGCCTGCCGTTCGACGAGATCGCCCCGGTGGTCGGCCGCTCGACGGTGGCCACCCGGCAGCTGGCGTCGCGCGCGCGCCGCCGCGTGCAGGGCTCGCCCGTGCCGGACACGTCACTCGACCGCCAGCGCACCGTGGTCGACGCGTTCTTCGCCGCCGCGACGGCGACTTCGACGCCCTGGTGGCCGTCCTCGACCCGGACGTCGTCCTGCGCTCCGAGGGCGGCGTGCTGCCGGCGGGCGCGACCAGGGTCCTGCACGGCCCCGCCGAGGTGGCGAACCAGGCCCTGCTGTTCCGCCGCGCGGGCGCCGGCCCGGGCGCGAGCCGCCCGGTGGTGGTGAACGGCGCCGCCGGCGTCCTGATCTCCCGCGCCGGCCGCCCGGAGGTCCTGTTCGCCTTCACGGTGCAAAACGACCACATCGCAACGATCGACGTCATCTCGGACCCCGACCGCCTGGCCACCCTGTCCGGCTAGGAGCGCCTCAGGACAACCTCTGCGCCAGTGCCTCAGCCAGCTCGTCCGGCGAGAAGTCCTCAGCCCGGAGCAGCCCGACGTGCGGGCCGAGGAGCCCGTCGGGAACCTCGGCGCCGCCCACGCCGACCGGTAGCACGTAGTCCTCCGCATCGCGCGTAAGCGCCTGCGAGAGGGCGGCTTTGAGTTCCATCATCGGGAATGACTTCCTCAAATAGTCCGCCGAGATGAACGCGACGACATGACGGACCGAGGTGCCGCCGTAGATCTCCAGGAATTTGGCCGGATAGAACTGTCCCCAGTACTGGAAAGACGATCACTCGTTGTCCCAAGTGGACTTCGCTTCCCTTCAAGCCGGGGACCCTAGCAGGCATCCGCAGACTCCTGGCTGGATGTTCCCGAAAAGCGGCCGGCCCGGTCGAGCATTGTCGACCGGGCCGGAGTGCGTGTTTTCGTCAGGACTCGATGTTGTGCATGACGTGCTTGACGCGGGTGTAGTCCTCGAAGCCGTACATCGACAGGTCCTTGCCGTGGCCGGAGTGCTTGAAGCCGCCGTGGGGCATCTCCGAGATGAACGGAATGTGCGTGTTCACCCAGACGCAGCCGAAGTCGAGCTCGGCGGTCATGCGCATCGCCCGGCCGTGGTCGCGGGTCCACACCGACGCGGCCAGGCCGTACTCCACGCCGTTCGCCCAGCGGACGGCCTCCGCCTCGTCGGTGAACTTCTGGACGGTGATGACCGGGCCGAACACCTCCTGCTGGATGATCTCGTCGTCCTGCCGCAGGCCCGACACGACCGTCGGCGCGAAGAAGTAGCCGCGGTCGCCCACCTGCGCCCCTCCCGTCTGGACGTTCGCGTGGCCGGGCAGCCGGTCGACGAAACCGCGCACCCGGGACAGCTGGTTCGCGTTGTTCAGCGGGCCGTACAGCACATCCTCGTCCGACGGTGGGCCCGTCCGCGTCCCGCGGGCCTGCTCGGTCAGCGCGGCGACGAACTCGTCGTGCAGGCCGGGGCCGGCGAGCACACGGGTCGCCGCGGTGCAGTCCTGGCCTGCGTTGAAGTACCCGCCGATGGCGATGGCCTCCGCGGCGGCGGCGATGTCGGCGTCGTCGAACAGCACGACCGGCGCCTTGCCGCCCAGCTCGAGGTGGACGCGCTTGAGATCCTTCGCGGCGGCCGTCGCGACCTCCATCCCGGCCCGGACCGAACCGGTGATCGACACCATCTGCGGCGTCTTGTGCGCGACCAGCGCGCGGCCGGTGTCGCGGTCGCCGCACACCACGTTGAACACGCCGGGCGGGAAGCACTCGGCGGCGATCTCGGCCATCAGCAGCGTCGACACCGGCGTCGTGTCCGACGGCTTGAGCACGACGGTGTTCCCCGCGGCGATGGCCGGCGCGATCTTCCACACGGCCATCATCAGCGGGTAGTTCCACGGCGTGACCTGCGCGCACACGCCGATCGGCTCGCGGCGCACGTAGCTGGTGTGCCCGGCCAGGTACTCCCCGGCGGAGCGGCCCTCGAGGACCCGCGCGGCGCCCGCGAAGAACCGGAAGTGGTCGATCGCGGGCGGCATCTCCTCCTCGAGCGTCAGCTGGCGGGGCTTGCCGGTGTTGCGGCACTCGGCGTCGAGGAGGTCGTCGGTGCGGGCCTCGAGCGCGTCGGCGAACTTCAGCATCGCGAGCTGCCGCTCCCGCGGCGTGACGCGGCGCCACTTCTCGAACGCGTCCGCCGCGGCGTGCATGGCCCGGTCGACGTCGACGGCGCCGGAGACCGGGGCCGCCGCGAACACCTCGCCCGTGCTGGGGTCGATCAGGTCCGCGTAACCGCCGTGGGCCGGCTCGACGTACTCACCGGAGACGAAGTTCCGCAGAATGGTCTTGTCGGTCATGTCCGAACTCCCTGCCGAGGATCGCGATGGCTCGGTGCCATCCTCGCGACTGAATCCGCAGCAGACAAGCCCCGGGGCAACTGGATTCGTGTCACCATGTCCGCCATGGGGGTGCCGCTGTTCGACGCGGTGCTCTGTGACCTGGACGGCGTGCTGCGCCGGTGGCCGCCCGTGCACGACCAGGATCTGCCGCCCGGCACCGTCGCCGCGGCGGCGTTCGCGCCCGGGCCGGCTGCCGGCGGCGATCACCGGGGCGCTGCACCGACGAGGAGTGGCGCGCCGCCGCGGCCAACGCCGAGGCGCCCCGGTCGCTGGGCATGACTGCTGTCCGAGGGGCCGGGCTCCCTGCGCGGGTTGCTCACCTGAGCTCCGTGCGCAGCTCGTGGCTCTCGTCGGGCAGCCGGGCCTCGTAGTAGAGGCGGGTCCGGCCGCCCGGCAGCGCGAGCACGTCGAGATAGCGGACGTCGGTGACGGGGAACGACGGTTCGGCGGCGAAGCCCGTGCCGGACGGGGCCGCGACGCCAGTGCGCTCGAACCAGTTCTCCTCGGCCGTGGCGCGCCCGTCGTAGGCGGCGCGGCCGTCGGGCAGGACGCTGGTGATCCGCGCGCCGCGGGCGTCCCACTCACCGGGCCGGCCGGCCAGCACGGTGCCGCGCCACGTCCACTCGAGACCGTCGGCGCTCGTGGCGTACGCGGTGGTCATCCGGTCCTCGGCGCCGGGCACGTCCAGCGGGTGGCAGCACAGCCACGCCCGCCAGCCGGTCGCGCCGTGGTGCACGACGGGGTCCTTCACGCCGAACGTCCCGTCGCCGGTGAACAGCGGCCGGACCGGCGCGGCGGCCAGGCCCTCCGGCTCGGCGGCCTCGAGCACGCCGACCCACCAGTGCTTGGAGTCCGGCGTCGCGCAGCTGACGTAGAGCCGCCACAGCCCGTCGCGCACGCGGACGATCGCGGGGCGCTCGACCATCTGCGCGCCCAGCCGTCCCGGCTCGATGGTGCCGACGGTGGTGAGGTGCACGCCGTCCGCCGAGCGCGCGATCACGTTGACGTCGTGGTCGCCGCGCACCCGGTAGGCCAGCACGACCGAGCCGTCGGCGTCGAGGGTGGCGGCGGGGGCGCCGGCCCACTGCTGCGGCCCGCGCCCGGGTGCCGCGGCGACGACCGTGGCGTCCGCGGCGGGAAGGGGGAAGTCGTTCATGCCGTCCACTCTCTGACGCTCCGCTCGTGGCCGACAGTGGCAGCAATGACAGTATGTCGGAACTTTCTGCCATACTCGTGGCCATGCGTTCGGTGGTCGCGGTGGTGGGCGAGCGGGTCGCGGCGTTCGAGCTGGGCATCGTCTGCCAGGTGTTCGGCCTCGACCGGTCCGACGACAACCTGCCCGCGTACGACTTCGCGGTGTGCGGCGCGGCGCCCGGCGAGGTCGAGACGACGTCGGGGTTCAGCGTGCGGGTCACCGGCGACCTGGACCGGGTGGCCGCGGCCGACCTGGTCACGGTGCCGGCCTGGCCGACCCTCGACGCGCCGGTGGACCCCGCGCTGCTCGACGCGCTCCGCGCGGCGGCCGGCCGGGGTGCCCGCGTGCTGTCGGTGTGTTCGGGCGCGTTCGCGCTGGCCGCGGCGGGCCTGCTGGACGGCAGGCGCGCGGCGACGCACTGGCAGTTCGCGGACCTCCTGGCACGCCGCCACCCGGCCGTCCGGGTGGACCGCGACGTCCTCTACGTGGCGGACGGCCCGATCCTGACGAGCGCCGGCGCGGCCGCGGGCATCGACGCGTGCCTGCATCTGGTGCGCGAGACGCACGGCGCCCACACCGCGAACGAGCTGGCGCGCCGCATGGTCGTGCCCCCACACCGCGACGGCGGCCAGGCCCAGTTCGTCGACCTCCCCGTCCCGGCGGCCGGAACGGACCACGTGCTGGCGGACCTGCTGGACTGGATGACGGCCCACCTGCGGGATTCCTTGCCGGTCACCGCGCTGGCCGCCCGCGCGGTGATGAGCCCGAGGACTTTCGCCCGCCGCTTCCGCGCGGTCACCGGCACGACGCCCCACCGCTGGCTGCTGGACCAGCGCCTGCGCCGGGCGGAGGAACTGCTGGAGAGCACGGATCTCGCGGTGGATCAGGTGGCCGCCGAGTCGGGCCTCGGCGCGGGCGACACGCTGCGCCACCACTTCACCGCCCGCCGCGGCGTGAGCCCGGCCGCGTACCGCCGCACGTTCAGAAATTAGCGAACGCGTCCACCGGAAGCCAAAAACTGGACAGGAGAATGTCCAATTCTCGTTCACCTGCACGTGCAGTCGCCTGGGAAGTGGGAACCTTCGGAGCTACCAGAACCCTTCCAAATGCGGGATGATTATTGCTTGCACTGGCCTAGTTATGGGCGGAGGGGAACGATCCATGAATTCGCCGGGCACCGAACCAGGCGTCGTATCCGACCTACCTGATCTCGAAGCCATCCCGTTCACCGACCTGCGCGACCTGGAGGGCGACCCACTGCGCACATCGATGCGCACCGTCGTGGACCGCACCAGCCGTGTAGCCGCCCGCTACCCGAGCTCCAATGGTGGCGGAGGCGAGCGGATCGATTGATGGTCCGGCGACCCGCGGGCGGCGAATCCGGAAATGGTGTTGGGTTCCACCGCCTGACGTGGTGGGAGCTGGACGCCTTCGCCCGGCTGGAGTGCGACGTCGAGATGGTGCGCCGGTTGCGGCAAGCGGAACGCAGCCGGCGCAAACTTTTGTTGCATGCGCTGATGGAGGACTCGGCGAAGGTTCCCGATGTGTTCGGTCCGTTGCCGTTGCCAGACGCGGTTTGGGAGCTGTTCGCACGTGTCGAGGCGGCCGCCCCGCGAACGATCGACCGGCTGCTCACCCACCCATATGTGGGAAGTTGGGCGGGATACACGACCAGGCTGCTGCACGCCGGCACCGACGGCGTCTGTCCACTGTGGATGCACCTGGGCTACATGCACCTGCTCGCGGCGGTCGCGGCGATCCGGGCGGGCCTCGACTTCCGGATGCCGGTGCCGGTATGGAACGGCACCGTGGCACTGCCGTCGCTGGGCCTCGCACGGCTCCCGGTGGCCGAGGCGTTCTCCGTCGCCGAGATCCGGCGAGCCGGCAGGGGATACGTGGTAGGTAACCACCAAGGCGAGGTTCGGCTTCCGGATGCGCTTGACATGGATGGGCCTGGCTGGTGGGCCATCCGTGACGTCCGCCCACGGAGCGGATCGCCACGAATCTCGGTGCGCCTCGACGACCTGGACCCCTACCGCGGCCTGTACGAACCCGTGTTGCCACAACGGTTGGCCGATGCCGAGGTCTCCCGTTGGCGGGACCTGATCGACGAAGCGTGGCGTCTCGTGATCGAGCACAGGCCGGATGTTGCCCGCACCATGCCGGCCGTCCTCGACACGCTGGTGCCGCGCCCGCACGTGCCGTACCGGAACCCGAGCGCGTCGACGGGAGAAGCGTTCGGCAGCGCGCTCGTCGGCCGCCCCGCGGACGGCGTGTCATTGGCGGGCACGTTGGTTCACGAGTTCCTGCACATCGTGCTGGGTGGCGTGATGCACCTGATCCAGCTGTACGAGGACGACCCTCGCGAGCGGTTCTACGTCGCCTGGCGAGACGATCCGCGCCCGCTGAGCGGCGCGTTGCAGGGCGCTTACGCGTTCTTCGGTGTCACCGCATTGTGGCGGGCGTTCGCGGGCTCGGCATCCACTGCCCTGGCGCGCCGGTCCGCGTTCGAGTACGCGTACTGGCGGCGGCAGACGTGGCACACGATGTGCGCGCTGCGGGACGACGATGGTCTGACCGCGGCTGGGCGGCGCTTCGTCGCCAGTATGGCCGCACGACTTGACGACTGGCAGGACGAGCCGATTCCGGCCCAGCAGACCGAACTGGCAGGAGCGTGCGTGATGGACCACCGGGCCGGCTGGCGGGTCCGGCACCTGCGGCCCGACCCGGCGACGGTGGCCGCCCTGCGAGAGGCGTGGCTGGCCGAGCACACCCGGGCGCCGATCCTGGTGGAGCCGACCGGGCTGCCACCCACTCCGGTGCCGGACGGCTCGTGGTCCCACGCGCGCACCGATCTCATCCGCCTTCGACTCATCACGGGTGCGACGGAGCTCGCGGACACCTGGCCGTCCGTCCCCGACGCCACCGAGGCCGACTACGCATACGCGACCGGCCGATACGACGACTCCATGCGCGGCTACCGCACGGAGCTCGCGGAGAACCCCGACGCACCAAGCGCGCTCGTCGGCCTTGGCCTGTCACTCGGCGCCCGCGGAGCGGATCCGGCCGCCCGGGCATTGGTTCACCGGCCGGAGCTGGTGCGCGCGGTGCACCGGGCGGTTCGCGACGAGAGGCCCGACACCGCGCCGGAACGCCTCGCGGCGTGGATCGGGCAGCTCGTCGCCGGATAGGCACTACATCAGCATCGGGTCGATGTCGCAGTCGGCCCGGATTCCCCTGTGCGCCGCGATCGTGGCGGGGTGCCCGTCGCCGAGAATCTTGCCGTACTTGGCCACGGTCGGCTCCAGGTAGGACGCCGCCTCGTCCGCTCGGCCCGTCGCGCGGAGGTCCAAACCGAGGTTGAACGCCGCGGCCAGCACCGTCGGATGATCGCCGCCGAGCACCTGTGTGCCCCGGTTGAGCGCGTCCCTGCCGAGTTCGATCGCCGTGTCCGTCTCGCCGAGCAATGACAGGTCACTTGCCAGGTTGACGCCGGCGATGATCGAGTACGGGTGGTCCGGGCCGATGGTTGTCCGCAGCTGCTCGAGCGCGCGTTCGTCGAGCGTGCGGGACTCGCTGACTTCGCCCAGCAGCCGCAGCGTCACCGCGAGGTCCACGGTCGCGCCGACCGTGTGCGGGTGCAGCTCGCCGAGCAGTTGCCGGTACCGATCGAAGGTCTCCTCACCCAGCTTCTTCGCCGCGGACAGATCGCCGGAGTGGCGCAGGTCGATTGAGTGCCCGAGCGCGCACGCCATTGTTGTCGGGTGCATGAGGCCGTAATGGAACTGGAACCCGTCATAAGCTTTGGCCGACAGATCCAGCGCACCGGTGTGTTCGCCGTCCTTGCGCCTGGCCACGGAAAGGTAGAAAAGCTCGTTCGTGCTTTCCGGATTGTCGTCGCCGAAGCGGGACCGGTACATCGTCGTGAACCGTTCCTGCTCGACGCGCGCGCGGACGTATTCTCCCGCTTCGCGGATGTCCAGGAGCAATCCGATGTTCGCGTTGAGCGTGCTCGGGTGGTCCGGCCCGAGGACCTCGGTCCGGCGGCGCAACGTATCCGCGTCGAGCTCACCCGCCTCTCGATAGCGGCCGATGAGCCGCAGGCTGAGGCCGTGCTGGTAAGCGGCTTGCAACGTCTCCGGGTCGTCTTCGCCGAACAAGCGCTTCGACTTGACGAAGATCTCCTCGCTCAGGTCCGTGCCGGCCTTGAAGTCGCCTTTCGCCCGCAGATCGATCACGATATTTGTCTGCAGAGCGAAGGTGTCCTCGTTCTCCTCGCCGGAGACCTGCAGGCGGAGCGCGAGCGTCCGCTGGTTGAGCTCGGCCGCCTCCGCATAGCGGCCCAGGGACCACAGGTACAGACCGAGCCGGGCGGAGACCTCGAGCGACTGCGTGTGCGTCGGGCCCAGCGTCTCCGTGAAGTCCTCGCGCGCCTGCTTCGCGAACCGGGTGGCTTCTTCGTGGTCACCCCAGGCGAACAGGTAGCGCATGATGTTGATGACCAGTTGGCGTACCCAGCCGTCGTCGCAGTCGACTACTTTCGCGGCGTAGACGTGGGGGAGCAGTTCGCGGTAGCGGGGCCAGTTGCGGTCCGACTCGGGGTCGTTCGGGTCCAGGCTGGCCAGCAGCTGGTGGGCGCCGTGGCGCATCTGGGCCTGGATCTGGGGGGCCATGGCGCGGTTGCGGAGTACCAGCTGGACCAGGCGGTGCAGCTGCAGGGTGTTCTGGCCGTGGTCGATCTTCGCGAGGCCGTAGCGGTTGATGTCGCGGATGGCGCGGGCGAGCTTGATCGGGTCGCGTAGTGCATCGTCGAGCTCGGGGGATATCGACACGCGGCTCACGCCCGTGAACAGGTCGCGGGAAATCGGTTCCGGTGAGAAGTACGCGCAGATGTGCAGAATCTGGTGCGCGGCCGGGTTCCGGGTTTTCAGCTCGTCGAACGACACGTTCCACGCGGCCGCGACGGAAACCTCGTAGTCGGTCGGCGCGCTGGTGTCGAGAATCTCCGCGACCGACTCATCGAAAAGGCGCAGGTATTCCCGGACCGGCATACCGGTCACCGCTCGCCAGGCCGCGGCCTGCTCGATCGCCAGTGGCAGGTCGCCCAGTTTCTCCGCCAGCTGGTCGGCCTCGTACTGGTCGATCTCCGGGCCGCGCTTGCCGAGCAGCTCGATGCTCTCCTCGCGCTTGAACACCGCGAGCTCGAGCGGGCGCGCGACACCCGCCCAGTCGGAGTTGCGCGAGGTGATGAGGATTTCCCCCGGGCCGTTCGTCGGAAAGAACGGGCGGACCGAGTCGGGACTCTCCGCGTTGTCGAAGACGAGCAGCCAGCGGCGGAACGGGTTGCCGGTGCGCAGTGCCTCGCGGACGGCGGGCACGGCGGTGTTGGCGTCGGCCGCACCGGGAAGCTCGAGCTGGCGGGCGAGCTCGGTGAAGCCGGCGCGGACCTGGGTCGGCCGGCCGGCCTCGATCCACCAGATGAGGTCGTAGTCCTGCAGGTGGCGGTAGATGTACTCGACGGCCATCTGGGTCTTGCCGATGCCGCCCATGCCGTGCAGCGCCGAGGGCAGCACCGCCGTGGTGCCGCCGGCCGTCAAACGTTTGCCCAGCTGGACGAGCAGCTCGCCGCGGCCGGTGAAGTTCGGGTTGCGCGGCGGCACGGGGCCCCACACGGGTGGCGGCTCGTCCGGTTGACGCTCGCGGTAGCGGGCGCGCGCGGCCGCCGGGAAGGTCATCGGGGTGGTGGCCGCGTCGAGGTCGCCGGCGTACCGGGCGCGGCGGTCCTCGGGGGCGAGACGGGTAGGCGCGTGCCCGCCTGACGGCTCGTTCTGGTGCGCGGCCGGGTCAGTCATCTTGTCGCTCCCACTGGAGGCGTTCGTGTCGCGCCCCGCGCTCTTGATGGATTCAGAAGTAGGCGGTCCGGCGTCGTGCAGAACGGCGTTCCGGAGCCGGTCTGCACGAGACAGGTAGGGGCCGGAGAGCGCCCGCAGGACGGTCCTCTCCAACGCGACATCCGCCCGATTCTGGTGAGTGAGCACGGGGTCGGGCGTGTTGTCTGGGTCGGCAATGGCGTCCCGGAGATGGCCGAGCACCGGAATCCGAGAGCCAAAGTATTCGGCTGCCACTCGCACGACATTGGCGGTCTCCGACCGCCGGGCGCCACTGAGCAACAATTCACGGACTGCCTCGGGAAGAACGAAGGCACTTGTGTCCCAAGTGGACCCAACTCCCCCCGGCCCGGGATCGTAGCGCAGGCCCAGATCGAGGATTACTTCGGCTATGTGTTCCGGTCCGGCATCAGCGGCGAAATGATCTCGGATGAGACCCGCGACGTCAAGGCGCGCGGGGACGGCGGCGATCAGGCTCGCGAGGCGTTGCGCCAGCGGCGATGCCAGGCTGCGAAAACGCGCCACCCGATCGGTCGCGGTCGGCGCGTTCTCGGTTTGCGCTGGTCCTGTGTCGACGTTCTCCCTCGTGAGGAGCACCGTGCCGTCGGCCGGGCCGCGGTGTGCTCCGGTGACGAGGTCCGCCCACCAGCGCAGAAAGCGCGGTTGCAACTCCAGCACGGGAACGGCGACCGTTCCGGGCGGAGCCAGCGAGTCTGGGTCGGGGGCGAGCCAGGCGTCCGGGAGGTCGAGGTGCCAGCGGGCGTTGGGGCGCAGCCCGGCCGGTGTGGTGATCCGCGCCTTGTGCAAGGGCAGCCTGCCGCGGCGCCACAGCCATTGGGGAAGAAGATTCACCACCGAGACGGCCATTGTGCGGCCCCAGCGCGCCAGCACCGGGTAGAGCACCTCTTCGCGCCACGCGTCCCCGACGCCGTCGGTCAGGAACAGCAGCGCGCGGCGTCCCGACGAGTCGAGCACCTCGGCGGGGTGGCGGGGCGCGGCGCCGGCCGTGCCGCCGCGCAGGACCGGGACCAGGCCGCCGTTCTCGAGGTTCGTGGTCTCGAGCAGGCGGAGCTGAATTGTTCGAAAGGCGCCGACCCGCTCCAACAGGGTCACGAACTCCTGGATCCGGGAATGCCACAGCGGCATCGAAGGTCCATTGTCGATGACGACTGTCAGGTCGAGCCAGCGCTCTTTCTTCGGCCGGATGACCGGCCACCATCGGCCGGTTTCCGCGGCCTGTTCCGCGGTGGCTTCCTCGTCCAGAACAATCGCGTCGTCGCGGCGCGCGCGGATTGTCTTCTTCAACGGTTTCAGCGCGCGGAAATAGGACAGTGAATCGGCCAGTACAAGCGAGGAAGTGGGTTTCCCGGCACCTGGCACCAGGCGCAGCAGCCCGGTTTTCGGGGCCGCCGGCCCGGATTCCTCCGGCGTCTCGGGCTCGGCGGCCGTGTCGTGCGTCGTGGCCGGTTCGCGGTGGGCGGGCAGGTCGGCGCGGTCGAGCTCGGGCACCTCGGGCGCTGGACCCGGTGGCCTGGGTGGTTCGGGCTGTTCGGGCGTGTCGACGGCGCCGGCAGGCGGCTGATCCTCGGCGGGACGCCCGATGGCCGACGCCAGCCAGACGATGTCAGCGACGTCCGTTGCGCTCAGGTCGGTCAGTTCCAGCCGGCCGGCCGGTGCGGCGGCGACCTCCGGTCCGGCCGGTGGGGCTGGACGCGGGTCGGGCGCACCGGCTGGCCTTGCCACGTCACTGCACCGTCGACAGTCGGCGCCACAGCGCGTCCACGAGCCGGTTCCACGCCACGTCGTCGGGCCGGTAGGCGCCTGAGGTGGCCAGGTAGACGGCGTCGAGGAGCCGGTCGGCCGGCAGCCCGCCCAGCTCGGCCGCCTTGGCGGCGAACTCGGCTACGAGCCGGTCGCGGTGTTCGCCGTCCGGGTCGAGCAGGTGGTTGGCGACCATGGCGGCGAGCTGGTCGACACTGGGGTCGGAGATCTCCAGTTGCAGGCAGCGGCGCAGGAACGCGGGCGGGAAATCGCGTTCACCGTTGCTGGTCAGCACGACGATGGGGAAGGCGCGGCAGCCGATGCGGCCGTCGACGACCTCGGCGGTGCGGTTGGGGTCGGCGGTGTGCACGGTGACCTGCGGTGTCCGGTTCCGGACGCGGGCGAGCTCGGGGATGACGAACTCGCCGTCCTCGAACAGGCTCAGCAGGTCGTTGGGCAGGTCGGCCTCGCTCTTGTCCAGCTCGTCGATCAGGAGCACGCGCGGGAGCTTGCTGGGCAGGAACGCCGTCCCGAGTGGACCGAGCCGGATGAAGTCACCGATCGGCGGTTCCGCGTCGGCACCGTCGGTCTCGGTGAGGGGCCGGGTGGTCGCCGCCGCCTGGACGCGGCCGATCGCGTCGTAGCCGTACAACCCGGAGGTCAGCGAGATGTGGCTGGTGACCGGCCAGCGCAGTACCCGACCGAGACCGAGCTCGCGGGCGATGCGGTAGGCCAGGCTCGACTTCCCGGTGCCGGGCCGACCCGTGACCAGCAGCGGGCGGCGCAGGTAGAGCGCGGCGTTGACCATGTTCAGCTCGTGCGGGTCCACGTGCCGCTCGGCCAGCTGGTAGGCCGAGCCCAGCCGCCGGCCTGCCTCGCCGTCGTCGTCGGGCGGGGCGTCGTGCTCGGGCAGCGGGCCGCCCTTGAAGTCCCGCCAGGGGGGCGGGGCGGGCAGGATCTCGGCGAGGCCGATGTCGTGCAGCGGCCGCCCGGTGCCGCGGTATACCCACCAGTCCGGCGCCTCGAATTCCGGTGCCCGCTCCGGGGTCACCTCGGCGTCCTGCTCGTTCGCGCTCATCCGCGGCATCCCCCTACCGCTGAGACGGAATTGACGGTTGGTCGAGAACGATTACTCGTCTGGGATCGTCCATCATAACCACCAAATCGCGGGCGAGGTCGTTGTTGACCGGTAAAGTCGGGGAAATGCTTGCTGTCTTGTGACGTTTCGGAACGTCAAGAAATCCGTTTTCGCCCTCGAGCAACCAGCGGACCAGTTCGCGCAAATCCTCGGTTCCCGCGGCCGGGTGCCAGAAGATCAACGGGAGTCCGGCCTGGAACGCCGCCGTCAGTGCGTCCTCGTCCGCTTCCGGTTGCGGCGACGGCGGTTCCGCCATCGCGAGGCCGACCCAGTGCGGGTTGCTCAGCACGGCGTCGATGGGACGCTCCTCGAGTTGCGTAGGCCCGAATGGGTGAATTCGGTCCGTCGACGGGTCTTTCAGCATAGAGTCCCACCGCAAGTGCCACGCGCGGTGCCAGTGCGTGGCGCGCATTCTTTCGAGTGACCTGACAGTGAGCTGATAGTCGTACGTCAGCGGCCGCGGATGGCCGGATTCATGATCCTTGCGCCACTGCCGGATCGGGAGGCCGAGCAGCGTGCGCGGGAGCAGGAATTCGACGGCCACCGAGATCGCTTTCGACGACCACACGCGCTCGGCGTCCACGATCACCTTGTCCACCTGGCGTTCCAGATCGCCGACGGTTACCTCTCGCACGTCGCCGCGCGGCGGTGGCCACACGAGCGGGTCGTCCTGGCGCCAGAAGGAAAGCACGCAGCGGCGCGCGGGTTCGATGGAGTCCGGCTCCAGCGCGATGGCCAGGTGCAGGTGCGGTTCCTCGGGAATCGGCACCTGGTTCGCGCGGCGTTCCGCGAGCCTGGCGCCGAGCCGGAACCGGCGGGCCTGCTGGTCGACCCAGGTCGTCACCTCGCTGCCGACCTGACCGCCCGCCTCCGCCGCCAGGAACTGCAGGAACGACAGCGCGGGTGGCACCCCGTCCGCCCCGGCGTTGTGGTCGGCGAGATAGGTGAACATCTCCCACGCAGAACCAAGATCGGGAACCGGGATGGCTGGGCCGGCGGCACGACTGAAGAGCGTAGTGAGGTGGGGAACCTCGAGGCCAATCAGCCAGCCGCGAAGTCGATCCCACTCGCCATCTGGGATGACAGCCAGTACATCCGATTCGACAATACCTCCTTCGATCGGACGAACGACGTGGTCCGGAGGTGTGCTCTCCGGTCGTGGCCCCGGAATGTGAACCGGCACGCCGGGCAGGCGCAGCCAGGCGTCGCCGACGAATGTCTTGACCTGGACGGCGATTCGCTGGTATTCGCCGGGGGCGCTGCCCTCGTCATCGGCGATCACGTCGGTGAAGAACCGGTCCGACACGACGAGCGCGACGACGCCGACGGAATTCGCCAGCGCCGTTTTGGCCTGCGGCGCCTCCAGAATCCGGAATGCGTCGTTCACGTGCTTGCCGACCCACCCGTTGCTGTTGCGCCGGATGTCGCCCGCGTGCAGCCCGACGCGCAGCTTGAACTGGGCATGGTCGGTACGGGTTGAGTTGTACCGGCGCACGGCCGCGACCAGGCGGTCGGGGAGCCGGTCGGCCAGCTGGCTCTTCGCCACGTCCGCCGGCACGAGAATCAGCAGGCCGTCGCCGCGGTCCTCGTGTGTGCACAAGTCGAAGTCGACGCCGGAATCTCGGAACGCCGCTTCCAGGACTTCGTACATTCCCTGGTGGATGGCATCCATGTCGGTGTCTTTCCTGGCCGGGTTCGTGAAGTCCGCGACGTCGGCGACAACGATCGTCCGGTGCTCTGTCGGCCCCATTTGCGACACGAGCCCGTTCCTCCCCACGACACGGCCGGACGCCGGCGCGCCGATTCCGCCGACCGCTAGATTATCGGACTTCCGACCTTGGGTGCTGTGCTCCATATGACGCACAGCCGAAACCACCCTGTCGGTATACGCCGGGCCAGCCGGTCCACAGTGGACAAATGAGGCCGGATTCCGCGGACCCTCTGACCAGGTCAGCACGCCCGGGCGCGCTCGGCGTGACCACCTGGGCCGCCGACGCGCTCGACGCGGTTCGCTCGAGCGGGGCGAGCCGGCCGAGCCGGGCCCGCCCGGCGGGTGCGTGGCGCCGATGCCGAGCTCACCGGCCTGCGCACGCGGCGCGCCGCGCCGGTGGCGGAGACGATGGAGCGGCCGGGCGAGCGGTTCGGGAGCTAGCTGCCGGAGGCGGCGGCGTTGGCCGGTTCCTGGCCCGCCGACGGTGCGCTCGCCAGGTCCAGCTCCGCCCAGACGACCTTGCCGCCGTCGTGCGGCTCCTGGCCCCAGCCGAGCGAGTACGCCTGGACGAGCAGCAGCCCGCGGCCGCCGTCCGCGGCGGGGGTGCGGGGGGCGGCGGGCTCGGTGGAGCCGTCGGCCACCTCGACGCGCAGCCTGCCGTCGGTGCGGTGCAGGTGGACGCGGTAGGGCGCCTCGCCGTGCCGCAGCGCGTTCGAGGTCAGCTCGTCCACCACTGCCAGTGCGTCGATCAGCATGTCCGCATCGAGGTCGGCCAGTAGCCTGCGGGCCCACTGGCGCACCCGGGAGAGCTCGGTGAGCTCACCGGTGATGACGACAACCTCCGCCGGTTCGTCCGCCATGATCTCCCTCGCCCCATGATCTCGTTTGGTCACCCCACGCGAACAGGGGTTACCCGATCACACGAAAACCATGCATGCCATTTTCGACGCCCGCCGGCAGCGCGCTCGCGGCTCACTGACCACACCTTTCGGCGTACCCGGCCGGTCACAGGCCGGGTACGACGCCTGCGCGCGTGTTGACTCCGCTACCCGTTTCCAGGTAAATACAGGGATACGAAGATGGAACGGCGGCAAAACAACATGTACGCAGAAGAGCGGCAGCAGCACATCGTCGACCGGGCGCGGCGCGAGGGCCGGGTCGACGTCGCGGAGCTCTCGGCCGAGCTGGCCGTGACCGGTGAGACGATCCGCCGCGACCTGTCCGTGCTCGAGCGGCACGGGCTGTTGCGCCGGGTGCACGGCGGGGCGATCCCGGTCGAGCGGCTCGGCTTCGAGCCCGCGCTCGCTGCCCGCGACACGTTGCTCACCGCCGAGAAGGACCGCATCGCGAAGGCCGCCCTGGCCGAGGTGCCGGACGAGGGCTCGATCATCCTCGACGCCGGGTCGACCACCGCCCGTCTCGCGGAGATCCTGCCCGTCGACCGCCAGCTGACCGTGCTCACCAACGGGCTGCCGACCGCGCTCTCGCTCGCCACCCGCGCCAACATCACGGTCTTGTTCGTCGGCGGCCGGGTCCGCGGCCGCACGCTCGCCTGCGTCGACCCGTGGGCCATGGAGGCGCTCGCGCAGAGCTACGTCGACGTGGCGTTCGTGGCCACCAACGGCGTGTCCGTGCAGCGCGGGCTGACCACGCCGGACCAGGCGGAGGCCGCGGTGAAGAAGGCCATGATCGCCGCCGCCCGGCGCACCGTGCTGCTCGCCGACCACACCAAGGTCACCGTCGACCACTTGGCCCGCTTCGGCGAGCTCGGCGACATCGACACGTTCATCACGGACACCGGTCTCGACGAGCGCACCGCCGCCGAGATCGAGTCCTGCGGCCCGCGGGTAGTGCGCGCATGAGACTGTGCCGCCTCCCCGGAATTCACCCTTGTGGTCACGCTGGGACGACACGCTCCAGGACGGCACGTACTTGTGGCTGGGTCGCGTCCCGTTCCCCTTGGGTGCGGTTGGCGGCCGCGCGGCTGGAGCAAACATCATGATCGTCACTCTGACGCTGAATCCCAGCCTGGACCGCACGATCGAGATCGCGCGGCTGACCCGTGGCGCGATGACCCGGGCCACCGGCACCCGCCTCGACCCGGGCGGCAAGGGCGTCAACGTGGCTCGCGCGCTGGCCGCGCACAAGCTCGCCGCGTGCGCGGTCGTGCCCGTCGGCGGCCCGGAGGGCGACCAGCTCACCGCGCTGCTCGAGCTGGAGGGCATCGACGTGTGCGCGGTGCCGGTCAGCGGGCACACCCGGTCCAACGTCAGCCTCGTCGAGCCCGACGGCACGGTGACGAAGGTCAACGAGCCGGGCGGGTCGCTGGCGGCGGACGACCTGGAGCGCATCGTCGACGCGACGCTGTCCGCGGCGGGCGGCGCGGACTGGGTGGTGGCCAGCGGCAGCCTGCCGCCCGGGGTGCCGGACACCTGCTACCACCTGCTCGGCGCGCGACTCGCCGAGCTGGGCGTCGGGTTCGCGGTGGACACGTCCGGTCCCGCGCTGACCGCGGCGCTCGGCTGCCGGCCCGCGCTCGTCAAGCCGAACCGCGACGAGCTGGCCGAGTCGGCGGGCGTGCGGATCGACACGCTGGGCGACGCGGTGCGGGCCGCGGAGGCGCTGCGGGACGCGGGCGCGCGGGCCGTGCTCGCGAGCCTCGGCGCGGACGGCGCGGTGCTGGTCGACGGGGACGGCGTGCGGTACGGCGAGTCCCCTGTGGACCGTGGGCGCAGCGCCGTGGGGGCGGGCGACGCGATGCTCGCGGGGTATCTCGCGGCCGGTGTCTCGGGTGGGGACCTCCTGGTGGAGGCGTTGTCGTGGGGCGCGGCGGCGGTCCGGCTTCCGGGTTCCCGGATGCCTGGTCCGTCCGATGTGGAGCGTGGGGCCGTGCTCGTGCACGCCACCACGGATCTTTCGCGGTCGCTGAGTGGGCCGCACCAAGCGCACGGGATGGAGCAGATTCGATGACGAATGTTGCTATTTCTGACCTGAAACACCTGCAGGGCAACAGTTTCCGCGCCAGGGTGCAGCGCTTCGGCGGCAACCTGGCCGGCATGATCATGCCGAACATCGGCGCGTTCATCGCGTGGGGCCTGATCACGGCGTTGTTCATCCCGAAGGGCTGGCTGCCGAACGAGACGTTAGGCGCCCTGGTCGACCCGATGATCAAGTTCCTGCTGCCGGTGCTGATCGGCTACACCGGCGGGCGCATGGTGCACGGCCAGCGCGGCGCGGTGGCCGGCGCGATCGCCACGATGGGCGTGATCGTCGGCACCGACGTGCCGATGTTCCTCGGCGCGATGATCATCGGCCCGGCCAGCGCGCTGCTGATCAAGTACTTCGACAAGTCGGTCGAGGGCAGGATCAAAGCCGGCTTCGAGATGCTGGTCAACAACTTCTCGGTCGGCATCCTCGGCGGCGGCATGGCGCTGCTCGGCACGGTCGTCATCGGGCCGGTCGTCGAGGCGCTGACCAACGCCGCCGGGCACGCCGTGGACTTCCTGGTGGACCACACGTTGCTGCCGCTGGTGTCGATCATCGTCGAGCCGGCGAAGGTGCTGTTCCTCAACAACGCCATCAACCACGGGGTCTTCGGCCCGCTCGGGGTGGACCAGGCGTCCCAGCACGGCCAGTCGATCCTGTTCATGATCGAGACGAACCCCGGGCCGGGCTTCGGCATCCTGCTCGCGTTCCTGCTCTTCGGACCGCGGCGGATGCGGCCGACCGTGCCCGGCGCGATGATCATCCAGTTCCTCGGCGGCATCCACGAGATCTACTTCCCGTACGTGCTGATGAAGCCGAAGATGATCATTGCCGCGATCGCCGGCGGCATGGCCGGCGTGACGACCGCGCTGCTGACGCACTCCGGTCTGGTCGCCACCCCGGCGCCGGGCAGCATTTTCGCCTACTTCGCGGTCACCCCGCGCGGCGGCTACGTCAGCATGATGCTGACCGTCGTGGTCGCGGCCGCGGTGTCGTTCATCGTCGGCGCGGCGCTGATGAAGTTCGGCCGCGGCGCGGACGCCGCCGACGCGGTCGCCGACTCGGCGACCCCGCCCGACGCCGAGGAGATGGCCGAGGCCGTCGAGGAGGACGTCGAGCACGCCGGTGAGGCCCCCGCGACGTCCGGCGCCACCCCGGCGAGCACGTCCGGCAACGGTGCGGTCGCCGCGCCCGCCCGGCCGGTGATCTCCGGCAAGGACGTCAAGTCGCTCGTGGTCGCCTGCGACGCCGGCATGGGCAGCAGCGTGATGCTGGCGAGCCAGCTGCGCACCAGGCTCAAGCCGTACGGGGTGAGCGTGGAGCACATGTCGGTCAACAACATCCCGGCGGACACGCGGCTCGTGCTCACGCACGCCGACCTCGCCGATCGGGCCAGGGCGACCGTGCCGCACGCGGTGGTCGTGGAGTTCCAGATGTTCCTCGGCGACCCCGTGTTCGACGAGGTCGAGAAGGCGATCAAGGACGGTGGCGAGATCCGTGGCTGACCATGCGACCGACAACGAGGTGCTGCCCCGCGAGGGGATCCGGCTGGCCCTGCGGGCGAGCGACAAGTGGGACGCGATCCGCCAGTCCGGCACGTTGCTGGCCGAGCTCGGCGCGGTCGAGCTCGGCTACCCGGAGACCATGCTGGAACGCGAGCGCTCGGTGTCGACCTACATCGGCGAGGGCGTGGCCATCCCGCACGGCACCGACGCGAGCCGTGCGCTCGTCCGCCGCACCACGGTCGCCGTCCTGCAGTTTCCCGACGGCGTGGACTGGGACGGCCAGCGGGTGACCATCTGCGTGGCGATCGCCGCCAAGGGCGACGAGCACGTGACCGTGCTGTCGGCGCTCGCCCAGATCCTCATGGACCCCGCACGCGCGGAGAAGCTGCGCTCGTCGGCCAGCGTCGACGAGGTCCACGAACTGCTGTCGTCGATCGGTGAAGGGATCGAAGTATGAGGGTGGCGCGTTTCTACGCCCCTGGTGACATCCGGCTCGAGGACGCCGAGGAGCCCCGGCCCGGGCCGGCGGAGGTGAAGATCCGGGTCCGCCAGTGCTCGACGTGCGGCACCGACGTGAAGATCTTCAACCACGGCCACCACCACCTGGTGCCGCCGCGGGTGATCGGCCACGAGATCGCCGGCGAGATCGTCGAGGCCGGCGCGGAGGTCGACGGCTGGGCGCCGGGGGACAAGGTCCAGGTGATCGCCGCGATCCCGTGCGGGACGTGCGCCGAGTGCACCCGCGGCCGGATGACCGTGTGCCCCAACCAGACCTCGATGGGCTACCACTACGACGGTGGGTTCGCCGAGTACATGGTGGTGCCGGAGGCGGTGCTCGCGGTCGACGGGCTGAACCGGATCCCGGACGGCGTGGACTTCGCCGAGGCGTCGGTCGCCGAGCCGCTGGCGTGCGTGGTGAACGGCCAGGAGATCGCCGGGGTCGGGCGCGGTGACGACGTCGTCGTGGTCGGCGCCGGGCCGATCGGCTGCCTGCACGTGCGGCTGGCCCGTGCGCACGGCGCCCGCCGGGTGTTCCTGGTGGAGCTGAACCGGTCCCGGCTGGACATGTCGGCCGCCGCGGTCGGGCCGGACGCCGCCATCTGCGGGGCCGAGGTGGACGCGGTGGACGAGGTGCGCAAGCTGACCGACGGCCGCGGCGTGGACGTGGTGATCACCGCGGCCGCGTCCGGCCAGGCGCAGCAGGACGCGCTGCAGATGGCCGCGCGCAGCGGCCGGATCAGCTTCTTCGGCGGTCTGCCCAAGGACAGGCCGACGATCACGCTGGACTCGAACCTCGTGCACTACCGGGAGATCACGATCTTCGGTGCCAACGGGTCAAGCCCCGCGCACAACAAGCGGGCGCTCGAGCTGATCGCGTCCGGCCAGGTGCCGGTGGGTGACCTCATCACGCACCGGCTGCGCCTGTCCCAGCTCCACGAGGCCATCGACCTCGTGGCGTCGGGCGGCGCGATCAAGGTCACCATCGAGCCGTAGAGTCCTAAATGGAGGAATGATGGCCACACTAGACGTCGTCGTCGGTTCGCGGATCGGGCTGCACGGGCGGCCCGCCGCGATCGTCGCACGTACCGCGGCAGCGCAGCCGGTGACCATCCGGATCGCCATGGGTGACAAGCCGCCGGTCGACGCGAGCAGCATCATCGCGGTGCTGGCGCTCGGCGCGCACGGCGGCGACACGGTCACGATCTCGGCCGAGGGCGACGGCGCCGAGGCGGCGCTGGACGCGCTGGCGGAGGTGCTCGCGAAGGACCTCGACGCGGAGACGGCCGATGCCTGACCTCGCCGGTCTCGGCGTCAGCCCGGGACGGACGGCGGGGCCGGTGTACCGGATGGCCCCGCCGCCGACCCTGCCCGACGAGGTGCCGGCGGTGGCCGACCCGGCCGCGGAGAAGGCGGCCGCGGCCGCCGCGCTGCGGTTCGTGGCCGGCGAGCTGACCCGGCTGTCCGGCCAGGTCGAGGGCCCCGCGGCGGACGTGCTGGACACCGAGTCGATGATGGCCGTCGACCCGACGCTGGCCGACGCGGTGGCCGGCCGGGTCGCCGCGGGCCGGCCCGCGGCCTGGGCGGTCACCGACGCGATCGCCGAGCAGCAGGAGGCGTTCGCGGCGATCGGCGGCTACTTCGCCGAGCGTGCCGCGGACCTCGCCGACATCCGCGACCGCGCCGTGGCGCACCTGCTCGGCGCGCCGATGCCCGGCCTGCCGGCGCCGGGGGAGCCGTACGTGCTGGTGGCCGACGACCTGTCGCCCGCGGACACCGCGCTGCTCGACCCGGCGGCCGTGCTGGCGATCGTCACCCGCCGCGGCGGGCCGACGAGCCACACGGCGATCCTCGCGAAGGCCCGCGGGCTGCCCGCGGTGGTCGGCTGCGCGGGCGTGCTCGACCTGGCCGACGGCACGACGGTGGCCGTGGACGGCAGCACCGGCGCGGTGTCCACTGTGTCCACAGAGGACGCCGAGGGAATACGGGTGGCGGCCGCGCGGGAGAAGGCACGCATGGGCGAGGTCACCGGCCCGGGCCGCACGCGCGACGGGCACCCGGTGCCGCTGCTGCTCAACGTGGGCGGCGCGGCGGACGTGAACCCGAACGCCGAGGGCATCGGCCTGTTCCGCACGGAGTTCCTGTTCCTGGGCCGCACGACCGCCCCGACCGTCGAGGAGCAGGAGCGGGCGTACGCGGAGGTGTTCGGCGCGCTCGGCGAGGGCAAGATCGTGGTGCGCACGCTGGACGCTGGCGCGGACAAGCCGCTGCCGTTCCTCGGGCTCGCCGGTGAGGACAACCCGGCGCTCGGCGTGCGGGGGCTGCGGATCGCGCGTGACCACCCGGAGGTGCTGGTCGACCAGCTGACCGCGGTGGCCCGCGCGGCGGACGCGACCGGCGCGGACGTGTGGGTGATGGCGCCGATGGTCGCCACGGCGGCGGAGGCGGACGCGTTCGCCGCCGAGGTGCGCAAGGCCGGCCTGCCGACGGCGGGCGTGATGATCGAGGTGCCGGCGGCGGCGCTGCGGGCCCGCGGGCTCATGGAGGTCGTCGACTTCGTCAGCATCGGGACGAACGACCTGAGCCAGTACACGATGGCGTCGGACCGGATGAACGGCGAGCTGGCCGACTTGCTGGACCCGTGGCAGCCCGCGGTCCTGGAGCTGGTCGCGGGCGTCGCCGGTGCGGGCCGGGAGGCCGGGAAGTCGGTCGGCGTGTGCGGCGAGTCGGCCGGGGATCCGTTGCTGGCGCTGGTGTTCACCGGCATGGGCGTCACCACGCTGTCGATGTCCGGCACGGTCGTGCCGGCGGTCCGCGCCGCCCTGGCCGCCCACACCCGCGCCGACTGCGAGCGCCTCGCCGCCCTCGCCCTCGCCGCACCGGACGCGCCCGCGGCCCGCCGAGCGGTCGCCGAGGCCTCCTGACCCCGCGAGTCCAACGCCCAGACCCCGCGAGTCCAACGCCCGGACCTCGCGAGTCCAACGCCCAGGCCACGCGAGTCCAACGCCCACGCGCCGCGAGTCCGACGTCCGGGCGCCGGCGGCCGCGGTCGCGAACGTCCGACACACCGGTCGCGAACGTCCGACACACCGGTCGCGAGTGTTGGACTCGCGGGTCGGGGGCGTTGGACTCGCGAGGTCAGTCGGACGGGGGGAGGGTTGGGCGGAACAGCCACGTCGTGAACAGGGGTGCCAGGTCGATCTCGGTGTGGCGCTGGGCGATCGCGACGAAGTCGTCCGTCGTCGCGATCGCGTGGCGGTAGGTCTGGGTCCACTCGCGGACCAGGGCGAAGAACCCGCGGTCGCCGACCGTCTCGCGCAGGGCGTGCAGGGTCAGCGCGCCCCGTTGGTACACGCGGTCGTCGAACATGTCGCGGGCGGGCGGGTCGCCGATCGTCAGATCCTGTGGCTCAGTGGCCAGGTGCGCCCGGGACAACGCCGCGATGGCGGACGCGGACCGGCCGCCGGAGCGTTCCGACCACAGCCACTCCGCGTACGTGGCGAAGCCCTCGTTCAGCCAGATGTGCCGCCAGTCCGCCAGTCCCACGCTGTTGCCGAACCACTGGTGCGCCAGCTCGTGTGCGACCAGGCGCTCGAACGTCCGCCTGCCGTCCACGTGGTTCGCGCCGAAGATCGACAGGCCCTGCGCCTCCACCGGCACCTCGAGCTCGTCGTCGGTCACCACCACGCCGTAGTCCTCGAACGGGTACGGCCCGAACAGGTCGGTGAACAGCTCCATCATCGCCGGCTGGCGCCCGAAGTCGTGCCGGAAGCGGCGTAACAGCCCCCGGGGCACGGCCGCGTGCTGGCCCTCCGCGATCCGGTCCCACTCGTACCGTCCTATTTGGACACTGGCGAGGTAGGGGGCGGTCGGCGCGTCCTGGGTGAACTCCCACCGCGTGGTGCTGCCCCCCGCCGACCGCGACGTCAGCGCGCCGGCGGCCACCACCGTGTAGTCCTTCGGCACGGTCAGGCCCAGGTGGAAGGTCGCCTTGTCCGACACGCGGTCGTTGCACGGGAACCACGACGGCGCGCCCACCGGCTGGCTCGCCACGAGCGCGCCGTCGGTCAGCTCGTCCCAGCCCACCTCGCCCCAGTACCGCGTGCGCACCGGCGCCGGCCTCCCGGCGTAGCGCAGCTCGGCGGAGAACAGCGACCCGCGCGGCACCGCGCGGCCGACGCGCACCCGCAGCTTGCCCGCCCGGTGCGTCCAGCGCGCCGGGCGGCCGTCGACCGTGAGCCGGTCGACGGTGAACGGCCCGAGGTCGAGCGCGAACGCGGTCAGCGCCTCCTCGGCGACCGCGGACACGGTCGCGGTCCCGGACAGCCGGCCGGTGGACGGCTTGTAGGCCAGCTCGAGGTCGTAGTGCCAGACGCGGTAGCCGGGGTTGCCGTGCCCCAGCAGGTCGGCATCCCGGATCGGCATCGTGATACCGCCGGGCTACTGCCAGGCCGCGACCGGGTTGCCGAGCCAGCGCGTCCCGTCCGGCACGTTCTCGCCCCGCATCACCAGCGAGGCCGGGCCGATCGTGGTGTGCGCGCCGATCGACGTGCCGGGCAGCACGATCCCGTGCGGGCCGAGGGTCGCCCCGGCTCCCAACGTCACCTGGTCCATACGCAAGATCCGATCATGGAACAGGTGGGTCTGCACGACGCACCCCCGGTTCACGGTCGCGCCGTCGCCCAGCCGCACCAGATCCGCCTCCGGCAGCCAGTACGAGTCGCACCACACGCCGCGCCCGACGTCCGCGCCGAGCGCCCGCAGCCAGGCCGACATCGCGGGCGTCCCGCCGACGCCGCCGACGAGCCACGGCACCGCCAGGACCTCGACGAACGTGTCCGCGAGCTCGTTGCGCCACACGAACGAGCTCCACAGCGGGTGCTCCTTCACGGCGAACCGCCCGACCAGTACCCACTTGGCCACCGCGGCGATCGCGCACGCGGCCACGCCGACGTCGAGCAGCACCACGCCGCTCGCGAGCGCGGCGAGCCAGAACCCCTGCGTGGCCAGGGCCTCCAGCCCGGCGAGCACGAGCACGGCCAGCGCCACCGAGCACATCACCGGCAGCACCCGGCACAGCTCCACGAGCGCGCGGGCCACGACCAGCCGCCGCGGCGGCGCGAACGTGCGGCTCTGGTCGCCGCCCTCGGCCGCGCGGGGCAGCTTCATCGGCGGCATGCCCAGGTAGGAGCTGCCGCGCTTGGCCCGCTTCGGGGTCGCGGACAGCACGCCGACGAGCCCGCGCTTGGGCACCGAGCGGCCGGCCGCCGTCATGCCGGAGTTGCCGAGGAACGCGCGCTTGCCGACCCGCGCGGTGGCCAGCCGCAGCCAGCCGCCGCCCAGCTCGTAGGACGCGACCATCGTGTCGTCGGCGAGGAACGCGCCGTCGCCGACCGTCGTCATCGTCGGCAGCGCCATGACCGTCGACGCCTCCACGCCGCGGCCGACCTTCATGCCCAGGGCCCGCAGCCAGACCGGCGTCAGCAGGCTCGCGTACACGGGGAACAGCCACGCGCGGGCGGAGTCCATCAGCCGCAGCGACGCCCACGCCTGCCACGCGATCCGCCCGCGCACCGGGTGGTGACCCGCGCGCAGGCCGATGCCGAGCAGCCGCACGGCCACGAGGATCACCAGCGCGTGCGTGGCGAGCCACGCGATCGTCACCACCGGCACGGACGGCAGCGCGGCACCGAGCGCGGCGCCGAGCGTGGGCGTGCCGGCGACGAACAGGCCGGCCAGGTACAGCGCGGGCAGCGCGCAGAGCGCCGGCAGCAGGCCCAGCAGCACGGAGGTCACGTCGTAGGCGAGCGACCAGCGGCGCGGGCGCGGCGGGCGCTGGTGCGGCCAGCGGCGGGCCGCCTTGCCCTGCCGGACGGCCGGCACGCCGGACCAGCGCTGGCCGGTCGGCACCGAGCCGGTCACGCCCGAGCCGGGCGCCACCTCGGCCCGCTTGCCGACGCGGGCGCCGGGGAAAAGCGTGCTGCGCGCGCCGACGACGGCACCCGCGCCGACCCGGATCTTGCCGACGTGCACGACGTCGCCGTCGACCCACCAGCCGGACAGGTCGGCCTCGGGCTCGACGGCCGCGCCCTTGCCGAGCTTGAGCATGCCGGTGACCGGCGGCAGCGAGTGCAGGTCCACGCCCGGTGCGATCCGCGCGCCGAGCGCCCGCGCGTAGTGCACGACCCACGAGCCGGTCAGGTCGCTCGCGCCGCTGCGCTCGGCCAGCTGCTCGGCCAGCCACACTCGCATGTGGACGGACCCGCCGCGCGCGTGCTCGCCGGGCCGCACGCCGCGCAGCAGCAGCCGCGCGCCGCCCGCGGCGGTCGCGATGCGGCCGGGCGGGCTGTACAGCAGCAGCCAGCCCGCGCCGACGACCCACCAGGACACCGCCGGCGCCCAGGCGACGGCCAGCAGGTTGTTGACGGCCGCGAGCGCGACCGCCCAGCGCAGGCCGACGAGCGTGAACAGGGGGAGCAGGAGCGCGGTCTGCAGCAGCCCGGCGCGGCGCGGGACCGGCGCGACGACGCGGGCCGGGCGGTGCGTCCCCGCGAGCGAGTCGAGCCGCGCGGCCAGTGCGGCGAGTGTCGGGTGGTGGTAGACGTCGCCGACCGAGAGTGTCGGGTACTGCGCGCGCACCAGTGACACGAGCCGGGCCGCGGCGAGGCTGCCACCGCCGGCGGCGAAGAAGTCGGCGGCCGGTCCCGCGGGCGCGTCGCCGAGCACCTCGGCCCACTGGTCGCCGAGCCACCTCTGGGTGCCGTGTAGCTCGACCCGGTCGGATTCGGTGACCGATGGCAGCGGCCAGGGGAGCGCGTTGCGGTCGACCTTGCCGGACGTGCGGGTGGGCAGCGTGTCGACGACCGCGAGCCGCGGGACGAGCGCGGCCGGCAGCGTCTCGGCGAGCCGGTCGCGGGCCGCGGTGGGATCGACGTCCCCCACGAGGTAGCCCACCAGCAGCTGCGTGCCGGCGGCGGTCGTGCGCACGGCGGCGGCCGCGCCCGCGACGCCCGGCAGCGCGAGCAGCGCCGCGTCGACCTCGCCCAGCTCGATGCGCCGGCCGCCGAGCTTGACCTGCTCGTCGGCTCGGCCGAGGAACACCAGGCCCGCCGGCTCGGCCCGCACGAGGTCGCCGCTGCGGTAGGCCCGCGGCCAGTCGAGCGCGGGCGCGTACTTCTCGGCGTCCTTGACCGGGTCCAGGTAGCGGGCGAGGCCCACGCCGCCGATGACCAGCTCGCCGGATTCACCCATGGGAACCGGCTCGCCCGTCGCGTCCACGACGGCGAGCTCCCAGCCGTCCAGCGGCAGCCCGATCCGCACCGGGCCCGCACCGGTCAGCCTGGCCGCACACGCCACGACGGTCGCCTCGGTGGGGCCATAGGTGTTCCACACCTCGCGGCCGTCCTGCGCGAGCCGCTCGGCCAGCTCCGGCGGGCACGCCTCGCCGCCGAGGATCAGCAGCCGGACGTCGTCCAGCGCCTCGGCCGGCCACAGCGCCACCAGCGTCGGCACGGTGGACACGATCGTGATCTCCTGCTCGACCAGCCACGGCCCCAGGTCCATGCCGGTGCGCACCAGCCAGCGCGGCGCGGGCACCAGGCAGGCGCCGTGCCGCCAGGCCAGCCACATCTCCTCGCAGGAGGCGTCGAACGCGACCGAGAGGCCGGCGAGCACCCGGTCGTCCGGCCCGATCGGCTCGTCGGCCAGGAACAGGCGCGCCTCGGCGTCGACGAACGCGGCCGCGGCGCGGTGGGTGACGGCCACGCCCTTGGGCGCGCCGGTGGAGCCGGAGGTGAAGATGATCCAGGCGTCGTCGTCGAGCTCGGGGCCGCCAGGGTGGCCGCCGGCGATCGCGCGCATGGTGATCTCGCGGCCCGCGCCGAGCACCGCGCACACGCCCGCCTCGCCGAACACCAGCTCGGCCCGCTCGTCCGGGTCGTCCGCGTCGACCGGCACGTAGGCGGCACCGGCCGCGAGCACGCCGAGGATCGACACGTACAGGTCCGCCGTGCCGGACGGCACCCGCACGCCGACCCGGTCGCCGGTGCCCACGCCGTTCGCGGCGAGCTTCTGGCGCAGCTCGTCGACGTGCTCGTGCAGCTCGCCGTAGGTCAGCGTCACCGTGCCGTCGTCGAGCGCCGGGACGTCCGGGTGGCGCGCGGTGGTCTCGGCGAGCACGTCGACGAGGGTCCGGGGCGGCGTGGCGGGTCCGGACGAGAAGCGGGCGGCGGCGGTCCGGGTGAGGACGGCGGTCATCGAGCGTCACCGAGGCAGCGCAGGCGCAACTGTTTCTCCATGTCGTGGGAGCTGCGCCGATCGCGGTTCGCAGCGTGGCCGGGCGCCCCCGCGCGTTCGGCCGACCAGCGAGTTTACCGCGTCGTAACCCACATATTCGTGTCCTCGCCGGGTGTTGTTGCCCACGCGTCCGGGTGCCGGCTATCGGACACGGAACGTGATCGTGCGGCGACAGGTTCGCGGCACCGTAAGGGGGCGGTAAGACACCGTCGCAACGCGGAGTGTCACCATGTGCGCGGGACCGGGCCCCGGCGGGCCGTCGCCACGGCGGTAGCGGCGGGCAGGCGGGGTGAGGCGCGGTTCCGGTGGGGCGGCGCACTACGAGCCCCCGTGTGCCTTCCCCAAGGCCGCGGCCGCCCGGAAGTGCCCGGGCGGCCGCGGTCGTGGTCCTTTGTGCGCCGTCTTCCTGTGCGCCTGTCAGGTGGTGGCGTTCTCGCTCTCACCGGACTTGGCGTCGGCCGCCGCCTCGGCGACGATCTCCTTCTCCTCGTCGCGGTTGGCGCGGTACTGCTGGATCGAGTAGGCCAGCGCGGCGGCCCACGCCACGTAGATGACCGCGTAGACGACCCAGCGCACGCCGTCGCTCGCGTCGATCCAGTCGCTCTTCAGCAGCGTGCGGACGTTGGTCAGGATGATCAGGCCGCCGACGCCCGAGCCGAGCACCCGCGCCGGGATGTGCCGCACGAGCCACGCGGCGACCGGCGCGGCGATCACGCCGCCGACCAGCAGCGCGAGCACCCACGAGAAGTTGACGCCCTGCGAGCCGATGCCGAAGAGGAAGCCGAGGCTCGCCGCGACGGCCACCAGGAACTCACTGGTGTCGATCGAGCCGATGGTCTTGCGCGGCTCCAGCCGGCCGCTCGCGAGGATGGCCGGCGTGCCGACCGGGCCCCAGCCGCCGCCACCGGTCGCGTCCACGAAGCCGGCGACGAGGCCGAGCGGGCCGAGGAAACGCTTGCGCAGCGGCTTGCCCAGGTTGTTCCGCGGCAGGCCCATGACCGTGAAGCGGACCAGGATGTACGCGCCGAGCACCAGCAGCAGCAGCGACATGATCGGCTCGGCCGTCTCGGTGGACAGGCTCGACAAGAACGTGGCGCCCGCGAAGGCGCCGACGGCTCCGGGGATGCCGATCTTGACGACGACCTTCCAGTCGACGTTGCCGAACCGCCAGTGCGAAATTCCGGACGCCAGGGTCGTGCCGATCTCGGCCAGGTGCACCGTCGCGGACGCGGCCGCGGGGTTGGTGCCGATCGCCAGAAGCAGGGTGGTCGACGTCACGCCGTAGGCCATGCCCAGGCTGCCGTCGACGAGCTGGGCTCCCAAGCCCACCAGCGCCAGCAAGACCAGCTGTCGCATCTCACCATCCATTCCATCGGTCGGATCTCACTGCATCCTCCGGATCGGACCGGGTGATTGCCAGTGCGGTCCAGATACCGGACATCCCGTGGGAACTTGACCGGAAATCCTTGCGTAACCGGCGCTTCGACGCTAACAGCTCACCGTGGGTGACCCCGGCGCGCGGGCGACGCGATGCGGGACCGGTTCGTCAGTTTCCGCGGTAATTCCGTCAACCAGAAGAGTCAAGTGTTCAACATAGCGGAGGGTAGTCGGAATTCCGTACAGTGCGTAACGCGATTTCTTGCACCGGGCTTCCCGGAATTCCGGGCCCGGCGGAATTCCCGCCCACTGGGGGTGGCACCGCTCATGGTCGTGCTGGTTCGAAGAATTCGGTCGGCGATCTTCCCCGTCGTGCTCGACGACTCGTGGCCCCGGCTGCTGGTCTACGCGCTGTTCTGGCTCTCGACCGCCGTGCTCGCAGCGGTTCTGCTCATCGCGGACCCGGTGTTCGGGTCGTTCGTGGTCGGCATCCCGCTGCTGCTCGTGGTGCTGGTGCGGGAGCGTGGCCTGGAGGGAATTCCGCCACTCCTGTTCGGCGCGGCCATCGGCTCGTCGCTGGTATTCAGTATATTTCTCGGCCAGTACCGCGGGGTATTCGACGACGGCGTGCTCATCGCGGGTCTGGTCGTTTTCCTGGTTTGGGTCGGCACCTATCCGGTCATGCTGCGGCAGATGGACCGGCAGTACCTCCAGGAGCGTTTCTCGCGCGTCGGTGGCGCCCCGCCGGCGCGTGCACCCTCCGTGGTCCGGCTCTACGTGGTCCGGGTGTGGATGACGCTGCTGGCCGCGGGCGTGCTCGCGGCATCGCTCGCCAGGGTGGTCGCGGGCTCCTGACCAAGCCGAACGCCGTCGATCGTGCCGACTTACGCCGGCCTGGCGGCGAGTGCGGCCGCGTAGCAGCGGTCGCACTCGAGCCGGAGGATCTCGGCGTCGGGCAGCTCGCGGTACTCCGCCCGCAGCCGCCGGGCGAATGCGAAGAAGCCGGGCCCGGGCGTCCCGGTCTCGGCGGACACGACGAGCGCGCTCCACATCGGCTCGCCCCGCTCGACGGCCCGCCGCGACACGTGCTCGAGCGGATGGCCGAGGACGTCGGGCCGCGTCCCGATGCGGAACGCGAGCTTACGGTAAGTAATCGTGGCCCGGCCGGTGGCGACGCCGTAGAGGATGTCGATGATCCGGTCCACGCGATCCATCTGGAACAACTCGGGCATCCGCCACCTCCACGGCATGACAAGCAGAGTTTCTTGCAGGGTCGTCACCACCGGGCCGGTTGTTACGCGCTGTGATATCCAGCCGGGCGGGGTTGAGGTGCGGCTAGGGTCCGCGAACGTGAGCGAGATGGCATTGCGGGCGATCGGGCACGTCGAGTCGCCGCTGACCGACCGGGCCGCGGCGCCGCGCCAGGGCGACGAGGGCGCGCCGGACGCGTGGCTGGTGTTCGAGCCGGACGTGGCCGACGGCATCCGCGACCTGGCCCCCGGTGCCGACGTGCTGCTGCTGACCTGGCTCGACCGCGCGGACCGCGACGTGCTCGTCACGATCCCGCGCGGCGACCCGAACCGCCCGCCGACCGGCGTGTTCTCGACCCGCTCGCCGGACCGCCCGAACCCGGTCGGCCTGCACCGCGTGACGGTGCTCGAGGTCGACGGGCTGCGCGTGCGGGTGAGCGATCTCGAGGCGCTGGACGGCACCCCGGTCGTCGACGTCAAGCCGGTGCTGGGCGCGGAGCGTTAGCCGGCGTCAGCTCTTGCGCGTGAAGTCCATGATCCAGTTCGTCTCCCAGGTGCGCTCCCCGTCCGGCGAGAACGCCTGCGCCCAGCGGGCGGTCGTGGCCGTGATGTTGTCCCACAGGTAACGCACGCGGATCGGTTGTCCCTCGTACAACTCGTCGGCGAAGAACGCCCCGGTCCCGTCCGGCCCGAACCGCCCGACGACCGGCGGCAGGCCGAGCAGCCCGTCGCGCGAGCTGGCCCAGTACAGCGACCACTCGTCGCGCCCGGGGTCGTAGAGGCGCAGGGTGAGGCCGGCGTATCCCTTGGTGGGGAAGGAGATCTGGTCGAAGTTGGCGGCGCCGTCCCACACCCGCACGCAGGTCGACTCGCCGGGGAACTCCGCCCAGTCGTCGCTGCCGGCGAGCCGCGTGGTGAGCCTGCGGCTCGCGACGTGCCAGGTGCCGACGAGGAAGTCGAAGGTGTTGTCCACGGCCACGCACGCTAGGACCCTTCGCTGACAGTTCGTGTCAGTAGAGTTGCCGGCGTGCGGGCCGCCCGGATCGTGTCGTTGCTGTTGCTGCTGCAGGCGCGCGGCCGGCTGACCGCCGCCGAGCTCGCGGCCGAGCTCGGCGTGTCGGTGCGCACGGTCTACCGCGACGCCGAGGCGCTGCACGCGGCGGGCGTGCCGCTGTACGGCGCCGCCGGGCACGCGGGTGGATACCGGCTGGTCGACGGCTACCGCACGCGGCTCACCGGGCTCACCGGCGCCGAGGCGCAGTCGCTGTACCTCACCTCGCTGCCCGGCGCGGCGCGGGACCTGGGGCTGGGCACCGAGGTGGCGGCCGCGTGGCTGAAGCTGACCGCGTCGCTGCCGCCGGCACTGCGCGACCGGGCGGCGGTGCTGCGCGAGCGCTTCCACCTCGACCCGGCGGGCTGGTACACCGAGGCGGACGAGGTGCCGTTCCTCGGGCCGGCGGCGGACGCGGTGTGGCGGGAGCGGCGGATCCGGGTGCGCTACCGGCGGTGGGCGGCGCCGCAGGAGGTCACGCGCGTGCTCGACCCCTACGGGCTGGTCCTCAAGGCGGGCCACTGGTACCTGGTGGCCGGGCCGCGGCCGCGCACCTACCGGGTGGCCCAGCTCCAGGCGCTGACCGTGCTCGACGACCCGGTCACCCGCCCGCCGGACTTCGACCTCGCCGCCCACTGGCAGTCCTCAGTGGACGACTTCGACCGGCGCCGGCACGTCGGCAAGGCCACGATCCGCCTCGCCCCGGCGATCCTGGCGCGGCTGCCCGACCTCGTCGAGGCCCCGGTCGCCCGCGCCGTCCACGACACCGGGACGGCCGCGGCGGACGGCTGGACCGTCGCGACCGTCCCGGTCGAGGACACCGAGCAGGCGTGCCGGGACCTGCTCCGCCTGGGCGCCGACGTCGAGGTCGTGGACCCGGCACCGCTGCGCCGCGCCATGTCCGCGGCGGCAACCGCGCTGACCCGGCTGTACGGCTAACGGTCCTCGGTCAGGGCGTTGCCCGTCCAGATGGCGTGCGTGCACGCGATGCCCCGGCCACCCTTCGGGCGCAGGACATCGTAGATGTGCATGCGCGGGATCTTCTCCGACAGCCCCCACCCGCTCGGCCACGTGATGATCCAGTCCATGTCCAGGTCCACCAGCAGCCCCAGCATCCGCGCGATGGTCGGCTCGTCCAGGCGCTCGAACGCCTCGTCCAGCAGCACCAGGCGCACCGGCGGCCGCTCGGCGCCGGTCGACACCGCGTCGTAGAACGCCGACGCCGCCGCGAACAGGGTCACGTACGAGATCAGCCGGGTCTCGCCCGACGACAGCTGGCGCATGCGGCGGGTGCGCGGCGCCCCGTCCGGGCCGTCGTCGCGCACCCGCACCGTGAACCGGTACCACGAGCGGTAGTCCAGCGCCCGCGCCAGCACCTCCGCGTAGTCCCCGGAATGGCCGTCGCGCTCGGTGGTGATGCGGTCGGTCAGCGCCGTGCGCAGCCGCTCGTCCTCGCCGCCGCCGCGCTTCGCGAACGGGGTGCGGATCAGCGCCAGCGCCCCGCGCATCTCGTCGTCGAGGTCCGGCGCCGGCTGCCACTCCAGCCGGACGTGCACGCCCTGGCTCGACCGCGCCACGTCCAGCGTCTCGTTCATCCGCCGGCACAGGTCGTCGGCGACCGCGATCTGCGCGGACAGCTTGTCGGCCAGGTCGCGCAGCATGAACGCGTCGAAGATCGACTGGTACTCCTCGCTCAGCAGATCCCGTTGCGTGGCAAGGCGCTGCGCCACCTCGCGGGCCGCGACCGCCACCGGCTGCGGGCCGTGCGCGCCGGTGACCGTGACCGTCAGGATCTCCGCCGACCGCTGCGCCACGATGTCGTGGCTGCCGGCGAGCGCGGCCTGCAGCGCCTGCAGGTTGCCAAGCACCGCGTCCTCGCCGACCGCGTCCTGCGACACCGACGCCAGCACCCGGTACGCCTCGTCCTGGTCGTCCGGCCGCGGTTGTTCGACGGCCGCGGGCCACACGCCGTCCGCGGCCAGCGCATCGGCGAACCGCTGCCGCGCGAACGTCTCCTTCTCGGTCAGCTCGTCGAGCCGGGCCTCGCGGCTGTCGATCTGCGTCTGCGACTTGCCCGCCCTCACGCGCGCGTCGGTGGCCTGCTGCCGCGCGCCGGGCAGCCGCTGCCGCACGCCGCCGCGCTCCTCTTCCGCCGACGCCAGGTCGCGCTCCAGCTGCTCGGCCGCGCCGCCGATCGAGCGCACCCGCTCGGCGTAGCCGGCCGCCTCGTTCGCGAAGTCCAGGCACGCCCGCTCTGCGCCGGCCGACACCTCGGCCAGTTCCCCGGCCGCCCGGCCGTGGTTGGCGACCGCCTTCGCGAGCGTGTCGACCGCGCCCGCGCAGCGCCGGGTCAGCGCCGTGACCAGCGCGTCGGCCGCCGACCGCGCGTCGGCCGCCGCGGCCCGCGCCCGCGCGAGCGCGTCGGCGGACGCGTCCAGCCCGGCCGCCCGCGCGTCCGCGACCAGCGCGTCCTGCCGTGAGCGGTGCCGGTCGGCGGACGCGGTGTGCGCCTCGCGGGCCTCGATCGCGCGGCGCGCCGCGTCGTCGGCGGCCGCCATGGCGCCGCGCAGCGTCACGTGCGCGGCGAGCAGCGCGCGGTCGTCGGGGTGGTCGTCGATGTGCCGCTCCCACGCGGCCGCCTGCTCGCGCGCGGTGGCCAGCGCCGCGTCCGCCTCGTCGCGCTTGCCGGTGAGCCGGTCGACGGTCGCCACCAGCTCGTCGATCCGCCGCTCCCGCGCGGACTCCCGGGCACCCGCGCCGACGAACTCCGCGGCGGGTTTGGTCATCGCACCGGCCAGCACCCCGGCCCGCCAGCGGCCGTCGGTCGTGACGCCGAGCCCCGGGCCGTCCCCCAGCGCCACCCGGTCGAGCAGCTCCGCCACCACCTCCGGCGGCACGGGGGAGTCCGGCGGCACCGCGGGCACCAGCACCGACGCGAGCGTCCGCCCGCCGGCCACCGGGCCGCCGGTGACCGCCGCGAGGTCGGGGTCGGCCGCGCCGGCGAGCGTGCCGTCCGCGGTGACCCACGCGGTCAGCAGGCCGGACGACTCCAGCGCCGCCTCGCAGCCCGCCCGCGCCGCGTCGTCCACATCGGACGCGAAGTCGACGAGCCGGTAGAACGCCGCCCCGCGCGCGGGATCCCGCCGCGCCGTGGCGAACGCCGGCCGGTCCGGGTGGGTGTCCACACCGGACCGCAGCGCGGTCAGCTCCTCGGTGGCGGCGGCGATGCTGCGGTCCAGCTCGTCCACGAGGTGCTTGGTGCGGCCGACCTCCGCGTGCAGGGCGGGCAACCGCCCGCGCAGCCACGTGTGCGCACGCTCGGTCGCCTGCCGCGCCGCGTCCTGGTCGGCGACGAGCGCGGCGGGCGGGGGCGGCGCGAGGTCGGCCACCGGCTCGACGCCGGCCGCCCACTTCGCGACCCGGTCGTGCCAGGTGTGCGCCACGTCGTCGAGCTGCTGAGCCGACTCGTTGCGCCTGCCCGCCGCCTCGGTCGCGGCCAGCTGCGCGCCGCGGGCCTCCTGCTGGCGGCGGCGCAGGTCCTGCTCCTCGGTGGCGAGCTCGCGCGCCCGCTCGGCCAGCGACAGCGTCACCGCGCACCGCTGCGCGAGCGCGCTCGCGCCCCGCGACGCCTGCTCGGCCGCCGCGTGCAGCGCCTCGCGCAACGCGTCCGGGTCCACCGGCGGCGGCACCCGGCGGGTCAGCTCGACCGGCGCCGCCTCCGGGTCGAGCGTGGTGCGGCCCGTCTCGTGCACCTCGCCCGCCTCGAGCGCGGGCACCGCCGGCACGGCCGGCGACAGCGCCGGGCCGAGGCCGGCCTCGCGCATCCGCTCGCGGATGGTCACGGCCAGCTCGCTCGCCTGCGCGGTGTCGTCGGCGAAGCGGCCGAGCTCGCCCAGCACGGAGTCGACGAGCTGTTCGGTGTGGTCGCGCTGGGTGCGCAGCTGGCGCAGCGCGCTGACCGCGGCCTGCCGCGCGGCGGTCACGACCCGCTTGCGGTCGGCCAGGTCGCGCACGCTGTCGTAGAGCGGGCTGGACTTGAGGTCGTCGATGCGGCCCTCGAGCGTGATCTCCCGCTCGTCCAGCGTCGCGACCTCGGCCTCCGCCTTCTCCGCGGCGGCCTCCTCGTCGCGCAGCCGGGTGGTGAGCTTGGTGATCTCCGCGCGGGCCGACGCCAGCTCCTTGGTCGCGTCGTGCGCGCGGCGGCCCGCCGTGTGCAGCGCGCCGTAGGCGTAGCCCGCGTAGCCGGCGAGGAACCGGCCGAGCGCGGTGTCCGCCGTGGCGAGCCCGCGAATGTTGTCCCGGATGGACTCCAGGTCCTCGAAGGACTGCGCGAGCTGCTCGACGACCGCCGGGTCCAGCGGCGGCAGCGAGTCGGACAGGATGTGCTCGAGCTGGCCCTCCAGCACCTTCAGCCCGACGTCCGGGTTGCGCAGTGTCCTTTGTAGATGGAGCAGGTCGGCGTAGCGGGCGGCCGGGATGCCGTACACCAGCTCGGCGATCGTGGCGCGGAACGGCTCCTCGTCGTGCAGGCAGTCCGCGCCGAGCAGGTCGCGCAGCTGGGTGGCGCCGACCGGGGTGCCGTCGGCCACGAGCTCGAAGTCGTGCCCGACCCGCTGCTCGGTGACGAACCGCCAGGAGTCGTTGATCTGCTGGGAGGTCGCGGACGCCTTCACGCCGACGCCGGACGTCAGGTACTCGGCGCGCCCGTCGACCTCGCGGCGCAGCTCGATCCACGCGTAGCCGATCCGGTTGGGGCCGCCGGTGTAGTCGTCGAGCATGAGCCTGCGCATGCTGACCGTGTCGTAGCCCTTGGAGCCGATCTGGTGCAGGTCGCCGTCGAGGCACAGCGGCAGCAGCAGCTCCAGCGTGCGGGACTTGCCGGACCCGTTGGTGCCCTGGAAGATCGCGCGCCCGCCGGACAGGTCGAACTCCTCGACGGAGTACTGCCAGACGTTGACGACGCCGCCCCGGTGCAGCCGCCACCTCATCGTTCGTCCTCCCCCTCGGCGTCCATCTCAGCGTCCATCTCACCGAACAGCGACCACCCGGGGTCCGGCTCCGGCTCGGGTTCCTCGCCGCCCGGCTGCCGCGGCGTGGCGTCCGGCGACGGCTGCCAGCGATGCGCGGCCGGGCTGAGCAGCCAGCCGTCCCCGTTCTCGCCGTTGTCGTCGACGGCGCGGCGGGCCAGGTTCAGCGACACCAGCAGCCGCAGCACGTCGTCCGCCAGCCGCGGCACGCTCGCCACGACCTGCTTCGACCACGCCGCCGGGTACGCGGCGACCAGCTCCCGGCAGACCTCCGTGACCCGCTCGGTGGTGGTCGGCGACCAGCCCTCCGCGCCGGACAGCAGCTCGGGCAGCGCCAGCAGCGCGATCCGCGCGACCGTCGACTGGCCGGGGAACGCGATGTCGGTGAGGTAGTCCTCCGGGTCGGTGACCGCGATGCCCTCCAGCCGCGACTCGGTGGCCAGGCCGAAGCAGCGCTCCAGCAGCCGCGCCTCGGCCCGCGCGCGGCGGCGCAGCCAGGCCTGTTCCTCGGCGGTGAGGTCGGCATAGTGCGTGACCGGGTTCTCGACGAGCCTGCGCCGCAGCGTGTGCTCGATGCCGCGCGGACCGGGCCGGGCGGCGAGCGCGACCAGCTCGGTGGCCGAGCCCGCGGTGCCGATGGGCCCGGTGACGAGCTGGCCCAGCAGCGACGCGTCGATCGTCAGCAGGGCCTCGTCCTCCACGACCGTGCCCTCGGTCTCGGTGAGCACGCCGAGCGCGACGAGGTGGCGCAGCGCGCCCGCGATGGCCCGCAGGTCGGCGAGGTCGTCGGTGACCTCGATGCCGGCCTGGGTGGCACCCGCGCGGATGTCGGTGACCAGGCGGGACAGCAGCGTCTGGCGGCCCGCGGTGGTGAGCGCGGCCACGGCGAGGGCGAGGTAGGCGTAGGCGCGCGGGCCGAGCGCCGGCTCGCCGCGGGTGGCGTCCGGGCCGGGCCCGGCCTTGTAGAGCCGGGCGAAGCGGCGCTCCACGACGAGCCGGTAGCCGAGCACGCCGGCGAACAGCTCGGTCAGCGTGGCACGGTGCCGGTAGACCAGCGGCAGTAGCTCCGCCTCCTGGCCGCCGGCGCGTAGCAGCGGACGGCGCAGCAGCACCCGGGCGCAGCGCACGACGTCGGCCTGATCGATCTCCCCGAGTCGATCCAGAACGGCTGTGCTCATGGGTCGCTTCGCTCGCTCTCGCTCCCGGCACTCACGCCGTGACCTCGACGGCCGTGTCCTGCAGCTCCAGCACGCCCCTGGTCGTGCGGATGGTCTGCGTGCGGCCCTCGTCGGGGCGCAGCCGCAGCGTCAGCCCGCCCACCGGGTCGCCGGACTCGCCCGGGTCGGTCGCGCGCTCGCGCTGCGCCATCGCGTCGGTGAGCAGGCCGCACAGCGTGCCCAGCGCGCCGGGGGAGAGGGTGACCCGGTCGAGCCTGCCGTGTGCGGCGGCCAGCTCGGCGAGGGTGTCGGCGTGCCGCGCGTCGGCGTCGCGGGCCTCGGCGAGCAGCTGCTCGCGGCCGAGCGGGTCGTCGACGATCCGGGACGTGCGGCCGCGCGCGCCGCGGTCGCCCCGGCCGCGGACGCTGACCGTGACGTCGAGGACCGGCCCGTCGGCCCACGGGGTGCGCTCGTCGTCGCCGTCGTGCTCGGGGGCGGGCAGCAGGTTGCGTGCCGAGTACAGCCCGAACGCGGCGGCCGCCAGGGCGTGCGCCTGGTCGGGGGTGGCCTCGTCGAACCACTTCGCGAGCCGCAGCAGCTCCGCGCGCCGGCCCGGCTCGGGCCCGCCGCCGGACGTGGCGCGCTTGACGGTGGCGAGCAGCGTGCCGATCGCGCGGGCGGTGGCCTCGCGCAGCGCGGTGACCTGGCTGGGCCTGCCCGGCCGGTCGACGAACCAGTCGGTCAGGTCCGTCCAGTCCTCCGGCCGCCGCCCGCGGGAGCGCTCGATGTCGACGCCGAGCGTTCCGGCCGGGGCGAGCAGTTCGAGCAGCCTGCGGACCGCGCCACGGAACTCCGGGCGGGTCAGTACCTCGGCGATCGCGGGGGTGTAGCGCAGGACGTCCTCGACGACCATCTGGATGTACTCGACGAGCAGGTTGCGGAAGCCGGAGATCTCGTCGGCCATCAGGTGGTAGCGGGTGACGACCTGGCCGAGGTAGGCGTAGAAGTCGCGGACCGTGGCGGCGAGCTCGCCGTGCTGCAGGAACAGCGTGGTGACCTGCTCGGCGAGCCGCTCGGTGGCCTTCTGGCTGGCCTTCGCGGTCGCGTCGCGCTCGTGTTCGAGGCTGGCCTTGGCGAGGCGGTCGAGCAGCTCGTCCAGCCCGGTGGCGATGGCGGGCAGCAGCTCCCGGGAGACCTCGCGGGCGCCCTCGGTGGTGCGCAGCAGCTCGTCGACGGCGCGCTGGACGCGCACGCCGAGCTTGCTGACCTGGTAGCGGACGCTGCCATGCTGGAACTCCGCGATGCTCGCGGCGACGACCTCCCGCCGCCCGGGGACGAGGTTGCCCCACTCCACGAGCTGCTTGAGCCGCGCGATCACCGTCTCGACGCGCGACTCGCCCCCGGCCACCTCGCCGCGGCGCTCCGCCCGCGCGACGGCCGCCGCGACCTCGCCCGCGGAGAGGTCCGCGAGCAGCGTCGACGCGAACAGCCGCATGATCGCCAGGTAGGTCCGCCGGTGCTCCCGGGCGTCGAGGTAGGCGTACAGCTTGAGCCGACGCGCCTCGTCCACGACGTCGGGCGCCTCAGATGACATGAGCCAGGACCCTACCGCCGCCCGCCGACAGCGGCCTTCGGTGCGGGTTTCCCCGGAGGCGGTTGTCCACAGGCAGCGGAGTTGTCCACAGCCGGCCAAGATCGCGGCCCGCTCCCGGCGATCTTCGTTAGGCTTGGCGATATCGGGGTGCCCCCGGAGAGGGTGGGGGCTGCGGATCACGGTGTGCGCGGGCGTGTGTGCGCGGGCGTGTGGGCCGGCTGGGCAGGTGCCCGGGAGACAAGGCGGCGCTCGCGTGCGGGCTGGCGCACGCGAGCGGTCCCGGGGAGCGCGGTCAGCGGTCCGTGGGGATGGCGATCTCGCCGTCCTCCTCGATCAGGCGGTCCAGTACGTCGTCCGGGAGCCACACGCGGTGCGGGAAGTCCTCGCCCCACGAGTTGAGCAGCGGGACCGCGCCCAGCTCGTCCGCGCGCGGGTTGGCCAGTGCCTCGTGCACCTGCGCGACCGACGTCGCCCAGCGGAACACCTTCAGGCCGTCCGCCACGTCCGGCTGGTAGCGCGACCGCTCCGTGACGTCGTCGTCCGCGTACCCGTCCTGCCAGTCGACGTGGCCCTTCGCCACGAGGGTCTCCGCGGCCGCGCGCACGGACGTGCCCTGGTTGTCACCCGGCTTGGTCTCCGGCCACTCGTCGGTCTCCTTCGCGCGGTCCCACAGCCACCGCGCCGCGTACCGCTGGCCGCCGTTGAGGATCGTCATGCAGCGGGACCACCCGAACCCCACGCACGCGCCTTCCTTGCCCTGGTCGTAGAACAGCTGCCACGCCACCTGGTCCGGCTCCCCGCCGGGCTCCAGACACACGCAGTGCCCGCCCCGCACCGCCGTCAACGACGAAGCTCCGCCGCGCACGATGAAGTACTCGCCGCTGCGCTCGTCCTTCTCCGGGTCGTCCATCTCGCGGTACCAGTTCACGCCGATCACCACGGGCGTGCGGGTCGGTCGCCGCGACTGCGCCAGCGCGGTGATCGGGAACCGCTCCACGTGCCGCCAGTCGTCCGGGACGAAGCGGCCGAGCCGCGGGTCCTCGGGCTCGCCGTTGATGGGCCGGTAGCGCATCGTCAGCCTCCTCTGCTCGCGGGCGCCCCTGCGCGCCCACTTGACAGTTCGGGCGGACGGCCCGCGGAGTTAGGGGCGCAGCGAGGCCAACATGTCGGTGAGCGCGGCGAGCGCGGGGTGAACGCGTTGCGCGCGGCCGCGATGCCGCCCGGCTCCGCAGGCGGCCGCAGCCACCGCGGGCTCAGCCGCTCCACGCCCACCGAGAACCGCCGGGTCGCGGCCGGCAGCGGCACCCGCAGCACGAGGTGCGGCCCGGCCGGGATCCCCTCCGGCGTCAGGTGCGGCGGCAGCGCGGCCACCAGCCGGTCCCGCCGCACGTGCCGGTCGTGCGCGCCCGAGCTGATCAGGTCGGCCAGCACGAGCTGCGGCAGCACCGGCACCTGCACGCCGAGGTCGTGCTGCGCGGCGAGGACCGGGTCCACCAGGAACCGCGGCAGCACCAGCCACGCCAGCCGCAACGACGGCGCCAGGCTCTTGCTGGCCGTGCCCGCGTAGACCACCCGCTCGGGCGCCAGGGCCAGCGGACCTCGCCGTCGTAGTCGTCCTCGATGATCACCGCACCGGTGCCGGTCAGCGCGGTGCGCCGGGCGGGCGCCACGGTCACGCCGAGCGGGAACTGGTGCGCCCGGCGTCACCACCACCGCCGGACTGTCCAGTTCGGACACCACGAGCCCGGCGCCGTCGACCGGCACCCCGGCGACTCGCTGCACGGCGGCCACGGCGACCTCCCGGAACCGGTCCAGCGACCGGCCGATGTAGGCCGACAGCGTCGCGCGCAGCACGCTCGACCGGCGCGACTCCCCGTAGTCGAAGACCTGGTTGGGCGCGTGGGACAGCACCCGCCGGGTGGCCGCGAGCCACTGGTCGCGCGGGAACAGCGACGGGTCGGGCCTGCCCGGCTGGAACGACCACCGCCGGCCGGACTCGGTGGCCGGACCGGGCGGCGCGGCCTGCGGCGACGCACCCGCGGTCGCGACGCGGGTCGGCGTGCCATGGCTCGTGGGCAGGTACCCCGTGGACTGGTCGGAGCTAACGTCGATGACATGAGGGAAGACATGAGGGAAGACATGAGGGAAGAAACGACACAGCGAATCCCGGTGCTCAAGAAGGTCCCCGGCGCGTACGACGCCTACCGCTCCTTCAACGAGCACATCGAGAAGGCCGCCGCGAACGCGGGCGTCGACGGGCTGCTCGTCGAGCTGGTGAAGTACCGCGCCTCGCAGATCAACGGCTGCGCCTACTGCCTCGACATGCACTCCACCGCCGCGCTCAAGCTCGGCGAGGACCCGCGCAGGCTGCTGGTCCTCGACGGCTGGCGCGACGCGGACCTGTTCACCGAGCAGGAGCGGGCCGCGCTCGAGCTGACCGAGGCGATCACCCGGCTGTCGGAGACCCGCGACGTGCCAGACGACGTCTACGAGCGGGCCACCGCCGTGTTCACCGAGGACCAGTACAGCGCGGTCGTGTGGCTGATCCTGGTGATCAACGGCTGGAACCGGCTGACCGTGCCCAGCCACACACCCCTGCCGCGGCGCGCGCGATGACCGCCGCCCGGTTGCGCGCCCTGCACGTCCCCGGCACGCCGCTGCTGCTGCCCAACGCGTGGGACGCCGCGTCCGCCAAGCTCGTCGAGGCGGCCGGGTTTCCCGCCGTGGCAACGAGTTCCGGCGCGGTGGCCGAGTCCCTCGGCTACCCCGACCACGAGGGCGCGCCGGTGGCGGAGATGTTCGCCGCGGCGGCCCGCATCGCGCGGGCGGTCGGCGTGCCGGTGACCGTGGACGCCGAGGCCGGCTACGGGCTGGCCCCTGCCGAGCTGGCCGGCCGGCTGCGCGACGCGGGCGTGGTCGGCTGCAACATCGAGGACACCGACCACGCCACGGGCGGGCTGACCGACGCCGCGCGGCAGGCGGAGCGGATCGCCGCGCTGCGGGCCGCCGACCCGGACCTGGTGATCAACGCGCGGGTCGACGTGTTCCTCCGCGCGGCCGACCAGCACGCGGTGCTCGAGGAGGGGATCCGCCGCGCCGCGGCGTACCTGGCGGCGGGCGCGGACTGCGTGTACCCGATCCTGATCCGGGAGGCCGACGTTCTCGCCGGGTTAGTGGCCGCGGTCCGCCCGGCTGCGGTCAACACCAACTACCTGCCGGCCGGCCCCGACCTGGCGTCGCTGGCCGCGTCCGGCGTCGCCCGCGTCTCGTTCGGCACCGGCCTCTGGCGGGTCACCCAGTCGTTCCTGGAGAAGTCGCTTCGCCGACTCGCCGCAGGCGTGGCACCGTACTGACATGCCCGTGACCAGGATCGTCGTGGTGGGCGGCGGTTTCGCCGGTTTCCACGCCGCGAAGACACTGCGCAAGACCCTGCACAAGGCGCTGCCGCCGGACACCGACGCCGAGATCGTGCTCGTGAACCGGACCGACTACTTCCTCTACCTGCCGCTGCTGCCGGAGGTGGCGGCCGCGGTGATCGACCCGCGCCGCGTGACGGTGTCGCTGGCCGCGGCGCTGCCGGGCGTGCGCCTCACGCAGGGCGACGTCACCGCCGTGTCGCTCGCGGAGCGCACGGTCGCCTACACCGATCCCGAGGGGGCGACCCACGAGCTCGGCTACGACCGGCTGATCCTCGCGGCGGGCAGCGTCAACAAGCTGCTGCCGATCCCAGGCGTGGCCGAGCACGCGCACGGCTTCCGCGGCGTCGCGGAGGCGCTGTACCTGCGCGACCACGTGATCCGCCAGATCGAGCTGGCCGCGGCCACCGACGACCCGGCGGAGCGGGACGCGCGCTGCACGTTCGTCGTGGTCGGCGCCGGCTACACGGGCACCGAGGTCGCCGCGCAGGGCCCGCTGCTCACCGACGCGCTGGTGCGGCGCCACCACGTGCTGCACGGGCAACAAGTGCGCTGGCTGCTGCTGGACACCGCGCCGCGCGTGCTGCCGGAGCTGGACCAGCGGCTGTCGCGGGCGGCGGACCGGGTGCTGCGCCGCCGCGCCGTCGAGGTGCTGACCGGGACGTCCGTGCGCGAGGCCACGCACAAGGGCGTCGCGCTGACCGACGGCACGTTCGTGGCGTCCCGCACGCTGGCGTGGTGCGTCGGCGTGCGGCCGGACCCGCTGGTGTCGGCGACCGGACTGGAGACCCGGAAGGGCAGGCTGGTCGTCGAGCCGACCCTGGTGGTGCCCGGTTACCCGGACGTGTTCGCGTGCGGCGACGCGGCCGCGGTCCCGGATCTCACCCGCGGCGGCGAGCCGACCGCGATGACCGCGCAGCACGCGCAGCGCCAGGGCGTCCTCGCCGGCCGGAACGTGGCGGCCTCGCTCAGCGGCGGGAAACTGCGCCGGTACAAGCACCACGACCTGGGCTTCGTCGTCGACCTCGGCGGCACGCAGGCGGCGGCGAACCCGCTGCGGGTGCCGCTGTCGGGCATCGTCGCGAAGGCCGTGACGCGCGCGTACCACCTGCTCGCGATGCCGGGCAACCGCCTGCGCACCGCGGTGGACTGGACGCTGGACGCGGTGCTGCCGCGCCAGTCCGTCCAGTTGGGACTCGTGCGCTCGGCGGCCGTTCCACTGGAGACGAAGGACGTCTGAGATTTCGCTCAGTCGTCACAAGGCGCTCACTGACTGCACACCGTCCGTGCGCCCTGGTCGCGGATAGTGCATCCGTGCTCGTAGACGTGGCGCGGGTGGGCGGTTCGGTCCAGGCGGTCGCGATACTCGGCGACTCGATCGGGGTGGGAATCGGCGATCCCGTACAGGATGGCGGGTGGCGGGGCTTCGCGCCGCTGCTCGCGGAGGCGCTCGGCGCGGGGCTCACCAACCTCGCCGTCAGCGGCTCTCGCGTCGGCGGCGTGCGTGAACTGCAACTGCCACAGGCATTACAGGCGCGGCCGGACGTCGCCGTCGTGCTCGCCGGCATGAACGACACGATGCGCTCCGACTTCGACCCGGACAAGCTGCTGGCCGACCTCGACCAGGTGGTCTCCGCGCTGCGGGAGGCAGGCGCCATCGTCATCACCGTGCGATATCACGAGCACCACCGGGTCTTCCCGCTGCCGGCGTTCCTGCGCCGGGCGCTCGGCGCACGCATCGCCGCGCTGAACGCGGTGCTCGACGCGGTCGCCACGCGGCACGCGATAGCCGTGGTCGACCTCGGACAGCTGCCGGAGATCTACTCGCCCGCGGCGTGGGCGATCGACCGGCTGCACCCGTCGGAGCTGGGCCACCGCATGCTGGCGCGGGCGATCGCGCTTCGGCTCGCGGAGGCGGGCACCGTCGTGCCGGGCGAGGTGTCGCTGGACTGCGCGGGCGGTCGTGCGGCGAGCCGGGCGGCGCACTGGGCGTGGCTGGTGTTCAAGGGCGTGCCGTGGCTGTGCCGCCGCGGCCGCGACCTGGTGCCGTACGCGCTGACCGCGCTAGTTCGCGGCGTTCGCTGACCCCGTGGAGGCGGTACCGGCCGACGACGCGTGCAGGTCCAGCATCGCGGCGATCGTGGCCGACCACGGGAACTGCTCGGCCCGCTGCCGCGCCGCCGCGCGCCGCACCGGCGCGGGCCACGACAGGATCTCCAGCACCCCGGCCGCCAGCCCCTCCGGCGTCGCCGGCACCGCGACCCCCGCGCCCGGCGCGAGGAGCTCCGGGGCGCCGCCGGTCACCGACGTGACCACCGGCGTCCCGCACGCCATCGCCTCCAGGATCGACAGCCCGAACGTCTCCGCCACGCTCGGCGCGAACGCGACGTCCGCCCGGGACAGCGCCGCCGCGAGCGTGCGGCGGTCGCCGACGTGGCCGTGGAAGCTCACCGGCAGGTCGCGCGCCAGCTTGTACAGCGCCGACAGGGCGGGCCCGTCGCCGTAGACGTCCAGGCTCGCCGGGCGGTCCAGGTCGGCCAGCACGCGCACCGCGCCGAGCACGGCCGCCGGGTTCTTCTCCGGGGACAGCCGCCCCGCGTACACCAGCCGCGCCGGGCCGGGCGACGGTTCGCCCACCGCCGGCCGGAACGTCGCGAGGTCCACGCCGAGCGGCACCCGGCGAAGCGCCACCTCGAGCCCGGCGAACTCCCGCTCCGCGTACCCGGACGTCACGACCACCGTGTCGAACTTCGTGGCGATGCCCTTGTTCCAGCTCCGCACGGCCGGCGCCAGCACGGCCGAGCCGCGCTTCCACAGCCGCGGCACCCGCGCGGCGATCCAGCGGTCGAGCCGCTCGTGGGAGAACAGCACGGTGCCGACGCCGTGTGCCCGCGCCCACTCGCCCGCCGCGAGCAGCGTGGTCTTGTCCGACACCTCGACCGACATCAACGCCGCGCCCACGGCCAGCGCGTCGAGCAGCTTGAGCACCGCCCGGGAGCGCGGCATCACCCGGTACCCGCCGCCGACCGGCAACCCCGGCACCGTGATCACCAGCCCGGCGTCGGTGCGCGTGCGGTCCGCGTGCTGGCCGGGCACCACCAGGACCCGCTCGTGGCCGAGGGCGGCGTACCCACGCCCCAGCGTGTCGACGACGGTCCGCAACCCGCCGGAGATCGGGCTGTAGAAGTTCGCGAGCTGCACGATCCGCACGAGCGATGCTACTCAGCCGAGGCTGAACGGCGAGTGGCCGCGACGTGCCGGTCCGGCGGAACCGTGATGACGAACGCGCAGATCAGAGGCCGGCCCAGACACTCCGACCTCGCGAGTCCAACGCTCTGGCCTGGCGAGTCCAACGCTCTGGCCTGGCGAGTCCAACGCTCCGGCCTGGCGAGTCCAACGCTCTGGCCTGGCGAGTCCAACGTTGCGGGCCTGGCGAGTCCAACGCTTCGCGCGCCGACCGGGCGCGTGCCGAGTGTCGGACTCACGTGTGCCGAGCGTTGGACTCGCGGGTCAGGGCTCGAGGATCAGCCGGATCGGGTTGCCGGTCTTGTCGGTCAGCCGCGCCACCGCGTCGGCCGCGTCCGCGAGCGAGAGGGTGCCGGAGATCGAGCGGCTCAGGTCCAGGCGGCCGAAGCGGGCCATCGTGACCAGCTGCTCGACGGCCTCCGGGCCACCGCCGTAGGAGCCGAGGATCTGCTTGCCGCGGAAGGAAAGCCCGATGCTGTCGGTGATCGTCAGCGGCTCCGGCGTCAGCCCGACGAGTACGAGCCGCCCGCCGAGGCCGAGGCAGCTCACCGCCTGCTCGCGGACCGCGGCCACGCCCGCCATGTCGTAGGCGACGTCCAGGCCGCCGGTCATCGCGCGCACCAGGTCCTTCAGGTCCGGCGCCGCCGGGTCGAACACCGCGTCCGCGCCGAACTCCAGCGCGCGCTCGCGGGCGGCCGGCAGCGGGTCGACCGCCACGATCGGGGTGGCGCCGACGATCCGCAGCAGCTGCACCGCGTGCGCGCCGAGCCCGCCGACGCCCCACACGCCCGCCGGCCGCCCCGGCGCGGCGCGGCCGGGCCCGGTGATCGCGCCCCACGGCGTGGACACCGCGTCCGGCACGATCGCGGCCTGGTCGAACGGCAGGTCGTCGGGGATCGGGACGAGTGTGTGATGGGTGGCGAGCGTGTACTCCGCCCAGCCACCGTCGTAGTCGACGCCGCGGGTGCGGATCGCGAGGCACTGGCGGAAGCGCAGGCAGTTCGGGCAGACCCCGCACCGCTCGCCGGCCTGCAGCGTCACGCGCTGCCCGGGCTCCCACGGCCCGGGCACGTCGGGCCCGAGCGCGTCGATCTCGCCCGCCACCTCGTGGCCGAGCGTGACCTCGTCGCCGTCGAGGAAGGGCGGCCGCAGCGAGCCGTCGATCAGGTGCACGTCCGACAGGCACACGCCGGCCGCGCGGACGCGGACCCGCACCTGGCCGGGGCCCGGCTCGGGCACGGGCACCTCGCGGACCGCGAACCTCCTGGTGGAAATCTCGAGCCGGCCGGCGAGCATCCGTCCTCCTTGTCAGCGCCCGGTGAAGGTGGCCTTGCCGGGCCCGTCGGCGAGGAACGACCGGACAGCGGCCCGCAGGTCCTCGGTGCGATACAGGTCGGCGGCGATCGTAGTGACGTGCGCGCCGGCCCGGGCGACGCCGCCATCCTCGAAGTGCCGCAGGACCTGCTTGGTGGCCGCGTGCGCGCGGGTCGGCCCGGCGGCGAGCGCCCGCGCGAACGCCAGCGCGGCGGCGTCGAAGCCGTCGTCGGGCAGCAGCCGGTTCACGACGTTCCACCGCTCCAGTGTGGCGGCCGGGTACACCTCGCCGGTCATGACGAGCTCCTTGGCGCGCCCGACCCCCGCGCGGGCGGCGAGCCGCTGGGTGCCGCCCATGGTCGGCGTGAGCCCGACGACCTTCTCGACGAGCCCGAAGGAGGCCGACTCGGCGGCGAGGATGATGTCGCAGGCGACCGCTACCTCGAACGCCCAGGTGAGACAGAGCGAGTGCGCCGCGAACACGGTGGGGAAGTCGAGCGCGGCGATCGCCTCGGGCAGCTCGAGCAGCCGGTCGAACAGCACCTTCGCCTCAGCGGGCCCGGCCTGCGCGTCGAACACCGAGACGTCGACCCCGCCGCTGACGACCTTGCCCTCGGCGCGGACGAGCAGCGCCCGGATGTCGGGCCCGAGCCGGGCGACGGCCGCGGTGAGCTCGTCATGCAGCGCCGGGGTGTAGAGGTTGAGCGGCCCGTCGTCGATGGTCAGCACGGCCAGCCCGCCGTCGACCCGCAGCTCCGTCACCCGCGCGAGTCTAGGTGTGGCTTACCGGCGGGAGGTGGCGTTCCAGTAGCTCGTAGTGCTGGGAGTGCTCGTCGTGGCGCGCGAGGACGGCGCGGGCCTCGTCGGGGACCACCGAGGCCGTCGGGTCCTGGCCCGCGAACTCCGCCACGGCGGGCCAGCCGGTGAAGGCCATGACCGTCAGGAACTCGGTGTCGCCCGCCGCGTCGAGGCGGCGGAAGACCGACAGGTCGCGCAGGCCCTCGATCCCGCGCCGCATGATCGCCGGGGCGATCGTGCCGTTCAGCAGCTTCTCGTACGCGTCCGCGGCCTGCGGGGTGGACGTCCAGCCGCGCCAGGTTCTGAGGATCATGCGGCCAGTGTTCGCCGGGATCTCCCGGCGCACCAGTGAGAAGCTCGCCAACGACGCCGGTCAGACGGCCGCCCGCTGGCACGTTCTCAGCGTCCTGTCCGACGGTCTGCGCACCGTCCCCGCCGCGGCCCGGCGGCTCGGGCTCGCCACCGAGAGCGTGCAGCGTGTGGTCACCGACTTGGTCGCGAGCGGACATCTCGAGACCCGCCACAACCCCGACCACGCCCGCGCGCCGCTGGTCGCGCTCACCGGCGACGGGCGCGCGAGTACCGACGAGCTGTTCGCGCGCTCGGCCCGCGACCGCGCGGACGTCGTCCGGCGGGCCGGGGTGTCGGAAAGGCAGCTGCGCCGGGCCGGGGACGTGATCCGGGCGCTGGCCGAGGCGCTGCGCGCGTAGCTACTGCGTCGAGGCCAGCTCCGGGCTCGGGGCGTATGCCGCGAGCCGGGCAGGGAGGTCGTCCACCGCGTCGAGGGTGCGGAACGCCGGGGGCTCGGGCTGGCCGGGGCCGCCGCCGGCGACCAGCTCGGTCGCAAAGCGGGCCACCACGCGCGGGGGCGGGAGGACGTCGGAACCCAGGTAGGACACCACGATCAGGTCGTCGCCCGAGGCGGTCTCGATCGCGCCGCACCAGCCGTGCCGCTCGTCCCACAGGAGGGCCACGTCGCGGTCGGGGAACGCCGGCATCCGCTCGTCGAGCGGGAGGTACGCGCTCGCCGGGGCCTCGGTCTGCGCATGGAACGCGTGCCCCGTATAGCCGAGCGCCTCGGTCACCAACCCCACATACCGCCGAAGGCCACGCGATGACCGGCTCCGAAGCTCGATTTCCATCCTTCTCGTCCCTCCTGTGCTTCTCGGCCGCCGCCCGTGGGGTGGCCGACAAGGGAGATACCCGGCATGAATCGTCTGACACACGATCGGGTGTGATATCCGCCGAACTCAGGAGCCAGCGATGACCGAGAGCCGCCCACCGCTGCCACCGTTCACCCGCGAGACCGCGATGAAGAAGGTGCATGCCGCGGCGGACGCGTGGAACACCCGCGACCCGCAGCGCGTCGCCGGCGCTTACACGCCCGACTCCGTGTGGCGCGGCCCGCGCCCGGCGCCGGAGCACGGCGTGAAGTTCCCGCTCCGCTAGGAGTGGCAACACGGTCGCGACTGGGGGACACAACCAGGACATGACCTCCGACGACCCGTCCGACGCGGACCTCTGGGCCGTGCCGCGGCCGGCAGCGGGAGCGCCTTCGGCACCCCGTTCGACCGGCACGCCAAGGCGGTCTACAACCACTGCTTCCGCCTCACCGCTTCCTGGTCGGCCGCCGAGCACCTCACGCAGTCCACGTTTCCTGCACGCCTGGCGCAAGCGGGACGCCGTGCGCCTCGAGCACGACTCGGCGCTGCCGTGGCTGCTGGGCGTGGCCACGAACGTGACGCGCAACCACCGGCGCGGGCTGGGCCGGCGGCTGCGGCTCGCCGGGCGGGTGCCCGCCGAGCACCCGGCCGCCGACCACGCGGACGACGTGGCCGCGCGGGTCGACGACGAGCGGCGGATGGCCGACGTGCTGGCGGCGGTGCGCAGGCTGCCGCGGGCGCAGCAGGAGGCGCTCGCGCTGTGCGTCTGGTCTGCGGTGTCCTATGTGGACGCCGCGGCCGTGCTGGGCATCGCGGAGAGCGGCGTGCGGGCCCGGGTGAGCAAGGCCCGCGCCCGGCGTCGACGCTGCTCGCCGCCCCGGTCACCGTCCCCGCGAACGCCGTGGAGCAGTCATGAACACGACCCTTCCCCCCCGCCCGTGACCTGCCTGCGCACGCGCGGGCCCGCATCCGCGCCCGGCTCGAGCACGAGGTCGGCCGGACCCGCGGACCCGTCTGGCTCGTGCCGCTCGTCGCGGTCGTCGCCTGGCCGCTGGCCGGCGCGCACGACAGCCGCCCGGCCCGGCCCGGCCCGGTCGTGAGCACCCCGCCGGGGGAGCGTCCGCGGCCGGGGCCGCCCGGGGTGAGCCCCGCGGCAGCACACGGCGATCGAGGACGAGTGCCGCCGGGTCGCCCACCAGGACGACCTGCGGCTGTACCAGGTGGCCGACGACAGCGCGGGACGGTTCGCGCTGCTCTACGGACGAGGAGGCGTCTTCGGGTGTTACCCCGGCACGGATCCCGCCGATCCGGTCCAGGATCCGGTCGTTCCGGTCGGGCCGCTGGACTGGCTGCCGGGGCCGGTGAGCGTCGACTTCGATTCCAGCATCGTCCCGGGCGACCTGGTGCCGGGCGAGCCGGTTCCCGAAGGTCTCGAGATGGTCGCCGGCCGGGTCTCCTCGGACGTGGCGCGGGTGACCTACACCGTCGATGGAAGATCGGGAGCGGACGCGGTCACCAACGGGACCTACCTGATCCGCATCCGGTACCGCGCCTCCGCGGACGACGAGCGACCGTCGTCGATGGGCGTCGTCACCGCCTACGACGCGGTGGGCGCGGAGTCGCCACGGTGCACATCGCGCGCGCGATGAGTATCTGCCACAAGATCCCGGGCGGGACCGTCATCCCCGAGCAGACGCTGGCCGACCACCGCTTCTGCGACCCCGCGGTGCCCTGGCGCTGAGCGCTCAGTGCGACTCGCGGCCGACGGCGTGGCCGCTGGCGCCGACCAGGAAGTCCAGGTCCGCGCCGGTGTCCGCGCCGGTCACGGTGTTCACGTACAGCTGCTCCCAGCCCCGCCGCGGCGCGGCCAGCGCGGCGGTCATCGCGGCGGACGGCTCGCGGGCGGCCAGCTCACCGTCCGGGACGGCCACGTCGATGCGGCGGCCGGGCACGTCCAGTGTGATCACGTCGCCGGTGCGGATCCGGGCGAGCGGGCCGCCCGCCGCGGCCTCGGGCGCGACGTGCAGGACGACCGTGCCGTACGCGGTGCCGCTCATCCGCCCGTCGCACACCCGGACCATGTCGCGCACGCCCGCGCGCAGCAGCTTCGGCGGCAGCGGCAGGTTCGCCACCTCCGGCATGCCCGGGTAGCCGCGCGGGCCGCAGCCGCGCAGCACGAGCACCGAGGCGGCGTCGACGTCGAGCGCCGGGTCGTCGATGCGTGCGTGCAGCTCCTCGACGGAGTCGAACACGAGCGCCCGGCCGCGATGGGTGAGCAGGTGCGCCGACGCGGCGGCCGGCTTGACGATCGCGCCGGCCGGGGCCAGGTTTCCGCGTAGCACGGCGATTCCCGCGTTCGGTTGCAACGGCTCGCCGCGGGTGCGGATCACCTCGGGGTCCCAGATCCGCGCGCCGGCGAGGTGCTCGACGAGCGGGCGGCCGGTTACCGTCAGCGCGGCCGGGTCGAGCAGGTCACGCACCTCGCCCAGCACGGCGTGCAGCCCGCCGGCGCGGTGCAGGTCCTCCATGAGAAACCGGCCGGCCGGTTGCAGATCGGTCAGCAGCGGCACATCCGCGCCGATGCGGTCGAAGTCGTCCAGTGACAGCGGGACGCCGAGCCGGCCGGCGATCGCGAGCAGGTGCACGACCGCGTTGGTCGACCCGCCGAGCGCGGCGAGCGCGACGATCGCGTTGCGGAACGAGCCGGCGGTCAGCAGCGTGCTCGGCCGCCGGTCCTCGGTGACCAGCTCCACGGCGAGCCGGCCGGTCTCGTGCGCGGCGGCGAGCAGCCTGCTGTCCGCGGCCGGGGTGCCTGCCGTGCCGGGCAGGGTCGTGCCGAGCGCCTCGGCCAGCAGGCCCATCGTGGACGCGGTGCCCATCGTGTTGCAGTGCCCGCGGCTGCGGATCATGGACGACTCGGAGCGCAGGAAGTCCTCGTTGGACAGCGTCCCCGCGCGGACCTCCTCCGACAGCCGCCACACGTCGGTGCCGCAGCCGAGCGGGCGGCCGCGGAACGTGCCGGTGAGCATCGGCCCGCCAGGGACGACGACCGCGGGCAGGTCGACGGACGCGGCGGCCATCAGCAGCGAAGGGATGGTCTTGTCGCAGCCGCCGAGCAGCACGACGCCGTCGACCGGGTTGGCACGCAGCATCTCCTCGGTCGCCATCGCGGCCATGTTGCGCCACAGCATGGCGGTGGGCCGCACGTTCGTCTCGCCGAGGGAGACGACCGGCAGGTTCAGCGGCACGCCGCCCGCGGCCCAGACGCCCTGCCGGACGCTGTCGGCGACCTCGTTGAGATGGCTGTTGCACGGCGTGAGGTCCGAGGCGGTGTTGGCGATGGCGATCTGCGGCCGGCCGGAGAACGCGCCGTCCGGCACGCCGCGGCGCATCCAGGCGCGGTGGATGAAGCCGTCGCGGTCCCGGCCGCCGTACCAGGCGTCACTGCGCAGGGACATGCTGTCCTGCCTCCCCGAGCTTCATACTGTTGGTTGCGTCTCGTGGTGACCGTCCTCTTGTTCGCGCACTTGTGGCTGGTTGCGTCGCGGTCCCCTTAGGTGCGGTTGGGGAGGGCTGCTTCTGCGATCATTCGGATCCTAGAACGGGAGGAGCGGTTGTGCCGCTTGCCTTCGTCATCACTGGTCCCGGTCGGGCCGAGGTGCGTGAGGTGCCGGACCCGGTCGCCGGGCCCGGCGAGGTCGTCGTGGCCGTCGAGCGGTGCGGGGTGTGCGGCACGGACGCGGAGTTCTTCTCCGGCGAGATGACCTACCTGCACACCGGCGAGGCGGCCTACCCGCTGCGGATCGGGCACGAGTGGGCGGGCGTGGTCAGCGCCGTCGGGTCCGATGTGGACGATGCGTGGACCGGCCGTCGGGTCACCGGCGACACGATGCTCGGCTGTGGCCACTGCGCCCGCTGTCTCGGCGGGCGGCAGCACCTGTGCGCCGACCGGCACGAGATCGGCATCCGCCACGGCTGGCCGGGTGCGCTCGCGACCGCGCTGCCGGTGCCGGTCCGCGCGCTGCACGAGCTGGCCGTCGACGCCGAGCTGGGCGCGCTCGTCGAGCCGGGCGCGAACGCGGTGCGCGCGGTGCGGGCCGCCCTGCCGGCCGAGCGGCTGCTGGTCGTCGGGCCGGGCACGATCGGCCTGCTGTGCGCGCTGTTCGCGGCGGCCGGCGGGGTGGAGGCGCACGTGCTCGGCGTGACGCCCGCGTCGCTGGACTTCGCGCGGTCGCTGGGTTTCCCGGCGTGGCCCGCCGCGGCACCGCCGCCGCTGCGGTTCGACGCGGTGATCGACGCGTCGAACGGCGCGGGCTCGCCGGCGCGGGCGGTGGAGCTGGTGGAGCCGGGCGGGCGGGTGGTGTTCATCGGCATCGCGGGCGAGCCGAGCCTGGTGGACAGCCGGTCGCTGGTCCTGAAGGACGCGACGGCGACCGGCGTGCTCAGCGGCTCGGGCGGCCTGGCCGGCGCGATCGAGCGCTACGCCTCGGGCGCGGTCGACCCGCGTCCGCTCGTCGCGGCGACGGTCGGCCTGGAAGACGTCGCGGGCGTGCTGGCGGGGCGCCGCCGCCCGGAGTGGGGCGCCGCCCCGAAGATCCACGTGGACCCGCGCCGCTAGGACTGGCCCGCGAGTCCAACGCTCCGGTCAGGCGAGTCCAACGGTCGCGCGCCCGACCGGCGCGTGCCGAGCGTCCGGCTCGCGCGTGCCGAGCGTCGGACTCGCGCGAGCCGAGTGTTGGACTCGCGGGTGCCCAGTGTTGGACTCGCGGGTGCGGAGTGTTGGACTCGCGGGTGCGGAGTGTTGGACTCGCGGGGTCAGGCGGCTGCGGGGAGGGCCGGCTGTGGGGTCGTCGGTGGCAGGAACACGTTGTCCACCACCGCGGCCGTCGTGTTGTCCCGTGTGCCCGCCTCGCGCGCGGCGGCCACCAGCGCGGCGGCCGGGTCCATGGCGTGGCGCACGATGTCGGTCATCGCCTCGTGGGTCAGGGTCTTGTGCACGCCGTCGCTGGTGAGCAGCAGCCGGGCCGGGATGGCGAGCGAGGCCAGGCCGAGCTCCGCGGGCGCGGCCGTGCGCACGCTCGTCAGCACCTGGTGCTCCATCGACGGGCTCGGCACGCTGCCGCGGTCGCGGAAGTACTGGGCCAGCGTGTGGTCGGTGGTCAGCGGCAGCAGCACCCGGCCGTCCCACGCGTACGCCCGCACGTCGCCCACCCACGCCAGCCGGTAGCCCAGCCCGAACGGCTGCGCCACGACCAGCACGCAGTCGGCCGCGTCCGGGTCGGCGCAGACGGCGGCACGCGCGGCGAGCATCGCGGCCACCGGGCCCTCGGCGGCGGGGACCGCCACCGCCGCGTGCACGGCCAGCCGCGCCGCCCGCGCGGCGCCCGCGTGGTCGCCGACGCCGTCGGCGAGCGCGACCACCAGGCCGCCCGACGCGTCGGTCCGCGCGGCGACGGCGTCCGCGTCGATCGTGCGCGGGCCCTGGAACCCGGCGGTCCGCCAGGTGCTGAGCAGGCTGGGTCGGGCGTCGATGGTCATGGTCGGCTCCTCCCGTTGCCCAAGGGTCCCCCGGCGACCTGTGGTTTTGCTGTGATCGCCGTGAGCCACGGCTGAGCATCGGTCGTCACCCGATAGGGCGGCTCTGGACGCGAAGCCGTTTGGTGGTCCAATGTGGAGGGAAACACGGCGCTACCGATCGAACGCTTCAAAGGAGAGGCATTGATCATGGCAATCCAGGACGCGGTCCCGGACATCCGGCCGAGGGCCGGGCACGACCTGCTGGTGGGCATCGACCGCGTACTGCCCAGACTCGACGACCCGGCGGACCCCGCCGAGCTGGCCGAGAACCTGATGACCGCCCTGGTGCGCTGCGCCGCCTGCGGGGACATCTCCCGGGTCCGCCGCCAGGCCGACGCCATCCGCCGCGCCGCGGCCCTGCTGCGCGACGGCGACGCCGCCGAGGCCGCCCCCGTCCTGCGGGACGCGAGAACCGCGCTGCTCACGTTCGCTCCTTTCGCCTAGGCGGAGCCCCCACCGGAGCCCGCGAGCCGCCCCCTCGGTGGCTCGCGGGCTCCGGTGCCTTCACTCGTCGGCCAGCGGCTCGGCCCGCACCCGCTTCAGCGCGGGCGTGCACACCGACGCGGCCAGCAGCGCGACCAGCGCACCGAGCACGACCGGCGCGGCGAGCCACGGGCTGAACGTCGGCAGGCTGTCGGACACCAGGCCGAACAGCCCGACACCGACAGCGGTGCCGAGCGCCCCCGCGCCCACCGTCGCGACCAGCGCCGGCAACGCGGCCTCGGCCCGCAGCGCGCGGGACAGCGTGCGTACCGGCGTGCCCGCGGCCATCAGCGCGCCGAACGTCCGCCGCCGGTCGAGCACCGACCCGGCCGTCGCGATCGCCGCGCTCAGTCCACCCAGGACGGACGCGGTGACCAGGCCGATGACCGTCACCCGGCGCAGGTCGGCCAGCTGGGTGTCCTGGTCGCCGAGCTTCATCTCCTTGCTGATCACCTGCGCGCCCCCGGACGCGGCGAGCATCGCGGTCCGCGCGGCCTCGCGGGTCCTGCCGTCCGCCGCCACCGCGATGCTCTCGCTCAGCAGCCGCACGTCCTTCGGCCACAGCGCCGGGTCCACGACGACCACGTTCGGCGCGCCCCCGGTCACCATCGGCGCGCCGGCCCGCAGCGGGACGGACGCGCTGCCGTCCACGCCGTCCTCGGTCGCGGCGAGCCCGGACACCGGCACCGCCGACGGGACGTAGATCGCCGGGGTGTTCCGGCAGGCCAGCGACTCCGAGCCGGGCAGCACGCGCTTCGCGTCCGCGCAGCTCGCCACGACCGCCGCGTAGAACTGGTCCCCGGCGCGCAGGTCGCCCTGCCCGACGTGCACCGCGCGCTCGCCGACCCCGTACTTCGCGAGCCCGTCGTCGACCGCCTTGGTCGCGGCCCGCGCCTGGCCGGGTTCGGTGGAGAAGTACAGCACCGAGTCGCGGAACTGGCTGTAGTACCCGGCTTCCGACTCCAGGCTCGGCATCAACGTGAGCGCCATCGAGCCGGCGAACACGGCGAGCACCACCCCGGCCGACGCGCGGTAGGCCGCCTTCGGGTCCTCGCGCAGCCGCCGCCCGGCCAGCAGTGCCGCCGGCCGCCGCCACGTCCGCACGAACAGCCCGCCGAGCGCGGAGGTGACCCACGGCCCGACGATCGTCGGCGACCACATGAGGACCGCGAGCGAGACCAGGATCGGCAGGAGGGAGCTGCCGCCGTCCTGGGACAGCGACAGGAAGAACAGCCCGGCCGCGGCCGGCACGAGCAGCAGCCGGATCCCGGACAGCGGCTTGCGGGCGTGCCCGCCGGCCGCCATCAGCGGGCGGCTCACGACCCGGCGCAGGCCGGCCACCGCCGCGCCGATCACGAGCGCCGGGATCGTCGCCGCCACCAGCACGACCGGCAGCACGCCGAGGGTGAAGTCGTGCGCGAACCAGGTGCCGCCGTCCCACGCGACGTACGTCGCGACCGCGTGCAGCAGCGGGCCGGCCGCCACCCCGAGCACCGCGCCGGCGACCGCGGCGAGCCCGGTCTCCGCGGCGACCATCGCCGTCACCTGTGCGGGCGTGGCGCCCGCGAGGCGCAGGGCGGCGAGCCGCCGCTCCCGGCGCGCCGCGGTCAGCCGGGACGCCGACGCGACGAGCACCAGGCTCGGCACCAGCAGCACGACCACGCCGACCCCGGACAGCAGCGCCAGCAGCGGGTCGACCCCGGCGTGCCCGGAGCCCAGCGTCGGCCGCTGCATGGCGTTCGCGGGCATCGTGTCCTTGGTGTGTCCCACGAGGACGACCAGCTGCTCGGGGAAGCGCAGCGCGCCGTCGCCGAGCAGGCCGGCCTGGCGCGCGCCGAACCGGTCGGCGAGCTGCGCAGGCGGGCGGCTCTTCACGAGGGCCGCGAGATCCGGGGAGAGCAGCATCTCGCCCGGGCCGGGCAGCCGGTCGATGCCCGCCGGCAGCTGGACCGTCGACGGGTCGACGAGCGGCGCGACGTCGACGCGGGTGAGCCGCCTGCCGTCGACCTCGTCCTCGGCGGTGGACCAGGAGACCTCGGCCTGGCCGGTGCCGGTGGCGTCGGGCGCCTGCCACAGGGTGCGCTCGGCGCGGGCCTTCGTCGCGAACGGCAGGCTCACGAGCAGCAGCACCAGGCCGGTGGCGACCGCGACGCCGAGCGCGGTGAGCAGCGTCGAGACCTGCGTGCGGCGGTCGGCGCGCAGCACGCGCATGGCGAGCTGGACGGGGTTCATGCCGCCGGCACCGCCTGCTCGATCCGTCCGTCCCGGATGGACACCGTGCGCGGGACGGCCGCGGCGAGCTCGCGGTCGTGGGTCACGATGACCACCGCGGTGCCGGTCGAGCGGGCCGAGTCGATGAGCGCGTGCACGGTGGCGTGGCCGGTCTTCGTGTCCAGCGCGCCGGTCGGCTCGTCGGCGAAGATCACCTGCGGCCGGTGCGCGATCGCCCGCGCGATCGCCACCCGCTGCGCCTCGCCGCCGGACAGCTCCCCGGGCCTGCGGCGCTCCTTGCCGGCGAGCCCGAGCCGGGCGAGCCAGTCGCGGGCGGTGCCGGTCGCCTCGGGGCGGCTGCTGCCCCCGAGCAGCAGCGGCAGGGCGACGTTCTCCTCGGCGGTCAGCTCGCCGACCAGCATCCCCTGCTGGAAGACGAAGCCGAACTCGTTGCGGCGCAGCTCGCTGCGCCGGGTCTCGGACAGCCGGTCGATCCGTTGCCCGGCAAGGGTGATCTCTCCCTCGTCGGCGCGCAGGATGCCGGCCAGCACGTGCAGCAGCGAGGTCTTGCCCGAGCCCGACGGGCCCACGATGGCCAGCACCTCGCCGGCGTGGATGTCGATGTCGACGCCGGCGAGCGCGTCGGCCTGGCCGTACCGCTTGACCAGCCCCCGCCCCGACAGCAGCGGTGTCGTGTGGTTGTGCACCGGATCTCCCCGTGATGTGGTCGACGTGATGTCGGGGGGAAGCCTGGGGGAGCGGGCCCGTCCGGCACTTCGGGCAGATGGCCATGGCCCGCCGGGCGCGCATCGGCCGATCGGCCGATGGCTCACTGGCCGATTGGCTTCGGCTGAATTTTGCGTACTTTCGTAGACTTCTTTCAGTAACTGGCGCTACTCTTTCGGTGATCGTCGGCTCGTCACCCTGCACAGAAGCCGGAGCTCACCATGTCGCGTCTCGCCCTGCCCGCGGTGCTCGCCTTCCTGGCGGCGCTGGTCGCGGGCCCGGTCCCCGCCGCCGCCTCCCCGCCCGCACCAGCCGCCGCGGTCGCCGCGGTCGCCCCCGCGGCGGCGCTGTCGGAGAACGTCCACCTCTTCTACTACCCGTGGTACGGCAGCCCGGCCGTTAGCGGCGGCTACCGGCACTGGCCGCAGGGCGGGCACACCCCGCCCGACGACGTCGGCGCGGACCTCTACCCGGTGCTCGGCGCCTACGACTCCGGCGACTTCACCGGCGCGGTCGAGCAGCAGATGCGATGGGTCGAGCAGTCCGGCGCGGGCGTCATCGTGTACAGCTGGTGGGGTCAGGGGTCCTATGAGGACGGTCTGGCGCAGGGCGTGCTCGACGCCGCGAACCGGCACGGCGTCAAGGTCGCCTGGCACCTCGAGCCGTACGGCGACCGGACCGCGGCGTCCACTGTGGACGACATCCGGTACATCAACGCACGCTACGGCGGCCATCCCGCGTTCTACCGCTCCGCCGAGCACGGCGACAAGGGCGCCTTCTACGTGTTCTCCAGCCTGTCCGTCCCGGACGCCGACTGGGCCGCGCTCGACGCGGTCACCGGCGACAGCATCGTGCTCGCGCAGACCACGGACACCTCGCGGATCGCCCACTTCTCCGGCCTGTACACCTACGACGCGATCGCCGGCGCGACCGCGCCCGGGTGGGAAGGCGCGGGGGAGTACGCGAAGGCGCACGGGCTGATCTGGGCGCCGTCGGTCGGCCCCGGCTACGTCGACGACCGCGCGGTGCCGGGCAACACGACGCCGACGCTCGGCCGCGCGGACGGCGCCACCTACGACCTGGAGTGGGGCAACGCGCTCGACCCGGCGAAGGGCGGCGTGCCGACGTGGGTGTCGGTGACGTCGTTCAACGAGTGGCACGAGGGCTCGGTGATCGAGCCGGCGCGCAGCAGCCCGCCCGGCGGGTTCGGCTACCAGACGTTCGAGGGCGCGTACGGGCGGACCGGCGCCGGCGCGGAGACCGCGTACCTGGACCGGACCGCCTACTGGGCGGCGGAGTTCGAGGCCCGGCGTGCCACGTCGCCCGCGGTGAACCTGGCGCTGCACAAGGCGGCCACCGCCGACGGCTCCTGCAACGCGAACGAGGGCGCGGAGAAGGCGGTCAACGGCAGCGTATCGGGCGGCAACTCCGACAAGTGGTGCTCGCTCGGCGCGGCGAAGTGGTTGCGGGTGGACCTCGGCGCGCCGACGCCGGTCGGCCGGATCGTGCTGCGGCACGCCGGCGCGGGCGGCGAGCCCGCCCGGTTCGACACGCGCGACTTCGACCTCCAGGTCAGTACGGACGGGGCGAGCTGGACGACGGTGGTCAGCGCACGCGGCAACACCGCGGACGTGACGACGCACGTGATCGCGCCGGTCAGCGCCCGCTACGTCCGGCTGAACGTACTGGTGCCCACACAGGACAGCGACCGCGCGGCACGCGTCTACGAGCTGGAGGCCTACTCCGTCTGAGTGTCAGGCGTTTCAACCTCCCCGGCTCCGGGTACCCGCGCCGCGGTTGTTGTCCGGTCGGCGAGACCGGGCCCGGAGTCGGGGAGGCAGCTCATGGCGCAACGATCGGACGGGGTGGCGGAACCCGCGGCGAGTACCCCGGACGCGAGAACGCTGCGCCGGGCCATCGCGGCGTCGGCGATCGGCAACATGACCGAGTGGTTCGACTACGGTGTCTACGCCTACACGGCGACCTACATCGGTGACGCCTTCTTCCCGAGCGACAACCCGACGGCGTCCACTTTGGGCAGCCTGCTGGTGTTCGCGGTGTCGTTCCTGATCCGGCCGATCGGCGGGATCGTGTGGGGCCCGCTCGGCGACCGCCTCGGCCGGCAGCGCGTGCTCGCGACGACGATCCTGCTGATGGCGGGCGCGACGGTCTGCGTCGGCCTGCTGCCCGGGTACGCGACGCTCGGCATCCTGGCGCCGATCCTGCTGATCCTGCTGCGGATGATCCAGGGCTTCTCGACCGGCGGCGAGTACGGCGGCGCGGCGACGTTCATGGCGGAGTACGCGCCGGACCGCAAGCGCGGCAGGTTCGGCAGCTTCCTGGAGTTCGGCACGCTGGCCGGCTTCACGCTCGGTGCCGCGCTGGCGCTGGTCGCGGAGGCGATCGTCGGCACGGACAACATGGCGTCGTGGGGCTGGCGCCTGCCGTTCCTGGTGGCCGCGCCGCTGGGCATCATCGGCCTGTACCTGCGGAGCAAGCTCGAGGACACGCCGGTGTTCCGCGAGTGCGCGGCGGAGGGCAAGATCGACGAGAAGGCCTCGAAGCACTTCAAGGACCTGTTGGGGTACTGGCGGCCGCTGCTGCTGCTCATGGGTCTGGTCGTGACGCTGAACATCGTGAACTACACGCTGCTCGCGTACATGCCGACCTACCTGGAGAACGAGATCGGCCTGTCCTCGACCAGCTCGCTGATCCTGATCATCATCGGCCAGCTGGCGATGATGGTGCTGCTGCCGTTCTCCGGCGCGTGGTCGGACAGGGTGGGCCGCAAGCCGTTGTGGTGGATCTCGATCATCGGGTTGTTCGTGATGGCGATCCCGATGTTCAAGCTGATGACGCAGGGCTTCGTGGGCGCGGTGATCGCGTTCGCCGTGCTGGGCCTGCTGTACGTGCCGCAGCTGTCGACGATCTCGGCGATGTTCCCCGCGATGTTCCCGACCCACGTGCGCTACGCGGGCTTCGCGATCGCCTACAACCTGTCGACGTCCCTGTTCGGCGGCACGGCCCCGGCGGTCAACCAGGGCCTGATCAACTCCACGGGAGACCTGCTCTTCCCGGCCTACTACATGATGGGCGCCTGCGTGATCGGTGCGATCGCGCTGATCTTCGTCCCGGAGACAAGGGCGTGTTCCATCCGCGGCCGCGGCATCCCGGGCGTGGACACGAAACCACAGCTGGAGCCGGTCTCGGTGGCGCGGTAACGGCGGCTCCACGGCGACGCCCCTGCCTTTCGCGGCGGGGGCGTCGCTGTGTCCACACGCGCCTCGACGCCCTGCCGGGGTACCCGGCAGGGCGTATGTCCAGCTAGCCGGGTGTCTGGGTACGATGCCTTGCGACTGAGTGGGTACTTCCGGTAACAGCCGATAGAGGAGAACACCATGTCGGGGTCCTGGGGGACCGAACAGCGCGATGTCCAGGTGCCGGGACCGCTGCTCGGGTCGCGGTTGTTCGTTCCGGACGAGCGCTGGGGCTGGGAGTTCCTGTCCCCGCAGCTGCCCGTGCCGAGCCCGGAGATCAACGCGGCGCCGATGCGGCAGGAGGCCTACCTGCCGGCCAACTACGGGCAGCTGGAGGCGAGCAGCAAGCGTGCCTGGCGGGGACTCGTCCGCTGGGGTTTCGTGACGTTCATCTTCGCCGGGCTCGCGGCGGGCATTCCCGACAAACCGTGGATCTCTTCGGTCGTGTTCCTCGTCGGGCTCGCGTGGACGGTCGGCCAGTTCATGGTGAAACGCGGCCGGTTCAAGGCGGCGAAGGCGAGGTACGAGGCCCAGTACGGCGGGGTGGACGCCGCCCACGCCCGCGAGTACGCCGCCTGGCAGCAGCGCATCGCCGAGCATGATCGGCGCGAGGCCGCCCGGATCGCCGCGTCGACGTACTGGAGTCCCCTGCGGCTGACCGCGCGGCCGAGCCGGGTCGACGTCTTCGGCGGCACGTTCGACGGGTGGGCGAGCCTGCTGACCACGGCCGGGACGGCGTCGCTGGCGCAGGGTGCGGCGGTGCTGGTCCTGGACTTCACCGAGCACGCCGTTGTCAACGAGCTGGTGGACCTCTCGGTCGCCGCCGGCCACCCGGTGGAGGCCCGCGACCTGCCGGAGTGCCTGCCGAAGGTCAACCTGCTCGCCGACCTCGACCCGACCGATGTCGCCGAGCTGGTCGCCGAGACCGTGCACACCCTGCAGGCCACGCCGATGAGCCCGGACATGCGCGGGCTGCACTCCAACCTGGTGCTCGCCGTGGCCGGGGTGCTCGAGCAGCCGGCCACCTTCACCCGCCTGCACGCCGGTCTTCGCGCGCTGCGCCGGGTGTACGACGTGGAGTCCGAGACGCTGCTGACCGCGGGGGAGTTCCGGCAGCTCAACGCCTCGGTCGACACGGTGGGCTCGACCGACCAGGTGAAGAACGAGCTGCTGACGCTGACCGGCGTGCTGGACGTGCTGGTGCGCGAGGAGCGGGCCGGCAGCGCCGAGCAGGAGGGGTTCGGCGTGATGTGGCCGGAGCGTGGCCTTTCGGTGGTGGCCACGCTCGGCGCGAGCCGCCGCAAGAAGCTCCTGGACCTCGTGGTGTTCCAGCGGGTGCTGTGCGAGCTGCGCGGGCGGCGGGTGACCGGGCGCCCCATGATCGTCGTGGCGGGCGCCGACGACGTCGGCCTGGAGGGCCTGGAGACGATGGCCAGGCAGGCGCGCCGCGCGGGCGTGCGGCTGGTGCTGCTGCTCGAGCACCTCCGGGACGAGCTGCAGAAGCTGCTCGGTGGCTCGGACAGCGTCGCCCTGGTGATGCGGCTGTCCAACCCGGTCGAGGCGTCGGCCGCCGCCGACTTCATCGGCCGTGAGCACACGTTCAAGATGTCTCAGCTGACCAAACAGATCGGCAACACCCTCACCGAGGGCACCGCGCGGTCCGACGGTGGCTCGATCACGCACGGCACCACTCGCGGGTACACGTTCGGCGGCGGCTACTCGAGCAACGCCCAGGGCAGCACCGGAAGCTCCAACTGGAGCAGCAACCGGTCCACGACGAACTCCCGCTCGCAGACCTGGCAGAACTCGGTCAGCCAGTCGGAGGCGAAGTCGACCAGCGCCGGCTCGACCAGCCAGCGGGTCTACGAGTACGCCGTCGAGCCCACGGTCGTCCAGGGGCTCGAACCGACCGCCTTCCTCATGGTCGAGGTGGGCCCGGGCGGCCGCCGGGCGGTCCTCGGCGACTGCAACCCCGGTCTCGCGTTGATCGAGGGCCGGCGCGCCGGTCATGCCCTCGGCCCCGCCAACGGCTGAGCATGTCCGCGCTGGACGGGTTCCGGTTCCACAAGCTGACCGTGGTGCCGAGGGTCGACGATGCCATGGAGTCCTCCGTGGATCGTCCGCCGATGGACGGCGGGCGGGCGCCCGCGCAGCTGTTCGCGGCGCTGACCGCCGCCCACGCCGAGCTGGTCGGCCAGGACGGCGCGATCGCCGTGGCGTGGGATCGCCTTGGTGGGCAGCGAGTTCGCGTGCTGGTCGGTGGCCGTCCGTACTTCCCGGCGGCCCGCTCGCGCGACACCGGCGAGACGTCCGTGCTGTATCCGCCCGGCAGCCTCGGCGTCGAGGTGGACACCGCGGCGCTGGCCGGCCAGTGGGCGGGCCTGCCCGTGTGGACCCGCTGCCCCGGCCGGCCGGATCCACTGTGGACACCGGGGGCGGCGGAGCCGGGCGGGGCGCCGGCCCGCGGCGGCTTCGACGACTACGTCGCACACCTGCCCGGCGAGTTCGCATGGCTCGTCGTGGCCCAGCCGCGCACCGCGGAGGCCGCCGAGCGGGAGCTGCTCGGGCTGGAGACGAGGCTGCCCAGGTTGCGGCAGCTCGAGAACTCCGAGCCGGACCGGATGCGGCTGCTACGTGCGGAGGGGCGTTACCGCGAGCTGTCCCGGGCACAGACGGCAGGTACCTGGGTCGTGCACGTGCTCGTCGGCGGGCCGGACGAGCACCGCGTGCGCAGCGCGGCGGCGTTGCTGTGTAGCGCGAGCGACCTCGACGAGCTGCCGTACGTGCTGAGCCCGGGCACGGAGTTCGCGGGCTTCACCGAGGTGTGGGACAAGCCCGTCGAGTACGACGCGGACGCGCCGCGTTCGCCGTTCACCGCGACCAGCGAGTTCCTCGCGGCGGTGGCCCGGCCGCCGCGCCGCGAGCTGCCCGGCGTGCGGATGGTCGAGCAGCCGTACTTCGACCTCACCCCGGAGTCCGAAGGGGACGTTCACCTCGGTGCCGTGCTCGACGACGCCGACCAGCCGATCGGCGAGTTCGGCGTCGGGCTCGACACGCTGAACCGCCACACCTTCGTGGCCGGTGCGACCGGCTCCGGCAAGTCGCAGACCGTGCGGCACCTGCTCGAAGGACTCCACCGCGTGGAGGTCCCGTGGCTGGTGATCGAGCCCGCGAAGGCCGAGTACGCCGGGATGGCCGGCCGGCTCGGCGCCCCCGTGACCGTCATCCGGCCCGGCGCCCCGGACGTCTACCCGGCCGGGATCAACCCGCTCGAACCCGAGCCCGGCTTCCCGCTGCAGACCCACCTCGACCTCACCCGTGCGCTGTTCCTCGCCGCCTTCGACGCCGACGAACCGTTCCCGCAGGTGCTGGCGCACGCGCTCACCCGCTGCTACACCGACCTCGGCTGGGATCCGGTCACCGGCACCGCCCGGCTCGCGGGCGGGCGGCCGAAGTACCCGAACCTCGGTGACCTGCAGTCGATGGCCAAGCAGGTCGTGGCCGGCATCGGCTACGGCCGGGAGGTGGCCGACAACATCCGCGGTTTCGTCGACGTGCGGATCGGCTCGCTGCGGCTGGGCACGCCCGGCCGGTTCTTCGAGGGCGGGCACCCGCTCGACATCGGGGAACTGTTGCGGCGCAACGTGGTTCTCGAGATCGAGGACATCGGCTCGGACGCGGACAAGGCGTTCTTCATCGGCGCGGTGATCATCCGCCTGTTCGAGCACCTCCGGCTGCACCCGGCGGCACGGCTGCGGCACGTGACGGTTCTCGAGGAGGCGCACCGCCTGCTCAAGCATGCCGAAGCGGGCAGCCCCGCGGCGCACGCGGTGGAGCTGTTCACCTCGCTGCTGGCCGAGATCCGCGCCTATGGCGAGGGCATCATCGTCGCGGAGCAGATCCCGAGCAAGATCGTGCCCGACGTGGTCAAGAACACCGCGTGCAAGATCCTGCACCGCCTCCCGGCCGCCGACGACCGCGCGACGGTCGGCGCGACGATGAACCTGAGCGAGGCGCAGTCGCGGCACGTGGTCACGCTCCCGCCCGGGCGCGCGGCGGTGTTCACCGACGGCATGGACCGTCCGCTGCGCGTGGCGATGCCGCTGGGGGCGCAGGCCGAGAGCAGTGCGACCGTCGTGCGCGACGCGCCCGTGCTCGGCCACCGCAGCGTCGCGTGTGGACAGTCGTGTCACGCGCGCCGGTGCACGCTGGCCGAGCTGAACGACGCCGCGCATCTCGCGACCGATCCGAAGCTGGTGCTGTGGATCGAGCTGCTGACGGTGGCGCATCTGACCGGCCGCGCCGCGCCGGAGCCGGACGCCGGCTGGCTCGCGTCGCTGGCTGGTGACCGCCGCGCGCTCGAATGCGCGGTCGGGCAGCGGGTGCAGGACGCGGTCGACTCCCGGTACATCGGACTCAGCAGGCACTACGTGCCGGAGGACCTCGCGGCGCACCTGGCCGCCGTCGCCCGCGCGACCCTCGACGGCGAGCCGATTCCCTGTGATGGCAGCGAGTTCGAGTGGCAGGCGGCCAACTACCGGTGGTACGACGTGGTCCAGGCGTTGCGGGCGCCCGTCGAGGTGGACGACGCGGCGCACCCGGACTCCGCGGCGTGGGCCCGTCGGGGTCTGGTGCTGCCGGGTAGGACGAGGGCCGGGCAGCTGGCCGCGTTGCGGCTGCGGCCGGACTTCTGGCGTGCCGATCGTGTTGTGCTGCAAGGGAACGCGACGCCGCCGTTCTACGAGGCGGCGGTGGCCCAGTTGAGCCGGGAACCTGATGCGGCGGCGCGTTTTCGGCAGGCGACCGGGTATTTGAACCTGCGCACCAACTGGGCGCGCAAGGTTCTCGGCATTGGGGGAGAGGGATGAGCGCCGAGACCGACAGCCCACCGGAGCCGGAGCCTCCCGAGCCGCCGGAAACCGGCCCGGTCGAATCGGGAGAGGCCGACTCGGCGGCCGAGGAGGTCGCCGAGCCCGAAACCGACGACGAACCTGTGTCCGCTGAGGAGGGTGCCGGCGCGGAGTACGCCGAGGACGCGGACTTCGAGGAAGCAGACACCCCCGAGGCCCCCCGGGACGACGACGAGACGCCGGAGGACTCCGAGGAGCGTGACGAGCCCGACGAGCCCGAGGATCCGGAAGACGCCGAGGAGCCCGACGAGCCCGACGAGCCGGAGGAGCCGGAAGAGCCCGAGGAGCCCGACGAGCCGGAAGAGCCGGAGGAGCCCGAGGAGCCGGAAGAGCCGGACGAGCCGGACGAGCCGGAAGAGCCGGAGGAGCCCGACGAGCCCGACGAGCCGGAGGAGCCCGAGGAGCCCGAGGAGCGCGAGGACCGCGAGGAGTCCGAGGAGCGCGAGGAGTCGGAGGAGCGCGAGGAGTCGGAGGAGCGCGAGGAGCGCGAGGAGCGCGCGGAGTCCGAGGAGCGCGAGG
>DASYKY010000120.1:0-150497 GCA_035995025.1 Actinophytocola sp.
TGGGGCGGGCGCGCCGCCGGAATCACGTTCCGCAAGGTTTGTGAATCACGTTCCGCGAACCGACTTCCGGCGGATGGTGGCGTTCTTTGCGGCGCAGCACGCTTGTCTCCATGAACCGTTCCCTGCGCGCCACCTTCGTCCTGCTCCTGGCCGTGCTCGCCATGGTCGGGCTCTCGATCGGCGCCGCGCAGGCCGACGACGGGGACGGGGACGGGCTCGACGACGCGCTCGAGGACGCCGTCGCCGCCAACTTCTTCCCCTACGTGTGGTTCGACAGCGGCGAGGACTGCACCGCGCCCGCCGCCGAGGGGCACCCGGGCACGGCCGTCGCGCGGGTGCGGCCGCATCCCGCCGACCCGGCCAAGATCGCGATCACCTACGTGGTCCTCTACGCCCGCGACTGCGGTGACTGGTGGGGCGGCGGGCACAACGGCGACACCGAGCCGTTCACGCTGACGCTCGCGCCGAACGATGCCTGCCAGTACGGGTTCGGCGCGTTCTCGCTCAAGACGATCTCGCATGACGGCACCGCGTTCGAGCACGTCGACACCGCGATGCTCGGCAACGCCTGCGACTGGGGGAAGCTCGCCGGCGGCTCGCCGCAGGTGGCGCGGGTGTACTCGGCGGAGAACAAGCACGGCAACTACGCGTCGACCGGGTCCTGTGAGGACGGTGCGCTCGGCAACGACCACTGCTCGGAGTCGTTCCTGCGTGACTTCACGGTCACGAACGTGGGCGAGGACGCCGCGCGGCGTGTCGACGACCTGTCCGGACTGCAGTTCCCGGGCGAGTTCGCGTGGACCGACCAGGCGTTTTCCGGTGGGCTGGGTGCCGACGGCGGCGACGCGGGCACGGTGCGGAGCAAGTTCGTGAACGACGGTCTTCTCGCTCCCGCGTTCTGATCTCGGCGTTTCGGACGATCCTCCTCACCGAGGCCGGTTTGTAGTATTCCGGCAGCGGTCTTGAGGAGGCGCGACGCGTGGGCGTGGTCGTGGGAGTCGACGGAGCCGGACGGACATTCCGTCTCCGGCGGCTCGCCGGCGCGTTCGGGGCGGCGGTCTGGTGGGCCGCGGGCGACCTGGACGCCGGGCTGGCGCGGGCGCGCGCGGACGGCGCGCTGGTCGTCGTCGACGACGCGCACCGGCTGCCGCCCGGGGCGCTGGCCACGCTCGCCGGCGCCGCCCGCGCCGGGGTGCCGATGCTGATCGCCCGCCGGCCGACGATCGACAGTCCCGAGCTGGCCGCCCTCGACGAGGCCGCCGCGGCGGGCGGTGTGGAGCTGGCGGCGCCGCTGGACCGGGACGAGGTCGCCACGGTGGTCGCGACGGTCACCGGCAAGACGGTGTCCCCGGAGACGGCGGCCGCGGTGCACGAGGCGTCGGCCGGGCTGGCCGCGGTGGCCGCAGCGCTCGCCGACGCCGTGGCCGTGTCGCTCGGACTGCGGGCGACCGGCGGCGACCAGGCCGGGCCGCGGCTGAACGCCCCGCGAGCGGCCGCGCCGGCGGTCGCCGGGTCGCGCCCCGCGGCCGGGCGGGTGGCGGCCGTGCTCGAGGCGCCCGCGCCGGCGCTCGTCGCCCGGGTGCAGCGGCGGTTCGCGGTGCTGGGGCCCGACGTCGCCACCGTCGCGCGGGTCCTCGCCCTGCGGCTGGAGCTGGACGACGACGTGCTCGCCGCCGCGGCCGGGGTGGCGGGCGAGAAGCTCGCGGGGATGCTGCGGACGCTTGGCGACGAAGGGCTGCTGGTGCCCGGCGAGGAGCGGATGATCCCGGCCGTCGCGCTCGCCGTGCTCGGGGAGCTGTCCGCGGCCGAGCGCCGCCGGCTGCACGACGGGGTCGGCCGGGCGCTCGCCGCCGCCGGGGCCGACCCGGTGGCCACCGCGACGCAGCTGCGGGCGGCCCGGGTGCGCACGCCAGCGGTGGCGGCGGTGTACGTCCGTGCGGGCGAGGCCACCCGGTTCGCCGACCCGGCCGCCGCGCTCGCCTGGTTCGACGACGCCGACGAGGCGGGCGCCGGCCCCGACGACACCGCCGCCGGCCGCGCGGAGGCCGGGGCGCTGCTGGGCCTGCCGGTCGACGTCGACCCGCAGACCGCCGACCCGCGCCTGGCCCGGCTCGCCGGTGCGGCCGCCGCGCAGGACGGTCGCGCCGAGCGCGCCGCCGACACGCTGCTCGCCGCCGACCCGCCGCTCGCCGTGCCCGTGCTCGTGGGCGTCGGCCGCCTCGACCAGGCCGTCGCGGCCGCGAAGGGCGAGCGCTTCGCCGAGGCCGCGCTGGCCGCCGCCGCCGACCCGGACGCCGCCGTGCCGCTGCTGATCGAGGCCGCCGAGGCCGCCGAGCGCACCGCCCCGTCCGCCGTCCTGCCCGACACACCGCACGCCGTCGGCGCGATCGTCGCCGTCGCGGCCGGGGACCTGGCCGCCGCCGAGCACCTGCTCGAGCGCCCGGGGGTCGGCGGGCCGGCCGCCGCCACGCGCCACCGGCTGCTGCTGGCGTGGGCCCGGCTGCGGGCCGGCCGGTACGACAACGCGCTCGCCGAGCTGGCCAAGCCCGAAGGCGAGCTGCCCGGTCGCGAGCGGCTGCTGCGCGCCGCCATCGCCGCCGGGATCGCCCGCCGGCGCGGGGACATCGCCGGGCTGCGGGCCGTGTGGGGCGGGGTCGAGCCGGTGCTCGCCCGGCGGGTCGTGGACCTGTGGCAGCTCGAGGCCGCGGAGGAGCTGCTGGTCGCGGCGGCCCGGCTGCAGCAGCGCCGCCGCGTCGACCCCGTGCTCGCGCTGCTCGACAAGATCGTCGACGGGCTGGGCCGCCCGCCGGCGTGGACGGCCGCGCTCGGCTGGCTGCGCGTCCAGGTGGCCGTCGCCGCGAACGAGCCCGGCGAGGTGGCGCGGCAGGCCGGTGCGATGCCGGCCGGCGCCGGGCCGCGCGGCGAGGCGCAGCGGGCCGGCGCCGCGGTCTGGGCGGAGGTGCTCGCCGGCACCGAGGTGCCTGCCGACACCGTGCTCGCCGTGACCGACGGGCTCGCCGCCGTCCAGCTGCCCTGGGAGGCGTCGCGGCTCGCCGGGCAGGCGGCCATCCACACCCGTGACCCGATCGTCGCGCGCCGCCTGCTCGAGCGGGCCCGTGAACTGTCCGAAGCGGACTCGGTGGCCACGGACGCACAGCCGGCCGCGAAGGTCGGCCGGGCGGCGAGCCTGTCCGAGCGGGAGCTGGCCGTCGCGAAGCTGGTGCTCGCCGGCAGCACCCACCGCGAGATCGGCGCCCAGCTCTACATCGCCCCGAAGACCGTCGAGCACCACGTCGCGCGCATCCGCTCGAAGCTCGGCGCCGGCTCGCGTGCGGAGCTGCTCGCGGTGCTCCGGGAGATCGTCTCTGACCCTGGGTGACCGGCCGAGCGCCGGATGCTCCGTTCGGTCTCTACGCAGGGATTTCGGTGAGGTTTCTGTGTCCGTAGCGACACGTCTGAGGGCTAGCCTCCGATCTATCCCCTAGCGGCCCCCCAGCGTCATGGGGGTCTCCCCGATGCCCGGACGCGGCCTCCACCCGCACTGTGGTGTCACGGCCGACAAAGGCGCGGGCCGCAGCCCGATCGAGGAGGAACAATGCCCATCAACGTCACCGAGGTCCTGCAGGAGTTCATCCGCAACCTGCTGACCGACCGGAACTTCGCGGTCCAGTACGCGGAGGACCCCAACGGCATGCTCGCCGCACAGGGTGTGACGGACCACGATCTGTCTGCGGTGGACATGCCCGCGACGGTGCGGGCGGCCTGTGCCGACCCGTCGGTGTCGGCGGAGACCAGATCCCACGTGCAGAGCAGCTACAGCGGGGGTGGCCCGGCCGGTCACTCCGGGGGCATCGAGCAGGTCGTCCAGCATCTCAACTACATCACGTACCAGACCTACGAGGGCGACGACTACATCACGAACCTGGTCGACAACAGCGTCGACATCAACGCGCCCGTGTTCGGTGACGTCGACATCAACAACGCCTCGGGCGACGGCAGCCAGATCATCGACGGCGACAACCTCGGTCAGGCCAACACCGGTGACGGCGCGGTGCTGGCCGGCGACGACGCGTCGGGCGTCAACACCGGCGTGAACACCGGCGTCAACGCGGGCGGCGACGCCGAGGACAACGTGGTGGGCGACGACAACCAGACCGCCAACGTCGACGGCAGTGCCGACGGCAGCGTGTTCAACTTCGGCGACGGCGACGTCAACAACACCTCGAACAACGACATCGAGGACTCGACCGTCGGCACCGGCAGCGGCGACGTCACCGACATCGACGTCGAGGACAACGACACCACCGACAGCCACGACACGGTGACCGCGGTCCAGGACAACGACACCACGGTGATCGAGGACAACGACACGGTCGAGGACAACGACATCACGTTGAACCAGGACAACGACACCGTCGAAGACAACGACACGGTCGAGAGCGGCGGCGACGCCGTCGCCGCGCAGTAGGTACCCCTTCAGCGAAGCGGGCAGACCGGCCGGCGTGCCCCGGTACGCCGGCCGGACCGCCCGCTGCCGCGTGTCCAGACCACTTACGTCCACACAGGAGCGATCATGACGAAGTCGGCCACCGCCCCGGCCCCGGCGACGGCGCAGGCGCACGCGTCCCGCGCCACGGACGTCGTCGACCTGGGGCTGCGTGCCTGCGAGGCGTTCGACCGGCCGGACCTGGGGGCCCGGCTGGCCGAGGCCAAGCGGCGCCTCGCCGACCCGGTGATCAACGTCGTCATCGCGGGCGAGTTCAAGCAGGGCAAGAGCTCGCTGGTGAACGCGCTCGTGGGCGCGCCGATCTGCCCGGTCGACGACGACGCGGCGACCGCGGTGCCGACGTTCGTGCGGCACGGCGACGAGGCCTCCGCCGAGCTGATGTGGATCGGCGAGGACGCGCCCCGCGAGGGCATCGACCTGGCGGACCTGCGCAAGCACGTCGTCGAGGACGGCGCCGGGGTCGGCGACCCGGCCAGGGTCAGCGGCGTCGAGATCCGGATTCCGCGCGCGATCCTCGCCGGCGGCCTCGTGCTCGTCGACACCCCCGGCATCGGCGGGCTTGGCTCCGCGCACTCGGCGGCCAGCCTCGCCGCGATCTCCCTCGCCGACGCGGTCCTGTTCGTGACCAGCGCCGCGCAGGAGCTGACGCGCAGCGAGATGGACTTCCTGCACCGCGCCCGAAAGATGTGCCAGACCGTGGCCTGCGTGATCACCAAGACCGACTTCTACCCGTCGTGGCGGCGCATCCGCGACCTCGACGCCGGGCACCTCGCCGCGGCCGGCGTGGACATCCCGCTGCTCCCGGTGTCCTCCGCGCTGCGGGCCCGCGCGGTGAAGAACAGCGACACCGAGCTCAACACCGAGTCCGGCTTCCCCGCGCTCATCAAGATCATCAAGGACCAGGTGGGCGGATCCGCGGAGAAGCGGCTCGCCACCGAGGCGGCCGCCGAGGTGGCGGCCCTGTGCGACCACATCGAGACGTCGTTCGCCGCCGAGCGCGCCGCGCTCGCCGACCCGGAGGCGGCCCAGCGGGTGGTCGACGAGCTGACCGCGGTCAAGGCGCACGTCGAGTCGCTGAAGACGGCCGCCGCCAAGTGGAGCCAGACCCTCAACGACGGCATCGGCGACCTCAGCTCCGACATCGACTTCGACCTGCGCTCGCGGATCCGCGAGGTCACCAAGGAGGCCGACGCGGCCATCGAGGCGGGCGACCCGGCCGACACGTGGGCGGAGATCGGCCCGTGGCTGCAGTCGCGGACCGCCGCCGAGCTGCTCGCGAACTACGAGTACCTGCGTGACCGGGCCACCGAGCTGAGCGAGCGGGTCGGCGAGCACTTCCGCGAGGCGTCCGGCTCGATGTACCGGCAGTTCGACGTGCACGACCCGACGCCGCTGGCCGAGGTCGGCGGGTTCGGCGACAGCCTGGACCTGAAGAAGATGCGCGCGGTCAAGCAGGCGCTGGTGGCGCTGAAGAGCGCGTACGGCGGCGCGATGATGTTCACCGTCATCGGCAGCATGGTCGGGATCATGCTCGGCCCGATCGGCATCGGCATCGGGCTCGTGCTCGGCCACCGCGGCCTGCGCGAGGAGAAGAAGCGCCAGATCGCCAAGCGGCGCAGCGAAGCCAAGAACGAGATGCGCAAGTACTGCGACAAGATCACGTTCGTCGCGGCCAAGGACTCGAAGGACACGCTGCGCCGGGTCCAGCGCGAGCTGCGCGACCACTACAACACGCTCGCCGAGGAGCTGACCAAGTCCAACGCCAAGGCACTGGTCGCGGCGACCGAGGCGGCGAAGAAGACCCAGGCGGAACGGGAGAAGCGGCTCAAGGACGTCGACGCCGAGCTGGCCCGCATCGGCCAGCTGCGCGACATGGCGCAGGCGGTGGCGAGGTGACGAGTCTTGTGGACCGGACCCGGGCGGTGCTCGCGCACGCGCTCGAGGTCTACCGCGGCACCCCGTACGCGGCGCGGCTGGCCGGGCTGCACGCCCGGCTGGACCAGCCGCTGCGGGTGGCGGTCGCCGGCCGGATCAAGGCGGGCAAGTCCACGCTTCTCAACGCGCTCGTCGGGGAGCGGCTCGCGCCGACCGACGCGGGCGAGTGCACCCGCATCGTCACGTGGTACCAGGACGGGCACACCTACCAGGTGCGCGCCCGGCTCGACGGGCAGGCGCCGCGGCAGCTGCGGTTCACCCGCGAGGACGGCCAGCTCGACATCGACCTCGGCGGGCTCGCGGCCGACGAGGTGCGCGAGCTCGTGGTGACCTGGCCCGCGCAGGCGCTGCGCGCGGTGACGCTCGTGGACACGCCCGGGATCGGCTCGCTGACCGAGTCCGCGTCGCGGCGCACCTGGGACCTGCTGGTGCCGGACGAGGAGGAGACACCCGCCGACGCGGTCGTCTACCTCATGCGCCACCTGCACGCGGGCGACGTGGAGTTCCTGCGCGCGTTCCATGACTCCGAGGTGTCCCGGCCGAGCCCGGTGAACGCGATCGGCGTGCTGTCGCGCGCGGACGAGATCGCGGTCGGCCGGCTCGACTCGATGGCGTCGGCGCGGCGGGTGGCGTCGCGGCTCGGCGCGGACCCGAACGTGCGGCGGCTCGTGCAGTCGGTGATCCCGGTGGCCGGGCTGCTCGCGGAGACCGCGGTGACGCTCACCGAGGAGGAGGTCGCCCGGCTGCGCACGATCGCCGACCTCGAGGTGCGCGACGCGGAGGAGCTGCTGCTCTCCGCCGACCGGTTCGTCGCGACCCGCCCGGAGCTGGGCCTCACCGAGACCGACCGCACCGCGCTGCTCGACCGGTTCGGGCTGTTCGGCGTGCGGCTGGCGAGCACGATGCTGCGCCGCAAGGCCGCCGGCACCGCCACCGAGCTGGCCCGCGAGCTCGCCGAGCGCAGCGGGCTGAACGACCTGCAGGAGCTGCTGTCCTCGCTGTTCTTCGAGCGCCGTGACGTGCTGAAGTGCCGCTCGGCGCTGCTCGCGGTGGCCGACGTGGTCCGCTCGCTGACGCTGCCCGGCTCCGACCTGCTGACCGCGGAGGTCGAGGCGGTCGTCGCGTCCGCGCACCCGTTCAACGAGCTGCGGGTGCTGTCCGGCCTGCGCTCGGGGTGGGTGTCCGGGAAGGACGAGGTCGTCGCCGACCTGGAGCGGGTGATCGGCGGCGCGGGCGGCGCGGCCCACCAGCGGCTGCGGCTGCCCGCCGACGCACCCGCCCCCGACCTCACCGCAGCGGCGAACGACGCGCTGTCGCGCTGGCAGCGCCGCGCGGAGAACCCCCTCACCAGCTACGAGCTCGTGGTCGCCGCCCGGGTGGCCGTTCGTTCGTGCGAAGGCATGCTGGCCGACCTTTCCGTTCCACTCTCCCGTCACTGAGTCCCATTGAGTCCCATCGGAGCATCGACATGTACGCACTCGGCATCGACCTAGGAACCACGTTCACCGCGGCCGCGGTGTGGCGGGACGGCCGCGCGCAGATCGTGTCGCTCGGTGGCCGCGGCGCCGCGATCCCGTCGGTCGTGCTGCTGCGCGAGGACGAGACCTTCCTGACCGGTGAGGCGGCGAACCGGCGCGGGCTGACCGAGCCGAGCCGGGTGGCGCGCGAGTTCAAGCGCCGCATCGGCGACACCACGCCGATCCTGCTGGCCGGCACGCCGAACTCGGCCGAGTCGCTGACCTCGCACCTGCTGCGGGCCGTGGTGTCCGAAGTGGTCACTCGCGAGGGCGGGCCGCCGTCGTCGGTGTGCGTGTCGCACCCGGCGAACTGGGGGCCGTACAAGATCGACCTGCTGCGCCAGGCGGTGCGGATGGCGGACCTGCCGGCGCAGGTCACGTTCGCCACCGAGCCCGAGGCGGCGGCGGTGAACTACGCGCAGGAGCAGCGGCTCGGCGTCGGCGCGGTCGTGGCCGTGTACGACCTGGGTGGCGGCACGTTCGACGCGGCGGTGCTGCGCCGCACGGCCACCGGGTTCGCGATCCTCGGCGAGCCGGAGGGCATCGAGCGGCTCGGCGGCATCGACTTCGACGCGGCGGTGTTCAACCACGTGCGGACTTCCCTCGGCACGAAGCTGGACGACCTGGACGAGGACGACCCGGCGGTGATCTCGGCCGTGGCGCGGCTGCGGGAGGAGTGCGTGGCGGCGAAGGAGGCCCTCTCCGCCGACACGGACACGGCGATCCCGGTCCTGCTGCCGTCGGTGACCACGGAGGTCCGGCTGACGCGCGGCGAGCTGGAGTCGATGGTCCGCCCGTCGCTGCACGGTTCCATCGAGGCCCTGCAGCGCGCGGTGCGCTCGGCCGCACTGTCCGCCACGGACCTGCACTCGGTGCTGCTGGTGGGCGGGTCGTCGCGGATGCCGATCGTGGGGCAGCTGGTGTCGGCCGAGCTGGGCCGGCCGGTGGCCGTGGACACGCACCCGAAGCACGCGGTGGCGCTGGGGGCGGCCTGGTTGGCCGGCGGGTCACTCGGCGGTGTCGGGGGCGGCGTGGCTCCGGGCACTGCCGCGGGTGGCCCGGGTGGGCCTGGGTCCGGTGGGCCGGGCCGCGGCGCGGCGGCTGTCGCCGGGGCCGCGGGCGGGTTGGCCGCCGCCGGGCTGGGCGCGGGACTCGCCGCCGGACAAGGCGGGCAGGGCCGGCCGGCATCGGCCGGGGGACCGGCGAACCGGGGCGGCACGGCCGGTGCGGCGGGACAAGGCGTGCCGGGTGGTCGAGGCGGGGGGCCCGGGCAGGGACAAGGCGGACCGGGCGCGGGACCGGGCACCGCGCCGGGCGGACACGGCGCCGGGCAGGGTGAAACCGCCGCGGGCGCCGGGTTCGGTGCCGGGCCGGGCGGCGGATCGGGCGGCGGATCGGGCGGTGTCGCGGGGTATCAGGACGCCGGGCTGGGTGGCGCCAGGGGCGCCGGGCCGGGCACCTTGCCGGGCGGGCCCGGCGCGGGGCGGGGCTCCGCGCCGGTCGGACAGGGCGGTGCCCAGGGTGCGGGGTCGGGCGGCCACCCGGCCGGCGGGACGCGGCCGGGTGCGCCCGGTGGCGGCGACGCGACCGTCGCCGGGCCGATGGCGGCCGCGCGGAATGCCGGGCTCGGGACCGGCACGCCGCCCAGCGGGTTCCCCGCCGGGCGCGGGCCGGGCACGCCACCCGGTGGGTTCCCGGCCGACGCCGGAACCGCCGTGCGGCACGGGCCCGGCACGCCGCCGGGCGGGACGCCGCGGGCCGGCGGGCCCGGGCAGGGGCCGCGCGGCGGCGGAGGCGCCGCGGGTGCGCCGCGGACCACGCCGCTCGGTGCCGAGGCGCCGGTCAAGGATCCCATCGGGCCGCCGGCCGAGGACGGCGAGAAGCGGCGGCGGGTGCTCGTCGGCGCCTCGGCCGTCGTCGCGCTCGCCGTGCTGGCCGCGGTCGCGGTGGCGCTCAACGTGTTCGGCGGGAACGACCAGCCCCAGGCCGGGTCCGCCGGCCAGACGTCCAGCGTGCCCGCCGACTCGCTGCCGCCCGACGAGCGGTGCACGCCCGAGATCATGGCCAACGAGCACTGGGTGTGCCTCACCTCGGCCATCGTCGCGGACGGGAAGATCACCATCGACTACCGCAGCGACGGCGCCTTCGACCTGCACGGCGTCCACCTGCACGTCTACGGCGGCGACGGCACCGACCCGCAGGCCGGCGTCATGGGCCAGCAGGTGCCCGACAGCGAGCAGGGCGACTGGTACAACGAGGCCGCCCGGCCGGCCGTCCTCGAGCTGTCCGACCCGCGCTTCAAGTCCGCGATCGGTGACGCGAAGAAGGTCTGCGCCCGCATCGCCGACGCCGAGCACATGCTCGTGCCCGACAAGGACGGCGCCTACGTGACCGGCAACTGCGTGCCGATCACCCGCACGGACTCCTCGACGACCGAGGAGACCGAGCAGCAGCAGGACGGCGGGAACGACACGCCGGACAACAACGACACGCCGACCACCACGGACACCACGACCTGGCCGACGACGACGGACACGACCACCACGGAGACGACCGAGGACACGCCGTCCGAGTCAGCCGGGCCCTGACCTGACGACGAAGGTGACGTAATGACGAAGGCGGGGCACCCCGGGAGGGTGCCCCGCCTTCGTCATGTCCCGGTGCTCAGTCCAGATCGTCGGAGTCGGAGTCGGAGTCGTCGTCGGAGTCCTCGTCGGAGTCCGCGTCGAGCGCGTCCGGGTCGGTGCTGTCCGGACCCAGGTCGTCCCACGCCGGGGCGCGCGAGTGGTCACCGGCGTCCGGCGAACCGTCGGACCCGGTGTCGTCGCCCGGATGGGCGGTGTCTTCAGTGTCCTCAGTGGACGGTTCGTCGAGCGCGTCGACCGAACCGGTGCCGAAGTCCAGCGCCGGTCCGGAGTGGTCGGGCGGCACGTGGTCGTCCGGGACGTCGTCGAAGTCCGGATCGGGGTCGAGATCGTCCGCGGGTGCCGTCGTGATCAGGCCGAACCAGTCGTCGGCGGGCGGCTCGTCGGCCGGGACCGCCGAGTGGGTCGTCACGTACGGGGCCAGGTGCTCGGCCACCTCGACCGGCGCCGTGTCCGCGTAGCTGACGACCGCCTCCGCGACCAGGTCGGGGGGCAGGTCCGGGTGGCCGTGCGCGGCCAGGTACGCCTCCGGATCGCCGTGCGCACGCACGGCGTCCGCGTCGCCGACGAGGTCGGCGAGCAGTTCGTGGAGAGGACGCGCAGAAGCCATGTCACCACCTTAGGAAACCGGGCGGGCGGCCGCGTCGGGGAAACCCCCGGCGAACCCCCGAAGCGCGGTGGCGGTCGTCACCCCGGCCGGGCGCCGCGCCGCGTCGGGGTCTCCAGCAGCGCCGTGCGCATGGCCAGCGCCACGGCCTGCAGCCGCGAGTTCACCCCGAGCTTGGCCAGCAGGGACTGCACGTGGGTGCGCACCGTCGTGATCGAGACGTTCAGCTGGCGTGCCATCGCGCGCGTGTTCAGCCCGCGGATCAGCAGCTCGAGACACTGCCACTCGCGGACGGTCAGGTACGCGGCCAGCCGGTGTGCGGCGGCGGCCTCGTCGGGGAGCCGGGGTGCGGGCAGCTCGGCGACGGCGGTGCCGGTCAGCCGGGCGAGCCGGGCCAGCTCGTGGTCGATCATCTCCAACCGGTCACGCACCTCGACGGGGACGCCTTCGTCGGTTCGGATCGACTCGACCTGGCGGCACAGCAACTCGATGTCCGTGCCGACGGTCTTCAACACGGTCGCGTTGCGTACGTCACCGATGCGACGGCCCGGCGACCGTCGTCGCTCCGGGTGCCATTCCATCCCGACCACCCCCAAGAGCCTTCGCCACTCGGAGTTCATCGCATCGGAGAGGGAACTGTTTCACCGGATAGTGGCATTGACAATGACATTGTCGAGGTAGGAGCGCTCTTGGGGGTCAAAAGATCCCCCACAAGTCACCAGCCGGAGCATCGAGATCGGCTTCGGAGAGTACACAAGCTCGGTGGGGAACGCGGTCTTCGCCACCCGGGTCGACGAGTCGACGACGAACCGCACGGACGTGTGGTCGGCGCGGTCCACGATCACCGCGTCACCCGGGCGCAGCTCGGTCAGCCGGAAGAACACCCCGGGCCCGGCCCGCGAGTCGACGTGCGCGGCGAGCAGGGCGGGGCCGATCGTGCCGGGCACCGGCCCGGCGGCGAACCAGCCGGTCACGTCGGCCGTCGGTGGCGGCACCAGCGCCCCGGTGGCGTCCACTCCAATGTGGACGATCCGGCTGTCGACCCCGATCGCGGGGATCCGCAGCCGCGTCGGCGGGGCGGCGACCGGGGCGGGGGTGGCCGGCAGGATCGTCCAGGTGGGTGGCGGTGTGGCCGGGCCGGCCGGCGCCGGTGCCCCGGCCGGCCGGGGTTCGGCCGCGACCCCGGGCTGGTCGGCGCCCAGCGCGAGCACACCGGTGACGAGCAGCGCGGCGACCGCCGCGACCAGCGCGACGGCCCGCCGGGCCGTCGCGCTGGACGCCATGCGGTGCCGCCCTCTCAACCGGCCCGCCCGCGCCCGGCCGGCACGAGCACACCGCCCGCCGAGTTCAGGCCGGTGCGAGCCCGCCGGCCGGTCACGCGGTAGATCACCGCGCGCCTGGTCAAGCGGTCGGTCACGCGGCCGGTCGTGCGGTTCGGCGGCGGCGCGTGGCCAGCACGAGTGCGCCGCCCGCGGCCGCGGTGGCGATGACCAGCACCAGCATGAGGCCGGTGTCGCGGCCGGCCGGGGCGCCGAGCCCGGTCTCGATCGCGCCGTGCGGCACGACCGTCGCGCCCTGCGCGTCCTGGCGCACGGCGGCGGACAGCGAGCCGCTCTTCTCCAGCACCAGCACGGTGTAGACGCCGCCCGCCTCCAGCGTGATCGGCAGGTTGGTCGGCTCCGCCTCGACCGGTGCGACGGTCAGCTTGGTCGCGCCCGCCGGCACGTACACGTACGAGCTGGCGTCGCCGAACGCCGTGCGCTCGATGACCGACGTGCCCGCGCGCTTGATGCTGAGGTCGCCCGCGTGCGGCGCGGCGTTCACCACGCGCATCCGCGCCTGGCCCTTGGGCGGCAGGCTGATCTCGTCGTTGAGCACCTTCAGTGCCAGGTCGGAGAACGAACCGAGACCGGCCACCGTGTACGCGCGGCCCCGCTGCGCGGTCAGCGTCGTCGAGATCACCGGCTTGGTGGCCGGGTCCGCGCCGGTCGGCCGCATCGCGATCGTGTACTCGCCCGGCTGGATCGCCTGGTACTCCGACACGACGCCGTATCCGACGCCGTTGACCCGCTCGTGGAAGTCGGGTCTGCCGAACGCCGTCAGGTACACGTCGACCTGTGGCGTGTCCGGCGACAGGTGCGCGAGCCGCAGGAACGAGTCCTGCTGCGCCGCCGCGGCAGGTACCGCGCCGGCGAGCGCGACCGTCAGCGCGCTCACGACCATCGCGACGCCCAGTGCCTTTCCGTTGAACATCTTCATCGTTGACCAGCCCTTCGACCAGATGTCATCCCGTTGCGCCCTCCAGTGGTTCCGGCAGGCGCCAGCTGATCGCGACGCCTTCCGGGGCGCGCCGGGTGTGGGCCGGCGCGAATGGGGGCTCCTGCGTCGCGAGCCAGTCCAGCACCGCCTCGCGCCCCGCCTTTCCGTCCGATGTGGACACGACCACCGTGCGGTCGGGCAGGCCCGACCCCTGTTCGTGCGGCGAGTTGCCGGTGCGCACGAGCGTGATGTCGAACTCGGCGCACAGGTTCGCGAGCACCGCCATCGCGCGCAGGTCGACCCGCCCGGCGAGCAGCGCGACGCGGGCCTGCGTGGTGGTGGCCAGCCGCTTGTTGCGGACGAGCTGCGCGCCCGCGCTCGCGCGTGGACCCGAGTACAGGTAGCTCTCTTCGAGCCGCGTGGTGACGATGCTCAGCGAGCCGAAATGACCGAGCCGGCGCCCGGCGGTCGCCAGCCCGTGCGTCACGAACAGGCCGTCGACCGGCTGGTCGTCCGCGCGCCGCACGTCGATTCGCGGGTCCTGGCGCGCCATGTCGCGATGGATGTCGGCCCAGACGTCGGGCGGGACGGTGAGCGTGCCGCCCGCCTCGAGCTGGTTCGACACCCACGCGGCGAGCGCGGCGTGCTCGCCCCGCGGGGCGAGCGGCGGCGCGATCAGCAGGCCGCCGACCGCGGCCGCCGCGGTGAGCGCCGCGGCCAGGCCGCCCGCGAGGAGCGGGGCGGGGGAGCGGACGGCCGCCTCGAGCAGCATCGTCACGATGACCGCCGCCCCGGCCACCAGCGCGGGCACGAGCAGGTCGGCCTGCGCGCCGAAGCCGGCGGCGAGCCCGACGCCGCACAGCGTGCCGACGGAGACCGGCCGCACCCGCGGCACGACCAGGCCGCCGCCCGCCGCGATGGTGACGGCGGCGAGCAGCGCGGGCCGCTGGTGGCCGGCGAGCACGCCGCCGGTCGGCGCGAGCATGAGGTCGGCCCGCCACAGCAGGGCCGCCACGCTGCCGGTGGCGAACAGGACCACGGCGGCGTGCCCGCGCCAGGTCGCGTCCGGCTCGTACCGCTCGATGTCGAGGAACCACAGCCAGGTCGCCACCGCGATGCCCGCCGGGATGATCAGCAGCGGCGCGGTCGCGACGGCGGCGAGCGCGGTGGTGAGCGTCCACACGCCGGCGAGCGCGACGAGCACCAGCCGGTCGCGGGCCAGCGCCCGCGCGAGCCACACCGTGCCGACCGCGGCCAGCGCGAGCCAGGCGGCGCCGAGCAGCCCCGGCCCGATCGGGCCGAACACCGCGATCGCCGGCCCGGCCGCGGCCAGCACCACGACCGCGGCCGCGCTCACCAGCGGATGCAGCCGCAGCGCGAGCGTGAGCAGCAGCAGCGCCGAGAGCAGCACGACGACCGCGACGACGGACAGCTCGCGGGTGCTGGTCAGCACGCTCTCGTGGCGGCCGAACGGGTTGGTCAGCCACGAGTAGGCGGCGAGCTGCGCGTCGGTGGGGGCGAGGGTGTTCGGCACGGGCGCGACCCCGATGTCGGCGTAGCGCCCGTAGCCGGCCTGGCTGAGCGTGACCTCGGCGGCCGAGGCGGGCATCGTCGGGAGCGCCGCGACGATCCGGGCCACCGCGGCGACCGCGGCGACCGTCCACAGTGCCCACCCGAGCGGCACCGACCAGCGGCGCGGACGCCGTGCGCGCGGCTCCTCCGGCGCGGGGCGGGGCTTCGGCAAGCGGACGGCGCGGAGCGGCTTGGCCGGCTTCGGGGCCGCGGCCACCGTCACCTTCTCTGTCACCACTTTCTCTGTCACCACTTTCTCCGCCACCACTTTCGCTGCCACCACTTTCGCTGCCACCACTTTCGCTGCCGCCACCTCGTGGCGGCCCACGGACGCGCGGAGCACGGCGACCGCGTCGACCAGCCGCAGCAGGGGGAACAGCACGCCGGCGAGCAGGTAGCGCGGCTGGCGGGCGGCGAGCGCGGCCGCGACGGTCAGCGCGTAGTCGGCGAGCACGAACGCGAGGCCCAGCTCCACCGGGCCGACGACCGAGCGGGCCGCGGCGAGCGGTGCCCAGCCGGCCGGGAGGGCGAGCAGCAGCACGGCGAGCGGCACCAGCGCCACGACCGCGGCCGACACCACGAGCTCGGCGAGCTGCAGGGCGAGCGGCACGCCGACCCGGCCGCGGCGGGCGGCCTGCCACAGCCCGGTGATGCCGCGGCGGGTCAGCCGGGCGTGGTCGCGCAGCCGCACGGACGTGGCGATCACCGCGGGCGCGCCCGGGCACAGCGCCACCCGGCCGAGGCGGCGGCGGTACACCTGCAGTGTCAGGTCGAGGTCCGGTTCGGCGAGGCCGGGCGGGTCCAGCTCGAGCTGGGCCAGCACCGCCGTGCGGTAGATGCGGCCGACGGCGGGCAGCCCGCGGGCGGTGCTCGCCGGCGGCCCGGCCGGCCCGCGGCCGAACGACTGGCCGAGCACGTGGCGGCGCCCGCGGAACGCGGCGAGGACGCGGCGCGGCGGCAGCCAGTCCGGCGCCACCCGCGCGTCCACGGCGGCCACGCCCGGGTCGGCGAACAGCGGCAGCGCGCGCTCGAGGTGACCGGGCGCGAGGCGGGTGTCGACGTCGAGGACGAGCACGTAGGTGAAGCGGTCGAGCAGGCGGAACGCCTGTACCCCGGCCGCGGCGGCCCCCGCGGTGGTCAGCCTGCCCATGGTCTCGACGACCTCGGCGCCCAGCCGGTGGGCCAGCTCGGCGGTCCCGTCGGCGGAGGAGTTGGAGACGAGGTGCACGTTCTGGTCCGGCACCACCTCGCGGGCCGCGGCGAGCGCGTCGAGCACCCGGTCCGCCTCGTCGTGCGCGACGATCAGGATCGCGACGCCGGCGGTCCCGGGGTCGACCGGGCGCGCGGGGGCGGGGCGCAGCCTACGGCGGGCCAGCCAGACCAGGCCGTGGACGAGGAGAGCGGGACCCACGACCAGGAGCGCGACCACGCCGCCGACGATCATCAGCGAACCCGCGCACGATCATCCGTATGTGCTGATCGGTGATCTCCCACGCGCTGCACTGTGCCGGAGACCGGTGGTTCTGAACTCATCCAAATGCATGAGATGAGACGACCGTGACGCGCTCGTTCCCAGGCCAGCGGCGAAACGGGAGCGAACCTTCTGGCAGGCTCTCGTTTCCACTGGTGAACGAATAACACGTTCCGGCAACATTGTGAACCAAAGCGTTGATCATGTCCGTATCTGAGTTTGGGTGCCACCCGTCGGCACGCCATGACCCATGTGAGGAGACCTTGATGAAGGCGAACCGTCGAGCCGTGCTGATGGCCGGTCTCGCCGCCACAGCGGCTGGCGCGACCGCTGTGGCGACCAGAGGCGCCTTCGCGGCAGCACCGAAGGAGGACGTGCCACCGCCACCGCTGGACGGCCAGCTGAGTTTCGACCAGGCCGCCCGCGACGCGGCCGCGGACGACTTCGGCCACATCGTCCACAAGACGCCCGAGGCCGTGCTCATCCCCGGGTCGGACAACGACGTCGCCGCGACGATCAAATGGGTCTCCGACCGGGGGCGCAAGTTCGCCCCGCAGGGCCAGAGCCACTCGACCTTCGGGCGGTCCGAGGTCCAGGACGGCGTGGTGGCCGACATGTCCGCGCTGCACTCCGTGGGTGCCGTGCAGGGTGACCGGGTGACCGTCGACGCGGGCGCGAAGTGGAGTGAGGTGCTGTCGGCGACGCTGGCGGCCGGCAAGACGCCGCCGGTGCTGCCCGACTACATCGAGCTGTCGGTCGGCGGCACGATCGTCGTCGGCGGGGTCGGCTCCACCACCTCGACGTTCGGCGTGGTCGCCGACAACGTGCTCGAGATGGACGTCGTCACCGGCAAGGGAGACAAGGTCACCTGCTCGCCGGGCAGCAACGGCGACCTGTTCGACGCCGTGCGCGGGGGCCTCGGCCAGGTCGGCGTGATCACGAAGGCGACGCTCAAGCTGGTCGACGCGCCGCAGTCGGTGCGCCGGTTCTCGCTGGTCTACCCGGACCTCGCCACGATGCTGCGCGACGAGCGCCTGCTGGCCGGCGACAACCGGTTCGACGCGGTGCAGGGCGCGATCGCGGGCACGCCGGCCGGCACGATCGGCTTCAAGATCGACGCGGCGAAGTACTTCACCGGCAACCCGCCGGACGACGCCGCGCTGACCGCCGGCCTGTCCGACGACCCGGCGCAGCGCGTGGCCAGCACGCTCGCGTACTTCGACTACCTCAACCGGCTCGCCGCCCTCGAGTCGCTGCTGCGCGGCAACGGGCAGTGGTTCTTCCCGCACCCGTGGCTGACGACGTTCATCGGTGACGGGCAGGTCGAGGCGATCGCCGGTGGCGAGCTGGGCCAGCTGAACCCGGCGAACGACCTGGGCCAGTTCGGCCAGGTGGTGTTGTCGCCGATCCACCGCTCGGCGATCAAGAGCCCGCTGCTGCGGACCCCGGGCGACGGGCTGATCTTCGCGTTCAACCTGGTCCGCATCCCGGGCTCCGGCGACGCGGCCAACGCCCAGCGCCTGGTGGACGCGAACAAGGCGGCCTACGGCCGGGTCAAGGGGGCGGGCGGCACGCTCTACCCGGTGAGTGCCCTCGCGCTCAACGGTGGCGAGTGGCGCGACCACTTCGGCTCCGAGTTCGGCCGGCTGGACGCCGCGAAGCAGAAGTTCGACCCGAACAAGGTCCTCACCCCCGGCTACGAGATCTTCTGAGCCGGGCCCGCAACACCGGCGATGGCCCGGGCGCTACGAGCGCCCGGGCCATCGCTTTGTCCAGAGCTGGTCCAGAGCTGGTCCAGAGCTGGTCCTGCGCCGGGTCCGTAGCCGGTCCGTAGCCGGGTCCGGAGTGGCGGACCTCGCAGGCACAACCATCGGGTACGGCAAAGAACGATGGCCCCCGCCCGTGCTGGGCGAGGGCCATCGTCCGATGAGGAACCTGTCAGCTATCAGCTATCCGCGTCCGGCCGCCTGCGGCGCAGGAACAGCAGCGCACCGCCGCCCAGCACGAGCAGGCCCGCGCCGATGCCCAGCGGAAGGGCGATCGAGGCACCGGTCGACGCGAGGCCGCCGTTGTCGTCCTCGTTCCTGCCCTGCGGCACCGGCGGGGCATTTTCCTGGCCCTGCGCGATCCACTCGGCGGTCGCCTTCGCGGTGACCTCCGTCCGCTCGCCGCTCGCGACGATCAGCGTCTGCGTCTTGTGGTTCTCGTCGTAGTTCTGGCCCACGAACAGCCGGCCGGTGTCCACGGTGGCGAGCGCGGTCAGGCGGAAGTTCGCGCCGCCGTCGGCGGTGTCCTCGGGTACGTCGAAGAACAGCTGGGAGGCGTTCTTGATCTGGTTCGCCTTCAGCGCCCGGCCGTCCACGTCCGTGATCCGGACGCCGTAGGGCAGGCTCGTCGCGAACTTGTCGATCGCGCCGGTGGTGGTCACCGTGAACGGGCCGATCCGCTCGCCCGCCTGGCCCTGCTTCGACTCGGGGTCGATCTTCAGCGACGCGTCCGGCTCGTCACCGAGGCCCACGTTGCCCGGACCCGTCAGCAGGTCGAACAGCGCGAGCACGTCCTGACCCGACCGCGCATCCCCCGGGACGGGTTCGTTGCGGTCGAGGTCGGTGGCGTCGCTGAAGTGCCAGATCGCGGCCTGCGTGCCGGCGATGGCCTCCTGGACCGACAGCGAGCCGTCGTTGAGGTTCGTTCCGGCGTCGGTCAGCTCCTTCGTCAGCACGCCGGTGTTCTTCTCCGGGAACCCGTTGTGCAGGATGAAGTTGATCTTGTCCCGGTTCGCGTTGAACGGCGACTCGGCGTCCGGGTAGTCCGTCCAGTCCTTCTCGACGAGCGGGTGCGCGCGGTCGATGCCCTGGTCGATCTGCACGCAGTACACGCCGAGCTTTTTCCCGCTGTCGAGCGTGAGCCCGATGAGGCTGGTCGAGAGGTTGCTCTTGAACCCGTTGCCGACGTTGACGTTCAGACCCTGCGCCCCGTCGTCGACCGTGCCTGTCACGGGATCTGCGGTCGCCGGGACGGCCGCGGCCATCATCAGCAGCACGGCGGCGCCAGTAACTCCCGCACCCGCGCGGGCTAACTTGAACCTGGCCATGACTCTCCTTGTCATTCCCACCTCTGCCCTCGCGAAGTCGCCGCAGAGCCCGGGTGGGAGACAGACTCCGCGAACACCACCCAATACGGAGACCGCCTGCCAAGCGTTCAAGTTTGCCGCTCGTGGCCCAAAGGTCGTTACAAGTGCGAATCCGGACGCAGTCCGGCGAGCGTCTCGCGCAGCGTCGCGGCGAACGCGTCCGGCTCCTCGAGGTAGCCGATGTGGCCGCCGGGAAACTCGACCAGCGGCACGCCGAGGCGCTCCGCGACGGCCGCGCCGCCGCGGCCCGGGTAGTACCCGCGGCTGCGTGCGCCGGCCCCGATGACGATCGGCACGCCGCCCGTGGCCAGCGCGAACAGGTCCGGGGTGAACGCAAGGAACGACGCCATCTCGCGCGTCATGAGGTACGGCGAGTTGCCCAGGACGCGGCCGATCTCGCGCAGCGACCGCGGGCCGTTCGCGGCGAGCCGGACGCCCGCGCGCGCCGCGCCGCCCACCAGGCGCCTGCCGCCGCGGCGATGCAGCAGAGCCGGGCTGTCCGGCCGGTCGATGGTGGAGACGAACCGGACGTAGCCGGCCCACGGTCCCTCGCGGCGGGTGATCTCGTCGATCTCGTCGAACAGCGCCCGGTGGCTCGCGGCGTCCGGCAGCAGGCCGATCACCGGCGGCTCGTGGGCGACCAGCCCGACGACGGCGTCCGGCCGCCGGGCGGCGAGGTCGAGGCCGATCAGCGCGCCGCCGCTGCCGCCGACCACCAGCGCCGAGCCGAGGTCGTGGTGGGCGAGCACGGCCAGCGCGTCCGCGCTCTGCGTCTCCATCCGCAACGGCGCGGCCGGGTCGTCGACGGTGCTGCGCGAGTTGCCGCGCCGGTCGTAGCCGAGCACCGTGTAGGTGTCGGCGAGCCGGTCCGCGACGTCCGTGAAGTGGCTCGCGTCCCCGCCACCACCGGGGATCATCAGCAGCGCCGGCCCGCTGCCGCGGCGCTCGTAGTACAGGTGCGCGCCGTCGGCGCGGATCGTGCCGGTGCGGGTTGTCGCAGTCGTCATCGCAGGCCCTCCGCGAGTGAGTTGGTGGCGGCCTCGAGCGAGGCCGCGGTGTCGTGGCCGGGCGCGCCGCCGAGGTGCGTCATCGCAGGCCCTCGGCGAGCGTGTCGAACGCCGCCTCGACCGCGGCTATGTGGTCCTTGGTGACCGCGGCCGCGCGCTCGCCGGCCAGCACCCGCGCGGCGCCCGCGGTGAACGTCGTGCGGCACGCGGCCATGGCCAGCGCCGCGGTGAGCGCCGGGTGCGGGTCGCTGCTGGTGTCCGCGATCGCCCTGGCGAGCGCGTCCTGCAGCTCGTCGACCGCCTCCCGGGCGCGGGCCCGCAACGCGGGCGAGTCGGGGACCGTGCGCCAGAACGCCGCGTACCGGCGCGTGGGTGCTGGACTGGACCCGGGCGCAGATCGCGGTGATGCGCCCCGACCCGCACGCGCGGGCCATGCGTGCCGTGGTCGCCGACCTCGTCGACACGGTCGCCGGCACCACGTACTTCGTCAAGCGGATCTCCGGCGTCTGGCAGCGCTACGACCTGCCCGGCGAACACCCGTGGGTCGGCGCGAGCGTGCCGGACCTGGCCCTGGCCGACGGCACCCGACTCGCCGACCACCTGCACGACGGCACCGGGCTCCTGCTCGACTTCGGCGGCGTGCCGCCACAGGTGGACAGCGGCGTGCCGCCACAGGTGGACAGCCGGGTGCGGACCGTGCGGACCGTGCGGGCCGAGTGCCCGGACGAGCCGGAGCTGCCCGGCGTGCTCGTCCGCCCCGACGGGTTCGTGGCGTGGGCGGGCGGCGACGGCCTCGACGCCGCCCTGGCCACCTGGTTCGGGTAGGTCAGCAGAAGTCGAAGCCGCTGTTGAGCATGCGCAGCGACCGGTCCAGCAGCTGCGCGAGGTCGCTGTCCTCGTGGTCGAGCCACTGCTCGTAGGCCGACAGCGCGATGCCCAGCGCCGCCCAGGCGATCGCCTGCGGCTCGAGCCTCCCCGCGGGGATCCCGAGCCGCAGGCCCGCGTACTCCGCGACCACCTCGCGCCACGCGGCGAACCGCAGCGTCGAGTGCGCGAGCAGGGTCGGCACGCGCAGCAGCAGCGCCATCCGCTCGCGGTGGTAGTGGACCTCCTCCGGCGGCATCCGGTTGAACTCGATCGTCGCGGTGCGCACCGCCTCCATCAGCGGCGTGCCCGCCGGCATCCGCGCGAGGTGCTCGCGCATCTGCTCGAGCTGCGCGTCGAAGTCGCCCCACGGCAGGTCGTTCTTGGACGCGAAGTAGCGGAAGAACGTCCGCCTGCCGATCCCGGCCGCGGCCGCGATGTCGTCGATCGTCGTCGCGTCGAACCCCTTGGTGGCGAACAGCTCCAGGGCGATGTGGGTCAGCTCGTCCCGGGTCGTGACGGGCCGCCTGCCCGGGCGTGGTGCCTCGGGGGCGGCCGTGTCGGTCGCGCCGCGCGGGCCCGCGTCTTCCTGCAATTCCGGCTCCCAGGGTCTTCCTTCTGGCACTGAGTGCCATTAGCGTGGATCGCGCAATAGATGCACTCAGTGCCGAAACTGTACGTCACCGGCTGAGCACCCGGAGAGGAGGCACGCGATGGGGCGTGTCGAAGGCAAGGTCGCGTTCATCACCGGTGCGGCTCGCGGCCAGGGCCGCAGCCACGCCGTGCGCCTCGCCCAGGAGGGCGCGGACATCATCGCCGTCGACATCTGCGGCCCGATCCCGAACCTGCGGTACCCGCACGCCACGCCAGAAGACCTGGCGCAGACGGTGAAGGAGGTCGAGGCGCTGGACCGCCGGATCGTCGCCGCGCAGGCCGACGTCCGCGACCGCGACACCCTCGAGCGGGTCCTCGACGACGGCGTCGCGCAGCTCGGTCACCTCGACGTCGTGGTGGCCAACGCCGGCATCTGCGTCATGTCCCCCTGGGACGAGGTCACGCCCGAGGTCTGGCAGCAGACGCTCGACATCAACCTCACCGGCGCGTGGAACACCGTGCAGCTGGCCGCGCCGCACCTCATTGCTTCCGGCGGCGGGTCCATCGTGCTCACCAGCTCCGCGGCCGGCCTCAAGGGCCTGCCGTTCCTCTCCCCGTACGTCGCCGCCAAGCACGGCATGGTCGGGCTCATGCGCTCGTTCGCCCACGAGCTCGCCGAGCACAACATCCGGGTCAACACCGTGCACCCGACCGGAGTGGACACCCCGATGGGCGCCGGCGACGGCGGCGCGCAGATGCAGAAGTGGATCGCCGAGCACCCGAAGCTCGGCGGGATGCTGGTCAACAGCCTGCCGGTCGAGGTGACCCAGCCCGTGGACATCAGCAACGCCGTGCTGTTCCTCGCCTCCGACGAGGCCCGCTACGTCACCGCGCTCACGATGACCGTGGACGCCGGCAACACCCAGTACTGACAGGGGATCAGGGGGCCGACGAGAGGAGCACGCGATGGGGCGTGTCGAAGGCAAGGTCGCGTTCATCACCGGAGCCGCCCGCGGCCAGGGCCGCAGCCACGCGGTCCGGCTGGCCGAGGAGGGCGCGGACATCATCGCGGTCGACATCTGCGGCCAGATCGACTCCGTGCCGTTCCCGATGTCGACGCCGGAGGACCTGGCGCAGACGGTCAAGGAGGTCGAGGCGCTCGACCGGCGCATCGTCGCCGCCGAGGCCGACGTCCGCGACTACGGCGCGCTGAAGCAGGCGCTCGACGAGGGCGTGGCCCAGCTCGGCCGGCTGGACATCGTCTCGGCCAACGCGGGCATCTGCTCCTACGGCCGGCTCGAGGAGCTGCCCGAAAAGGCCTGGCAGGACACGATCGACGTCAACCTCACCGGCGTCTGGCACGCGTGCAAGGCGGCGATCCCGCACCTGAAGGCCGGCGGCGCCGGCGGATCGATCGTGATCACCAGCTCCGGCGCGGGCCTGATGGCCATGGAGAACATCGGGCACTACGTGTCCGCCAAGCACGGGCTGATCGGCCTGATGCGCACGCTCGCCCTGGAGCTGGCGCCCGACTCGATCCGGGTCAACGCGATCTGCCCGACCACCGTCAACACGCCGATGATCCACAACGAGCCCAGCTACCGGCTGTTCCGGCCGGACCTGGAGAGCCCGACCGTCGACGACCTGACCGAGCCGCTGCTCGGTCTCAACGCCCTGCCCGTCAAGTGGGTCGAGCCGCGCGACATCAGCAACGCGCTGCTGTTCCTCGCCTCCGACGAGGCCCGCTACATCACCGGCGTCCCGCTGCCCGTCGACGCCGGCTGCGTCACCAAGTAGGCGTCATCGAGTAGGAGGACGAAAATGGGAAAGCTGGACGGAAAGGTCGCCTTCATCACCGGCGCGGCCCGGGGTCAGGGGCGCAGCCACGCCGTGCGCCTGGCGCAGGAGGGCGCCGACGTCATCGCCGTCGACATCTGCAAGCAGATCGCGAGCGTGAGCTACCCGATGTCCACTTCGGAGGACCTCGCGCAGACCGTGAAGGAGGTCGAGGCCCTCGACCGGCGCATCGTCGCCACCGAGGCCGACGTGCGTGACCGCGAGGCGCTGCAGGCCGCCTACGACGCCGGGGTCGCCGAGCTCGGCGTGGCCGACATCGTGCTCGCCAACGCCGGCATCGCGCCGATGTCCATGGAGGTCAAGCCGAACGAATGGCAGGACGTCATCGACGTCAACCTGACCGGTGTCTACAACACGGTCGAGGTGACGAAGCCGTCGATGGTCGAACGCGGGCAGGGTGGCGCGATCGTGCTCACCAGCTCGACCGCCGGCATCAACGGCATCGGCGGCGGCGCGCCGGGCGGGCTCGGCTACACCGCGGCCAAGCACGGCGTGGTCGGCCTGATGCGCTCCTACGCGAACCTGCTCGCGCAGCACCGGATCCGGGTCAACACCGTGCACCCGACGGGCGTGAACACGCCGATGGTCGTCAACGACGTGATGCAGGAGTTCCTCGCCGCCGACCCGCAGATGTCCCAGGCGATGGCCAACGCGCTGCCGGTGGACATGGTCGAGCCGGTGGACATCTCCAACGCGATCCTGTGGCTGGTCTCCGACGACGCCCGCTACGTCACGGGCGTGACCCTGCCCGTCGACGCCGGCTTCACGAACAAGAAGTAAGAAGAGCCATGGGCTTCGCAGCCGCACCTCATGGGAACGTGACGCGAGCCAGCCACACCCTTGCCGACGTAAGGGCGCGGGTCGCACGGCACCTCGTCGGCCGGCGGCACGAGCTCGACCTCGTGCTGTCGGCCGTCGCCGCCGGGCGGGACCTGATCCTGGAGGGGCCGCCGGGCACCAGCAAGACCACGCTGCTGCGCGCGATCACCGCGGAGTGGGGCATCCCGCTGCTGTTCGTGGAGGGCAACGCGGACCTCACGCCGGCCAAGCTCGTCGGGCACCACAACCCGGCCCGGGTGCTGCGCGAGGACTACACGGCGGACAACTTCGTCGACGGCCCGCTCGTGGAAGCCATGCGGCGCGGCGGTTTCCTCTACCTCGAGGAGTTCAACCGGGCGCCGGAGGACACGGTCAACACGCTGCTCACCGCGATGGCCGACCGCACGGTCGCGGTGCCACGGGTCGGCACGATCGCCGCGGCGCCGACGTTCCGGGTGATCGCGTCGATGAACCCGTACGACAACGTCGGCACCACGCGGCTGTCGACGAGCGTGCACGACCGGCTGTGCCGGCTCGCGATCGGCTACCAGGACGAGGAGGCCGAGCGCGGCATCGTCGCCCTGCGTGCTGGCGAGGCGGCGGAGCCGCTCGTCACCCGGCTGATCCCCGACGCGGTCGCGGTCACCCGCGCGACCCGCGAGCACCCCGACGTGCGGCAGGGCAGCAGCGTGCGTGGTGCGATCGACCTGGTGCTGGTGGCCGGGCAGCTCGCCGCGCTGCGCGCCGGCACCGACGAGTCCTACCCGGACCTCGTGTTCGACGCCATGGTCGTGGCGCTGTCCGGCCGCATCCACCTCGACGAGGCGGCGGAGACGACGCCCGAGCGGGTGCTGCGCGAGATCTGGGAGGACCAGTTCGTGCTGCGCCCGGCCGCGGCGGCGCCGGGATGAAGGCCGGTCGAGGCTGACTCGCCGGTCCGCCGCCGCCCGGGGCCGCGGCCGGGCGCGAAACCCTTGCGGCGCAAGCCCAAGCAGCTCACCGACGAGCCGGTCCTGTTCCAGCGGGCCGGGTCCGGTGCGGGTGGCGTGGTGCTGACGGGCAGCCGGCCCGGCGGCGGCCGCTCGCGCGGGGCGGGTGGGCCCGGCGGGTTCACCGACGAGCAGGCCGAGCTGGTCACGCTGCCGGCCGACGGGCCGGGCCCGGACCCGGGCGTGCTCGCCACGGCCCGGCGGATCGCCGCGCGCCTCGCCGTGCCGCGGGCCCGTCGCGAGCCGGCCGCGCGGCGCGGTGCCGGCAGGCTCGCGAGCCTGCCCTACCGCGGCGGCTCGGACGACATCGACCTCGACCGCACCATCGAGGTACTGGCCGAGCGGCCCGTGCCCGAGGACGAGGACATCGTGGTGCGCGAGCGGGTGCGCAGCAGGCGCAGCGTCGTGCTCGCGGTGGACGTGTCCGGGTCGATGCGCGGCGAGCGGATCCGCACCGCCGCGGCGACGGTCGGCGCGCTGGCGGGGGAGCTGCGCCGCGACGACCTCGCCGTGCTGGCGTTCTGGTCCGACGCGGCCGTGCTGGTGCACCTGGGCCACCGCGTCGAGCCGCTGTCCCTTGTGGACACCCTGCTGCGCATCCCGGCCAGGGGCCTGACGAACGTGGCGTTCCCGCTTGGCGTCGCGGCCGTGGAGCTGGCCCGCGTCCCGGCCGTGGACGCGCGCACGATCCTGCTGTCCGACGCCGTGCACAACGCCGGGCCCGACCCCCGCCCGTTCGCGGCCCGCCTGCCGCGCCTGGACGTGCTGCTCGACGTGGCCGGCGAGCACGACGTCGACCTGGCCCGCGAGCTGGCGGCCGCGGGACACGGGCGTGCCTTCCGCATCCGCACCCACCGCGACGTCGCCCCGGCGCTCCGCGAGCTGTTCACGAGCCGCTGACGTCCACCGGCCGGTCCGGGCGGTGCAGCGCCGACGCGACCGCGGGAAGGACCAGCACGGTGAGCACGCCCGCGCCGACCAGGGCCGCCGCGTTCTCCGGCAGCATCGTGCCGTTGCGCAGGCCGATCTCGGACAGCGCCACCAGCAGCGGCAGGGTCGTCGCGGTGATCAGCGCGGTCTCGACGCGCTCGCGCAAGTCCAGCTTCCCGCGGTAGACCAGCAGCGCGGGCAGGCCGCGCACGACGAGCATGAGCACGAAGAACAGCAGGACCCGCAGCGGCGCGTCGATGATCGAGCGGATGTCCAGGCCCATGCCCGAGTACACGAAGAACAGCGGCACGAAGAAGCCGTAGCCGACCGCGTCCAGCTTGAACTCCATCGTCGTGGCGCTCGCGCCGATCCAGCGGCGCAGCACCATGCCGGCCAGGAACGCGCCGAGCACCGCGTCGAGGTGGAACTCGTTGGTCACCGCGAGCAGGAGGATCAGCAGCAGCAACGTCGCGCGCAGCACGATCTGCGACGTCTCGTGCTGGCCCAGCGCGACCACCGTGCCCAGCCTGCTCTCCCGCCGCACCACCCGCGGCGCGACCGCCAGCAGCACCGCCAGCACGCCGACGCTGGCGAGCGAGATGAGCGCCACGAACCGGGTCTGCGTGCCGAGGAAGATCGCGATCGCCAGGATCGGGAACAGCTCGCCGACCGCTCCGGCGGCGAGCAGGTAGCGCCCGAGTCTGCCGTGCAGCAGCCCCTTCTCCCGCAGCACCGGCAGCAGCGTGCCGAGCGCGGTGGTGGTCAGCCCGAGCGCCACCGGCACGTAGGCGTCCACCACGCCGGCGAACGCCAGCACCCCGACCACCAACAGCGCGAGCACGACCGACACCAGCCACGCGAGGATCGCCCGCCGGCCCGGTTCCTGGCCGAACAGCCGCAGGTCCACCTCGTAACCGGCGAGCAGGAACACGAACCCGAGCCCCACCTCGGCCAGGATCCGCACGTCGCCCGGCGAGCCGAGCCCGAGACCCTCCGGCCCGATGACGATCCCGCCCGCGATCAGCAGCACGACCTGCGGCACCCGCAGCCGCGGGAACAACCCCAGCAGCACCGGCGCCAGCAACGACACCACGGCGACCGCCAGCAGCGAGCCGATCCCGATCTCACCGTCCACCTGGAGCCCCCTGTCGGTCGTGGTGCACCTCACATTATGAGTCGCGCCCAGGCTGACATGCGTTTACGTGCGGTCGATCACCGGGCCTTCCCGGCAATCCCGGCATCTCGCCGTAACGCGGCCGGTACACGGCATTTACATAGGCGTCTAATGGACCTGCACGTTGTGTAGTCACATGAACACGAACTGGGAGGCATCACATGTGCGGCATCACCGGCTGGGTCGCGTTCCGCCACGACCTGCGCGGCGAGCAGGCGACCCTGGACGCGATGACCGAGACGATGGCCTGCCGCGGGCCGGACGACCGGGGCACGTTCGTCACCGAGCACGGCGCGCTCGGCCACCGCAGGCTGGCCGTCATCGACCTGCCCGGCGGCCGGCAGCCGATGCGGGTGGACACCCCGGACGGGCCGGTCGCCCTCGTCTACTCCGGCGAGGCCTACAACTTCACCGAGCTGCGCGCGGTCCTCGCCGGCCGCGGGCACGCGTTCACCACCGACTCCGACACCGAGGTGGTGCTGCGTGCCTACCTGGAGTGGGGCACCGGGCTCGCCGAGCGGCTCAACGGCATGTACGCGTTCGCGATCTGGGACGGCCGCACCGGCCGGCTGGTGATGGTGCGCGACCGCATGGGCATCAAGCCCTTCTACTACAGCGAGACCGCCGACGGCGTGCTGTTCGGCTCCGAGCCGAAGGCCATCCTCGCCAACCCGGCCGTCGAGCCGACCGTGACCATCGACGGCTTCCGCGAGCTGTTCGCCTTCGTCAAGACGCCCGGCAAGGCCGTGTGGGACGGCATGCGCGAGGTCGAGCCGGGCACCGTCGTGACCGTCGACCGCGACGGCCTCCGCGCCGCCCGCTACTGGCGCATCGAGACCCGCGAGCACACCGACGACCGGGACACCACCGTCGCGCACGTGCGTGAGCTGCTCGAGGACATCGTGCGCCGCCAGCTCATCGCCGACGTGCCACGGTGCACGCTGCTCTCCGGCGGCCTGGACTCGTCGGCGATGACCGCGATCGCCGCGCGGCAACTCGGCGTCGCGGGCGAGACCGTGCGCAGCTTCGCCGTCGACTTCGTCGGCCAGACGGAGAACTTCGTGCCCGACGAGATGCGCGGCACGCCCGACGGGCCGTACGTGCACGACGTCGCCGAGCTGTCGCGCACCGACCACCAGGACATCGTGCTGGCCGCCGGCGAGCTCGCCGACCCGGCCGTGCGCGAGACCGTCATCCGCGCCCGGGACACCCCGGCCGGGATGGGCGACATGGACGCCTCGCTGTACCTGCTCTTCAAGGCCATCCGCGGCCAGTCGACGGTCGCGCTGTCCGGCGAGTCGGCCGACGAGGTGTTCGGCGGGTACCGGCAGTTCTTCGACCCGGAGGCGCAGCAGGCGCACACGTTCCCGTGGCTGGTCCAGTTCCAGCGTCACGTCGGCGAGGAGGACGGCTACCTCGCACAGGGCTTCGCGCACGCGCTCGACCTCGAGCGGTACGTGGCGGACTGCTACTCCTCGGCGATCGCGGGCATCGAGCGGCTCGACGGCGAGGACGACTTCGAGTGGCGGATGCGCAAGATCTGCTACCTGCACCTGAACCACTTCGTGAAGATCCTGCTGGACCGCAAGGACCGGATGTCGATGGCGGTGGGCCTGGAGGTACGGGTGCCGTTCTGCGACCACCGGCTCGTCGAGTACGTCTACAACACGCCGTGGTCGCTCAAGACCTACGACGGCCGGGAGAAGTCGCTGCTGCGCGGCGCCACCCGCGACGTGCTGCCGCAGTCGGTCGCCGAGCGGGTCAAGTCGCCCTATCCGTCCACACAGGACTCCAAGTACGTGGTGGCGCTGCAGAACCAGGCACGCGAGTACCTCGCCGACCCCGGCCACGCCGTGTTCGAGATCATCGGCCGCGACTGGCTCGCGCGCACGGTCGAGGCGAGCGACCTGGGCATGCGGGTGCGCTATGGGCTGGAGCGGGTGCTCAACCTGGCGGTGTGGCTGGACATGTACTCGCCGGTGCTGAAACTCTCCTGAGCATGGCGCGAACGGTCGGTACGGAGCAGGCCCTGGAGCTGGTGGTGGCGATGCACCGCCTGCTGCGGGGCCTGCGCCGCACGGCCGACGCGGCGGGGCTCGCGCCCACGCAGCTCATCGTCCTGGCGCTGCTCCTCCAGCACGGCCCGTCGCGGATCGGCGAGCTGGCCGGGCGCGTGCCGTGCTCCCAGCCGACCGCGACGGTCGCCGTCGCCGGCCTGCAGACCGCCGGCCTCGCCCGCCGTGAGCCCGACCCCACCGACGGCCGCGCCACCCGCGTACACGTCACCGACGCCGGCCGGGCGGCCCTGTACTCGGTGGCCCACGGCGAGGCCGAGACGCTGGCGTCCCTGCTGACGTCGCTGCCGGCCGCGGACGTCGACCTGCTCCTCGCCGCGGCCCCGCTGCTTGCCAACCTCGCGGAACGCGTCCGCACCGGAGGCCTTGCCACGGTCCGCGAATAACACCCGCGCACACCAGTGTCTGTCCACAAGTCGCGCGGTTGTCCACATGTGGATCTTGGCGACCCAATTTGCCGGTGGCCACCGATAGACTGGCGCTGAGGGGTGCCCCCGGAGAGGGTGGGGGCAGCGTGGTGTTGTCGGCGCGCGGACGCTTTGGCCGGATCGTGGGTTCGCGTTTCGGTGCGGCAGGCCGGTTCTGTCCTCGGGTCTCGGGAAACGGCGCGCGTCACGTCTCGTCGACGCGGCGGGCCAGCTCGTCGCGGCTGGCGCGCAGCCGCCGGGCCGGGTCGCCCAGCTCCGGTGCGATGGGGCAGCGCGCGGGGCGGTGCGCGGTCTTGGGAAACGCCAGCCGCACCGCGTAATGCACGAGCATGCAGTGCTGCATCATCAGCAGCGCGACGTGCTTGTACAGCGCGTCGATCGGGCCCGCCCGGTCCGCGTCGGCGGCCCAGCCGTGCAGGCGGTGGTACTCGCCCGCGACGTAACCACCCTCACGGGCGACCTCGGGACCAGGAAGCGCGATCGTCGCGCAGTCATGCAGCACGGCCTCGGCGCGGGGCTGCAGCGCGCAGCCGCGGTCGACGATCGCCAGCAGGGCGAGCAGTTGCAGCTCGACGTCGGCGTCGCCGGATAAGCGAGGTTCGCCGGACACCACCGAATTCTACGGCCGCGGCGCTGCCTTGAACCCCTCCGCGGCCCGCGTATTGAGGTAATGCTGCTCGGGGATGCTCGTGGCGAGCCGGGCCGCGGTGGCGTACGCGGCGCGGGCCTGCGCCGGGTGGCCCGATAGGTCGAGCAGGTGCGCGTGCACGGCGTGCAGCCGGTGGTTGCGGCGCAGCTGCCGGTCCGCGAGCAGCGGGCCGAGCATGGCGAGCGCGGCGTCCGGCCCCCGCACCTCGGCGACCGCCACGGCGTGGTTGAGCGTGACCACCGGGCCGGGCGTGAGCGCGGCGAGCATCCGGTACAGCGTCTCGATCTGCGGCCAGTCGGTGTCCGTGGCCGTCGGCGCCTCCGCGTGCACGGCGGCGATCGCGGCCTGCAGCTGGTACGGGCCGACCGGGCCGTGCGGCAGCGCGTCCTCGACCAGACGGACGCCCTCGGCGATCAGCGCGCGGTCCCACCGCGTCCGGTCCTGCTCGGCCAGCGGCACGAGCGAGCCGTCCGCCCGGGTGCGGGCGACGCGGCGGGCGTCGGTGAGCAGCATCAGCGCGAGCAGCCCGGCGATCTCGCCGTCGGCGGGCAGGTGCCGGTGGAGCCTGCGGGTCAGCCGGATCGCCTCGGCGGCCAGGGAGGTGTCGGTCAGGCCGGTGCCGGTGGTGGCCGTGTCCCTCGGTGAAGATCAGGTACAGCACGTGCGCGACGGCGGCGACCCGGTCCGGCAGCTGCGCGGGCGAGGGCGGCGTGAACCGGGCGCCCGCCTGCCGCAGCCGCGCCTTCGCCCGGCTGATGCGCTGGGCCATGGTGGCCTCCGGCACGAGGAACGCGCGGGCGATCTGCGCCGTGCCGAGCCCGGCGACGGCCCGCAGCGTCAGCGCCACCTGCGATGGCCGGGTCAGCGTGGGGTGGCAGCAGAGCAGCAGCAGCGTGAGCGAGTCGTCGTGCTCGCCCGCCCCCGCCTCGTCGGCGGCGGTGGCGGGCCCGGTGCGGGCGGCGGTGTCGACGGCGGCCTGCTCGCGACCGGCGCGGGCCTGCTCGGCTCGCCACCGGTCGACGAGCTTGCGGGAGGCGGTCGTGATCAGCCACCCGCGCGGGTTGTCCGGCACGCCGTCTGCGGGCCAGTGCCGGGCGGCGGCGAGCAGCGCCTCCTGCACCGCGTCCTCGGCGGCGTCGAAGTCGCCGTAGCGGCGCACGAGCGCGGCCAGCACCTGCGGCACGCAGTCGCGCCAGATCTCCTCCAGCCCGGTCACCGGTCCGCTCACCGGTCGTCGCCGCCGGGCCACATCACCGGCCGCAGCTCGACCACGGCGCCAGGGTGGGGGAACGTCGCGGCGATCTCCTCGGCGCGGGCCCGGGTCTCGCAGTCGATGACGAAGAAGCCGGCGAGCTGCTCCTTCGTCTCCGCGTAGGGACCGTCGGTGGCGAGATGGCCCTCCGGGCGCCAGCCGTACAGCGTGGCGGAGGCCGGGTCGCCCAGCGCCTCACCCATGACGAGCTCGCCGGACGCGGAGATCTCGGTCATCAGCGCCTCGAACTGCCTGTCCATCTCCTGGTGCCGCTCCTCCGGCAGCGCCTTCGCCTCGGCGGTGTACCGCGACGTCGGGTGGCCCCACGGGTCAGGGTTGGCGTGGATCAGGATCACGTACTTCATGGCTTCGTCCTCTCGTTGCTCTCGAGCCGTACACCCGGGACGACGGAGCCGGCCAGCAGTTCTCGACACATCGTGCCCGCGCGCGCAGTACTGTCGGGGTCGTGCGCGGCGTGTGGGAGCGTCCGCGCCGAGGGGAACGGGGAAGAAACATGTCCGAGCACGGTGTCATGACCACACCCATCTTCGACGAGCTGCGCAGCGAGACCGGCATCGACCTGGCCGACGAGCAGCCCGTGGAGGACGCGCTCGAGGACGAGGAGGTCCGCGCCGCGGGCTGAACCGGCGTCGCGACGGTAACGTCGAGAGATGCCGATGAACGCTGTCCACCGCCGGCTGTGCCAGTCGGACGGGTGGGCCGCGCGGATGCGTACGCAAGTGCTGCCGTGGGCGTTGCGCGGCGTGCCGCTGGACGGCGACGTCCTGGAGATCGGCCCGGGCTACGGGATCACCACGCGCTGGCTGACCGAGCAGGGCGGCCGCGTCACCGCGCTCGAGGTGGACCCGGCGCTCGCGGCCGGCCTGCGGACGATGTTCGCCGGCCTCGTCGACGTCCATGAGGGCGACGGCGCCGACCTGCCGCTGCCCGACGCCGCCTTCGACGCGGTCGTCTGCTTCACGATGCTGCACCACGTGCCGTCACCGTCGCGGCAGGACCGGCTGTTCGCGGAGGCGGCGCGTGTGCTGCGCCCGGGCGGGGTGTTCGCGGGCTCGGACAGCAGGCTGAGCCTGCGGTTCCGCCTGCTGCACATCGGCGACACGATGGTCCCGGTCGACCCGGCGGGCCTGCCGGACCGGCTACGCGCCGCGGGCTTCCACGGCGCGGAGGTGGAACCGGGCGGCCGCTCGTTCCGCTTCCACGCCACCCGCTGAACCAGCGCACTCGCCGCCAATCACAGCGCAACCGCGTGATCCGAACCAAGACCTTCGCGCACACCCGTAACGCGGCGCCGACAACAACACGCTGCCCCCACCCTCTCCGGGGGCTACCAGTGATTTGGTTACATACTTGTGACCGGCGCATCCTCGTGTGGCGCCGTCATTCAGCTCTCCTGGTCAGCTGGGTTGACGATTTGGGGCACCGGCCCGGCCGACACACCCAACTACCAAAGCGCCGACTCGAACAAGCGTTCCTTACACTTGTGCTGAAGTGGGCATCCCGGAGGGGCTTCTATGAGTGACGAAGGCCGTACATCCCGACCTGAAAGGGTCGGCCAGTCCGCCACCAGCAAGGCGTTCGCCACGCCGGCCACCGCCGGGCTACTCGGCGCGCTCGGCGAGTCCGCCACCAGCAAGATGTTCGGCGCGCTCGGCGAGTCCGCCACCAGCAAGGCGTTCGCCGGACTCGGCAACTTCGACGTAAGCACGGCGCTCGTCGATTCTCTTGGCGCGTTCAACCCGGTTGTGGGGGTCTCGATCCCGCCTACTCGTCCGGCGAGCCCGACTACGACAGCCGATGCCGTATCGGCAGGTGAGACGTCGACCGACGATGGACAAGGTCGACGACTTACTCCCTTGGAAGCTGTCGTGCTGATTGCGGCTGCATTGGGAGGCGAACTCGCTGTCGTTATGATCTTGAGCTGGCCGGAGCTATTCAATGCTGTCAATGCGGTGGTCAGCTTTGATTCGGCCTTCGTCGCGCTCGTTGCGATTGTGGCCGCAGTCGTGATCAGATTCGCCCGCCGCTGAGATAGCCCGGATGCTCGGAGTAGCCACGCTGTCATCATCGACGGCACTACGTGTTCGTGCGGCTGGCGAGTCGTACGGCACGATGGATTCGTGACACGCCTACTCGCATTGGACGGATTCGGTTCCTCGGCGTGATCGATAGTCACTGGCCGACCCAGCGCCGACGGTACAAGATGACACGATGCCAAAGGCACGGGCGCGCGAGCGCGAAGACGAGGTTCTGTCGTTGGTGTGTGCTGCCCTCACCACGCCGGAACGTTCGGTGACTCTGGAGACGCGACCAGATCAAGATCCGGCAAGCAATCTGACGGTGGATGCTCTGCTTCGCGTTAGCGAAGACGAATCCAACGAACTCTGGGCGGCCGACGTTTGTCTTGCATCGCGCAAGTTCGACCCGCGCCTTCCTGCTGCGATGCGCGCATTTCGCCAAGACCTTCTGCCACTTCTCAACGGCTTGGCTGGCAAAGTTGGACGCTGCGTGAGCGTTAGTTGCCGAGCGTATGTCCGGCTGCCCGGAGTTTCAAGGAACGAATGGAAGCCGATGGTGCGGTCCTACATGCGCAATGTGGTCGACCGCGTGGCGGTTGCAGCCATGCGCCCGGATCAAGAGTGGTTTGACTCCGAAGTGGGCATCCGTTGGCGCCCTGCGGAGCGTTGGGAGAACGGGGATCGAGTAATGCTGCAGTTCTATGAACCCTTCATGCATGAAGGGTTCAAATTTTCTCGGGCAGTCCACCTAAAACTTAGTAATCAGCTGCAGCGCGCGGGAAAAGATGGCTATCCAACTATTTTGATTCTCGATCAGAAGCCACCTGATTACGTAGATTGGATCATGGACATAGTTCCGGACCCTGGCGAACTGGGCGAAATGCTGGGGTTCCTGGTCGCAAGTCAGCGAGCAACCTTGAGTGCGGGTCTGCTGGTCGACGCGAACGACTCCGTACACGAAATCTACTATCGAGTCGGACGACGGGACTTGTGTGGGCAGTGCGGATCACAATTTACTCCCGGTTGGAGGAGGCTCGGTTGAATATGTGATATGCCCGACGGCTGCGCCCACCACACGCCGGATAGTGGGGGTAGCCCTACGCCGTTCGGTTGGATCCTTGGTGCGTGGTCCTCGCGCCTTAAGTCACGTCGATGGGCAGCTGAAGCATTAGCACGTCGAATAGGGGTGCGTCGGGCCAGCCGGGGCGGAGTTGGTTGACCTTGCGCCACCCCCAGTGCAGGTAGGTGGCGTACGCGCGGTCGTTGTCCGGTTTGACCAGCAGGGTTGCGCGTTGTTCCAGCCGCGTGGAGAGCAGCTCGTGGTGCATGGCGTGCGCGATGCCCTGGCCGGCGTATCGGTGATCCACCATGATTTCTGAGAACGCGAAGGTGCGGGTTCCGTCCTCGTCGGTGAACCCTGGCTCTGGTGGTTCCACGAGGCCGACCCACCAGCCGCGAGTCGCATCTGCCTCTTGCAAGGGCCAGCCCCAGGACTGCCCGACCGGCTCGCCGTCGACGTATGCGACTACGTGGTCGAAGCCATCGCGTCGGGCGTAGCGGTCGAAGCGGTACATGAACTTGTCTACCGAGTCGAATGGGTCGCCGGCCGCGATCCTGTCGACGTAGGAGGCTTCGTAGACCGCTTGGGCGGTGTCGCGGATAGTTTGGGCTGTCGGCGGTCCGAATCGGCGGAACGTGATTTCAGACGTTGGCATTGCTGCTCCCATGGCCCATTGCGGCGTCCCAGCGGCTACAGAACTCTTCGTTGCCGACTCGCTCGGCTGCGTCCCGCACGGGTCGCAACTCGGACAAGGTGCGGGGCGAGGCGACTTGCTGTTCCAGTTCGGGCAGTATGGCCATGCCCTCACTGACCGCGGCGTCGTGTTCACCGCTCAGGGCGAGCGCGGCGGCTCTTTGCGCCCGATAGTTCAGTCGGTTCCGCGGGGACAGGTCGGTTTCGGCGAGGCTCTCCTCGTATAGCCGTACCGCGGCAGCTGGGTCGCCGAGATAGATGCGTCCTTTGGCCTCGGCGACCCGCAGTTCCGCTGGGATCACGAACTGGAGCCAGGTCGGGTCCTCGGCGGAGACGCCCGCGTCAAGTTCTCGGTAGGCGCGGCTGATAGCAGCGCGGTATCCGCTCTCGTCGCCGACGGCCGCGTATGCGATGGCTTCTCGTGCGGCCAGCAGTGCGTGGAGCCGCGGTGTGCGTTCGTGCCGTGCTAACTCGGATGCACGAATTGCGGTGCGGATCGCCTGCCGGGCGATGCCAGGGCGTTCGTCTCGGCGGGCCAGGAAGACCGACTGCAGAGTCATTCCCTGCAACGCCATGATCGACAGCGCTGTGTCGTCTGATTCCTGCGACAGCAGGAGCGCTTGTGAGTACAGATCGCGTGCCAGCCGTTGGTCACCGGCGTCGTAGGCCAGCCAGCCGACGCGGTACGCGAGTTGGCCTGACGCGCTGACCAGTGCACGGCCGACCGGCTCGACGAAATCCGATTCTTCGAGCATCCGGCGGCTTCGGTGGTACTGGCGTAGGCCGTCTCGAACGAGCGTCGCGCCGCCGACTTGTTGATCACGTTGGCGTAGCCGGTCGGCGCCGGCCTGGAGATACCGCACGTGCGCCAGGTCGACCCGCTCGGGCACCTGAACGTGATCCAGACCCGCCCCGAAACCGATCGTGGCGAGCAGGCCGGTGGTGAACGTCCGTCGATCCATCCTGTCGTCGTTCTCCTGCCTGTCGGTTCCGCTACTCAAGGTCGCATCGGGCGTACCCAGCAGCAGGGGTGCCAAGGCTTCGCGCGGCATGTCCAGTGTGTCAATGACTCGCAGGAGTTCCCGCACGTCGAACAGGGTGTCGCGCTGTCCGGCCTCGACACGGGCCACCTGGCTTTGCGACCAGCCGAGCATGGTGCCCAGGTCGAGCTGCGACAGGCCAGCCGCGGTGCGCACGATGGTGAGCATCCGGCCCACCTTCGCGGCAGCGAGGGCCTGTCGAAGGGGCAGCGAGTCCCACAACCACTGCGGTGTCCCGCCGGGTACGGGTCCCCGAACCGAGTTCACACACGATGAACACAACGGGTCCGGGTTGTACCTCGACAGCAACGTCCCGCAGATAGGGCAGGCTCGCGCCACGACTGCTGTCACCCCCGTTCCTCGCCTCTACCGTATCGACGGATCACCGCGGCTCTATGCCAATGTGTCATGACCTGCGGCCTTGCGCCATGCCGCTCTGGCGTTGAGTGAATTGGTCACTTGCCCGACGCTCAAGTCGTGATCAGCACATGTCTGAACCAGTCGTCATCTCGCTGGCGCCCATGGTGCGCACGCGGCTTTCACAGGGGAGCCGTGATGGAGGGGTGAGACGGGCCGAGCCACCCATTCGGCCTTGGCAGACGTGGTGGGTGGCTCGGCTGGGATGCCTGGGCACCCCGGTCCTGATGGTATCGGGGGTCGTCCCGCCGTGTGGCCATTGCAATTTGCTGGTGACGTGACGGGGCGGGCTTCCGGTGGTCAACCGGAGGTTGATGTTGGTGCTGAGCTGGGAGTTTCCCGGACGCTGGGGGCAGTTGCCATTACCGCTGCCAGACGTGACCGGGAATGACACCGATGTCCTGTGCACCGTCGCGCCGGGCGAGAGCACGGCAATTGTCGCCGAGTACGAGCGAGCCGCGTGCATGGCTGAGCAACTGTGGGACGCACTCGATCGGGCCGGACTCGGCCGGGAAGTGATCGCGGTGATTCCGACACTGACCGACGACATGCGCGCGGTGGTCCGCGTGCAGCTCACTCCGATGGGTGTCCACCGATCGAGGTGGCTGTTCGAGAACGCAGCCAGCGGACCGTCCGAAGCGGACGAATGCGGTGGTGGGTCATCGGTGGCGTGAGTAGGCCGCGAGCCGAGAACGGGGAGCAAGTCATGGGTACGGCGGTAGGCACGACCGAGTTCGACGCCTTGATCGAGAAGATCAGCAAGCGCGGGTACGTTTGGTACCAGTTCGCAGTAGACGATCACGGTCCTCGGACGGTCGCAGGCGTGTTCCATTGGCTGGACTGTGCCGATGTCTTGGTTCTCACCGATGACCGGGACTCCCACGCTTACCGGACCCCGACGCCGGTCCCCGATATCTTCGCGCCAGCGCATGTCCATTGGTGGTACGGCCGAGCTGACAGCGCTGTGCGGCAGCCCGGCGCCGCGCTGCCGGGGGTTGGCATGGTGTGGGTTCTCCGGGCGCTGCTCACGCTCCCGAGCCCGGATCAGCCGTACGGCTTATCCCCGCTTCAGTTGGCCCCACCGGGTACTGGCGTGCCGTCTGGAACCGCTGATCGCGTCCCTGTCCGAATGCGCAAGTGGCTGGGCCGGTAAAGAAATCCAACCGCGGCGGAGAGCCGCGAAAGGCATGCCAGCGCATCACTGGGGCGGTAGCTCAGCCGGTTAGAGCAGGGGACTCATAATCCCTCGGCCGCGGGTTCAAGTCCCGCCCGCCCCACAAACGGCATCGGCAAATTGTGTCCGACCAGTATAACGAAAGGGTAATACAAGGATGTCCAACGACCTGTTTTCCACCATGGCAGCTGTTGAAATTCGCACAGGTTGCCCCATGCGTTCCCAGGTGCACGAAGATGGCAACGTTGAAATAATCGCGATCGGCGAGCGCCAGGAGTTCGCAATCTCGTTCCAGTCGGATGCACTGCGCGCATTCGTCGACATGGCCTCCCAAGCTCTAGGCGAGACTGACACGCGATGCACGCAAGGTCAATAGCGGTTGAAAAGATTAGAAACCGCCGGTGGCCCGGATACAGCGCATTTCGTCTCGCTCGACAAGATCGGCAATCAACGCCATGCCCAAGCTCAACCGCGACGTCATCCGAACCTGGCTGGACGACCACAACTGGTCGGTCGGGCGCCTCGCCGACGAGTGCAACAGCCTCGGAGGCGACACCATCGCCGAAGGCACGATGCGCAACGCCGTGAACGGCATCGACCCGATGCGGCCCGGCCGAATCAACCTAATCAGCAAGGTCACGGCCAAGTATGGTGACGGCCTAAAGTATGCACAATGCAGGAGGCCTTCGCGACAACGGGACAGCCCAGGGCATATGTTCACCTAGAAATCCCGGCGGACTGCAGCGGCATCGAAGCATCACTAAACCCCGACAATCAAATTCTGTTCGAGTTCGGCGACTTCCCAGACGAACAACTACTCCTGTGCCACAACCGCCGAGCACTCCAACAGTTCGTCAACCTCGCGACCAGCATCCTGGAAGCATCACCGGACGACACCGAGCAAGAAGGCACCACAACTGAACCCGGTAACACATCGGGCTGAGCCCGAAGTGTACGAGGACAACCAAGATCCACTGGTTCGAGAAGGAAGAACATGCCTGGCCGTCGTTGGCATCCGCGGGACCGCATGATCGGAGCACGATTGCGGGCCGTCAGAACCGAACGAGCGGGACTGCTGCTGGAGGACGCGGCACGGCTACTGGGAACCTCACCAGCCACCTTGTCCCGAACCGAGAACGGGCTGCGGCACATCCCCAGTGAAGAAGTCGCCACCCTCGTCACCGCCTACGGCCTGCCCGCCGAGGAGCGCATCGAGTTCATCGCGGACGCACGATGGGACAACCCCTCCTGCGTGTGGGACCGACACCTGCCCGGCCTGCCCCTCGACACCGTGTTCACCAGCTACTTCGACGACGCGCACGCGCTCACCGACTGGTCGGTCTCCCTCGTGCCCCGACTCCTCCAGGTCGAGGACTACGCACTCGCGGTCCTACGGTCAGCCGGCCTCTCAGCCGAAGGCGCCCGGCGACGCTGGCTGGCAACCAAGAAGCTGCAAGATCGGCTCGGTACCGTCGACTACACCGCCTATGTCGGCGAAACCGCCCTCTACCGACCCTTCGGCGGACCCGCCGTGCACCGAGACCAACTCGCCCACCTCTACGGCCTGCGTGATCGCGGCATCGGATTGCGGATCGTCCCCGAACACCTCCCGGTCGGGGTCGTCTCTCACAGTTGGCTGTACATGAGTTTCCCCAACACCTCGCCCGTCGTCACCGTCACGGTCCTGGACAACAACTTCTACCTCCACAACGACCAAGCACTGCTTTACGACCGGCAGCTTGCCCTCTTGAACAAGATCGCTCTGCCTGCGGACACCAGTCGCGACAAGGTGAGAGCGATCATGGAATGTGTGGCCTGACGGCCCCGCCAGCTGGGGCTCAGAGGCTTCGCGGGACGGCCACGCCAAGAGCGGTCAGCGCCTCCACCGCCGCACCACGGAGGGGCTGTTCGAGCCGGTCGATGTCGCTGCCTTCGCCGACGACCCACAGGTAGCGGACGGCGGCGAACACTAGCGCGATCTGTCCGCTCCGGGTGGCGAACACCGGCATGGTGCGGAGACGCTCGGCGGTGGGTGGGTGGAGCAGGCTGGTGCAGTACAGCGTCGCGGCGTCGTAGCCGGCGGGTGCGGGGCGCCAGCTCTCCCAGTCGAGGATGCACAGCTCCGGGCCACGAATGTTGCCCCAGTGCAAGTCCGCGTGCGCGGTCGTCCACTCAAGGTCGGCGAAGGTCTCTTCGGGAAGGGCGACGTCGAGGTGTGCCCGTACGCCGTTGATCGTGTACTGCACGGCGCCCAGCTCGTGGTCCATGTCGACCGGGTGCGCGGCCAGTGCCACCAGCGCTGCGTCGAGGTCGTTCCACCAGGACTCGGGCAGCTTGGGGTCGTCGAACAGCACGCTGTCTGGTGCGATGGTGGACCCCGGAGCGAGGGTCATCACCTCGCCCCGGAGCCGGCGCCCATGCAGGTAACGGTCGGTGTTGGTCCAGTCGTACCACCGCAGCACCTTGGGCTTGGGGACACCGTGAATCGCGTTGGCCTCGACGTTGCCAGTCCAGCGGCAGGCCGGCTGGTAGTCGGCGTCCTCGACGACCACGCGCAGCCACACGTCGTGGCCACCATCGCGGTCGATGTCGCGGGCCGTCGAGCCGACCGAGCGCATGTCGTAGGTGTTCACGACTTCGCCCACCAGTTCGATGCCGAACCGTGGGGCCGCCGCTTCAAGCTGGCCGAGCAGCCAGACACGGCGTTCCTCGACGGCCTGCTCCACGTCCTCGGTGTCCGTGCTCATTTCTTCGTGAACTGTCCGTCCTTGTAGTGGCTGCCCCCCTTGCGGCCCCACGCCTGGCACGTCGGAGACTCCGCCATGGTGTTGGCCTGGTTGGCGATCCTCTCAGACCACCGTGGATCGGACCTGGCGGTCACCACGAGCTGTTCCAGTACCGTCATCCGTTCTCCTCTCTGTTCACCAGCTCTGCAAGCGCCAACACAGGCGCTTGTACAGAGGTCCTGCAGTGCTCGGTCTCGGTCGCCGTGAAGGTGCCGTGCTCGAAGTACCGGTCACCCGCATGGGCACCTTGGCAGTAGGAGAAGAACTCGCATGTCGCGTGGCATCGCTCCAGGCCGACCATGAACTCCTGCACGTAGTCGAGATCGGCGGCACGCTCGATGATCGTGCCCATGGGGTCAGCGAGGACGTTGCCCGCCACGAAATCGTCGTAGCGATCGTCATGTACGCCGAGCAACTCGGGCGAGAGCAGGACGACATCGCCGTTCCAGGCCACTGTCGGAATGAGATCGTGCCGAGCGTCGGCCGCTCGCGACGCGGGGTCCAGTCCCAGAAAACCGAGCAGCTTGTCGAATTCGCGTACTGTCACATCGCGATTCTGTTGAGACCAAAGGAATGTGTCACGCCAGAAGCTCTGTGCCCGATCCATGGGCGGAGTGCCGCCGTGTGCGTTGGCGCCTTCCTTCGCTTCGATGTTGAACCCGACCCACCGGGCACCAAGACCGCGCAGGAAATCGAGCACCTCATGCGCGCGGCTCGTCCCGTCCTGGCTGACCACGGCCAGGACGACAAACGGGAGGTCGTGCCGCTTCAGGGTCTCGATGCCCGCGACGATGCGGTCGAACATGGGCCGCCCGGCGCGGTTCACGCGGTGCTGGTTGACCGCGTACGGACCGTCGATGCTGACGCCGACACCGATCCCGAACCGCTCGAACAGCTCACACCAGGCGTCGGTGATCAGCGTGGCGCCGGTCTGCACCTTGTGCTGCACCCGGCCGGCCCGGCGCAACGGCTCGAAGGGCTCGAGTAGCTCGGCGAACCGCGCTCGGCCAACTGCCAGCGGCTCCCCACCGTGCCAGACCACCTCGATCGGCGACCAGTCCGGCTTGATACCGCCCGCGACAGCCGCGGCGACTGCCGGGCTCATGTCCTGCCTGAGCTGCCGTTCGGGGAGGTAGCAGTACGTGCACGCCAGCGGGCACAGGCTGGTCGGTTGCAGGATGATCGTGTCCGGCTGGGTCGTCAGCCAGTGCCGGACGCCGAGCAGGGAGCGCGCACCAGTCACGGTTCATCCCTCCGGTCAATGCCCGTCAGCGGTCCCGGCGGGCGAGATTGGCGTGAGCGGGTAGGACAGCTGGGTGTTCTCGGCGCTGCGCCGGGTCTCCTCCATCGCGAGAGCACGGCCGGCCGGGTCGGTGCGTTCGCTGGTGATGCGGCGTGTGACCAGTACCGCGGCGCCTGGGGTGAGGTGCAGGCTGGCGGTGTCGTCCGGTGCGGGAATGGCCGCCTGGACGTGCTCGGTCCAGGCGAGGTCGATCCCTGCGTCGGTGAGCGCCGCGTAGAGCTCATCGGGGCTGCGCCACGGGTCGTCGGCGAGCGCGGGCACGCGCACGCAGGTGGGCATCGGCAGAAACAACCGGTGCGTCATGCGCCTTGCCGGGCCGCTGGCGGCGCTGCCCTCGTCGAGAAGTCGTTCGTAGACGAACAGCGGGGTGTGCTCTGGCACGCCCAACGCGAGCGCGAGATCGACGTTCGCGTTGACCCGCGCGGTGGTAGGCGTCTCGGCTTCGGTCCACCGTGGCGACTCGGCGTCGGTGTAGACGGACCGCTCGGTCCGGCCGCCCTTGCCACCGCGGCGCACCTGCGCGGTCTGGTGGATGGCGCGCACGTCTGCGTGGCTGGCGCGCTGTCGGGCGCGGACGTAGGAGCCTTTGCCGTCGACCACGACAATCAGGCCCTCGCTGGCGAGCCGGCGGACGGCTTCGCGCGCGCTGTAGCGCGACACACCGTACTCGTTCATCAACTGGGCCTCGCTGGGCAGCCAGTCGCCGGGCTGCACCTCTCCGCTGCCGATCTGTGCTCGCAGCGCCTCGATGACCGGCGCGTACTTGCCGGTTCCTGTCTTCGCCATCGCAGCGCACTCCTCCCGCGTGTTCTGTTGTTGCGCACCTGCTGACGTGGCTGTTTGGTGTCCCGCTGGTCCCGTGATGGTCCGTCGCGTGTGGGGGGATCTGCCGGGCTGTCAGTTCTCGTTGATGGCCGCTGGTGCGCGTTGTTGCTCGTGTGTCTCTGATATCTCTCGTCGCTGCTCAATCCTGTTTAGCACCTATCGGACAGGCTGTCTACCTCCTGTCGGGAACGTCCCGCACAACTGGCTCGTTAGGTTGTAACATCGCAGACAACCTATCCGATAGGTAGGCGTCTATACGAGTAGGTGGTCTCGAACCAGAGGCGACCTGTCCGACACACAGAAGGGTTCACACGCTGTGAACACATCCATGGAGACATGGGAAAACCTGCAAGCCCGCCTGTTCCATCTGGGGTGGTTGGGAGAGGAGCTACCCGCGTTCGTCGCGCGCCCGTCCGGCGCGTGGCTGTTCCGACAGATCGTCCACGAGTGCCAGCTGGTCGCGGCGATCGCAGCGGAGTACGTGGCCGAGACCGAGCGCGCCGGCCTGTCCGGCCCGGATGGCATCACTCCGCTCGGTGACTCGACCGATCTGCGCCCACAAGTGGAGAGGGGTGATGCCCTTTGATGATCATTCAACGAGTCCTGGCCATGCTCCGCTTCGTTGGCCGTCTGCCCTGGCTGTGGCTCACTTTGTTCGGCCGGTTCATGGTCGCCTACTGGCCCGGACTGGCCTATCTCGTGGTCGCCGGGCGCGCGGTCCGCGCCTGGCGCGGGTGGGCGTGGCAGGCTCGCCGAGGACGGGCCGGGTGGCGATGGTTCCTCCGGTTCATTGCGGCTGCGTATCGCGTGGTTGCCCGTGCGGTGCGGTGGCTCGGCCGCCGCTGTGGCCGCGCGGGCCTTCGCGCCGTTCGGTGGGTGTGGTCGGCCGCCGAGCCGTACGTGCGTGATGCGGCCGGCTGGCTGGTGCACACCGCACCCCGGCTGGCCGTGCGAGGGGCGGGCCGACTGCTCGTCCGGGTACTGCGTCGCGGGGTCCCGACCTTGTGCCGGGTGTTCGGGTTGGCGGCGCTCGGTGCGTGGTGGTTGTTCGTGCGGTGGGTGCGCTACGCGTTCGCCTACCCCGAGTACGCCCCGCTGGTGCGCGAGCTGGAGGAGGAGGGCCGTGCCCGCCGGGCGCTGACGGCGCGGAACGCGTGGCGGCGCGCGTTCTACCGCCGGGCCACCGGCAGTGCCCTGGTCGCGCTCGTGTCCGGGATTCTCGTGGCCGGGCTGGCGGACCGCTACGGCGGACGGGCCCTGGTGGGCCTGGCCGTGGTTGCCGTCGGGGTGCTGGCCGGTGTCGGCAGGGCGATCGGGCCGCGGCCTGGTCGACCCGATGCCGTCGAGGAGGAACGCGGCGAAGATGAGCCGTATCCGATCGCGGACGCGCACACCCGCGCCGAGGCGGCCGACTGTGTGGCACGTGCGATCCGCGCGGAGGGCATCGAGCTGCGCATGGCCGACGACGCGCGGCGCGAGTCGTGGGGCTGGACGGTGCCGATCGTGTTGCGCCGTGGCACCCCGGCCGCGGTGGTCGGCAAGCTCGGCGAGCTGGAGACCACGCTAGATCTGCCCTCTGGTGGCCTGCTCGCCGCGCCGGACCGCGCCCGCCGCGCACGAGTGGTGCTCAGGCTGGCCGAACGGGACCCATTCGCGGGACTGCTCCAGGCCCCGGCGCACCTGCCCGCATCGTTGTCCATCCGGGACTCGCACCTCGTCGGCCGACGAATGGACGGCACCGACCTGGCGCTGTGCCTGCTCGGCGTGCACGGCGTGGTGATCGGCACCCCTGGCGCGGGCAAGTCGATGACCTTGCGCGCCCTCGCCGACGCCGTGTCCGCGTGCCGGGACGCGGTGGTGTGGGACCTCGACCCGTCCGGCAACGGCTTGGACGTGCTCGGCCCGGCCGTAGGCCGGCGAGAGCGCGAGCCGGCGGGGATCGAGGACGCGCTCCGGGACGCGCTGACGCTGGCGGAGGTCCGTCCGCGGCTGTTCACCGAGCTGGAGATGGGCGATGCGTGGCAGCCGGCCGCCGACCGACCGGCGGTTGTGGTGGTCATCGACGAGTACCCACGCCTGGCCGAGCGGGCAAAGGCTCTCGCGGTGGATCTCATCCGGGTCGGCCGCAAAGCCCGCGTCACGGTGCTTCTCGCAGCCAGCGAGGCAACATCGGACACCCTGGGGGCCGCCATCGCGGACACCGCCGCGTTGAAGATCCTCATGCCCTGCCGGCACAACGACGTGCGGCTGGTGCTCGGCCCCAACATGATCGCCGAAGGATGGCGGCCCGACAGACTGAACCCGGCCACCGGGGACAGCCCGGAGGACGCCGGTTGCTGCTACGTGCACGCGGCCAACGCCCGCGAACCCGTGGTGTCCAAGATCCACACGCTCGACGGCGACCGGGCACGCGAGCAGGGTGTCCACCGCGCCGCGCAGGGTTTGCCCCGGATCGACGGCGACTCGTGGACCGCTGCGCGTGCCCGCCGCCAAGCCGACCAGATGCCAGGGACTGGACATGCGGAGCAGCTGGATGGTCCGGCCCTGGCCGATGTGCTGACCGCGTTCGACGACCTGGACAAGGTGTGGACCGAGGACCTGCTGAACCGACTGTCCACACTCGACCAGCGCTACACCGGCTGGTCGGCTGAGGACCTCGCCAGACTGCTCGCACCGCTCGGTATCGGCCCAACCCAGATCAAGATCAACGGCCGGAATCGCAACGGCTACCACCGCCGCTCGATTGCTGACGCCTGGCACGCCCACCGCCATAGGCGCTCATGACCGGCCTACCTGGCGCCTGCTCGCCTCTACCCAGGTAGGGGCGAGTAGGGCTTCCGTAGAGGCCCCGAAACCCCATCTGACCTGCACAGTAGGCAGGCAGACCCGAACTCGTGGAGAGGGGGTGATTTCCCTGGCACAACCCGCACCGACCGCTCTCGCGCACGTCGTGGTGACGCAACCCGCTGCCACCGTGAGCGGAGCCGGACAGGTCGTCGTGATCGGCGTCTCGATCTTGATCATCGGACTCCTCGGCTACCTGTGCAAGCACCGCCGCCACAAGCCCAGCACCGCAGTGCTCGGCTTCGTCGTCGGCGTGCTGCTCGCCGGCACCGCATTCGGCGCCACGCTCGCAGGGGCGGTATCCACGCTGATCGTTAACGCGTTCACGGCGATCGGCGGACTGTTCACCGGATGACCACACAACCACCCCTCGCCAGCGAGGGAGAGAGGAGGTGAGCCCGCACGCCACCACCGCGTCAGGATCAGCCGACCGCTGCGCACACGGGAGCGGGCGACGAACACGGGAGCGTTCATGAACAGGAGGCACAAGCATTGGGACTGTCGCCGGACGAGTACGCACACTGGAAACAAGTCGCGGCCACCATGCCGCCGATGTCATCGGAGGACGTCGCTACCGCCGGAATGCTGCTACGCCGAATCAGCCGACGCACGGCAGGATGACCCCAGCCCATTCAGGACAAACGTGTGCCCCGCCGAGACATTCTCGGCGGGGCGCACACAACTCAAGAGCCAGTCATCGCGGGTCGCCCACACGGATGCGATCCGGATCGAACACCCGCTTGCCCTTCCGCTGAAACGGCGCGACATACACCACCGAGGACGACAGCGCCGACATGAACAGCCCGCGCTTTTCGCCGATCTCTCCACCGTCCCACTGCCGGGCGATTTCTGTCGCGTCCTGCACCCTCACCGGCCCGTCCGCGCCGCCATCCGCGTCATTCGTCGTCAACTCCTCGCGGCGCGCTCGCAACCGTGCCAAGTCAGTCACGAGAGGCTCATTCGCGAGATCGAACGCGTCCAGGTCGATCTCCCGCCGGCCCAACCGGTCGGCCAACGCGCGCTGGATCTGCTCGCACTGGCGGATCTCCTCGTGCACCCTTGCCAGTTCGTCGGCGAACTGCGCGCGCGCCGCCGCGACCGCCGCGGCGTGCTTCGGGTCTGACAGGCGCGACGCGGTCAACGCCCGCAACCGCAAGTCCGTGGCCCGCACGTCGATGTAGACCTTGCCGCACCCGCGCCGACCGGGATTGCAGAAATACACCGCTTTGCGCTGCTCCGTCCCCCGGATAACACGCCGCATCGCCCGACGTCAGCTTCTTAGCCGACAGCCTCTGGTGGCACACCCCGCACCGCAGGAACCCGGTCCCCACGTAACGCTCTCCGGCCACTCGACCACGGCGCCGGCCCGCGTACATCGCGCGGACGCGCTCGAATACCTCCGGCTTGAGAATCGGCTCGCCGTCCATCCGCGCCACCAACTCGCCCTCATGCTCGACGAGGCCAGCGTTAGTGGGCCGCAGCATCACGTCTCGCAACCCACGCGTGGTCCATACCAGCCCGGACACGGTGCGCAGCCCGGCCGCGTTCCAATCCCGAACAACTTGGCCGCTACTGACCCCGGCCAGCAACGCGTCAGCCGCCTCTCGGATCGCCTGCCGCTCACGCGCCACCAAATCAGCCGACACCTGCGGCCGATCGGCGTCAGTCTGTTCCCCGGTCGGCTGCCACGCCATGTCCCGACCCGGACACCCCACCCGGCGAGGACCACCGATGAACCCCACCCCCGCCTCACGCATCCCGGCAAACCGACGCTTCAACCGCCGCGACGTGTCATCCGACGACCGCGCAGCATGCGCCACCTCAATGCGCAGAATGAACCGATCATCAGGGGTCCGACAGGTCCCGCTCACCGTGCGCACTCGCGACCCGGAACCCCTTGTTCGCCAGCTCGATCAGCTTCTCCAGGTCGCGCGGCTGTCGGAACAACCGGTCGGTATGCCACACCACGATCCCGTCCGACTCCCCGGACTCCACCCGCTCCAACAACCGCTCCCAGCCCGGCCGGCGGACATTGAGCTTCCACGCGGACAGCCCATCGGACAGCTCCTCGCCCAGCGAGCCGCCGAGCCGGTCGATCACCTTGCGGTTGTCCGCGAGCTGAGTCTCGATCTTCTCCAGCTCACCGGTCTCTGGGACTCGCGACAGCCGCCCGTACGAGTCGTAGACAGGCGTCTCGCGCTTGCGCTGACCTGCGGTTACGTTCCTCTTGCCACCAGCCATGGACTCAGTATGCATCCAAAGACGTGTGGCTGGGGCACCCCTCAGCGCCAGTCTACCGGTGATCGCCGACGAGCTGGGTCGCCAAGATCCACATGTGGACAACTGTGCGGGTTGTGGACAGCGGTCACCGCGTCGGGCTCGCCCGTCTCGTCGCGGGTGTGGCCCTTTCCTTGGCCCGCAAGGAGTTCAGACCGCGTCGTGCTCGAGCAGGCTGCGGGCGCAGTCGAGCACGGTCGCCGCGGCCGGGCGGGGCTGCCAGTCGAGCAGCCGCCGCGCCTTCTCGATGCTGTGCCGGTTGCGGCGCCCGAGTGCCGGGGTGATCTCCCGCAGCGACGCGTCGCCGAACCGCGCCGCGAGCCGGACGGCGAAATCCGGAATTCGGAGATTTCTTACCTTTCTGGCTTGCGGACCGAGGCCATCACGCAGCGTGCGGGCCATCTCGGCCATCCAGGTGAACTCGCCCGTCGCGAGGAAGCGCTCGCCCGCGGCGGCCGGCGCGGTCATCGCGCGGATGTGGACGTCGGCGAGGTCGCGGACGTCCACGATCTCGAAGCCGATCCGTGGCACGCCGATCATGGCCCCGGACAGCATCCGGCGGACGATGTCGACGGACCCGATGGTGCTCGTGGACAGGATCGGCCCGAACACCGCGCCCGGCAGCACGGTGGTCAGCTCGGTCGCTCCTCTGTGTTCGGCACCGTGTTCCGCCATGAAGTCCCACGCCGCGCGCTCGGCCAGCGTCTTCGACCGGCGGTACGGGATCAGCGACGGGTCGCCGGGGTCGGTCCACAGCGTCTCGTCGGTGACGCCCTCGGTGGCGTAGGACGACGGGCTGGCGGCGTTCGCCGCGGAGGTCAGCACCACCCGCCGCACGCCGGCCGCCGTGGCCGCGCGCAGCACCCGCAGCGTGCCGCCGCGCGCGGCCGCGACCAGCGCGTCCGGGTCGGTCCCGGTGATGCCAAGCGGAGAGGCCACGTGCAGCACGTAGTCGACGTCCTTGACCGCGGCCGCCCAGCCGTCGTCGGAGGTCAGGTCGGCGACGGCGAAGCTCAGCCGCCCGGCCGGGTCCACCGCCGCCGACACCGCGTCGGCGACCGCGCGCTCGCGGCCGGGCGAGCGGACCGTCGTGCGGACCTCGTAGCCGCGGCGCAGCAGCTCCGCCGCGCACCAGCCCCCGACATAGCCGCTTCCCCCGGTGACCAGAACCAGCTCGGCCATGGCGTACTCCTCGTTCCGTGCCGTGTGTCAGAATGAAACGGAGGCCCCTCCGTTCTGCTTCGGACCATACCGGAGGGCCCTCCGCTTCGCCAGTGGGATCAGCCGAAAGGAGTGCCGACACCCGTGAACCCGCCACCGGCCCGCGCGGACGCCCGGCAGAACCGCGACCGGATCCTGGCCGCGGCGCGCGCCGCGTTCGGCGAGGCCGCCGAGACGTCCGCGGTGTCGCTGACCGGGATCGCCAAGCGGGCGGGGGTCGGCATCGGCACGCTCTACCGGCACTTCCCGGCCCGCGAGTCGTTGATCCTCGCGCTGTACGACCGCGACATCTCCGAGCTGATCGACCTCGCTCCCGCGCTCGTCGCGGAGCACGAGCCGATCGAGGCGCTGCGCCGGTGGTTCGCCGAGGTCGCGCGCTACGGCAGCCTCAAGTACGGCGTCGCGGAGGTCATCCACGCGGCCACGGGCGGCGGTCTCGACGACGAGCACTACGCACCCTTCGTCGCCGCGATCGGTACGCTGCTCGCCGCGGGCACGGCCGACGGCTCGCTCAAGCCGGACCTCGATCCGGAGGACGTGCTGCTGCAGCTGAGTGTCCTCTGGCGGATCGACCCGGCGGGCGGCCCGGCGCGTGCCGAACGCGTCCTCACGCTGATCATCGACGGTCTGCGCGCGACCTGAGTGCGCACCGACGTGACCCGGTGTGTTCGTCCGTATACCCGATCAGGTCATAGTTGCGCATTGTGATGATGATCAACTTCACGAAGAGAATGGATCACCGCGAAGGCGGTACCGCCGGACGGGTGTCGCTGGCAAGGTTGGTAGGCCGCACAACAAGTCGGGGAGATTGCGTTGGTCTGTAACGAAATAGGGGCGTCGAATTGAATCCGGGAGCGCATAGAGACGGCTATTTCATGACCAGGCAACACCATCGACTCCGCGAAGAGGTAAGGACCTTCGCCGAATCCGAGATCGAACCGCGAGTTGTCCCAATGGAAAGATCCCGAGCAGTGGAGGTCGACCTCGCCCGGTCGATCGCCGCGAAGGGCTGGATCGGGGTGACCGTCGACCCGCAGTACGGCGGAATGGGTCTGGGTCACCTCGCGAAGACGATTGTCATCGAGGAGATCTCCCGGGTCAGCGGCGCCATGGGCGCCATGGTCCAGGCGTCCCAGCTCGGCACCGCCAAGATCCTCCACTTCGGCAGTGAGCAGCAGAAATGCCGCTGGCTGCCGGCCGTCAGCGACGGCCGCTGCTTACCCACGATCGCCGTGACCGAGCGTGAGTCGGGTGGTCACGTGCTCGGCATGACCGCCTCGGCGGTACGTCACGGCGATTTCTACGTGCTCAACGGAAGAAAGGTGTTCGTCGGGAACAGCCATATCGGCGATCTGCACGGAACCGTTGTCCGTACCGCGCTCGGTTCCGGCGGTTTGTCCGCATTTCTCGTGGCATCGGACAGCCCCGGGCTGAGGCTCGCCGAGCACGAGCCGGCAATGGGACTCGCCGGGTTCAGCTTCGGCGAGCTTATTTTCGAGAACTGTCGCGTGCCGGCGGAGAATCTTCTGGGCGAGGAGGGCGACGGGCTGAAAGTCGCCTACTCCTCGAGTGTCCTCTACGGCCGGCCGAACCTGGCCGCGGTATCACTCGGCATTCACCAGGCGATTGTCGACGAGACCGTGGAGTTCGCCCAGCGGCGGCTGCGTGACGGCCGCCCGCTGAGCGAGATGCCGACGGTCGCGCAGAAGCTCGGCCAGCTGCAGTCGGACCTGATGACGGCACGCATCAGCCTGTACCACGCGGTCCACATGCTCGACGAAGGATTGCCGTGTGACGCGGAGCTGATGAACGCCAAGCTGGTGAACGTGGAGCTGTCGCTCGACGCGGCGCGCACCGCGATGGAGGTGCACGCCGCGCACGGCCTGTCCGCGGGCCGCAAGCTTGAGCGGCTGCTGCGCGACGCGCACCACATCTACGCACCGGCCGGCACGTCCGACATCCAGCGGCTGCGGCTGGCCGAGGTCGCGCTGGGCGACACCAAGCGGCAGTGGTCGGAGCGGCTCTCCGAGCGGCTCCGGTCCAGCAGCGCGGCGTTGCGGACCGCGTAGGCGGGAGGCTACGCGCGGCGCTGGATGAGGCTCACGAGCTCGGCGGCCATCGACTTGATGGCCTCGAGCCCGGGCCTGCCCCAGTCACTGGTGTGGTCGGCCACGGCGCAGATCGTGCCGAGGGCGACGCCGGTGTCGTCGATCAGCGGCGCCCCGATGTACGACCGGATCCCGATCTCGTCGACAACGGGGTTGCCGCTGAAACGGGGGTAGGCGCACACGTCGTCCAGTACCAGAGCCTTGCGCCGCACCACGACGTACGGGCAGTACCCGTGGTCGCGTGCCATGACGCGGCTGACCGACGCGTTGGCCGACGACTGCGCGGCCTCGAGCACGCCCGCGTTGGCGCTGTTCCCCGCGTACAGGCCGGCGAAGTACTGCTCGTCCTCGCCGATGAAGTTGACCATCGCGAGCGGCGTGCGGGCCCAGTTCGCCAGCCGGGAGGCGAACTCGTCGAACTCGCGCACCGGGCGGTTGCCCAGCCCGAGCTGGCGCAGGCGGGCGATCCGCCGGTGCACATCGGGGTCCAGCGGCGCGGTCAGCAGCCGGCGGTCGTTGTTGTCGTCGTTCATCGGTTGCTCCGCATCGGTTGGGCACGGGCGGCGTTGTTCTGGCCCTTGCGGGCCTGGGACGCCGCGAGGACGTGTTCGACGAGTGTGACCAGCGCCGCGCCGGAGGACTCCTTCTCCCGGGCGTCGCATCGCACCAGCGGTATCTCGGGCTTGAGGTCGAGCGCGGTCCGCACCTCCGCCGTGTCGTACCGGATGGCGCCGTCGAACTCGTTGAGCGCCACCAGGAAGCGGATGTTGCGCCGCTCAAAGAACTCGACGGCGGGGAAGCACTCCGCGAGCCGGCGGGTGTCGGCCAGCACGACGGCCCCCAGCGCGCCCCGGGACAGCTCGTCCCACATGAACCAGAACCGGTCCTGGCCCGGGGTGCCGAACAGGTAGAGCATCAGGTTGGGGCCGGGAAAGGTGATCCGGCCGAAGTCCAGCGCGACCGTGGTCGTCGTCTTGGTCTCGATGCCGGCCAGGCTGTCGGAGTCGAGGCTCGCGGTCGTGAGCGTCGCCTCCGTGGTGAGCGGTTCGATCTCGCTCACCGCGCCCACGAACGTCGTCTTCCCCACGCCGAAGCCGCCCGCGATCAGAATCTTGATCTGCCGCGGGAACTCGGCGTCAGAGGTTTCGGAGACCAGCAAGCAATGCCTCCAGTATTTCCGGGTTGTCGGTATAGGCGTCGGCGGCGGGCGGGCGGGTGATCACGGCGCCCGCGTCGATCAGGTCCGACAGGAGGACCTTCGCGACGTTCGCCGGTGTGTGCAGGTGCGCGGCGACCTCGGCCACGGCGATCGGCACGCGGCACAGGCGCAGCGCCTGCGCGTGCTCATAGCCGAGCCGGTCGAGCGAGACCCGCCCGGCGCCGGTCGCCTTCACCAGCGACATGAGGTCGAGGACGGTGCTCGGCTGGGTGCGGCCGTAGGTCGCCGTGTAGGGCCGGACCCACATGTCGTGGGCCGCTGTGTCGTTACTCGTGTCGTGCCTCGTGTCGTTCTTGTCGTCACTCCGGTCGTCACTCCGGTCGTCACTCTGGTCGTCACTGCCGGGCGGAGCGGCGTCTTTCCCGCCCATGTTCAGTGCGATCCGTTGCCGACCGTCGAGCTGTGCTGGCGGCTCGGCGTGGCGAGGAAGGCGGGAACCTGGTGGCACAGCTTGGTCATCTCGAAGCTGAGCACGCGGGCGTCGACCTCGCGCGAGGCGACCACGGCCAGCAGGCTGCCGAGGCTCGCGGAGGTGACGAACAGGATCGTGTGGTCGAGCTCCGTGGCGACCTGACGGACCCCGTCGGTGTCGCCCTTCCCGAAGTTCTTGCCCACCTGCTGCGCGAGCGACAGCATCCCGCAGGACAGGGCGGAGAGCGTGTCCGCGCCTTCCTGGCTGAGCCCGTGCGAGTACTTGGCGATCCCGTCGACCGACAACAGCACGGCGCTCTGCGCACCGGGCACCGCCTCGATGAGGCGGCGAAGTAGCCAGGTCAGATCGTCGGCCATGAGCCCTTTTCTCCTTCAGTGTTGCGCTCGTTAGCTCGTTGTGGCTGCTCGCTGTCGCCGTCCGCCGGCGCGGACCTGGCGTCCTGCGCGATCTCCTGCTGGCCGGCGATCCGGCCGAGCTGCAGGTCGGCCAGCAGGTTCGGGCTGTGACCCGGGATCGGCCGGGTCAGCACCGGGGCGCCGCGCAGCTCCGGGCGCAGGTGGGTGGTCTGCTCGCGGCGCTGCGGGAGTGCCGGGCGCTCGTCGCCCGCCGGCTCCTGGATCGGCGGCTTCTTGGCCGGGGGCTGCGTGCCGGGCGGCCGGCTCGCAGGTTCGGCACCCACCGCCTGACCCGACCGCATGGCCGCGAACGCGGTGCCGCGCTCCCGGGTCGGCAGCGGCTCGTCCGGCCCGGCGTCGGTCTGGCCGTCGGCGGGCGTCGTCTGGCGCTGCGCGGCGGCGGGCGCAACCGGCGTCGCGGGCGGCGCGACCTGTTGCTGTGCAACGGGTTGCGGCCGCGCGGCGGCCAGTTGTTGGGCGGGTTGCTGGGCCGGTTGCGGTGGTGGCTGTGGTGGCGCGGGCGGCCGGGCCGGGGGTAATGAGGGCAGCGACGGCGGTGACTGCACCGCGGCGGCCTGCTGGGCCGGCTTCGGCGGGGCCGGGCGCACGGGCTGGCTCGGCGTCGCCTCCCGCACGGCGGGGGTGGCGCGCCGGGCGGGGGAGATGTCGCTGGTGCGGTCGATCAGCGTGTGCGGCACGACGATCGACGCGTCGATGCCGCCGTAGATGTTCGGCTGCAGCTCGACGCCGATGTGGTGGCGCCGCGCCAGCTCCTTGACCACGGCGAGCCCGATGCGGCCGTCCTTGAACAGCTCGCCGACGTCGATGTGCGTGTCGCGGTCGAGGAGGCGGTTGATGCGCCGCAGGTCCTCGGCGTCCATGCCGATGCCGCGGTCCTGGACCTGGATCGCGAGGCCCGCGGTGACGTACTGCGCGCGGAAGGCGACCTTCGGCGCGTCGTCGGAGCTGAACGAGGTCGCGTTGTCCAGCAGCTCGGAGAGCAGGTGGATGATCTCGGCGACCACGTGGCCGTGGACGCGGGCGTCGCGGATCGGGATCGTCACGACCTGGCGGTAGCGCTGGATCTCCGCGACCGACGAGCGCAGCACGGCGTTGACGTCGACCGGGTTGTCCGAGCGGCGTTCCAGCGTCTCGCCACCGAGGACGGCGATGTTCTCCGCCTGGCGGCGCACCAGCGTGGCGAGGTGGTCGATGCCCCACAGCATGTCGAGCAGGTCGGGGTCCTCGAGCTCGTGCTCCATCCGGTCGATGCTGCGGATGAGCCGGTTGACCAGCGACTGCAGGCGGCGGGACAGCTTGCCGAAGACGTCGCCCCACTGCTGGATGCCCTCGGTGAACGCGGGCGCGGCGACCATGGCCGGGAGGGCGGGCTGCAGGCGCGCCTCGACCGGCAGTGGTGGCGCCGGCAGCTGGGGCGGGAGTGGGGGCGGTAGCTGGGATTGCGGCTGTGGCTGGGGTTGCGGCTGGTGTGCCCACGGCTCCGGCTCGAGCGGCGCGGGCAGTGGCATCGGCATCGGCATCGGGACGGGAACCTGCTCGAGCGCGCGGAACAGGAAGTACACGCGCAGCGCGGCGGCCGCACCGATGATCACCGTGCCGGCCGCGGTGCCGAAGGCCGCGTTCGTCGTCGGCAACCAGCCCGCGGCGATCGACCCGAACCCGGCGGCGGCCACGAGGACGATCAGGCAACCGGCGATGACCGCGGTGGTGACGAGCTGGCCTCGGAGCCGACCGAACTCGTCGGTGATGCCGTGCCCCGACCCGGGCGGGCCGTAGGGCAGCCGCAGTCCACGCGGCTCGGTCGAGGGCTCGGAGCGGGGCAAGTCGGACATCAGTTCCTTCCTGTAGGAGCGGAGAGATGACGCAAGTCGAGCCGTCCAGCGTCGTCAACTTCCCCCGGGGGACGAGGCGAGTGGCTGGGCGATGTTACCGCAAGCACGTTCCCCCAAACGGGCGCTCTATCGTGTGTATGCGCGACGTGCAGTAATACCGAAATTGCGCCGATGACGGTGAGTTTCCCCCGTCGTGGGCACGCGCGTTCGGCCGCTCGGACACTGGTTCGATTGCCCCATGACTTCCAAGTGGACGGGCGCGACGGTGCGCGTGCGCGGCGTCGAGCCGCGCGCACCAGCGGCGCGGCTGCGCGAGCGACGCCGGTAGCGGTCCACCCGTGGAACGGTGCGTGCGCCACCCGGCCGGCCCGGCCGACAATGCCGGACGTGACCCCCGAGGACGTTCGGCGCCGCGCGACCGGGCCCACCGCGGGACTCGCCGCCGGGTACGCGCAGGCGAACCTGATCGCGGTGCCCACGGACTGGGCATACGACGTGTTGCTGTTCGCACAGCGCAATCCCAAGCCGTGCCCGATCCTGGACGTCACGGACGCCGGCAGCCCGCGCACGGAGCTCGCGCCCCGGGCGGACCTGCGCACGGACGTCCCGCGCTACCGGATCTGGCGCGACGGCGAGCTCGCCGCCGAGCCCGCGGACGCCACCCCGTACTGGCGCGACGACCTCGTCACCTTCCTCATCGGCTGCAGCTTCACCTTCGAGGGTGCGCTCGCCCGCGCGGGCGTGCCGCTGCGGCACGTCGAGCAGGGCCGCAACGTCGCCATGTTCGTGACCGACCGCGAGTGCCGGCCCGCCGGGCGGCTGCGCGGCCCGCTCGTGGTGTCGATGCGGATGATCCCGGCCGCGCTGGTGGACACCGCGACGCGGGTCAGCGCGCTGATGCCGGCCGTGCACGGCGCGCCGGTGCACGCGGGCGACCCGGTGGCGCTGGGCATCGCCGACCTCGGCCGGCCGGACTTCGGCGACCCGGTGGACGCCGAACCCGGTGACGTGCCGGTGTTCTGGGCGTGCGGGGTGACGCCGCAGGCCGCGCTCGCCGCCTCGCGGCCGCCGTTCGCGATCACCCACGCGCCCGGCCACATGTTCGTCACCGACGTGCCGGACGCCGCCTACGCGGTCGCGGAGCGCACGGCGTAACGGATACCGTCCGGCTCATGTCCAAGACCACGTTCGACTCGGTGTCCGCGGCGGAGCTCGCCCGGCGCTCGCGGGCCGTCGCGCCCGCAGTGGCCGAGCACCTCACGGTGACGCCGCTGCGCCGGTTCGCCGCGCTGAGCGACGAGCTCGGCGCGGACCTGCTGGTCAAGTGCGAGCACCTGCAGCGCACCGGCTCGTTCAAGCCGCGCGGGGCGCTCGCGAAGCTGCTGACGCTGACCGCCGGCGAGCGGGAGCGCGGCGTGGTCACCGCGTCGACCGGCAACCACGGGCTCGGGGTGGCCAACGCGCTGGCGGCGCTGGGCGGGAGCGGCCACGTGTTCGTGCCGGACACCGCCGAGCCGACCAAGGTCGCCGCGCTCGAGCGGTTCGGCGTGCGCGTGCACCCCCGGGCCGCCGAGGCGGGTGCGGTCGAGCTGATGGCCCGCGAGTACGCGGACGAGCGGGGGCTGGCCTACGTCTCGCCGTACAACGACGCGGACGTGATCGCCGGCCAGGGCACGATCGGCGTGGAGCTGCTCGAGCAGGCCGGGACGGGGCTCGACGCGCTCGTCGTCGCGGTCGGCGGGGGCGGGCTGGTGTCCGGGATCGCCGCCGTGCTCAAGGAGGAACTGCCCGGCGTGCGGATCATCGGCGCGTCACCGGAGAACGACCCCGCCATGGCCGTCAGTGTCGAAAAAGGACGGATCGTGTCCGTCGAGGGGCGGCCGACGCTGTCCGACGGCACGGCGGGCAACGTCGAGCCGGGCAGCATCACCCTCGACCTGTGCCGCTCCCTTGTGGACGAATGGGTGCTGGTGCCCGAACCGGACATCGGCGCGGCGCTGCGCGCGGTCGTCGACACCGAGCACGAGCTGGTGGAGGGCTCGGCCGCGGTCGCGTTCGCCGCGGCCCGGGCGTGCGCGCCGCGGTTCGCCGGCGGCCGGGTGGGCGTGATCTCCTGCGGCCGCAACATCAGCTCGGCCGCGCTGGTGCGGGCCCTGTCAGCGTGACGGCTCGCCGAGCACGCGGGTGAGCAGCGTGTCGACGGCCGCCTGACCGCTAGCGAGCGCCGCCTCGGGGTCGGCCGCCTGCGCGATCAGCAGCGCCGCCTCGGCCACCGCGGCCAGCAGCATGTGGGCGAACGTCTCCACCTCCGCCTCGGCGATGCGGCCCCGCGCGGCCAGCATGCCGATGGTCGTGCGCAGCCAGCCGAGCGTGTGCGCCTCGTCCAGCTCGCGCCAGCGCTTCCAGCCGACCACCGACGGCGGGTCGAGCACCACGATGCGCTGCACCGCCGGGTCGAGCACGACCACCCGCAGCCAGGTGGCGCACGCCGCGCGCAGGCTGTCCAGGGGATCGGCGGCCGCGAGGGCCGCCCCGGCCGCCACCTCGGACACTCGCTCGACCTCGCGGTCCAGCACGGCGTCGAACAGCTCCTCCTTGTTGGCGAAGTGGTGGTACAGCGCGCCGCGGGCCACGCCCGCCGCCTCGAGCACGGCGCCGATCGACGTGCCGTCGTACCCGCGCTCGCCGAACAGCTCCCGGGCCACGCCGACCAGCGCGTCCCGGGTCGCCCGGCCCTTCTCGACCCTGTTGTCCATCGCGCGTCAGTCTATGGTGCTGTGAAACCGACTGTCGGTCTGCTAGATTGCAGACCGACAGTCGGTTTGTTTGTGGGAAGGGGAGACCATGAACGCGACGATCGAGGCCGGTGGCCACACAGTCGGTGGCCACACGGTCGGCTACCGCGAGCTGGGTACCGGTCCCGCGGTGCTGCTGGTGCACGGCTGGCCGACCTCGTCGCTGCTGTGGCAGGGCGTCCTGCCGGCCCTCGCCCGGACGAACCGGGTGGTCGCGATCGACCTGCCCGGCTTCGGCGCGTCGGACAAGCCGCCGGACGGCCGCTACGACTTCCCGGACTTCGAGGCGGCGATCGACGGACTGCTCGACCACCTGGGCATCGAGCGCGTCGCGCTCGCCGGGCACGACCTCGGCGGCCCGGTCGCCGTCCATTGGGCGCTCGCCCGGCCTGGTCGGGTCACCGCACTCGCACTGCTGAACACCTTGCTGTACCCGGAGTTCGCGCCGGAGATCCTGGAGTTCGTGACCACGCTCAGTACGGCCGGCCCGCGCGAGGCGGCCACCAGCCCCGAGGGGCTCGCCGAGCTCATGCGGTTGGGCCTGGCCGACCCCGCGCACCTGACGGACGACGTGCTGGCCGACGTGCTCGCGCCGTTCGCCACCCCGGACGACCGGCTCGCGCTCGCCAGGGCCGGCATCGGCCTGGCGCCGCGCGGCTTCACGGAGATCGCCGCCGGTCTATCCACACTGGACGTTCCGGTGCGGGTGGTGTACGGCGAGCGGGACCGTCTGCTGCCGGACGTGACGGACACGTTCGACCGGCTGGCGAAGGACGTGCCGGCGGCGACGGTCACCGCGCTGCCACACTGCGGGCACTTCCTCACACTGGACGACCCCGGGCAGGTCGGCACGCTGCTCGCCGAGTTCTTCGAAAGGAGCAGGTGATGGACCGTCGGTACTGGCGCGACGAGGCCCTCGGCACACCCCGCGAGCTGGCGCTGCGCGGCGGGCGGCTGCGCGTGTTCGAGGCGGGCGCGGGCGAGCCGCTGGTGTTCGTGCACGGCGCACTCGTGAACGCCAACCTGTGGCGCAAGGTCGTGCCGCTCCTGGCGCGCGACTTCCGCTGCGTGACGCTGGACCTGCCGCTCGGCTCGCACGAGCTGCCGGTGCCGGACGCGGACCTGTCCACACCCGGGCTCGCGGACCTGATCGCCGAGGCGGTCACCGCGCTCGACCTGCCAGCGCCGACGCTGGTGGCCAACGACACCGGCGGCGCGCTCACCCAGGTAGCGCTCGCGCGGCACCCGAAGCTCGCCGCCCGGCTCGTGCTGACCTCGTGCGACGCGTACGAGAACTTCCCGCCCCGGCTGTTCCGGATCCTCCTGGCGCCGACCCGGATCCCGGCGCTGGCCCGCGTGCTGTTCGCCCCACTGCGCCTGCGGTTCGTCCGGTCCTCGCCGCTCGGGTTCGGCCTGCTGATGCGCTCGCGGCTCGACGAGCGGGCGGGGGACTCCTACGTGCTGCCGATCCTCACCGAGCCGGCCGTCGGCGCGGACTTCGCCCGCTTCACGCCGGACACCCGGTACACGTTCGAGGCGATCGCGGCGCTGCGGACCCAGGACCGGCCCACCCTGCTCGCCTGGTCCCGCGACGACCGGTTCTTCCCGCCCGCACAAGCGAAGCGGCTGGCGGCGGACATCCCGGGCGCGCGGCTGGAGTGGATCGACGACGCGTACACGTTCTCGATGGAGGACCAGCCCGCCCGCCTCGCGGAGCTGATCGCCGGCTTCGTGCGCGAGTCGCCGGTGGCGTGAGGCTCAGAGCAGCAGGAGGCCGGCCAGGCCGACGACGAGCAGCGTCGCGCTGAGGCCGAGCGCGGTCGCGAGGTGGCCGCGCCACCAGCGCACCCGCGTGGTGAGCGTGTCGGGCAGCAGGTCGACGTCGAAGGACTTGAGGGCCAGCTGGTAAAGCGCCATCGACGCCGCGCCGGTCGCCCCGAACACCACGAGCGCGGCAGCGATCTCCCGGACGGTTGTCACGTCCATCGCAGCCTCCGCGAGAACTGTACGCCCGACCGCGGGCGCGGCGCCGCGACTCGCCCCGCCCGCGACCGGACCAACCGTTGCCGGCTCCGTGCCGGCGCAGGTCGAGGGTTGGTGCGGCAGCCGGTCATGAGCCGATCGTCCCCACGATGAGGAACGTGTTGAGCCCGATGATCAGTGCCGCACAGCACGCCGCGGCGGCGGTGGTCCGCCTGCGGTTCACGAACACGCCCATGAGGTCCTTGCGGCGGGTCAGCAGCAGCAGCGGAACCAGTGCGAACGGGATGCCGAACGACAGCGTCACCTGCGAGATGACCAGGACCTCGGTCGCCGGCAGGCCCAGCGTGAGCACGACGAGCGCCGGCAGCATCGTGACGCCGCGCCGCACCAGCAGCGGCACCCGCCGCTTGATGAAGCCCTGCATGACGACCTGCCCGGCATAGGTGCCGACGCTGGACGACGACAGGCCGGACGCGAGCAGCGCGGCGGCGAACGCGAGGGCGGCGCCGCCGCCAACCACCCGGCCCAGCTCGGTGTGGGTGAACTCGATCGGGTCGTGGTCGCCGAGGCCGGTCCCGCCGTGCAGCAGGGACGCGGCCAGCACCAGGATCAGCAGGTTGGTCACGCCCGCCGCGCCGAGCGCGATCGCCACGTCGATTCGCTGCGAGCGCAGCAGCTTGCGCCGCGACGTCTCGTCGTGCCAGCGCGCCCGGTTCTTCGTCAGCGCGGAGTGCAGGTAGATCACGTGCGGCATCACGGTCGCGCCGATGATGCCGACCGACAGCATGACGCTGCCCTGGCCGGCGAAGCTCGGCACGAGGCCGTGCGCGATCGCCGCGCTGTCCGCGCCGACCCACATGACGTTGTAGGCGAAGCCGAGGAACACGATGCCGAACAGCCCGGCGATCGCGAGCTCGAAGCGCCGGTAGCCGCGCTGCTCCAGGGCGAGCAGGCCGAACGCGACCACGCCGGTGATCACCCCGGCTGCCGCCATCGGCACCCCGAACAGCAGGTTCAGCCCGATCGCGGCGCCCACGAACTCGGCGAGGTCGGTGGCCATCGCGACCAGCTCGGCCTGGATCCACAGGCCGACCGCGACCGGCCGGGACATGTGCTCGCGGCACAGTTCCGGCAGGTCCCGGCCGGTCGCGATGCCGAGCTTCGCCGACAGGTACTGGACGAGGATGGCCATCGCGTTGGCGAGCACGATGACCCACACGAGCGTGTAGCCGAACTGGGCGCCCGCCGTGATGTTCGTGGCGAAGTTGCCCGGGTCGATGTACGCGACGCTCGCCACGACGGCCGGCCCGTACACGCCGATCCCCGTCCGGCGCCGTTTCCGGGTGGTCGGACGCAGGAAGGTGACGTCGTCGACCGGGTTGCGTTCGAGCACGCCGCGACCTCCCGCGTCCGGACCGTGGTTCGTCGTGTGGGTTGTGGAACAGGACCCTTAGCCGACTGACGGGCCGAGGCCCAGCGACTGCGGCGTGCTGGAGTCCGGCGACGGCTGGTGCAGGCCCTCGTCGAGCGGGCCGAACTCTGTCATCAGCGCCGCGCTGCCACCCCATGGGGTCTGCTCCTCGGCGATCAGCGAGTTCGTGGTCAGCAGCAGCCCCGCGACCGAGGCACCGTTCTGCAGCGCGGAGCGGCACACCCGCAGCGGGTCGATGATGCCGGCCTCGACCAGGTCGCCGAAGCGGCCGCGCAGCGCGTCGAAGCCCTCGTCGGGACCGAGGTCCCGGGTCTTCGCGAGCACCTCGGCCGCCGGGTACCCGGCGTTGCTGGCGATCAGCCACGCAGGCTCGGAGAGCGCGGCGCGCACGATGGCCGCGCCGATCTCGTCGTCACCCTCCAGCTGCAGCCCGGACAGCACGGGCTCCGAGTGCAGCAGCGCGGCACCGCCGCCCGCCACGATCCCCTCCGCGATCGCGGCGCGGGTGGCCGACAGGGCGTCCTCCACCCGGTGCTGCAGCTCCTTCAGCTCGGACGGGGTGGCCGCGCCGACCCGGATCACCGCGACCTTTCCGGTCAGCGCGCCGATCCGCTCGTTCAGCACGTCCTCGTCGACGCCGAACTGCGCGCGCTCCCGTTCCGCCCGCAGCTGGCCGACCCGGAAGTCGATGTTCGTCGCGGACCCCGCGCCGCCGACGATCGTCGTGGTGTTCTCCGTGACCCGCACCTGCTTGGCCCGGCCGAGGTGCTGGACCGTCATGGAGTCCAGCGAGAACGAGGACGTCTTGCTCAGCACCGCGCCGCCGACGACCGCGGCGAGGTCCTCGAGCTTGTGCAGCCGCCGGTCGCCGAAGCCGGGCGCGCGCACGGCACAGGCCTGGAACGTGCCGTTGACGTGGTTGTGCACCAGCATGCTCAGCGCCGTGCCCTCGATGGACTCCGCGATCAGCACGAGCGGCCGCGGGTCCCGCATGACCTTGTCCAGGATCGGCATGAGGTCCTGGACCTTCGTGATCTTCTCGCTGCACATCAGGATGTACGGGTCGTCGAGCACGGCCTCGAGCCGGCCGGGGTTGGTCACCAGGTACGGCGTGACGTAGCCGTTGTCGAACTCGAAGCCCTCGACGAAGTCGACCGACATCCCGATCGCCGCGGTCTCCTCGATGGTGACCACGCCGCTGTCGCCGACGGTGTGCAGTGCCCTGCCGATCACGGCGCCGACGGTGTCGTCGTCGTTGGCGGAGATCGCGGCCACCCGCGAGTAGTCCTGTTCGGACTCGACCGGGTGCGCGACCTTCTCCAGGTGGTCGACCAGCAGGCCGACGGCCTTGTCGATGCCGCGCTTGATCAGCACCGGGTTGCCGCCGCCCGCGATGGCCTTCATGCCCTCGCGGATGATCGCCTGGGCGATGACCGTCGCCGTGGTGGTGCCGTCGCCCACCACGTCGTTGGTCTTGATCGCCGCCTCCTTCACCAGCTGGGCACCCATGTTCTCGAACTGGTTCTTGAGGTGGATCTCGCGCGCGATCGTCACGCCGTCGTTGGTGACCACCGGCGAGCCGGTGATCTTCTCGATGATCACGTTGCGGCCCTTGGGCCCCAGCGTGGACTTCACCGCTTCCGCCAGCTGGTCCACTCCGGACAGCAGCAGGTCGCGGGCTTCCGGACCGAAACGCAGTTCCTTGGCCATCGTGTGCTCCTGTCTCGTCAGGGGGTGAGGATCGCGCGGCCGCGGACCTGGCCCGCGTCCAGGTCGGCGAGCGCGTCCAGTGCGGCGTCCAGCGGGTACTTCTTGGTGTGCAGGGTCACCAGACCCCGTTGGGCGAGCACCATCAGCTCGACGAGGTCGTTGTAGGTGCCGACCAGGTTGCCGATCACGTTGCGCTCGGTGGAGATGATGTCGATCGTCGGGATGTCGATGTTGCTGCCGTAGCCGATGACGTAGTGCGAGCCGTTCTGGCGGGTCATCGCGAACGCGTCCTGCTGCGCGCCCTGCTCGGCCACGAAGTCCAGCACCACCTCCGCGCCGTTGCCGTTCGTCATGTCCAGCACCGCGTCCACGTGCTTGCCGTCGGCCAGCACGGTCTCGTGTGCGCCCAGCTCCTTCGCCAGCTCCAGCGCGGCGGCGTTGCGGTCGACCACGACGACGGTGGTCGCGGTGAGCGCGCGCAGCGACTGGATGCCGATGTGGCCCAGCCCGCCGGCGCCGTTCACCACGCACACCGTGCCCGGGTACAGCTGCGGCACAGACTTGCGCACCGCGTGGTAGGCGGTGATGCCGGCGTCGGCGAGCGCGGCCACGTCCTCGGGCTGCGTCTTCGGGTCGAGCTTGATGCAGGCGCGTGCGGAGGTGAGCAGGTACTCGGCCATGCCGCCGTCGGTGTTGATGCCGGGGAACGACGAGCTCTCGCAGTGCATGTCGTTGCCGGCGCGGCAGGCGTGGCACAGCCCGCAGGTCGGCGTCGGATGCAGGATGACCGTGTCCCCGACCTCCACATTGGACACCGCGGACCCGACCTCGTGGACCCAGCCGGCGTTCTCGTGGCCGATCGTGTACGGCAGCTCGACTTCGGACTTCTCCGCCCACTGCTCCTCGATGATGTGCAGGTCCGTACGGCACACCCCGGCGCCGCCGATCTTCACCACCACGTCGAACGGCCCGTTCACCTTCGGTTCCGGCACCTCCTCGACGACTGGCTTGTTGTGGTACGAGTGCAACCGAACGGCCTTCATGAATGGTGCTCCTGTCCCTTAGTCGCGGTTTGTTGGGGACTGGTCGGACTGCTGTTTCGAGTCGGGATAGCGGGCGTGCAGCATTCCCCGGCACACGCCCGAGTTGGCCTCCTGGCTCACCCGCGTCAGGCGGGCGATCCCGAGGTGACGCTTCAGCCCGCCCTCCTCGATGCCGGCACCGGTGGCCGGGTCGAGGACGAGCGGGTCGTCGTCGTCGTGCGGCAGGCCGAGCTCGTGGCGGCGGCTGCGCAGCCGCTCGCGGTCCGGTCCGTCCGGCGCGTCGCCGAGGGTGAGCCCGGCGAGGTCCGCCGGGTCGGCCCCGGCGGAGATCACGAGGCGGCACACCCGGTCGGTGCCGGCGAGCACCGCCTTGCGCAGGAAGTCCGCGCGCAGCGAGTCGAGCTCGTCGGCGGCCTCGTCGGCGAACGTGCCCACGAAGCCGGCCCGGGCGGCGACGCCGCGGTTGATGGCGTCCGCGGCGAAGTGGTCGTCCAGCTCCACGACCGTGCGGTGCACTCCGGGCACCGCGGACACCGCGTCGTAGGCGTCGGCCACCATGAGGAACGCGAAGTTGGGCGCGCAGAAGTAGGTCGGCAGCCGGAGCCGGACGAGCGCCTCGCCCGCGGGCGTCACCTCGCACCCGGACACGAAGCCCAGGTCGGTGAGCGGCTCGTCCAGCTCCGGGTCGAGCACCGTGCCGAGTGCCGACCACACTGTGTTGAATGGTTCGCTTCGCTCCTGCGCTTGACCGCCGTCTTCCTCCGTCCGATGCTCGGCGCCGGGGCGCCTGCGCTTCTCCTCCGTCCAGACGGCGGACGCTCCGGCGCTCTCGCTCACGGCGATGGCACCCCCACGGCCTCGGTGCTCTGCTCCTTCTCCGCCTCCAGCTCGCCCGGCACCTTGATGTCGTACAGGCGCGCGGCGTTGAGGCCGAGGATCTTCTTCTTCTGCGCCACGGTGACCTGGGCGTAGTCGGCCATCTCCTCGTCCACGGGCATCTGCCAGTCGACGAAGCCCTCGACCTGCCACCTGGGCTCCCAGATGGCGTAGTCCGCGCCGAAGATCAGCTTGTCCTCGCCGAGCCAGAACATCAGCTCGCCCATGACCTTCGCGAAGAACCGCGGGCGGGCGTGCATGAGGCCGCCGATCACGACGGCGAGCCCGGCGTAGACGTTCGGCTCCTGGGTGGCCATGAAGCAGAAGTCCTCGATGCGGGGCAGGCCCACGTGCTCGACGATGAAGTTCAGCTCGGGGAAGTTCGTCGCGGCGTGGTCCACGTCGGACACGTCGAAGGCGTCCTTGTCCAGCGGCCAGATCGTCGGTCCCTTGTGGACGTGGATGTTCCGCACACCGAGCTCCTGGCACTTCTCCAGGTAGCGCGCGGCCTCCGGCGACTTCAGGCTCCAGCCACGCGAGTCACCGCGCCACTCGGCGGTGTACAGCTTCGCGCCGATGCAGCCGTAGCGCTTCACCCGCTCCTCGAGCGCCTTGAGCCCGTCGTCACCGTCGCGGGGGTCCCAGTTCGTGTTCACGATGAACTTGCCGGGGTGCCGGTCGGCCATCGCGGCGTTGGTCTCGGTCGTGTTGAAACCCTCGGTGTACCACTGCTTCAGGCTGGTCGGCTGGAAGATCGCGATGTCCACGTGCCCGTCGTCGAACAGGTCGCGCATCATCGTCTCTTCGGAGTACTTCTGGAACTTCTCGATCGGCCAGTGGGTCTCCGCCGGACCGAGACCCTGGTAGGCGTGGAAGCACTCGATCCAGCCCTTGGCGTACTGCTCCTGGCCGGGTACCCAGTTCGCGGGGCTCGCGTCCCAGAAGTGGGTGTGTCCGTCGACGACGAAGTAGCTCTCGCCATCCTTGGTGTACATATGCAACTCCACTGCGTGCGTCGCGGGTGACGGCCCGGCGCCACTCGCGGTGGTACGCGGGTGGCGAACCGGGGCCCATCACACGGCAGTTGTCGGGATCTACCTGTTGAGCGGCTTGAGGTCGAAGTCGAGGTATTCAGCGGCATCCTCGGGGTTGGCGAACATGATCGTGCGGTCGTCGAGGTGCACCATCCGCCCGTAGTGGGTGGACATGCTCTCCTCGAACTCCGCGGCGTTGAACCAGCCCTCTTCCTCGCCGGCCGCCTCGTCGACCTCGGCGTAGTCGAGGTCCATGCGGCCGACCGCGTCGACGCGGATCATCGAGGGCAGGGGGGTGATCCGCACGTTGTCCTGGCGCCCCATGACCTGCGCGATGATCGAGCCGACCTGGTTGTTCATCAGGGTGAAACCACACATGTTCGAGGCCGAGTTGTCCGCCTTGAACGGGCTTTCGGTGATCTTGAAGGACGACTTGACGGAGGTCACTGGCTCAGCTCCTTCGGTGCTTGCAGACCGATATCCGACAGAATCCCGGCGAAACGGCTCTTCGCCCGGTCGAGGCCGTCCTCGAAGCGCGGCGGCTTCGCGTCGGGCTGCGACCACAACGGCTGCAGCGTGCGGACGGCCGAGATGCACCTCGGCACCCAGTCGGACAGCCACTGCTGCAGCAGCTTCTTGTTGTGCTCGGCGAACTCCTTGTCCTCGACGAGCAGCCGGAACATCGGCCGGGTGTAGCGCAGGTCGCGCTCCGCGAAGTCGTACTCCTCGGCGCCCACGAGCGTCGGGGTGACGAAGTCGCCGTTGGCCGGCGCGGCCTGCTGCACGAGGTTGCTGCGGAACATCTCGCCCACCAGCGGCTCGAACACGACGTTCGCGGCGAAGATCGCCTCGCACCAGTCCCAGATCCCGGTGAGCTGCTCGGCGGTCTCGCGCACGCCCTGCCACGCCGGGTCGGAGTCCCAGGTGGGCAGGTGGGCGCTGCCGTCGAAGCCCTCGATCTCCTCGGTGAGCGTCAGGTTGTACAGCGCCAGGTCCTGCGCGGACCGGATGCGGTGCATGCTGTTCACGGAGATCGCGTTGTTGTGCATGTTCGTCGGCGCGCGCCGGTTGGCGTTGGCGAACAGATACAGGCCCAGGCCGTGGTCGACGTGCATCCACGCGCCCACGTGCCGGGCCACGAACTCGACCCAGTTGGGGTTCCACTGGTCGAACGCCTTGGCCTGCCGTGCGGCCTCGACGTTCTGGTTGAGCTGGCGAACCACGTTGGCGTTGTAGCGGTAGAGGGTGAGCTCCCACTCCTCGTTCGGGTCGCGGAACTCGTGCCAGCCGTGCGCCGGCCAGTCGTAGCCCTTGCCGCCCGAACCGGGACCGCGCTCCGGCACCGGCCGGTCGCTGCCCCACGCCTTCAGCGCCGTCCACTCGAGCGGGTAGCCGCCCTTGCCGTCGGCGAAGCCGTACAACCAGCCCTGGCTCAGGTAGTGCCGCGGGTCCGGCTGCACCTCGACGGTGACGTCCTCGTAGTGGCTCTGCTTGCGCTTCTGCGGGGTGAAGTAGTTGAACGTGCGCGAGTTCGAGTCCGGGAACACCTTGGCGCCCGCCTCGGCGTCGGTGAAGACCGGCTTCGGCACGCTGCGTTCTGTCGTGGTTGTCATCGGCACTTCCTTCTCTCGGGCCGTTCCCATCGCTGCCGGGCGGTCGAGCTATTGATCGGCGGGGTCGCCGGTCGTCGTGAACTTGTCGTAGAAGATCCGCTTGTCCGCCACGCCGAGCTCGGGCAGCAGTTCGAGAGCCGCCTCGACCATCGGCGGTGGACCGCACACGTATGCGTCGGCGGCCCCGATGTTGGTTTCCAGCCTGCGCACGACATCGGTGATCAGGCCGACCTCGCCGTCCCAGTCCTCGTCGTCCGCGGGCTCGGACAGCGCCGGCACGAACCGGAAGTTCGGCATCGTGTCGGCCAGCGCGGTGAGCTCCTTCTCGAAACACAGGTCGCGCTTGCGGCGTGCGCCGTAGTAGTAGGTCGCCGGGCGGTCGATACCCCGCTCGGCCATGGTCCGCAGCAGGCACAGGATGGGTGCCATCCCCGCGCCACCGCCGAGGAACACCAGCGGCTTGTCCGGCGCGTCCCGCAACGTGAACATGCCGAACGGGCCGTTGATCTCCAGCCGGTCTCCCGCCTTCACCTCGGTGTCGAGGAAGTGCGAGAACACTCCGTCCGGATAGATCTTGATGACGAACTCCAGCCGGCCGCCGTCCTTGCTGGAGGTGTTGGCCATCGAGAACGACCGGCTCTCCTCCGTGCCGGGGATCGTGAAATCCACGTACTGGCCCGGGAAGAACTTCAGATCGGTCGGCTCGATCAGCCGCACCACCAGGTGGCGGATGTCGTGCGTGACGTTCTCGTTGGACTCGACCTCGACCGTGGCCTGCTGGATCGGCAGCCCGGAACGGATCATCTCCTCGTCGTAGTTGAGCAGCTCGATGGTCAGGTCCTCGTACGCGTGCGCACGGCACAGCAGCGTGTAGCCCTCGTCCTTCTCGAACTCGGGCAGCGCGAAGGTGGAGTAGCGGTCCAGCTCGACGTCGTCGCCGTCGAGGATGAACGACTTGCAGGCGGCGCACTGTCCTTCCTTGCAGCCGTGCATCAGCATGATTCCCTGCTCCGCCGCGCCGCGCAGGATCGTCTGGTCCTCGGACACCTCGATCTCGATGCCCACCGGCTCGAAGCGCACCAGGTGCTTGTCTCCCATGGCTTCCTCATCCGTCGGTGGTCGTCAATTGCCGGGCAGGGGACGCCTTGGGGAGGACCCCGGTAATGGCGGGCGGGGTCCTCCCTGGCGCCCCCCAGGCGGGCGGTCAGGAGGTCGCGTTGGCCGGACGGCCGGCCGGACCCTGACGGTTGTAGTCGTCGACGAACGCGGCGCGCTCGGCGTCGGACATCTGGTTCAACAGGACGTTCGGGCTCTGCAGCACCGGGGCGCGGCGGAGGTGGTCGAGCGTCCACAACTTCTTGGGGTCGTCGAGGTTGAGGTGCGGCTGCGCGACGAGCGTCTTGCCGTCGTCACGCACGTAGCCCATGTCCGTCACCACGTCGGCCCAGTTCCAGCCGTGGTAGAGGGTCTCCCACTCGCGGGCGCCGATCAGCTGGCCCATGTTCGGCGTGCTGCGGCCCTGGAAGGTTGGCCGGAACGCCTCGGCGTCCGTCCAGCGGCAGGCCTCGTGACAGTACGTCCGCCACTGGCCGTCCACCTTGTCCACGACCATGTCCTCGCGGACCAGGCACGGCACCATGCAGGTCCAGCAGCGGTGCGGGTACACGTAGTTGACGTCCTCGAGCGCGATCGGGTTGTGCCCGTTCGGGATCGACAGCCGGTTGTAGTTCTCCCACCACTTGCCGTACTTGTCGTACCAGCCCGGGTACTTGTACTCGAACCACTCGAAGTCCTCGTCGGTCATGCCGTCGATGCGCCAGTAGTTGGCGAGCCAGCCCGTGGCGAAGAACTGGGCCACCTCGTGCACGTAGCCCTTGTTCCAGATCTGGTTCCACGCCTCCTCGATGAGGTCGTGCGGGATCACCAGGCCGTACTTCTCCAGCGGCACGAGGTAGCTGCGGTAGTAGTCGTCGTAGATCCACCGACGCCACATCTCGGCGTAGGACTCGCGGTCCTTGCGGCGGTCCTTGGTGCCGTACTCGATGAAGGTGCCGATCGCGGCGTCGACCACGCGGTGGTTGTTCCACCACGCGTACCGCAGGTCGCGCTCCAGCAGCTGATGGTTGCTCTCGTCCGACAGCGCCATCAGCAGCGTGGCGTAGCCGTTGCTGATGTGCCTGGACTCGTCGGACTGCACCGAGTGGAACACCGTCGGCAGCAGGTAGTCGCCGTTGGCGGCCGCCTCGGCCGGCATGGCGACGAACAGCGTGTTGGTGAACGCCGTCTCGGCGACGATCGTCAGGTAGATGCTCGCGGCCGTGATGGCGTCGCCGGTGATGAAGCCCTCCGCGAACTGCCGGCCGATCGTGCCGCAGTAGTCGTTCTGGAAGTTCCGCAGGCTCGAGTTGAAGCCGGCGGGGTCGATGTAGTTGTTCATGTACAGGCGCTTCAGGTTCTGCTGGATCGTCGAGTGCCTGACCTCGTCGATCATCTGAATCGCCTGGCCGTTGTGCAGCTCGGGGTTCGGCACCGTGCGGAACAGCAGCGGCATCGCCCGGGCGGCGGAGATCTCCGGCAGCGGAATGATGGACAGGAACAGCTTCTGCCATTCCAGCCAGCGTTCCTGTACCTGCCGGAACATGTTTCCGCGGATCGCGCCGTCCTCGGCGCCGTACACGCGGTGGTCCTTTTCTTCCTGCATCGGGAAGTAGGACCGCAGGACCTGCTTGAGCGGGTCCTTCTTCTTCGCCTTCTGGAAGGTGTAGTCGGTTCCGTACTGGGAGACCGGCGTGTGGTAGGCCGGCTCCCACGAGAGTTCCTGAATCTTCTGGTGGGCCTTTGCAACACTCTGGCGGCTCATGTTTGCTCCTAACCCGACCGCTCAGGTTGACGGGTGGCATTTCACGTACACACGGCCGTTTTCGGTGGGAGTCACCGACTGGGCGGCAGGCACACGTCCAATGCACCGATTACAACGCCCACCGAGGGTGACGCGAGTCTCAATTTTGGACAGCGGAGCGTGTTCTCAGCGCTCGTCGGCCATGGTCGCGCGCAGCTCGGCGAGCTTCGCCTTCTTCTCGGCGTCGATGCGCGCATCGCCCTCAGGGGTGGGACCGATGCCCAGCGCGCGGAGCAGTTCGGCGGCCGGCTCGCCGGGATTGCCCGCTCCGCCGAGCACCGGGTGCAGGCCCACCTCCGCGAGATGGTTGAAGACCAGGTTGACCACGGTCCACGGGTTGTAGGTCTCAGGCTGGCCGGTCGGCTGGTCGGTCATCAGGGAATCCCCCGATCAAAGGCGGTTTTGCTCCATAAGACAGCTAATGTGGGGTTCGGGATGTCTCAATGTGAGACACCGCGCTCCGGTCCTGCCGCTTACGCTGAATGGCGGCACTCCGAGCTATGGGAGCTGGATGTGGAGAAGTCGGCGGTCACCCCGGACGGGGTCTTGACGTACAACCCGGTCCCCACTGACACAGAGGGGCTCGCCGACAGCAGAATTCGCTTCCTGACCGCCGAGGCGGTCCAGCCGGACAAGGTTCGCAAGGCGATCCTGGCGTCGTGGTGGCGCTCGCGGCGGCTGGACGTGCCAGCCGACCACATCGACCTGCCCTACACCGGCCGGCCGGACCTGGACAGCCCGCTGATCCACAGCGCCGCCCCGGTGCTGCGCAGGCTCGGCGACCAGCTCGACGGGCAGCCCATCAGCCTCATCCTGACCGACCCCACGGGTGTCGTGCTGCTGCAGTACACCGGCGACCCGGATCTGAGCCGGCACCTGGACCGGGTCGAGCTGGTGCCCGGGTTCAGCTACGGGGAGCAGTTCGTCGGCACCAACGGCATCGGCACGGCGCTCGCCGAGGGCCGGCCCATGCATGTGTTCGGCCACGAGCACTACGCGGAGAACCTGGAGAACCTCGCCTGCGCCGGGGTGCCGATCCGGCACCCGATCTCCGGCAAGACCGTCGGCGCCATCGACCTGACGTGCTGGCGGCGCGACGCGGGCCGGCTGCTGGTGGCGCTCGCCCGCAGCACCGCGGAGCAGATCCGCCAGGCGCTGCTCACCTACAGTGACATGCGCGAGCTGACGCTGTTCCGCGCGTACCTGCAGGCGTGCCGGCGCACCACGGGCATCGTGATCGCGTTCAACTCCGACGTCGTGATGATGAACGACCGCGCCCGCCAGCTGCTGGACCCCGTCGACCAGACGGTGATCATCGGCCAGGCCACGCAGATCCTCACCGAGGGCAGGCGTGCCGCGACGGTCACCCTGGCCACGGGCACGAAGGTCCGGGTGCGCTGCCGCCCGGTCGCCGGCCAGGACGTCGAGGACCTGGCCGGCGGCGTCATCACGGTGGAGCTGCTCGAGCCCGACGAGGAGCGGCCGAACACGGTGGGCCCGGTGCTGCCGATGTTCCTGCCCGGCGCGGTCGGCTCGGCGTCGACGTGGCTGCGATGCTGCCACCAGGTCGACGCGAGCTACGGCCGGGACGAGTGGCTGATCCTGACCGGCGAGTCCGGCGTCGGCAAGCTGACCGTGGCGCGCGGCGTGCACCAGCGGCGCAACTCGCTCGGCCGCCTCCACGTTCTCGACGCGGCGACGGCCGACCCCGACCGCGTCGCCGACGACGTCCGCGCCGAGCTGATCGACGACCCGGTGGACACCCTGGTCATCCGGCACGTCGACCTGCTGAGCGAGTCCGCGACGCGCGCGATGGCGGCCGTGCTGAGCCGGGTGCGCGACAAGCGGCAGGGCTCGGGCGGCCCGTGGGTCACCCTGACCATGAGCGCGGAGGCGGAGCTGCCGAAGGACCTGTGGCCGCTGTTCCCGCTCACCGTGGACGTGCCGCCGCTGCGCCGCCACATCGAGGACCTGAGCGAGATCGTGCCGCTGATGCTCAACCGCCTGTGCGCCGGCGCGGAGCTGACGTGCTCGCCGGCGGCCATGCACCTGCTGACCCGCGCGCGCTGGCCCGGGAACGCCGCCCAGCTGTACGAGGTGCTGAAGCAGGTGACGCAGCATCGCCGCGCGGGCACCATCCAGCCCGCCGACCTCCCGGCGGAGTTCCGCACGGCCCCGCGCCGGCCCCTGAACCGCATCGAGGCCGTCGAACGCGACGCGATCGTGCACGGCCTCGAGGACGCCCGCGGCAACAAGGTCCAGGCGGCGAAGCTGCTGGGCATGTCCCGGGCCACGATCTACCGCAAGATCCACGACTACGGCATCGTGGTCCCCAACCAGTCCTGACCCCGCCGCTGCGGCTCAGCGGGTCAGGGTGTGGAACGCCAGGTGCCGGCCGCGGCCCTGGCCCACCGCCAGCGCGAACCACAGGCGCAGCATGCCGTCGACCACGTCCTGCTGGTTCTCGCCCACGTACATGGGGCGCAGGCCCACCGCGGTGACCAGCTCCTCCAGGGTGGCGCGGTCGCCGGGCGCGGACGAGAAGAACAGGTCCGCGGGCGTGCCGTCGAAGACCGGGTCGGCGAAGTTCTCGCCGCCCAGGGTGTTGAACGCGCGGGCGTAGCGGGCCCGCGGGGCGTGGCGGGCGACCAGGCCGGCGTGGTGGGCGACCGCGCCGCCGACGTTGTTCGCGGCGTCGACCACGAGCGTGCCGGCCAGCGCGTCGCCGTGGGTCCGGAGCAGGTCCTCGACCCCCGCGGCAGGCAGGGCCAGCACCACGGTGTCCGCCTGCGCGACCGCGTCGGCGACGGGCGCGACCGACGCGCCGCTGTCGCCCGCGACCGTGCCGTCCGCGGGGTGGCGGGAGCCGAAGACGGTGGGCAGGCCCGCCCGGGCGAACGCGCGGCCGAGGGTCCCGCCGATGAAACCGGTGCCGATGACGGCGATGGTCACGATGTCCTCCTTGTTGACTCGGTTTGCTTGACTTCAAGCATTCGACCCAAGCGGATTATTCCCCTAGCGTCGTCGGCATGGACAGCGTCGACGAGATCCTCGCGCAGTGGCACGCCGAGCTGCCCGGGCTCCCGGTGGGCCCGGTCGGCGTGATCACCCGCCTGGCCAGGGTCCGTGCCCACCTCGACACCGCGCTCGCCGCCGTGTTCGACGGCTTCGACCTCACCCCGGCCGACTTCGCCGTCATCGTCACGCTGCGCCGCGCCGGGGCGCCCTACCGGCTCGGCCAGGCCCGCCTCATGCAGGCCCTGCACCTCACCTCCGGCACGGTCAGCGTCCGCCTCACCCGCCTCGCCGAGCGCGGCATCGTCGAGCGCACCGGCGACCCCGCGGACAGGCGCAGCTCCACCGTCGGCCTCACCGGGGCGGGCCTGGCGCTGTTCGACCGCATCGCGCCGGTCCACCTGCACGGCGAGGAGGTCCTGCTCTCCGCCCTCGACGACGGGCAGCGGACCGAGCTCGCGGACCTGCTCGGCCGCCTGCTCAGCTCCTTCGAGCAGACCGGCGGGCACGCCCCGCGGCGCCTGGGCATGCGGCTCGACCCCGCCCCGGTCGCGCGCCGCCGTCGCGCGGCCGTCGGCCTGTCCGACCGGACCGGCCTGCTCGTCACCGACGTCGAGGCGGGCGGCCCGGCGGACCGGGCGGGCGTGGTCACCGGCGACCTGCTCGTGGCCGCGGGCGGCGAGCCGGTCCGCCACGTCGACGACCTGCCCGGCGAAGCCCTGCCCCGCGATGACCTGCCCCGCGATGACCTGCCCGGCGACGCGGTCGCCCTGGGGCTCGTCCGCGGCGAACAGGACGTCGAGGTGACCGTCAGCCGAGCGTGAACGGGTCGCGGGTGCCGCCGGTGAGCTCGACCCACACCGACTTGTTCTCCAGGTACTCGTCGACCGCCGCCACGCCGTTCTCCCGGCCGAGCCCGGAGTTCTTGTACCCGCCGAACGGCACGGACGGCGCCACCACGCGGTAGGCGTTGATCCACACCGTGCCCGCCTTGATCCGGGCGGCCATCCGGTGCGCGCGGTGCACGTCCTTCGTCCACACGGCACCGGCCAGGCCGTACGGCGTGTCGTTGGCGAGCCGGACCGCCTCGTCCTCGTCGGTGAACGTGACCGCGGCGAGCACCGGCCCGAACACCTCCTCGCGGAAGATCGTGGACTCCGGCGTGACGCCGGTGAGCACGGTCGGCTGCACGAACAACCCGCCGAGGCCCGGGTCGGCCGCGCCGCCGTACACGACGGTCGCGCCCTCGGTCTTCGCCGTCTCCAGCAGTGCCAGCACCTTCTCGTACTGCGGCGCGTTCGCCACCGGGCCCATCTCGGTCTCCGCCGCGGTCGGGTCGCCCAGCCGGATCGTCGACGCCCGGTCGGCGATGAGCCGTACCAGTTCGTCGTGCACGTCGGCGTGCACGATCAGCCGCGAGCCGGCCATGCACGTCTGCCCGGTGGCGGCGAACACGCCCGCGACGACGCCGTTGGCGGCCGCGGCGAGGTCCGCGTCCGGGAACACGACCTGCGGCGACTTCCCGCCGAGCTCGAGGGTGACCTTGTTCAGGTTCTCCGCGGCCGCCCGCGCCACGGCCCGGCCGGTGGCGGTCGAGCCGGTGAACGCGACCTTGTCCACGCCCGGGTGCCCGGCCAGCGCGGCGCCCGCCTCGCGGGACTCGCTGGTCACGACGTTGAACACGCCGGGCGGGAACCCGGCCCGCTCGAACAGCTCGGCCAGCCCGAGCGTCGAGGCGGGCGCGTGCTCGGACGGCTTCGCGACGACCGTGCACCCGGCCGCGAGCGCGGGGGCGAGCTTCCAGGTGAGCAGCAGCAGCGGCGAGTTCCACGGCGTGATGGCCGCGACCACGCCGACCGGCTCGCGGCGGGTGTAGACGAGGTAGTTCGGGTTCGGCGACGGGATCTGGCGGCCCTCGATCTTGTCCGCGACGCCCGCGTAGTAGTGGAACCAGCCGCCGAGCGCGGTGAGCTGGCCGAGCATCTCCCGGTACAGCTTGCCGGAGTCGTTGACCTCGAGGCGGGCCAGCCGCTCGGCGTGCTCGCCGACGAGGTCGCCGAGCCGGCGCATGAGTGCGGCCCTGGCGAACCCGGTGGTGGCCGCCCACTCGCCCTCGAGCGCCGCCCGCGCCGCGGCGACCGCGTCGTCCACGTCCGCCGGCCCGGCGTCGGGCAGCACGGCCCACGACCGCCCCGTGTAAGGGTTTCGCGACTCGAACGTGCGCCCGGACCGGGCCGCGACCGCCTTGCCGCCGATCAGCATGGAGAAGTGCTCGAGCTGGTCCGCCACGCGTCCCGCCTCCTCGACATCGGTCCCCTGGAAAGCACGCTACGGCGGTGCCGCCGTCCGCGCCATATCCACAGTGGACTCCAGCGTCAGTGGGGGAGTTGCTCGTTCAGCCCTCCCAGGTCGGCGGCGATGTCGCGGCAGCAGGCGCACCCCTCGAGGTGCGCGGCGATCGTGCGCGTTCGCCGCTCGGTCAGGGTGTTCCGGACGAAGCCGGCCAGCTGGTCGACCGTGACCTGGCAGCCGCGGCGGCCGACCTCGGGCAGATGCTGGTCCAGGTACGCCCGCCGCAGGCCTTCCCGCGCGCGGTAGGCGAGCGCGGCGACGCTGTTCGGCGTCAACCCCAGCAGCGGCGCGACCTGTGCGGGCGTGCGCCCCTCGATCTCGGTGTACCAGAGCACCAGCCGCCAGCGGTTCGGTAATCGGGCGAACGCGGCGGCTGCCACGTCCGCGTGCACCCGGACGTCGACCGGGTCGGCGCGCCCGTCGTCGGGCGGCGCCTCCGGCACGCTGGCGACGAGCGAGAGCGCGGAGTCCTGCTGGCGCCAGTTGATCAGCGAGTTGCGGACGGTGGTGAGCAGGTACGGCCGGAAGCCGTCGGTCGGGCCGCGCCCGGCCCGCAGGATCCGCAGCACCTTGGTGAACGACTCGGCCACGAGGTCGTCCCGCTCGCTGCGCGACGTCACGAGCGCGCCCGCGGCCCGGCGGGCGGCGCCGAGGTGGCGTAGGTAGAGCGCGCCGTATGCCGCGGTATCCCCGTGTCGCACGGCGTCGATCAGGACGACGTCCTCGGGGGCATCATCGTCGTCATCGTCGTCGCGCCACGGCTCGCTCACGACCCACACCTCTCTGCGTGCATCTGCACGTGCATGTGCAGTGTCGTCAGAGCAACGATCGCTGTGTCAGAAGGTTGTGGGTCAACCCGCGAGCGTGACTGTTCGGCCTAACGGGCGCCGGCTCACCTCCGGCCGAGCCGGTCCGCCTCGTCGAGCTGGTCGCGCAGGCCCAGCAGCTCCCAGCGTTGCAGGGCAAGGGGAACGTTGCCCTCCTGCCACAGCCGGTCGTGGAAGCCGCGCAGGTCGAAAGCGTCGCCGAGCACCCGGGTGGCGGTGGCGAGCAGGTCGAGGATCTGCAGCTTGCCGGTCACATAGCTCAGCCCCTGCCCGGGGTTGCCGGCGAAGAACACCGCCTCCTCCCAGGCCGTCTGCCGGTCCACGGGAACGGTCTCGGCGAGCCGGTCGGCGGCCTGGGAGATGGTGAGGTCGCCGACCGCGAGCGCGATGTCGACCTCGACCCGCAGTGCGCGCAGCCGCATCGCGTTGGCGACGAACACCGCGCTCGCCGGGGCGTCGTCGAACATCCCGGACAGGAGCATCAGTTCCTCGTGGTAGAACGCGATGCCCTCGTTCGGGACCGAGTCGTAGAAGCGCCGCCGCGCCGGGTCGTGGTGCGCCCAGCCGAGCGCCAGCTGCTGCGCGTGGACACCCTCGTGCACGATCGCGGTCCGCGGGTCGAGCGCGGCGGCCGCGTCGAAGTACGGCAGGTCCGGTCCGGGCGCGGACACCCAGCGGGTGGCGTCCTCGCCGGCCCGCGCGGGCGAGGTCAGGTCGTCGCACACGCCGAGCCAGGACAGCGGCGCGAGGTAGCCGGGCCGCGCCGCGAACCGGTAGTGCCGCAGCGCGTCCGGCTGGCTCAGCAGGCTCTTGTAGACGCAGAACCCGCGCACGCCGTACTCGCACGCCTGCTGCCGCGCGACCAGGTCGTCGACGTCGCGCGGCAGTGCCGGCGGTGTCGCGTCGTGGTGACGGGCCCGCAGGACCGTCTCGGCGCCGACCGCCCGGTCCCACTCCTGCCGGCCCATCTCCCGCAGCCGCCCGGCCGGATGGGGCAGCAGCGCCACCCGGTGCAGCAGGTGCCCGAGCGCCGCCGCCCCGATCGGCTCGGCGTCGTGCCAGGACGGCAGGTTCGCGGCCAGCCAGTCCCGGAACCCGTCGACGGCCCGCGCCGCGGCCTCGGCCACGCCGGGCAGCCGGTCCCCGTACGGCGCCGGCAGCAGCGGGCGCAGCGCGGCCATCGCCTCCTCGACACATCCGTCCACTTCGGACAGAAGGCGGACGGCGTAGCGGGCGAACGGCTCGGCCGCGGTGGCGGCGAGGTTCTCCCGCGCATGCGCCAGCACGTCCGAGACCGCGCCGAGCCGGTCGAGCACCGCCGCCGCGCGCTCCTCGCCGAACGGCGGCGGCGCGAGCAGGGCCACGTACACCGCGCCGAGGCTCTGGTCGAGATACCAGACCGGGTCGCGTTGCCAGGCCCGCACCAGCTCCAGCTCCCAGTGCACCCGGGCCAGCGCCGAGCCGAGCAGCCGCCCGTCCACCTGGTGCTCGACCGGCTCGGCGGACAGGTCCAGCGCGGCGTGGCGCCGGGTGAGGTCGGCGAGGGTCCGCCCGCGGTCGGCGACGGCGCTTGCGGACCAGTCGGGGGTCCACCCCGGCGGGCGGTCCACCCGCGGCAGGTCGTCGCGCGAGTCGGGCTGCGTGACCGCGCGCCACGCCCAGAACTCGTCCGCCAGTGCCGCGAGCACCTCGGCCACTACACGGTCTCCTTCTCGGTCGTCTCGGTCGCCGGTTCGATGTCGTGGCGCCGCACGAACACGACGATCGCCAGCACGACGAGCGCGAGCACGCAGAAGTCCGGCCCGATGTAGGTGCGGTCCGGCACGACCGCGCTGGAGATGAGCGAGAAGTCCCAGAGGCCGTGGACGACCGCGGTCGCGACCAGGTTCCCGGTGCGCCGCCGGACCAGGTACAGGAAGTAGCCGGCGACCGCGGTCACGAGCACCTGGAGGAATGCCTTGGGCCCGGCGGTGATCAGGTTGCTGGCGTGGGCGAGCGCGAAGATCACCGACGTCCACAGCGCCACCCGCGCCTCACCGAACCCGCCCGCCCGGAACGCCACCAGGCCGACGCCGCGGAACAGGCCTTCCTCGGCGCAGCCGACGGCGAGCGCGCTCACCAGGAGCAGCAGGGTGAAACCGAGCCCGCGGTCGGCGAGGCCCGCGTAGTCGGTGGCCAGCACGGTCGCGACGAGCATGACGACCGGCACCACGGCCACCCAGCTGCGCACCGGCCGGTCGTCGACGAGGACCGGCCGCCACCAGCGCAGCGCCGTGACCACCACGACCACGAGCACCAGCCCGGCGCCCACCGGCAGCGTGATGGAGCGCCACAGCGCGTCGGTCGTCGTCGGTGCGGCGTAGTCGACGTCGATGTCGCGGGTGAGCAGCGCCCCGAGCCCCTGGACGATCACGAGGTAGCCGACGACGAGCCCGGCGAACGCGGGAACGGACAGGCGGCCGGTGCCCGCGGCGGACGTCTTCTCGGCCATTCGGACGCTCCCGGGCCGGACCGTGCCAACCACGATCGCGGACCCGATTATGTGCAGGTCAGTGGCGCCGCGCAAACGCGCGGCAACTCGCTCCGGGGGCGCGGTCGTTACAGCAGCTGGGCCGTGAGGCTGTCGGCGAGCCAGGTCTCGTAGCGGTCGGGGGACCAGCCGCGTTCGTGCACCAGGGTGCGGTAGATCTCCGGCAGCACGAGCGCGAGGTAGACGTCGAGCCCCTCGCCGACGCCGACGCGCAGGCGGCCGGCGATGGCGCGGAGGTGGCGGCGGAACGCGCGCTGGCGGTTGGCCTCGATGAGCCGGACGTCGGCGGCGATGTCGGGGTCGGTGCGGGCGGCCTCGGCGTAGATCGTGATGACGTCGTACATCGCGTCGAACTGGCGGCGTTGCAGGGCGGCCGCCGCGCGCAGGCCCCGGGCCGGGTCCGGGTCGGCGAGGGCGTCGTCGTGGTGGCGGTCGATGTCGAGCGTGGCCGCGGTGCGCCAGGCGATGTCCTTGAGGATCCCCGCCTTGCCGCCGAACGCGGAGTAGATCGTCGGCGCCGGGATGTCGGCCGCCTCGGCGATCGCCGCGATCGTGGTGGCGACGTAGCCGCGTTCGGCGAACAGCCGGCGGGCCGCGGCGGCGACCTGTTCCCTCGTGGCCAGCGCCTGCCGCTGGCGGTGGCCCGGCCGGGCTGACCGCGTCGCTGCTGCTGTCGCGCTTCGGCGTCGAGCACCTGCTCGTGGACAAGCGCGCCACGACCGGCGGCCTGCCGCGGGCGCGCGGGGTGCACGCGCGGGCGATGGAGATCATGCGGGTGTGCGGCGTCGAGGAGGACCTGCGGCGCCGCGAGCTGGACATCACGCCGGGTGCGGTCTGGCAGGAGACGCTGGCCGGGCCGCCGCTGCGCGAGGACACGCCCGGCGCGGCCGAGGCGCCGGTCAGCCCGTGCGAGGGGCTGTCGATCTCGCAGGACGTCTTCGAGGACGTGCTCCGCGCGCACGCCCGCGACCACGCGGCCGCCGACCTGCGCACCGGCGTGGAGGTGGTGGCGCTCGACGGCACGGAGGCCACGCTGGTCTCGCCGAGCGGTGCGCGTTCCCGGGTACGGGCGCGCTACGTGATCGCCGCCGACGGTGCGCGCAGCCCGATCCGCGCGGGGCTCGGGATCGGCCTGGCCGGCCCGGACGACCTGGGCAGCCAGCGGATGATCGCGTTCCGCGCGGACCTGACGCCGTGGACCGGCCCGCGCCCGCGCGGCATCTACTTCCTGACCGCCCACGGCGCCGCCCTGATCTGGACCCACCCCGACAACCGCTGGGTCGTTGGCATCCCGGCCCAACTGGACACAATGGACGGTCCAGAGGAGACGGTGCGGCGGGTGCTCGGCCTGCCGGAGCTGTCGCCGGAGATCCTCGGTGGCAGCGCTTGGACCGCCGCCGCGCAGAGCGCCACCGCCTACCGGTCCGGCCCGGTGTTCCTGGTCGGCGACGCGGCGCACCGCGTCCCGCCGGCGGGCGCGACCGGCGTCGGCGCCGCGATGCACGACGCGCACAACCTGGCGTGGAAGCTCGCCTACGTCCTCAATGGACACTCCGCTTCCGCGCTGCTGGACACCTACGCGGCGGAACGTGAGCCGATCGGCGCGCGCAACGCGACGGAGACGGCGGCGGCGTGGTCGCGCGTCTGGAACCCCGACGGGCCGCCGTTCGCGGGCCGCAGCCTGCGCCAGCTCGACATGGGCCACCACTACCGCTCGGCCGCCGTCATCCCCGACGGCAGCCCGGACATGGACCCGCCGGGCGCCGGCTACACGCCGACCGCGACGCCCGGCTGCCGCGCGCCGCACCACCCCCTGCCCGGCGGCCGCTCCACGATCGACCTGTTCGACCGCGACTTCGTCCTGCTCGCGGCGTCCGGCGAGTGGGAGGCGGCCGCCCGGCTGCCGCTGAGCTGCCGGGTGATCGCCGACCCGGACTGGGCGGCCGCGTACGGCATCGGCCCGGCCGGCGCCGTCCTGGTCCGCCCCGACGGCCACGTCGCCTGGCGCCGGGCGGAGCTCGGCGAGTCGCCGGTGGCGGACCTGACGGCCGCTCTCGCCCGGGTGACGGCCGGCCGGCCGGCCCTCGCCGACCCGCTGCCCGGCTGAGCTCTGCCGGGCACCCGCGGCGTGGCTGGTTGCCCGCCCCCGGCCGGCGAGCTTTGATGCCACGGGCGAAGGGGGAGCGCGGTGGCCAGGCTGGGGCGGCGGTTCGGCCGGCTGTGGGCCGCCTACGGCATCAGTGCCTTCGGCACCTGGCTCGCCTTCGACTCGTTCGCCGTGGTCGCCATCCTCGTGCTGCACGCCGGGGCCGCCGAGGTGTCGGTGCTCGCGGCGGCCGGGCTCGCGGCCGGGGCGGTGGTGGCCGTGCCGCTCGGGCCCTGGGTGGAGTTCCGGCGCAAGCGCCCGGTGATGATCGGGATGGACGTCGTCCGGTTCGGGGCCCTGCTCACCGTGCCTGTCGCGTTCGCGGCCGGGGTGCTCACCTACGCACAGCTGCTCGTGGTGTCGATCGTCGTCGCGGCGGCGGACATCGCCTTCACCGCGGCCACCGGCGCGTGCCTCAAGGAGCTCGTGGCACCCGCGGACCTGCTCGTGGCCAACGGGCGGTTCGAGTCAACCACCTGGACCGCGACCATGCTCGGGCCACCGCTCGGCGGCGCGGCCATCGGCCTGTTCGGGCCCGTCACGACCGTGCTCGCCAACGCGGTCAGCTACCTGCTCTCCGCGGCCGGCGTCCGCGCCATCGGCGGCCGCGAGGCGAAGCCCGCCGCCGAACCCGGGCGCCACGACCTCGTCGCGGGCTGGCGGTTCCTCCTCGCCCACCCGGCACTGCGCCGCCTGTTCGCCAACACGATCCTCGTCAACGGGCTGATCATGGCGCCCGCGCCGCTGCTCGCGTTCCTCATGCTCGGCGACCTCGGGTTCGCCCCGTGGCAGTACGGGCTCGCCTTCGCCGTCCCGTGCGCCGGCGGGCTCGCCGGCGCACGGCTGGCCCGGCCGCTCGTCGCGCGGTTCGGGCAGCGCACGGTCCTGCGCACCTTCGGCACGTTGCGTGCCTGCTGGCCCGTCGGCCTCGTGTTCGTCCACTCCGGACCGTCCGGGCTGCTGCTCGTGATGGCCGTGGAGCTCGGGCTGATCACCTGCGCGGGCGTGTTCAACCCGGTCTCCGTCACCTACCGACTCGAGCAGCTCCCTGCCGGCCGCGTCGCCCGCGTGCTCGCCGCGTGGTCGGTCACCACCAAGGTCTCGATCGCCGGCCTCACCGCGCTGTGGGGCCTGCTCGCCGCGCTGACCGGCCCCCGCGCCGCGATCGCCGTCGCCGGCGTGCTGCTCCTGGCCACGCCGTTGTCGCTGCCCGGGCGGGAGCCGCCCGGCGCTACGAGCCGACCACCATCCAGTCCAGCACCGGAGTGCTCTGCAGGTACACGAGCAGGCACATGAACAGCACGAACCCGATGCTCCAGGCGAAGACCCGGCGGAACAGGTCGCCCTCCCGTCCCTGCATCCCCACGGCGGCCGCGGCGATCGCGAGGTTCTGCGGGGAGATCATCTTGCCGAGCACGCCGCCGGAGGAGTTCGCGGCCGCCATCAGCGTCTGCGACAGCCCGGCCTGCTGCGCCGCGGTGACCTGCAGGACGCCGAACAGCGTGTTCGACGACGTGTCCGAGCCGGTGACCGCGACGCCGAGCCAGCCGAGCAGCGGCGAGAACAGCGCGAACAGGCCGCCCGCGCCCGCGACGAACAGGCCGAGCGTGGTGGTCTGGCCGGACTGGTTCATGACGAAACCGAGCGCCAGCACCAGCATCACGGTCAGGATCGCGAACTTGAGCTGGTCGAGGGTGGCGCCGTACGCCCGCAGCGCGCGGCCCGGCCGGATCCGCAGGATCAGGATGGTCAGCAGGCCCGAGATGAGCAGCAGCGTGCCGGCGGCCGACAGGTAGTTCAGCTTGAACGTCGTGACGACGGGCTTGCCCGCCTCGTTGAGGATGTGCAGCCCCGGCCAGTTGATGATCCGCGTGACCGACTCCAGCCCGGTGCCGGACATGCCCGGTTTCGTCGGCGCCACACCGGTGATCGCCGGGATCCGCGTCGCGAGCACGAAGATCACGATGATCACGAGGTACGGGGCGTAGGCCCGGAACACCTCGATCGGCGTGTCGGGCACCTGTCGATCCGCCTCGATGCGGGTGCGCACCGAGCCACCGCCACTGCCGTCGCCGTTGCCGCCCCGGTTCGCCGGCCGCGGACCGGCGCCGTTGGGGTCGCCGCCGGTGTCGTCCGCGGTGTCGTCGGCGGTGTCTGCGCTGTCGTTCGCGGCCGCCTCCGTGTACGTCTCCGGTGCCCGCCACACGCGCGTGAAGATCAGCACCGCGAGCGCGGAGGCCAGCGCCGCGACGATGTCCGCCAGCGGGACGGACCAGAAGTTCGACGACAGGTACTGGAAGACGCCGAACACGACGCCGCACACCAGGGCGGGCGGCCACATCTGCCGCAGGCCGCGCCGTCCGTCCACGATGAACACGAGCGCCAGCGGGACGAAGACCGCCAGGATCGGCGTCTGCCGCCCGACCATGGCACCGAGGTCGTCGACCGGCAGCGAGGTCACGCCGGACAGCGTGATGATCGGCACCGCGAGCGCGCCGAACGCCACCGGCGCGGTGTTCGCGACGAGCGCGATGGCCGCCGCCTTGATCGGCCGGAACCCGAGCGCGATCAGCATGACCGCGCTGATCGCGACCGGCGTGCCGAACCCCGCGAGGGCCTCCAGCAGCGCACCGAAACAGAACGCGATGATGATCGCCTGCACGCGCTGGTCGTCGCTGACGGACGCGAACGAGCGCCGCAGCACGTCGAAATGTCCGGTGTCCACGGTCAGGTTGTAGATCCAGATCGCGTTGATGACGATCCACATGATCGGGAAGAACCCGAACGCGGCGCCCATCAGCCCCGAGTCGAGCGTGTCCAGGAACGGCGTGGAGTAGACCACGACGGCGATCACGATGGCGACGACGACCGAGATCGCCGACGCGAGCCACGCTCTCATCCGGAGGACGCCGAGCAGGACGAACAACACGAGCAGCGGCAGGATCGCGAAGATCGCGGACACGCCGAGCGAGTCGGCAACCGGGCTGTAGTCCTGCTGGAAGTCGGCGAGCAGCATCGATGACCCCTTCCGGCGACGGTGACGTGGGGGTGCACAGCGTGGAGCTATTGACGCAGGGTCGACCGCTTCCGCGGATCTTACCTCTGTATGCCGTCCGGTAACAGACCGATCGAGTTCTCGTCCACTGTGGACATGGACCGGTGCGGGGAGCTCATCCGGAAGCCGGACGCGTCCGTCCGGGGATCCGCTGGTCGACCGGGGCGATGTCGAACGGTTCGTGGGGCAGGGTCTGGTACCAGTAGGCCACCGAGGACAGGTCGTCCGAACGTTTGTTGGCGTGGCCGTGCTCGATGGTGACGCGGATCGAGCGGTCGAAGGTGATCGGGTCCTCGATGTGGAAGCGGTACAGGGAGATCTCGCCCGACCAGTTCGGGCCGCCGGGCAGGGTGATGCCGTGGTACGGGGCGTGGTAGGACTCCGACGGGCACCACGCGGTGTTGAAGTAGTCCTCCGTGCCCGTGCCGTGTAAGGACGGCGGGAACGGCTCGTCGTCGATGAAGATCATGTCGTCGCCCTCGCCGTACCAGTTCCACTCGTCGGTCTCGCGGAGGTTGCGGACCGACAGGACGCAGCCGACGTAGTGGCCGCGGCCGCGCGCGTCGAGGATGACGTAGTTGCCCTGGCCGGTCAGGTTCGTGCCCTCGGCGAGGTACTCCAGGTTGGTCTGGCCGCCCTGCGGCTGCCCGTCGGCCGGGTTCTGCCGGTTCCACCTGGCGTGGAAGTAGCCGAGGCCGTCGTCGTGCTGATCGAACGTCTCGTAGTCGACGTAGTAGTAGAAGTGCACGGGCAGCCGGCTCATCTCGCTCACCAGCTCCACCGTCGCGTGCGCGGCGAACGGCATGTGGAACCAGCTGTTGAACCCCCGGCCGCCCTGCGGGCTCATCTGCAGCGGCGCGGACGCGAAGTTGACCGTCCGGCCGTGCCCCACGCCGAAGAAGTCGCCCAGCGGCACCAGCACGCTCGGGTGCTGCTGGTCGTCCCAGGTGATGCGCAGCAGCAGCCGGCGAAGGACCTCGTCCGCCTCGGGGTCCGCGTCGCGGTCGGACTCGGTGCCGGCCACCGCGACCGTGCACCAGATGTGGTTGATCGAGCCCGGCCCGTCGATGTCGGCCAGTACGTCCACCGCGCCCGGCGGGACGGTGAGCCGGTCGTCGTTGCCGCCCGTGATGTCCCAGCTGGACGCCCTGCGCCGCCGTGACGAGCGGAGTCGTGGCAGGTCACGCAGGCTGCTGCCGAAGTCCCCATACCTCAACGCCGCGTCCTCTCGCCCGGTGTGCACACCTCTCACCATGGTGAACGATCGACCGGGTCCCCGGTCACTGTGGAAATGGTCCACTGTGGAGGATCGGGCTCGTGACCGGCACCGGATAGTGGATCATGTGCCGGGTCGCTACGGTGACGGTATGCGTGGGCGGGTCTGGACGTGGCTGCTCGAGCTCCCCCCTGCCCGGGACGCGGTGCGGCGGGAGGTCAAGGTCGCGGTCGACCTCGTCATGGACGCCACCGAGGATGCCCAGACCCGCCAGCGGGAGAAGCACCGCAAGGCGCTCGGCCGCTCCGCGGGGGAGCGCGACGACCTCCGCACGCGGGTCGACGACCTGGCCGCGGCCAACGAGGACCTGCTGGAGACGAACGCCGCGCTGCGGGCCGAGGTGGCGGAGCTGGCGGACGCGGCGCACCGGGAGGCGCGGGAGCGGGAGCTGTTCGCGCAGAAGCTGCTCGCCGAGCAGGAGGCCGCCGCCACGCGCCAGTGGCACGGTTCGGTCACCGACGTGTTCTGCTGCCAGACCTGCTGGGCGTTCTGGTTCCTGAGCACCGGGCCCGACCGGTCGAGCCTCACCGTCCGCGGCCCGTTCGGCCGCCACGACGAGGCGTGCGCGGTGTGCGCCGATCCGCTGCTGGTGCTGCCGGCCGCGAAGTGCGTCGTGTTCCGCAAGCGCGCCGAGGACCGGGTCAGCCGCCCGTCGTCGACCGGCGGCGGCACGGACCTCGAGGTGGCGAGCGCGGAGCTGGCCGCCATCGCCGACGGCCTGTCCCGCCTGCCGAAGGTCGCCAGCCGCACGACGGCCTGGATCGCCGCCGAGCTGACCGGCATGCCCGAGCTCCCGGCCAAGATCCTCGACGAGGTGGCCACCCGCACCGCCAACACCGTGCCGCTGGACGGCATCGTCGCGGGCCTGCGGGCGTTCGTCGAGGTCAAGACGCCGCACCACGCGGAGGTTCCGCCCATCGGGTGAACCGCCGAACCGCCGGGGCGGTCGAGTCCGTACCTACTGGTGATGAAGATCGAGATCATCGAGGCCGCGTCGGGCGCTGTGGTCCCCGGCTGGGTGTGGCCGGTGCTGATCGCGCTGGGGGTCGTCGCCGTCGGGGTGGCGATCCTGCTCTGGCTCGGCAGTCGCGGGCCGGACGACCGGTGACCAGCCACGGAGCGGTCTCAGTACCGTAGCCGGGTGGCGACACCCAGGTTCGAGTGCGGGCGGACGGACCACGAGGCGGCCTACGCCATGGCCGTCCGGGACGTCGCGGGCAGCATCAGCGGCGGCAGGTTCGTCGCCGGTGCGTCGTGGCCCGACGTGTGGGTGCGCGACGCGGCGTACGCCGTCGACCTCGCCTGCGGGCCGCTGCACCCGGCCGTCTCCCGCGCGACCCTGCGCGGCGTCGGCTCCCCGGGCACGGGCTGGGCGCAGGACCGGTGCGCGCACTTCGGCGGCTGGCCCCGGCTGACCGACTCCGTGGTCGGCGCCGTCGGCGCGTGGGCCTGCTACGTCGCCACCGGTGACCTGGACTTCCTGCGCTGGAGCCACGACGTGACCCGCGCGAGCCTCGCGCGCGCCGAGCGGGAGATCGCCGACGGCGACCTGTTCCGCGGGTGCGCCAGCTTCATGGAGTCCAACAGCGGCTACCCGCCCCGGTTCGCGTTCCGCGGCCGGGCGGTCGGCGCGACCTCGGCGCTCAGCACGAACGTCCTGTACCACCGCGCCTACGTCCTGGCCGCGCGGGCGGCGGCGGTGCTCGGCGACGACCCGGAGCCGTTCGCGGCCAGGGCGGCCGCCGTGCGCCAGACGATCAACGACCGGCTCTGGCAGCCGGACCTCGGCCGCTACGCCTACTACGAGGACGCCGACGGCGGGCTGTCCGACCGCTGTGAGGGGCTCGGCACCGCGCTCGCCCTGCTCTGGGGCGTGGCCGACGACGACCAGGCCGCCGCCGTCGTGCGCTCCGCCGCCACCACCCCGTCCGGGCTGCCGTGCCTGTGGCCCCGCCACCCGCTGTGGGCATCGTGGCTGCCACGCGACGAGTACCGCTACCACAACGGCATGGTCTGGCCGTTCGTGCAGGGCTACTGGGGCTGGGCGGCCGCCGCACGCGGGTTCACCGACGTGTTCGCCGCCGAGCTCGACCACCTCGCCGGGCTCGCCGGGCGCGCAGGCACCTTTCACGAGTACTACCGCCCGGACGGACGGCCCGGCGGGTCCGCGCGCCAGCTGTGGAGTGCCGCCGGCTACCTCGCTCTCGTCCACAATGGACTCTTTGGCACGGTGTCCGACGACGCGGGGGTCGCGTTCCGGCCCGTCGTGCCGGCGGGCTTCGAGCGGCTGCGCCTGACCGGCCTCGCCCACCGCGGCCTCACCCTGGACGTCACGATCACCGGGTCCGGCACCCGGATCGCGGCGTTCGCGCTCGACGGCGAGCCGCGGGAAGGGCACCTCGTCCCCGCCGCGCTGACCGGCCCGCACCGCGTGGACATCACGCTCGACACCGGGAGCTGACGCATGCTCGTGGACGGCGACATCAGCGGCGACCTCGGTGGCGGCGACCTGGCCGGGATCGACGCCCAGGTGACCCGCGCCCGGCAGGCAGGCCTCGACGGCGTGTGGACCACCGAGACCGCCCACGACCCGTTCCTGCCGCTGCTGCTGGCCGCCGAGCGCGCGCCGGACCTGACGGTCGGCACGGCGGTCGCGATCGCGTTCGCGCGCAGCCCGATGACGCTCGCGGCCACCGCGAACGACCTGCACGCGTGCAGCGGCGGCCGGTTCGTCCTCGGGCTCGGCTCGCAGGTGGAAGCCCACATCACCCGGCGGTTCAGCATGCCGTGGTCGGCGCCGGCCGCCCGGATGCGGGAGTTCGTGCTGGCGCTCCGGGCGATCTGGGCGGCCTGGCAGAGCGGTGAGCGGCTGTACTTCCGCGGCGAGCACTACTCCCACACGCTGCTGCCGCCGCTGTTCCGGCCCGGCCCCAACCCCTACGGCACGCCACCCGTCGTGCTGGGCGCGGTCGGGCCGCGGATGACCCGCGTCGCCGCCGAGGTCGCCGACGGCCTGCTCGTGCACAGCTTCACCACCGAGCGCTACCTGCGGGAGGTCACGCTGCCGGCGGTCGCCGAGCACCGGCCCTCGGGCGCGCCGTTCACGATCTGCTACCCCGGCCTCGTCGCCACCGGCGCCGACGAGCGCTCCTACGAGACCGCGGTCGCCGCCGTGCGCAGGCAGCTCGCGTTCTACGGCGCCACGCCCGCCTACCGCCCGGTGCTCGAGCGGCACGGCTGGGCGGAGCTGCACACCGAGCTGCAGCGGCTGTCCCGCCGCGGCGACTGGGACACCATGACGGGCCTCGTGGACGACGACGTCCTCGGCACGTTCGCGGTGACCGGCGAGCCGGCCGCCGCGGGGGCGGAGATCGCCCGGCGGTTCGGCGACGTCGTCGACCGGTTTATCCTCGCCACGCCGTACCCGCTCGACGAGCGGGCACACCGGACGCTCGTGGCCGCGGTACGGCGGCACGGTGCGGGCGGCAACTGAGGAGCAGACATGCAGACGCTGACGGTCGACGTGTTCGTGTCCGTCGACGGGTACGCGAAGGGGGAGGAGTCGCCCGGCTACTTCGGCTACTTCGGACCCGGGCTGGACGAGTGGATCAACACCGAGCTGGCCCGGCCGCAGCTCGCCGTGTTCGGCAGGCGCACCTACGAGGTGCTCGCCGGGATGCCCGCGCAGGCGATGGCCGACTCCCCGCTGGCCGGACTGGACAAGGTCGTCTTCTCGAGGACGCTGGAGTCGACCTCGTGGCCGAAGACCCGCCTCTGCCGCGAGGACGCCGTCGCCGAGGTCGCCCGGCTCAAGGCCGACGGCGAGGTCCCGCTGCGCACCATCGGCAGCCTGTCCCTGGCCCGCCAGCTCTGCGACGCCGGCCTCGTCGACCGGCTGCGGCTGATGACGTTCCCGCTGTTCGCCGGGCCGACCGGCAGCGAGCCGGCGTTCGCGGACCTGGCGGCGGGCGACCTGGAGCTGGTCGACCACCGGGTGCTCGACGGCCGGGTCCTGCTCGTCGAGTACCGGCCGACCGGGCGCGACATCCCCCGGGGCTGAGCCGGGTCAGGACGCCGCGACGCCGATCCCGGGCACCATCGGGAGCCAGTAGCCCGCATACGTTCCGGTGGTGAAGTAGTACGAGTAGCGGCCGAGCGCCGTGCCGCTCACCGTGCTCGGGGCGCTCGAGCTCGTGCGGAACCTGACGGTCTTGCGGCCGGACATCACGCCCGCGGCGTTGAACCGGTAGGCGGAGTAGTTGCCCGGCGCGATCCGCACGTGCACTTCGGGCGCGTAGCCGTGGGTGTCCACGGCGCCGAGCAGCCACGTCGTGCCGTACGCCTCGGGGAACCACCAGCCGGCGTACGGGCCGCGGGACACCCGCAGCGCGACCGGCCCGCCGGTGATGCGCTGCCGGTGGTCGGCCGGGGCGTGGGTGATCCGGCCGAAGTGGACCCGCGACGTGCGGACCACGCGCATCGCGGAGTTGACCTGGTAGATCGTCGACGTGCGCGGGGTGGCGCGCATCGTGCCGCCGGTGGCCGGCTTCGGATAGTCGGCGCGGTAGGCGTTCGCGGTGGTGACGAAGAAGACGTCGTGCGTGAACTGCCACAGCTGCAGGAACTGCTCGATGTGCATCTGGTGGTAGGTGCTGGCCAGGGTGCGGTGCCGCAGCGAGTACAGGCTGGACCCGTTGACGCGGCGGAAGTTGTTGACCGCCGTGGCCTTCACCGTCGCGATGGCACCCTTCGTCAGCTGCTGCGCGAGCAGGCTGTGGGTCATGGTCCAGTAGTCGAGCAGTCCCCAGATCGCCACGATGTGGCCGTTGAGCACGTTCTCGCCCATGCTCGCCGGGTAGCGCGGGTACTCCTCGAGCCACAACCGCTTCTTGCTGTCCACATAGGACCCGTAGGGCAGGCCACCGCTGGGTGCCTGGCCCATGCTGGCGAACGTCGCGTCGGCCGCGGCGCGCCACTTCGCGTCGCCGGTCGCCTGGTAGAGGCGGGCGAAGGCCGACAGCGCCCGGCCCTGCGCCATGCCGGAGTACCACGGTGCGCGCAGCATCTCGCTCGAGTCGCCGAGCGGGGCGAAGTTGAAGTCGTACGGGAAGTACCACCCGGTGCCGGACACCACGTGCCGGTCGACGAGCCGCTGCGCGTTGCGGGCCGCGATGTCCAGGTAGGACTGGTTTCCGGTCAGCCGGTAGGAGTTCAGGTTCTGCAGCGCGTAGGAGCCCTGGAAGACGACGTGGTTGTAGAGCTTTGCGCCGACCTTGAACATGCGCACGCCCTGCGCGTCCACCAACCCGAAACCGCCGGCCGGCGTGACGTCCGGGCTGTCGTAGGGCCGGCGGCCGACCGGCAGCGCGTACAGGGCGTCTGGTGCGCGGAAGTACCCGGACACCGCGGGCCGGGCCGCGGCCGGGGCGAGCTTGCGCTGCTCCACCTTGGCCGGGTCGGCGGGCGGCGACGCGACGCCCGCCATCTCCTCCGGCTCGACCGGCGCGTTGGGCCCGGTGTCGGCCGCGACGGCCGGAGCCGTCGTCGTCGTCGCCCTTGTCGTCGAAGCGGCCGGCACCGGCGCGGACACGACCGCAGCGGCGCAGACGAGCATGAGCGAACACAACAGCACACGCACGATGAGCCCCCAGTACGGCTCGGCACGAAGTGTGAACCGATACCCAGCTCATCGCGCGGTTGGGAAAACGCGTTACGGCACCCGGTTCCGTTTTCGCCTGAGGTGCGCGACGAGATAGCACGCGAGGACCGTGCCGGTGAGGACGAGCGCGCCGGTGAAGCCGCTGCCCACCGTGACGTAGTCGGAAGCCGTGCGGCCGGGTGGCAGCGGGCGCCTCACCTGCTCGGCGACCTGGTCGACGAGCCGTTCCCGCGCGGTGATCTCGCCTGCGACGAGCAGGACGACCGCTACCGCGGTCGCCGTGACCACCACGTGCCGGCGCAGGCGGAACCGGCCCGCGCCCGCGACCATGCCGACGGCGATGGCGATCGCGGCGAGGAGGATCGCGGGGTGCCAGCCGAGCTCGTCGGCGCGGTGGGCCAGCTCGGGGCTCAGGTGGCCAGGGTCGACCGTCGGCCGCGTGCCGGCCGCCAGGTCGAGCCCGGTGTAGGTGGTGCTGCCGCCCTGGCCGGTGCGGCCGTAGCCGCCGGGCGTGTCGCAGGAGACCGCGAGGAAGCCGAACAGGAAGCAGATCAGCGCGAGGCCGAGCCCCGACGGAGTCAGCAGCCGCGACGCCGCCGTCCGCCGGACCGCTCGCTCGCGCGGCTCCGCCATGGCCGCACAGCGTGCCATCCGCACGAGCCCGCCGGGGCCGGAATCGGCGAGACCGGCGCGCGGACACGGTGGCGGGACTCGGCTGTGTCACAACCGCCGACCGCGGCAGGGCGGCCCGGCATCCTGTCCGGCAACGCGATCCGATCGAGGAGTGAGAGTCGTGGCTGATCACCATCTGGCTGCCCGCGCTCGCCTCGTCGGTGATCACCCTCGGCGGCTCGGTGGCGGCGGCCATGACCGCGTCGATCGCCAGGGCGGCCAGCGTGTTCGCGAAGGTCACGCGGCACCTCGGCGTGTTCGGCAGGCGCCTCGACCATACGGCCCTCGTGCCCAGCCGCCGGGTGATCACGACCGGGTTCGGCGCGTCGTCGGGCGTCGGTCCACTCGCGACGGGCGTGGATCTCAAGGCCGGCGTGGGCATCGCGAAGGGCGCGGGCCGCGAGCTGAACGAGGAGGTCCACGAGGAGGGCCCCTTCTTCGACGAGAGCAGCGTGGGCGGCGACCACACCGCCGACGAGACCCCGCCGCAACCTCGACATCTGACCCGGAGCCGACGGCCGTGCCTTCGCCGATCAGCGGTGTTGGTCGCGCAGTTCGGCCATCTGCCGTTCGATGCGGTGGACGTCGGCCGATCTGTGCTGGGCCCGGTTGAGCTCGAGCGCCTGCTGCCAGGCCTTGAGCGCCTCCGCCCGCTGGTGCAGCGCGGCGTGTGCCTGGCCGAGGTGGTCGAGCGTGTCGGCCTCGTCGTAGGTGGCGCCCAGGTCGCGGCACAACGCCAGCGAGTCGCGGTAGTGCGTCAGGGCCACGGTGTACTCGCCGGTGTGGTGGGCGACGTAGCCGAGGCAGTCGAGCGTGGTGGCCTGGCCCTGCCGGTTCCCGTTGCTCGTGAACAGGGCCAGCGCCTGCTCGCACGACTCGACGGCCGCCGGGTACCGGCCCAGCCGCGCCTGGTGCCAGCCCACCGCGCTCAGCGCCTCCGCCTCCCACACCGGGTTGTCCAGCCGCCGGAACAACTCCAGCGCGCGGCCGGCGTGCTCCACCGCCTGCGCGTCGTCGATCGGCCGCCACGCGGTCGCCAGGTCGTAGTACGCACGCGCCTCGCCGTGCACGTCGTTCGCCTGCTGGGCCAGGGTGATCGCGTTCTGCAGGTGGCTCGTCGCCTCCCGGTGCATCGCGGCGCGCGCCGACGCCTGGCCGAGCAGCCGGTGTGCGAGCGCGCGGACGTGCACGTCCTCCAGCTCCTCCGCGGCGGCCAGCCCGGCGCGCCACGTCGCGAGCTGGTCGTGCAGATGCCCGCGGCGCCACAGGTAACCGTGCAGCGTCCACGCCAGCTGCCACACCCACGGGTGCCAGCCCAGCTTCGCCGCCGCCGACTGGGCCGCCAGCAGGCACTGGTGCTCGGCGCGGAACCAGTCGAGGATGTCGGCGTCGTCGCCGAACGCCACGACCGGGAAGCCCTTCGGCGGGTCGCTGAGGTCGATCGGCTTGCGATGCGGGTAGAGCCGGCGCTCGGCGGCGTACGAGGCGTGCACGTAGTAGTCGATCAGCCGCCGTAACGCGGTGTGCTCGGCCTCGCTGGAGTCGCTTGTGGACTCGACGGCGTAGAGCCGCACCAGGTCGTGCATGCGGTAGCGGCCGGGTGCGTGCTGCTGCACGAGGTGCGCCCGCTCCAGCGCGAGCAGTGCGGGCGCCGCCGAGGTCCGGCCGATCAGTGCCGCGGCCGCGGTGGCGCCGATGTCCGGCCCGGGCGCCACGCCCAGCAGCCGGAACGCCGTCGCCTCCTGCGGGCCGAGCGTGCGGTAGGACCACGACAGGACCGCCCGCAGGTTGGTGCCGAGATCGCCACCGTCGAACGCGCTCAGCCGGTCGGACGTGCGGGTCAGCTCGCCGACCAGGTCGGCGAGGCGGAAGGCGGGATGCACCGACGCGTGCGCCGCGATGATGCTCAACGCGAGCGGCAGGCCGGCGCAGTGGTCCAGCAGCTCCTCCACCGCGTCGGGCTCGGCGTCGATCCGGTCCGGGCCCAGGCGGCGGGCCAGCAGCTTGCGGGCGTCCTCGCGATCCAGCTCGCGCAGCGGCAGCGGCTGCGCGCCGTGCGTGGTGACGAGGCCGGCGAGCTGGTGTCGGCTCGTCACCAGCACCGTGCACGTCGACCCGCCGGGCAGCAGCGGCACGACCTGCTCGGTGTCGCGGGCGTTGTCGAGCACGATCAGCATTCGCTTGGTGGCGACCAGGTTCCGGTACAGCGCGGCCTGCGCCTCCGGGCTGACGGGGATCGAGCCGGGCGGGATCTGCAGGGCGTCGAGGAATCCCCGGACCGCCATCGTGGGGGTCACCGGCGTGCCGGACGGGTCGTAGCCGCGCAGGTTCACGTACAGCTGGCCGTCGGGGAAGCGGTAGCGGTTCTGGTGTGCCCAGTGCAGCACGAGCCAGGTCTTGCCGACGCCGCCCATGCCGCAGATCGACATGATCACCATGGCGCGCCTACCGGTCTCGCTGCGCACCGCCTCCGACAGGTCCGCGAGCTCGCTGGCCCGGCCCGTGAAGTACCGCGGCGACGCCGGCAGCTGCCGTGGCGACTCGCCGGGCTCGGCCGGGCCCGGCTGCGCGTGCGGGTCCGGCGTCAGGATCCGTGCGGTGACGGTGGTTTCCTTGACCGTCACCGTGGCCTCGCGGTAGCGCCCGGGGTTCGCAGCCGCGCAGTGCCGGATGACCTCGTCGAAGTACCACTGCGACGCGATCAGCACGAGTACGCCGGCCGACTCGGCGAGCGCGGTCCGCGCGGCGGGCGCGTCGATCAGCCGGAACGCGAGGTTGAGTGCCGACGCGGTCACCCCGTACGCGTCGTAGTTGACCTCGCCCGCGTGCAACGACATGCGCAGCCGCATCCGCGCGGGCTCGGAATGCGTCGCGTTGTGTTCCTCGATCGCGTCCACGAGCGCGACCGGAAAGACGTCGACGAAGATCTCCTTGGCGATTTCCGGCGCGACGAGCACGAAAAGGCCGTCACCGCGGTCCTCGTGACGGCATTCCGCCCAGTCGACGTCGACCGCGTGAAAGGCCTGTTTGATCGTCCGGTACATGCCTTCCCGGACGGCGATCTGGTGGTCGTTCGTGCGGCGCGCGTCGCCGAAACCCTCGATGTCGAACACGAGAATGGTCCGGTGCACGGCACGCGGTGACGACGGCACGGACATCACCCGGCCGGCCGGAGAGGAATTACCGCGCGCACGGACCGACGGTACCAATCACGGCCGGTACCGGCGCGCAGCAATCCCGAGTTGTCAGCGGCGTGGGTCGGGCACCGCGCGAATGGCGAGGAATCCGCGTGGTTCGCGCGTCAGCACGTCGTATACGGACCGGTCGACCTCCGCGCCGTCCGCGGTGGGCCGCGGCTCGAGCATGCGCTCGATCAGGAAACCGGCCTCGTGGAGCTCCTCGCAGGTGCGTTCCAGCGGTGCGACCCAGTACCGCAGCTGCCAGCCCCGGGACCAGACGTCCTCGATCACCTTCACGTCGTAGTAGCCGCCGCCGTGGCGTAGCCAGTCGCCGGTGGGGTGCAGGCGCGACAGCACGAGCGCGCCGTCCGGGCGCAGCACCCGGCGCAGCTCGGAGAGCGCCTTGACCCGGTCGTCGAGATATTCCAGGGCGAGCGCGAACAGCACGAGGTCCATCGACTGGTCGCGTAGCCAGTCGATCCGGTGCGCGAGGTCGTGCACCCGGAACTCGCCGTCCGGCACCCGCTCACGGCAGAGCTCGACCATGCGCCGGCTCTGGTCGAGCCCGGTGACCTCCGCACCGCGCGCGACCAGTTCCTCGGCGTAGAGCCCGGGTCCGCAGGCCGCGTCGAGCACGTGCCGACCGGCCACGTCGCCCAGCAGCCGCAGGCAGGCGGGCCGGTCGAGGTGGGCGTTGAAGAGGCCGTTCGTGGCATGGTCGAGGAACTCGTCGGCGAAGGACTCGTACTGCGGTTCCTGTCCTACCGCGTCGCTCATGAGCCCATTCTGACGCACGGGGCTGGGGAAATGGCAGATATCGTGTCGAGCCCGTTCGGATTTGCTTTCCATTTGCGGTCGATTTCGATGATTTCGGGCGGGTACGGTGTCGCCGTGGTGCGCGACGAGTGGGGCGTGGCCGGTGCGTACGAGGCGTTCATCGGCCGGTGGAGCCGGCAGGTGGCGCCGCTGTTCGTGCGGTGGCTGGACGTTCCCGCGGGGCGGCGGTGGCTGGACGTCGGCGCTGGCACGGGCGCGCTGACCGCGGCGGTCCGCGCGGCGGGCGGCGTCGTGTGCGGGGTGGACCCGTCGCGCGGGTTCGTCGCCGGCCGGCCGGACGTCGTGGTCGGCGACGCGCGGGCGCTGCCGTTCCGGGCGGCCGTTTTCGCCGCGGTCGTCAGCGGCCTGGCGCTCAACTTCGTCCCGGACGCCGGTCGCGCGCTGGCGGAGTTCACCCGCGTGGCCGCGCCCGGCGCGACGGTGGCCGCGTACGTGTGGGACTACGCCGAGGGCATGGCGATGCTGCGCCTGTTCTGGGACGCCGCGCGCGAGGTGGACCCGTCCGCCCCGGACGAAGGTGCGCGCTTCGCGCTGTGCCGGCCGGGCCCGCTCACCGACCTGTGGCACGCGGCCGGCCTGACGGACGTGCGCGTCGAGCCGATCGAGATTCCCACGGACTTCGCGGACTTCGACGCGTACTGGACCCCGTTCCTCGGCGGCCAGGGCGCGGCGCCGGCGTACCTGATGTCGCTGTCCGAGCCGACCCGGCTCGCGGTGCGGGAGTCGCTGCGTGCCCGGCTGCCGGAGCGGGACATCCAGCTCACCGCCCGCACCTGGGCGGTCCGCGGCACGGCCGCATGACCGTCGGACCCCGCTGACATGATGCCGGCCATGTCCACCGACCGTCCGATGCCGCCGCCGCACGCCGACGAACGCGCCACGCTGGCAGGCTGGCTCGACTTCTACCGCAGCACCCTCGCGCTCAAGTGCGAAGGACTGTCCGAACAACAGCTGCGCACCGCGTCCGTGCCGCCGTCCCCGCTGACCCTGCTCGGGCTCGTGCAGCACCTGGCCGAGGTCGAACGGAACTGGTTCCGCCGGGTCCTGGCCGGCGACGACGCCCCGCCGATCTACGAGCCGAAGGCCGACCCAGGCGGCCACGACGGCGGGTTCGACCTCTCCGGCGACCTCACCTTCGAGGCCGCCCGCGAGACCTGGGAGGCCGAGATCTCCCGCGCCCGCGCCAACTGTGCCGCGCGGGAGCTGGACCAGACCAGCCCCTTCCCCGGCGGGCAGGTCACGCTGCGGTGGATCTACGCGCACATGATCGCCGAATACGCCCGCCACAGCGGGCACGCCGACCTCATCCGCGAACGCATCGACGGCACGACCGGAGTCTGACCCGCACGATCCGGCTACGTACCAACGGTTCCGTGCGGCGTTCCTGGCTGTCGCACGGCGGGATCTCGAGGGGATCTCGAGCTGGATCTCCTCGGGTGGCGCCCGTGGTCAGGCGCGGGCGTAGCGGTCGGCGATGGTGCGCAGGATCGTCCGCAGCTCGGGTGGGGACTCGACGGTGAAGTCCATGCTCAGCATGCCGATGTACGCGGCGATCGTGTCCAGCGAGTCCGCGCCGGTGACCAGGACGGACGTGGTCGCGGTGACCGCCTCCACGACGCCGACCGTCGGGTTGATGCGGTCGAGCACCGCCTGTGCGGGTGCGTCGACGCGCAGTCGCGCGTGGACGTTCCAGCCGCTGCTCGCCACGCGGCGCATCGTGAACGCCGTGTAGTCCCCGCCGGGCGGCGGGGCCGGGGTGAAGCGGCGGTGAGTGCGCGGGTGCGGCGCGATCCGGTCCGCGCGGTACACCTCCCACTCGCCGGTCGCGGGGTCGCGCGCGACGAGGTACCAGCGGCGCTGCCACGCGAGCAGCCGGTACGGCTCCACCAGCAGCGGCGCCTCCCCGTGATCGAAGCGGAGCAGCTCGACGTCGTGGATCGCGGCGGCCACCGCGCGCAGGACCGCCGGGCCGACCTCCGGGTCGGGCGCGTCGGTACCGGTGTTCTCCGGGGCGTGGTCCACGACCGTGGCGAGCGCCTCCACGGTCGGGCGCAGCCGGGGCGGGAGCACCTGCTCGAGCTTCGCGAGCGCGCGGGCGCTGGACGTCTCGAGCCCGCTGATGCCGCGCCCGGCACGCAGGCCGATCGCGACCGCCACCGCCTCCTCGTCGTCGAGCAGCAGCGGGGGCAGCTTGCCGCCGGCGCCGAGGCGGTAGCCGCCGGCGGAGCCGCGCGTGGCCTCGACCGGGTAGTCGAGACCGCGCAGCCGCTCCACGTCGTTGCGGATCGTGCGGGTGGTGACGCCCAGCCGCTCGGCCAGCTCCGTGCCGTTCCACGACGGGCGGGACTGCAGCATGGACAGCAGCGCGAGCAGGCGCGCGGGGGTGTCGGGCATGTCCGTAACTCTCTCTGTTCTTTAGGAACTGAACGTTCCTATAGGCACCGTAGCGTTCGAACCATGACGAACACCGGCATCCGCCCCTTCCACATCGACATCCCGCAGGCAGACCTGGACGACCTGATGGCCCGCCTCGAGCGCACCCGGCTGCCGCGGCCCGCGCCCGGCGACTCCTGGGAGCACGGCACCCCGAACCACTACCTGCGCGAGGCCGTCGAGGCCTGGCGCGCGTTCGACTGGCGCGCCGCCGAGAAGCGCATCAACGCCCACCCGCACTTCATGACCGAGGTCGACGGGCAGCCGCTGCACTTCGTCCACGTCGAGTCGCCGCACGCCGGTGCCACGCCGCTGCTGCTCGGGCACACCTACCCCGGCTCGTCGGTGGACTACCTGGACATGGTCGACCGGCTGACCGACCCGGTCGCACACGGCGGCCGCGCCGAGGACGCGTTCCACGTGGTGATCCCGGACGCGCCCGGCTTCGGCTTCTCCAACCCGGTCCCCGAGGCCGGCTGGAACGCCGCCCGCGTCGCGCGTGCCTACGACACGCTCATGCGCCGGCTCGGGTACTCCAGCTACGGCGTGCACGGCTCCGACAACGGCGCCGTGGTCGCCCGCGAGCTGGGCCTGCTCGCGCCGGAAGGGTTCCTCGGGCTGCACGTGCTGCAGCTGTTCTCGTTCCCGTCCGGCGACCCGGCCGAGTTCGAACGCCTCGAGCCGGCGGACCACGCGGGCCTGGAGCACCTGCAGTGGTTCCAGAAGGTCGGGGGCTACAACACGATGAACGCCAGCCGCCCGCAGACGATCGCGGCCGGGCTGAGCGACTCGCCGGCCGGGCTGCTCGCCTACAGCGAGCTGTTCAACTCCTTCGGCAACGGCACGTCGCTGGTCCCGCTGGAGACGATCATCCTGGAGACCACCGTCGCGTGGTTCACGAACGCGGCCGCCGGCATGTCCCGCGCGTACTACGACAACGCGGCCGCGGACGACCCCACCTCGGTCAACGGCGCCCGGACCGGCGTCGCCGTGTTCGCCGACGACTTCCGGACCATCAAGGCCTTCGCGGAGCGGGACAACTCGAACATCGTGCACTGGAGCCACTTCGACACCGGCGGCCACTTCGCCGCCCTCGAGGTCCCCGACCTCGTCGTGGGTGACATCCGCACCTTCTTCGCGCCCCGGCGCTGACCACCCCGCGAGTCCAACGTTCGGCACGCGCGAGTCCAACGCTCGGCGGTTTGGCGCGCGGCCGTTGGACTCGCGGGTTCGGAGTGTTGGACTCGCGGGTTCGGGCTAGCGGCAGGGCGGGGAGTACGGAATGTCGGGGACGTACTGGGTCCACAGGTCCGGGGTGAGCACCCCGTGGGTCGCCGTGCAGATGCGGTGGGCGGCGCGGGTCACGTCGGTGGGCGACAGCTCCACGACGTGGTCGCCGCCGCCACTGGCCAGCAGCGTGCCGGACGGGTTGAACGCCGCCGCGTTGACCGGGGACGTGTGGCCCGCGCTGAACGGGGCGCCCGCCGGTCCGGGGTGCGATGGGTCGACGACGTCCCACAGGCGCATCGTGTTGTCGGCACCCGCGCTCGCCAGCGTGTTGCCGTCGGGGGAGAAGCCGACCCACTGCACGGGTCCGGTGTGGCCGGTCAGCGGGCGGGCAAGCGCGCGAGGGTGCGCGGGGTCGCGCACGTCCCACAGCCGGATCGCCTGCCCGCCACCGGCAATCGCCAGCACGGCGCCGGACGGGCTGAACGCGCCCCACAGCAACCCGACCGTGTCGCCGGTGACGACCGGCGGCAGCGCGCGCGGGTGCGCGGGCTCGCGGACGTCCCACAGGCGCACCTTGTCATCCGAGCTGACGCTCGCCAGCGTGTGGCCGTCGGGGCTGAAGCCCGCCCACTGGACGGCGCTGATGTGCCCGGTCAGTGGGCGGCCGAGCACAGCGGGGCGGGCGGGGTCGCGCACGTCCCACAGCCGCAGGCCGAACCCGGGCGCGTCGGTTACCATGACCGTCCCTTGTGGACTCAGGGTCAGGCCGAGGTTCTGCCCGGCGCCCGGGACGGTGGCGAGAGCGGCGGGATGGGCGGGGTCGCGGACGTCCCACAGCCGCACGGTCGAGTTCGCGGTGACGAGCAGGTGACCGCGGTACGCGAGGCGGGTGACCGCGTCGGTGAGGGTCAGCGGCGCGCCCCACGGCACCGGGTGCCCGGGGTCGCGCACGTTCCACAGCCGCACGGTCCGGTCGGCGCCCGCCGTGGCAAGGGTGTGGCCGTCGGGGGCGAACGCGACCGCGTCGACGGCGTCGGTGTGGCCGGTGACCGCGGTGGTGGGCAGGCTCCAGATCCGCACCGTGTGGTCGTCGCTCGCGCTGGCCAGCGTGTTCCCGGGGCCGAACGCCACCCAGTTGACGATGCCCGTGTGCCCGACGAGCGGCGGCCCGGCCGGCGCCGCGTGCGCGGGGTCGGTGACGTCCCACAGGCGCACGGTGTGGTCCGCGCCGGCGGTGGCCAGCCGGTGGCCGTCGGGGCTGAACGCGACGGCCAGCAGCGTGTCGGTGTGCCCGGGCAGCGGCGTCCCGATGGGCACGGGGTGGGCCGGGTCGTGGACGTCCCAGAGGTGCACGGCGCGGTCGTTGCCGACGGTGGCGGCCGTGCGGCTGTCGGGGCTGAACGCGACCGCGTACACGGTGTCGTCGTGCGGCAGCACCGCGTCGGGGCCCCACATCGCGTGCCGCGCCACGTTCCACAGGCGCACCACATGGTCGTGCCCGGCGCTCGCGACCGTGCGGCCGTCCGGGCTGACCGCCGCCGAGGCGACCGAGTCGGTGTGCCCGGTCAGCGGGCCGCCGATCGGCGTGGCGTGCGCCGGATCGGCGACGTTCCACAGGCGCACCGTGTGGTCGTAGCTCGCGGTGGCCAGCGTCCGGCCGTCGCCGCTGAACGACACCGAGAACACGTACCCGTGGTGCCCGGTCAGCGGCCGGCCGAGCGCGCGCGGGTGGCCCGGGTCCCGGACGTCCCAGAGCCGCGCGGTGCCGTCACGGCTCGCGCTCGCCAGCGTGTGGCCGTCCGGGCTGAACGCCAGCCAGTAGACCCAGTCGCGGTGCGCCTTCAGCGGCGGGCCGGCCGGCGTGGGACGGGCCGGGTTCGCGGTGCGCCACAGCTGGATCGTGTCGTCGCCGCCACCGGTCGCGAGCAGCCGGCCGTCGGGGCGGTAGGCCACCGCGTAGACCGGGCCCGTGTGCCGGGTCAGCGGGGTGGACAGCGGGATGTCGCCGGTCGCCAGCAGGCTGGTGGCCGCGTCGCGCGAGGGCAGCCTGCGGTAGGCGACGAGGTCGAGCTGGGCGGCCAGTGACGAGTCGGTGGCCGCGAGCTGCCCGGCCTCCGCGAGCAGCCGGCCGGCCACCGCGCGGTCGCGTTCCTGCTGGGCGGCCGCCCGCTGCTGGTAGGCGACGACGGCCCCGCCACCGGCCAGCAGCACCAGCACGGCGAGCACCGCCAGCACCGCGCGGCGCAGCCGGACGCCGCGCTGCTCGAACCGCACCGACGCGGCGAGGAAGTCCCGCGCCCGCTCGCCGAGCAGCGTGTCGTGCTCGTCGCGGCCGGCCCACTCCGCCGCGGCGAGCAGCCGGCCGCCGCGGAACAGCAGGCTCGGGTCGCGGTGCTCGCGGTCCCACACCGTGGCCGACTCCAGCAGCTGCTGCTGGACGAACAGGCCGGCGCGGTCCTCGTCGAGCCAGCCGCGCAGGCGCGGCCACGCGGACAGCAGGGCCTCGTGCGTGATCTCGACGGTGCCGGTGGCCAGGGTCAGCAGCCGCGCGCGGGCGAGCGTCTCGACGACGGCGTCGACGTCCGGCCCGGTGCCCAGCTCGTCGCGGGTGACCCGCCGCTTGGTGTCCACGGTGCCGTCGCCGATCGCGACCAGCCGCAGGAACACGCTGCGCGCGATCCGCCCGCGGTCGGCGCCGAACGCGGCGTAGGTCTGCTCGGCGGTGCGGGCCAGCGCGTGCCGGATGCCGCCCGACGACTCGTACCCGGCGAGGCTCAGCGCGTTGCCGCGGCGGCGCTGCCACGTCTCCCGCATGGCGTGCGACACCAGCGGCAGCACGTTGTCCTGGCCGGCCGCGTCGGCGATGACGCGGGCGAGCAGGGCGCCGTCGACCGTGCGGCCCGCGTCGACCGCGGGCTGGCTGATGGCCCGGCGCAGCTCGTCGGTGGCCATCGGGCCGACGAGGAACTGCGCGTCGCGCAGCGCGGCGACCAGCCGCGGGTCCTCGGAGCAGCGTGCGTAGAAGTCCGCGCGGACGCCCAACACGACGCGCGTGCGGCTGTTGGCCGCCTGCGCCGCCGTGACGACCAGCTCGACGAACCGGGCGCGCTCCCGCTCGTCCTCGCACAGCGTGAAGATCTCCTCGAACTGGTCGACGACCAGCACGAGGTCGTCCTCCGGCGGCCGGCCGGCGAGCGCCTGCAGGACGGCGAGGTGCAGCGCCCGCGGGTCGGCGGCCAGCTCGGCGCGCAGGTCGACGGCGGACCGGCCGGTGCAGGAGGCCAGGCGCACCGCGCACTCCTCGAGCGGGCGCGGCCCGGGCGTCAGCAGCAGCACCGGATCGGCCATCGCGGGCACGACACCCGCCCGCAGCAGCGACGACTTGCCGGACCCGGACGCGCCGAAGACCCCGACGAACCGGTGTGCCCGCACGCGCGCGACGAGCTCGTCGGTGAGCCGTTCGCGGCCGTGGAAGCGAGCCGCGTCCTCGGGCTGGAACGCGGCGAGCCCGACGTACGGGCAGGTGCCGTCGTCGCTGTCCGGGACGGGCTCGCGGGCGGTGGCCAGCTCGGCGGCCGTCTCGTGCCAGCGGGCCGCCCACTCGTCGTCGTCGGCGTCGCAGGCCCGCACGTAGGCGAGCGTCACCGGCAGGCTCGGCAGCTTCCGGCCGGCCGCCGCCTCGGCCAGCGTCGAGGAGGAGAAGTGCGCCCGCTGGGCCAGCTCGCGGTAGGTCGGGCTGCCGGCCTTCTGCCGCAGGAGGCGCAGCTCCGCGGCGAACCGGACCAGCACGTCGTCGCTGTCGTCCAGCGGTCGTTCGCCCCGCGGCACGGCATCCCCCGTCCCCGTCGACTACTCGCGGCCAGTATGCCGTTGTCCGGCAATCGTTGTCCGGCAATTGTTGTCCGGCGCGCGGGGACCGAGGCCGGACAACGTGATCGCGCTACAAACGACTGGTCCGGCCGATCCCGGCCCGGACGGGGGAACACACGAACAGCGAGGAGCAGAACGAGATGCGTCTGCAGAAGTTGGGGATCTGCGTGGCGGGGGCGGCGGTGGGTGTCGGCGCCCTCATGGCGGCGCCCGCGTCCGCCGATCCGGGCGGAGCGACCGGGCACGCCGTCACCGGCGGCGACGTGACCGCGCAGAGCCGCTGCCTGGTCTGGACGGAGACGATCGACGGCAAGCTCGGACTGACCGCCGGCTACTTCCGGACGTGGACGGTCGAGGTCGACCCGGGCGCGTCGGGTGATCGGGTCCGGGAGATCCAGTGCCTGACCGACTACTACGGCGATGGCCCGAGCGCGCTCGACGGTCAGTACGGCCCGGACACGATCGCGGCGGTCAAGCGGGTGCAGAAGCAGTGCCCCCTGCCGCCGTCGGAGCAGGACGGCATCGTCGGCAAGGCGACGTGGAAATGCCTGCGCGTCCCGTGACCGGGGCACGGCCGAGGTGGTGGCTCGCCGCGACGGCCGCCGGGGCGGCGGTCACGCTGGGCTCGCTCGCGACGCCCGCGTCCGCCGATCCCGGCGGGGCGACCGGTCACGCCACCGTCACCACCGCCGCCGACGTGACCGCGCAGAGCCGTTGCCTGGTCTGGCGCCAGACGAGCGACGGCAAGACGGGGCTGACCGCCGGCTACTTCTGGACGTGGACCGCGGTGGTCGGCCCGGGTGCGTCCGGCGACCGGGTCCGGGAGGTCCAGTGCCTCACCGACTACCAGGGCGCGGGCCCGAGCGCGCTCGACGGCGTGTACGGGCCGGACACGATCGCGGCGGTCAAGCAGGTGCAGAAGGCGTGCGGCAAGAAGCAGGACGGCAGTGTCGGCACCGACACGTGGCGCTGCCTGCGCAACCCATGAACACACACGGAAGGAACGACAACCATGCGTAGAACGGCCAAGTGGTCGATCGCCATCGGCGCTGCCGCCGCGGCCGTGCCGATGGCGGTGGGCCTGGTGACCGGCGCGGTCACCCCGGCGTCCGCGAGCGGTGCCGCGTGCAACCCGGGCTGCTCGGCGTACGCCGAGTTCGCCTCGGACGGCGAGATCCTCACCATCCACGACTACGCCTCGGACGGGTACCCGACCGTGGCGTTGCTGGAGCTCTACGACGGCCCGGCCAACGGCTGGGACCTCGCGGAGACCGTGGAGGACCACAACGGGTACGACGGCGCGGCGGTGTCGAAGAACCTGTCGCTGCCGGAGGGCCGGCAGGTGCGCTACCGCGCGTGTCTCGGTACGTCCGCCGACTACTGGTCGTGCAGCTCGTACCGCACCGACACCGCGTGAGCCGGTGAGGAACGGGTGCACCCGCATCGGGGGGTGTGGGTGCACCCGTTCCGCTTTCACAGCACCGAACGCAGCTCCCACAGCTCCGGGTAGAAGTGGGTGCGGGCCGCCAGGCCCGCGGCGCCGGACGTGCCTGCGGAGCCGGGTCTTGCGCCGATCTGGCGTTCCACCGTGTGCACGTGGCGCTGGCGGAACAGCGACCACGCCTGGTCGTGGTCCAGGAGGGACTCCGCCAGCTCCCACAGGGACTCGTGCTCGCGGCGGTCGGTGGCGATCTCCCGGTAGGCCTCCGTGCGTTCCGCGGGGGTCGCCACGGGGAAGCCGGCCTTCGCGAGCACCGCGAGGAAGCCGTCCCACACGCCGGGTTCGGCGGGCGGGACGGCTCCGCCCCGGGCCGAGAGCTGCTCGATCCGGCGGAACTGGGCCGACTGCGCGCCGCTGGCCGAGCCCAGCGCGTCGCGGAAACGCAGGAACTCCTGCGGTGCCATGGTGTCCAGCACGTCGAAGTGCCCCGCCAGCACCCGCTCGATCGTGGCGCACCGCCGCAACCGTAGCCGGGGCGGGTACGTCTCGCCGGCGAGCAGGTCGTCGCGGGCGGCGGTCAGCTCGGTGAGGATCTGTCGGAACCACAGCTCGCACGCCTGGTGGACGGTGATGAAGAGCAGCTCGTCGTGCTCCGCGGACCGGGGGCGGCGCTGGTCGAGCAGGTCCGGGAGACACAGGTAGTCGCCGTAGGTCAGTCGCACGTCGTGCTCACACGAGCCCGTGGGCGGCGAAGGCTTCCTCGGCGCCGGGCACGTCGAGGACGCCCGCGGAGCGGAACGTCTTCACGGTCGCCCGGCACATGTGTGCGTCGGCGCCGGACCCGGCGTACGCGTCGTCGATCACCGCGGCGGCGGTCGCACTGTCCACACCGGATATCAGCAGTGACGCGCGGACCGGTTCGACGTCCCAGGTGAGGCAGGCCTGGATCAGCGCGGGCAGGGTGTGCGCGACCGGCTCGCGCAGCCGGTGGTCCAGGTTCGTCCACAGCTCGTGGAAGAACCTCGCGAAGAACCGGTGGTGGTGGCCCTCGTCCTTGGCGTGGTCGCGGGTCAGCTCGCGCACCACGGTGACGACCGTCGGGTCGTTCGGGATCTCGTTCAGCACCGCGGTGATCAGCGTCTCGAACACCACGGTCTGCAGCAGCGGCACCAGCTCCGGCTCGTCCGGCAGCAGCCGCTGCCCGGTCTCCTCCAGCCGGTCGACGAACCAGCCGAAGTCCCATGGCGGGATCGCCACGCCGGTGGCGTTCGCGATCTGGTCGGCCAGGTCCAGGCTGTACAGCGCGTGGTAGCCCTCGTCGCAGTAGACCTTGAACGCGTCCATCCGCATGGTGTTCGGCAGGTCCAGCCCGGCGCGGCCGTTCGCGATCCGCTCCGCGGTGGTGTTGACGATCCTGGTCTCCAGGTGCGTGGTCGACAGCAGGAACTGGTGCAGGTGCCGGATCGTCACCTCGCGCCGCCGCTGTTCCGGCAGGTCCGCGAGCGCCTCGTGCGCGAGGTAGGGCACCAGGTGCCGCGGGTAGAACACCTTGCCGTCGTCGATCTCGGGGCCGACCTCTTCGGCGAACATCCGGCGCACGCCGCTGCGTACCCCGGCGGTCTCGTACCACCGGTCGAACGGGCTGCTCACGACGGCCCCTCGCAGGCTCGGTGCCGCCGCTCGCGGTCGCCCTGTGACATTGGTTCGCTCGCAAGCTCGCTCACGACGCCCCCTCGCAGGCTCGGTGCCGCCGCTCGCGGTCGCCCTGTGACATTGGTTCGCTCGCAAGCTCGCTCACGACCCCAACACCTCGACGAGCCGCGTCACGCCCGTCGCCACCGTGGCGGCGTCGGTGGCGTGGCAGAGCCGGAACCAGCCCGGCTCCGGGCACGCGAACGCCGTGCCGGGCAGGATGTTCACCCGGCCCGAGCGCAGGATCCGTTGCCACAGCGCGTGTTCGCCCGCGGCGGTCGGCTCGGGCAGGTGCGGGCGCAGGTCGGCCCACAGCGAGAACCCGCCGGCCGGCTCGACGTAGCCGATGCCGCCCGCCGCCAGCAGCTTCGTGGTCGCGGCCGCGGACTCGCCCAGCCGCCGCCGGTTCTCCGCGAGGAACTCGCCGACCCACGCCGTGTCGCTCAGCAGCGCGGTGACCAGCGCCTGGGTGTGCGTGGACACCGGCGCGAAGTAGGCCAGCGCGCGGGCCGCCGCCCGGACCTCCTCGTTCCGCGTGTGCAGCACGCCGACCTTGAACCCGGACAGGCCGAAGTCCTTGGCCAGGCCCCAGATGCCGTGCACGCCGTCGGCGCCGGTCATGCTGGTGAACTCGGCACCGAACGCGGAGTACGCGTAGATCTCGTCGGCGATCACGTCCACCGAGTGCGCGGCCGCCACGTCCAGCACGTCGCGCAGCACGGTGGCCGGATGCACCTGGCCGACCGGGTTGCCCGGCGACGTGACCGCGAGCGCGCGCACCACGACGCCGTCGCGCCGCGCGGTGCTCAGCGCCCGGTCGAGCACCGCCGGGTCGAGCGCGAACCCGGTGCCCGGGCTCATCGGGGCGGGCACCAGCACCGCGCCCGAGCGGGCGGTGAGGTCGGTGTCGAACGCGGCGTAGTAGGGCGCGGGCACCATGATCGCCTCGCCCGGGTCGCACAGCGCCGTGGCGAGGACGTCCAGGGCCGCGGTCGCGCCGCTGACCACCACCAGGTCCTCGGGGTCGGCGCCGGGCCACACCGGGCCGAGCGCCGCGGCGATCGCGGCCCGCAGCTCGGGCGTGCCGTACAACAGTCCATAGTGGACGTCCTGTTGGCGGACGGGTACGGACAGGCGGGGCTCGAGCAGGTCCCACACCAGCCGGTTGTCCGCGGTGCCCAGGTTGACGTAGCCACCCGGGTTTTCCGGGCCGTACCGGTCGGCCTCGGCCTCGAAGTGGGCCGCCGCGATCACGGGCACGTCGGCGGCGAGCAGCTTGGCAGCACGCGAGGTCATGACTGTGCCGCCTCCCCGGAATCTTCCCGCGTGGTCACGCTCGGGTGGCGCCGTTGCGTTCGGCACGTGCCGGTGGCCGGGTCGCGTCCCGTTCCCCTTGGGTGCGGTTGGCAGCGGCGCGGCTCATCCTGTGTCATGCCATGCCCTCCACGGATGCCGTCGCGTTCTGGTCGATCAGGCCGGGCCGGACGCCGAGGCCCATCGACGCGTCTAGCACGGCCCCGTGCAGGGGCGCCGCGTGCTCGCCGGTGAGCCACCACACGAGCGAGGCGATCTCCTCCGGGCGCAGCAGCCGGCCCTTCGGCAGCCGTGCGGTGAGCGCGGCCCGTTCCTCGGGCGAGAGGTGGGACAGCGTGCTGGCCTCCAGCATGTTGGTCTCGACCGCGCCCGGGTTGACCGCGAACATGTCCACCGGCGTGTGCACCAGCTCCGCGGCGAGGTGGCGGGTGAGGTAGGCGAGCGCCGCCTTGCTCATCCCGTCGGCGACGTGGAAGCCGGGGAACACCGCGACGCCGCCGCCGACGCTGCCGATGTTGACCACCTTGCCGAAGCCGCGCTCGATCATGCCCGGCAGCAGCCGCTGGATCAGCCACAGTGGACCGACGCTGTTGATCTGCAGGAACGCGGCGGCCTGTTCGTGGTCGGCACCCGGGACGTGGTCGGCCACCGTCGCGCTGCCCACGGCGGCGTTGTTGACCAGCACGTCGACCGGCCCGGGCAGCAGGTCCAGCAGCTGCTCGTGGCTCGCCCAGTCACCCTGGTCGAACTCGAACGCCCCGCACTGCGTGCCGGTCCCGGACAGCTCGGCGACCAGCGCCTCCGCGCGGTCGCGGCCGTGGCGGTAGGTGAACCACACGCAGTCGCCCGCCGCGGCGAACTGTCGCGCACAGGCCCGGCCGATACCGCTGGAACCTCCGGTGATCAGTACGTTCCGCATGCCGCCCTTTCAGTTGTCGGTTCTGTTGTCTGTTCGGTTGTGGGAGGGGTGTCAGTCGAGAATCGCGAGGACCCGCTTGCCGAGGGGGTCGTCGGGGTCGGCCAGCCCGAGCGGGAGGTCGAAGTGGTGCCGGCTGGGCACGATCACGGTCTCGAGGGGGACCCGCGCCGCGCGGGCGGCCGCCACGAGCAGGTCCTGCTGCTCGGCGAAGCCGGCGGGCTCGTCCGCGCCGCACGCGGCGAGCAGCGGCGGCGTGCCGGGCGGCAGCCGGCGGGCGGGGCTGTTGCGGGCGGCCTCGTCCGGCGAGAGCCGGATCGCCGCGCCGATCGAGGTGGCCAGCAGCGGGTCGAGCTCGTACAGGCCGCTGACCAGCACCGCGGCCCGGACCGGCACCGCGTCGAAGCACATCGCGGCGAGCTGCGCCCCGGCCGAGTGCCCGGCGAGGACGATCCGGTCCGGGTCGAACCCGAGCGCCGCGGCGTTGTCGTACAGCCAGGTCACGCCCCGCCGCGCCATGGCGACGATCTCGTCCAGCCGGTGCGCGGGCGCGAGCCCGTAGCCCAGCGCGGCGAACGCCCAGCCGCGGGCCACCACCCCGGGCGCGGCGAACGACGACTCGGCCTCGGTCAGCTCCTGCCAGTACCCGCCGTGCACGAAGACCAGCAGCGGAGCCGCGGGGCGCGGCGCGGGGAAGTAGTGCAGCCGCTCGGCGTCCCCGGGGCCGTAGGCGACGTCCCGCCAGGACAGCATCGCCCGGGCCTGCGCGGACAGCTCGGCGTACCGGTCGAGGTAGGGGCCGGGCGCGACGGACAGGCCGGGTAGGTAGGCCTCGTCGAGGTCCCGCAGCGCACGCATGGCGAGTCACCCTAGCGACACCGCCGGGCGGTGCCCGATCCTCCCCGCCGAGGTCGGGATCAGTGGCCGGGCAACGGTTCCGGCGGTGCACGAGGTGGCATCCGCCCGCCGCGACCCGGCCGTGCGGCGGAACGTTCCGTCCGTCCGTGGGCGGTCAGTAGGATTTGACTCGCACCGAACAAGGGGGAGTCGTCTGTGGGCAACGGTCGTCGGCTGCGCAGGGCGCCGAACTACTTTCTGGGCTACCTCGCCCGCCGGCGCTACTACATGGTCGTCGGCGCCGCGTTGCTGGTCGTGGTCGTCGCCCTGCTGGTGTTCTCGGCCTCGTTGCAGGACTACGGCAAGAACCTGAGCCTGAACCTCGGCGCCGACCTGATCGGCACGCTCGTCGTCCTGTTCGTGATCGCGCCGTTCATGGGGCGTGCCGAGCGCTCGCACGAGGCGGTGCTGGAGCGGTTCGACCACCGCGGCTTCGTCCGCCAGACCGCCGACGCCCGCCAGCGCGTCCAGATCCTCGAGATGTGGACCGACCTGTTGCAGGGCGGCTTCCAGCGGCCGTTCCTGGACGCGATCCGCGAGGCGCTGGCCCGCGACGTCGAGGTGCGGATCCTGCTGCTCAACCCGGACGCGCGGGCCGCCGAGCAGCGCGCCGACGACCTGCTGCGCCAGACCGACGTCGTCGACAACATCCTCGACAACCTGCGGGTGCTGCACGACTTCCAGCGCGAGCTGTCCGAGCGCATGCGCCGCTACATCGACATCCGGGTCTACTCCGCACTGCCGCCCGTGCAGCTGTACCGGGTCGACGACCACCTGATCGTCTCGTTCTACCCGGTGAACATCACGTCGTGGAACGCCGCGCAGTACCAGACCAGCCCGCAGGCGCAGCTGGGCACGTTCGTGACCACGAAGTTCGACGAGCTGTGGGAGGCAGGCAGCACCCGCACGCTCGACCAGTTCCGCACCCTCGCGCTCGCGGTCGACGGCACGGAGAACGGCGGGCCCTACCGGGTGCGGTTCGTGTCCACCGGCGAGCAGATCTTCGTCAGCGGCCGCAAGATCATCGCGGAGAACCTGCGCAGCGGCATCGACGGCCTGCCGGTGCGGACGATCGACGGCAACGCGAAGGGCGAGCGGAGCCAGTCGAGGCCGTACCTGCTGACCCCGCTCGACCCGGCAGGCGACGACCACGCCACGGCCCAGGAACTGTTCCGGCGCAAGTACGGCCAGAACCACCACGAGGTGATCCTCAAGCTGTCGATGCCGGAGTAGCGCCGGCGTAGAAGCGCTCCAGCCGCCGCGGGTGGAAGCGGGTGTGCATCGGGTGCGGCCGGCCGCCCACCGCGGCCAGCACCGCCTCGCCGACCTCGGGCGACTGGGTGAAGCCGCCGGTGTTGTGCCCGCCCGTCACCACCAGCGCGCCGCCGCCGTCGGCCGGCACCGTCTCGAACACCCCGAGGCACGAGGACGTCCACGGGCGCACGCAGAACCGGCGGCTCGCGTCGAGCGTGCCCGCCTCCCGCGCGGCCGCGTGCGCCGCGGGGAAGAAGCGGCGGACGGTGTCCTCCAGCGCGTCGAACACGACGTCCAGCTCGGCGGAGTCGATGTTGCCCGGGTTCAGGCCCGTCCAGCCGTAGCCGGACCCGCAGATCAGCACCGGCTCGCCCGACTCGCCGGTCCCGAGCGTCACGTTGGTCTCCTCGGCCCGGTGGCCCTTGCGGGCGATCTTCACCGAGTGCGCCAGCCGTGGCTCGACGTTCGGCACGGTCAGCCAGACGCCGAGCATGCCCTGGATGCGTTCGTGCGACAGGGTTCCGCGCAGCAGCCCGTCGCCGTACACGCCGGGGGAGAGCACGTAGTGGTCGGCCCGCACGACCCCCGCCGCCGTCTCCAGCCCGCCGGCGACGCCGGGGGCGGCCCAGTGGATGCCGGAAACCGTTGTGTCCCAATGGAACCGCACGCCCTCGGCCGCCAGCAGGGTCACGAGCCTGGCGAGGAACTTGTGGATGTTCACGGTGAAGCCGACGACCTCGAGGCCGCCGGCGACCGTGCCGGCCGCGCACGCGCCGGCCAGCGCCGGGTACCGCTCGCCCACCTGGCCGGGCGTCAGGACTGTGCGGGTGGCGCCGAGGCGGTCGTTGCGGGCGACGTGGCGGCGGTAGTAGTCGGCGTCGTCGTAGAGGCGCAGGATGCCGTCGCGGTAGCCGGTGCCGTCGGGTCCACTGTGGAACAGGCCAGGATCGGACTCGACGAGCCGGGCCCACCCCGTGCCGGCCGCGCGGTTCACGGCGAAGATGTCCTCTGTGTAGCTGTCCGCGAGCCACCGAGGCATGCGGTGGAAGTCGTCGGCCCAGCGGCGTTCGGCGTCGGTGAGGTCGCCGGGCTTCGCGACCAGCCAGCCGTGCGCGGAGATCGGCTTCGTCAGCAGGTCGCCGCCGGGCCAGGCGCGGTTGTTGTAGCTGTCGGCCTCGGTCAGGGTGAACATCCGGCCGTCGCCGCCGCCGCGGGTGCAGCCGTAGGCGGTCCAGTGCGCGTCCTCGCGCGGGTCGGGGGACCGCTCGTACACCACGACGTCGTAGCCGTCGCGGGCGAGGTACAGCGCCGTGACCAGGTTGACGATGCCCGCGCCCACGAGGATCACGGACCTGCCGCCGCTGCCCAGGGCGATCGGCTGCGCGTCCGCGAGGTCCCGCTCGGCCACCGCCAGGTTGCGCACCAGGCCCCCTTCGGTCTAGGTCTGGGTCCTGGCCTGAATGTTACGTGTGCCCAGCTCGCGGTAGCGGGCGGCGAGCGCGGTGAACGCGGCCTTGGGCTCCCAGGGCATGTCGGGGTAGGTGTCGCCGCGGTCGTGGTCGAGGACCTTGACGACGCCCCAGCTGGCCATGTCGAGGTCGGTGCGGGGATCGTCGCGGTAGGGCAGGCCGTAGCAGACGAAGGTGCACGCGAAGGCGGCGTCGACGCCCTCGGCGGTGAACACGTCCAGCAGCTCGCGCAGGTACGTGGCCTGCTCCTGCTCGTCGCGGACGTAGTCGCCCTTGAGGCGCACCGGGACGGCGCCGTCGTACTCGACGATCTCCCCGCCCCGCGCGCCGTGGTCGGCCGCGCCGCGATGGGTGGTGCAGCCGAACTCGGTGATCGCGACCGGCTTGCCCCGGGCCGTGCACTCGCCGACGAGCGCGCGGATGCTCTGCCGGTAGGTGTGCGCGATCTCCTTCGAGCGGTGCGCGTCGACCGACACGATGTCGAACGGTGTCCAGTCCACGCCCTCGAACGGGATCGACGCGTAGGTGACCCGGCCGCCGAAGCGCGCCCGGACCACGGCGACGGCCCGCGCGAGGAACTCGTTGACCCGCCCGGGCAGCGCGCGGACGTCGGCGCGCCCGCGCAGGAGGTTGCCGACCCGCTCCTCGAGGCTGTCGCCGGGCAGGAAGCCGCGGTTGAACAGGCTCAGCTCCGCACCGGCGACGAACACGACGTCGGCCCCGCCGGCGCGGATCCGTTCGGCGCGCTCGGCGGCGTCGGCGAGCAGGGCGAGCGTCTCGCCGTCGTCGAGCTGGTGGGTGAACGGGGAGAACCAGACCTCGAGCCCCAGGTCGGCGGCGTACCGCGCGGCGAACTCCAGCCGGTCGAGGTCGTTGCCGAACGGGCGGACCGCCGTGCAGTGCAGGTCGTCGCGGATGATCTCCAGTTCGCGCCGCACGAGCGCGTGGTCGAACGGCCGCCGCGTCACGCCGTCGAAGCTGAACCCCGCGTCGTAGCCGATGCCCCTGGCCCGCATGCCGTTCTCCTCCGACCTCACTCGATAAGATACGAAACGTATCGTATCTTATCGAGCTCGGCGGAGGGTGGCGCGCACGGATAGTCTGCTGCGATGACATCCCACCCGGCGGTCACGAAGCTCGACGAGACGGCGACCCAGGTGCTCGACGAGGCGCGCCGCCAGCACGCGCGGCGCGCCGCCCGGACCCTGGTCACCGGCACCTCGCTCCGCGTCACGCTGATCGCCCTGACCGAGGGTGCCGAGCTGGCCGAGCACGACGCCCCGGTCGCCGCCACGCTCCAGGCCGTCAGCGGGCGCGTGCAGGTGCACACCCATGACCAGAAGTGGTTCCTAGACCCCGGCGAGCTGCTGACCATCCCGCACCAGCGCCACGGCGTCACCGCGGTCACCGACGCCGTCGTCCTGCTGACCGTCGCCCTGCGCTGACCACTCCACTGTGGACGGCCGTCGGCGTCAGCCGTCGTAGGTGGACTGGGTCACGGCGAAGACGTTGCGGCTGCCGGCGCCCTCCTGGAGCGTCCACAGCAGATCCGCGTTGGTGGTGTCCTCCCAGTAGGACATGCTCTCGCCGCTGCTCACGAACGAGTAGGTCGCCGAGCCGGTGGCCGAGGCCCAGTAGTACAGCTTCTTGTCGCCGGACGAGTTGAACCACCAGCGGCCGTTGTGCGAGGCGACGCCGTTGAGCTTGTACCACGGCAGCCGCAGCGCCTGGCTCGCCGTCGTGTTCGCGGCGAACGTCGTCGCGCCCGCCGCGAACGGGAAGCGGATCGCGCGGGACGCGTGGTTCGGGTACGACGTGCACCCGGATGGGCAGGTGTACTCGGTCATCACGATCGACTTGCTGACGCGGTCGAGGGAGATCGTCGACCACGACAGGTTCGTGCCCGATGTCGTGTGCGACGTGATCGTGCCGATCTGCGGCAGTGCGTAGGCGTAGTTGTGCGCGTAGTAGACACCATTGGGCTGGCGCCCGATCTGGCCCGCGGTGCCGCCCGTGTTCGTCTTGAGGATCTTCCGCATGTCGAACACCCGCATGCCGTGCCCGGTGTCGGCGACGTAGAGGTAGTCGCCGTACCAGGACACGCCGCCCGCGTGAATCGGGATGTCGGTGAAGTTCGGGGTGGTCGCGTTGCCGGCCGGGGCCACGAGCAGCACCTTGCGGTACTTGTTGGGGTACGTCGCGTCCCAGTCGACCAGTGTGATCCGGCTGCGCGTCTGGTCGCCGTCGCAGGCGCTCTTGGTGTACCAGCTGACCAGGACCAGCTGGTGGCCGTCGTAGTTGCCGCTGTTCGCGGTGCCGACCGCGTCGCGGCTGGTGGTGATGCCCTGCGGGTAGTTCGTGCAGTCGGAGTTGTCCGTGCTGTCGAAACGGAACCCACTCGACAGCCCGGCCGGCTTGAACGTCGACGGCAGCCCGGTTCGGTCGTGGTTCGCGTTGTCCATCACCGTGTGGACCGGGGCCGTGCCCAGCGTCGACACCAGCGCCGAGTTGACCGCGTCGAACTGGTGGTAGTCCGCGGTGAGCGTGAACTGGTTCGCCGGCAGCGTGGTCGGGCCCGCGGCGGCGGTGGCGGAGAACGAGCCGCTCAGCGCGCCGGCGGCGGCAAGGGACGTGGCGGCAAGGGCGGCAGCGGCCAGGACAAGGCGACGGCGTGTGGACATGGTTCCCCCGGAATGTCGGATCTACCGGACTCACACGCTATTGCGAACCGAACATGGGTGGCAAGATGCCCACATGGTCGAGACGGATACGGTGGAAAGATCACCGGTGGGCGATTTGTCCGCGCGCCCACCGCGCAGGCGCAGGCGGCTGTCGCCGCGCGAGGTCGCGCTCGGGGTGTTGTTCTGCGTGCCGGCGCTGGCCGGGCTCGGCACGTTCGTGATCTTCCCGCTGTTCCAGGCGATCTTTCTGTCCACCCGGGGCACGGACATCAACGGCAACCCGACCCGCTCGGTCGGCACGAAGAACTTCGCCGCGCTGTTCTCCCCGGAGTTCGGCACGGTCCTGCTGCACACGTTGCTGTTCACCCTGTTCGTGGTGGTGGTCGGGCTGGTCCTGCCGCTGGCCATCGCGGTGCCGCTGTCCCAGCGGCTGCCCGGCATGCGGGCGCTCCGCACGCTGTTCACGCTCCCGTTCGCCTACTCCGCGTCCGCGGCGAGCGTGGTGTGGCTGCTGATGCTCGACCCGTCGATGTCGCCGGTGAACTGGGTGTTGAAGCTCGTCGGCGTGGACGCGCCCGGCTGGACGACCGAGGCGCCGTGGCCGCTGATCACGGTGGCGTGGGCGACCGTGTGGGTCGTCGCCGGGTTCAACCTGCTGGTGCTCAGCGCCGGGCTCACGAGCATCGACACGGAGGTGCTGGAGGCGGCGCGGATCGACGGTGCCACCGGCTTCCGCCACTTCCTGTCCATCGTGCTGCCGATGATCTCGCCGAACGTGTTCTTCGTCGTCGTCACCACGACCCTCACCGCCCTGCAGGCGCTCGGGCAGGTACAGGTGATGACCGACGGCGGGCCCAACGGCAGCACCCGCACGCTCGTCTTCTCGATCTTCCACAACGCTTTCGAGAACGGAAACAACGACTACGGCCTGGCCAGCGCCCAGGGCCTGGTGCTGCTGATCGTCGGCATCGTGCTCGCCGCCGTCCAGTTCGGCGTCATCGAGAGGCGGGTGCACTACCGGTGAGCCAGACGACCACGACCCGGCCCGCCGCCAGCGCGCCGGCCGGCCGGCGGCCACCCGCCCGGCCCCGCACCGTGGACCGGCCGCATGCCGCGGTCGGCGTGTTCACCTACGTGTGGCTCGTGCTGCTGGCGGTCGTGCTGCTGTTCCCGGTGCTGATGACCGTGGTCGGCGGCTTCCTGCCGGAGGGGCAGCTGGTGCGCCAGCCGCCGGGGCTGTTCAGCGGCGAGTACTCGCTGGACAACTACGTCGCGGCGTGGCAGCAGACCGTCGTGCCACTGTTGCCGGCGTTCACCAACTCGCTGTTCGTCGGCGCGGTGATCATGCTGGGGCACCTGGTGACGTCGTGCCTGGCCGCCTACGCGATCGTGTTCATCCGCATGCCGCTGCGCAAGCCGATCTTCTGGCTGTTCATGGCCACGATCATGGTGCCGTACGAGGCGATCGTGGTGCCCAACGCGTTGTTCATCCGCAGCCTGGGCGTGGAGAACAGCCAGTGGAGCCTCGTGCTTCCGTTCCTGGCCAACGGTTTCGGCGTGTTCCTGATGCGCCAGGCGTTCCGTCAGTTCCCGGAGGAGCTGCACCATGCCGCGCTCATCGACGGTTGCGGGCACCTGCGGTTCCTGTTCACGATCGTGCTGCCGGCGACCCGGCCGTCGCTGACCGCGCTCGCCGTGTGGTCGTTCCTGCAGGGCTGGAACATGTACTTCTGGCCGTTGATCATCTCCTCGTCGAACAACTCGATGAACACGCTGCAGACCGCGGTGTTCGCGTTGAAGAGCAACGGGAACGGCACCCAGCAGGCACTCGTGCTCGCCGGCGTGACGATCACGCTGATTCCCACCCTGCTGCTGGTCGTGTTCGGCCAGCGCTGGCTCGTTCGTGGCTTCATGGCCGGGGCCGTGAAGTGATCTCCACGTGTTGATGGTTGAACAGGAAGGATCAACGGTGCGGAAAACTCTGCGTGGCCGGGTCGGCGCGCTGGCGGCCGTGCTGGCGCTGGCCGTGACCGCCTCCGCGTGCTCGTCCGCGGCGAACTCGGGCGACTCCTCCGGCGGCGGCGACGCCTCGGCGCCGGGCAAGGACGCGCTCGACGGCAAGGGCGAGGTCGCCGTCACGTTCTGGCACGGGATGAGCGGCACGAACGGGGAGACCCTGCAGGCGCTGGTCGACCAGTTCAACGGCGACCACAAGGGCAAGATCAAGGTCACGCTGAACTACAAGGGCCAGTACGACAGCGTGCTCGCCTCGTACAAGAACGCGTCCGAGAAGCAGCGCCCGGACATGATGCAGATGTACGACATCGGCACCCGGTACATGATCGACTCCAAGACGGCGATCCCGATGCAGTCGTTCATCGACGTCGACAAGCACGACGTGTCCGACCTGCAACCCAACATCACCGGCTACTACACAGTGGACGACAAGCTGTACTCGATGCCGTTCAACACCTCGATGCCGCTGATGTACATCAACCGCGAGGCGTTCACCAAGGCCGGTCTCGACCCGGACAAGCCGCCGACGAGCCTCGACGAGATCATGGCCGCGGCCAAGAAGATCAAGGCCACGTCCGGTGAGACCGTCCAGTACGGCTTCGGGGCGTCGCTGTACGGCTGGTTCGTCGAGCAGTGGAACTCGGTCGCCGACCAGACCCTGTGCGACGCCGACAACGGCCGCACCGGCCGGGCGGACAAGGTCACGCTCACCAACGACACCAACACCAAGCTCGTGCAGTGGTGGCAGGACATGGTCAAGCAGGGACTGGCCATGAAGCTGGACAGCAACACCGACAACGGTGACAACGCGTTCAGCTCCGGTACGGTCGCGATGAGCCTCGAGTCCACCGGCTCGCTCGGCACGTTCACCGAGGGCGCGGCCGCGTCGAAGAACCCGTTCACGGTGGGCACCGGCTACTTCCCGAAGGTCGACGCGAGCAACGAGGGCGGCCCGATCATCGGCGGCGCCTCGCTGTGGATCATGAACAAGGACGACCCGGCGAAGGAGCGGGCCGCCTGGGAGCTGGTGAGTTTCCTGTCCAGCAAGGACTCCCAGGTCGCCTGGCACACCAAGACCGGCTACTTCCCGATCAGCAAGGCCGCTCTGGACGACCCGGCGGACAAGCAGTGGGTCGGCCAGAAGCCGCAGTTCGCCACCGCGATCAAGCAACTGCAGGGCACCAAGCTGACCCACGCCACGCAGGGCTGCTCGGTCGGTGAGATGCCCGAGGTGCGCAAGAACGTGGAGAACGCCCTGCAGGCGGCCGTCCTCCAGGGCACCGACGCGACCAAGGCCCTGACCGACGCGCAGGACGCGGCGAACAAGAAGATCGCCGACTACAACGACAAGCTCGGCGGCTGACCGACCGGGTTCGTCGTTGCCACGCACGAGGCCGTCGCCGGCTCCAGGCGGCGGCCTCCTGCGTGTCGTCACCTGACGACGGGCCGGGGCTCCAGCACCAGCGGTCGCGGGAGCGGGTACTCCTTTCCGCCCACCGGGTCCCACGGTTGGCCCATCGCCCGCGCGCCCGTCCACATGAAACGCACACTTTGGGTAGCACGTAATTCCCTCGAAGATGGTGTACCCAAAAGAGTTCTTGTCCGCCGACGGCCGCTTGGTATGTTGGAAACCGGCCAGGTCAACCCAAAAAAACAAATCCCCACCGCGTGCATTTCGGAGTCGTGCCGACTTGCGGAATGAATGACGGGGATTTCCACGTGCCTTCGGAAAGGAATTCCCCGTGGCTGCCACCCGGACGGCTCCCGCCGAGGTTCTGCGCAACGACTACCAGAAATCCGTAGCAGCGTACTGGAACAACGAGAAGGACCCGGTCAACCTGCGGCTCGGGGACGTCGACGGGCTCTACCACCACCACTACGGCATCGGCGAGGTCGACCTGTCCGTGCTGGAGGGTCCGGCGGAGACCCGCGACGAGCGGATCATCGCCGAGATGCACCGGCTGGAGTCCGCGCAGGCCGAGGTGTTGCTCGACCACCTGGGCCAGGTCGGGCCCGGCGACCGGCTGCTCGACGCCGGCTGCGGGCGCGGCGGGAGCAGCATCATGGCGAACGCGAGGTTCGGCTGCCGCGTGGACGGGGTGTCCATCTCGGAGCAGCAGGTCGCGTTCGCCAACGACCACGCGGCCCGGCGAGGCGTCGCCGACCAGGTCCGCTTCCATTTCCGCAACATGCTCGACACGGGGTTCGACACCGGCACGTTCCGGGGCATCTGGAACAACGAGAGCACGATGTATGTCGACCTTTCCGAATTGTTCGCCGAGCATTCCCGGCAGCTGGAGTTCGGCGGGCGGTACGTCACCGTCACCGGTTGCTACAACGACGTCACCGGCGGCCGGTCCAAGGCGGTCGCCCAGATCGACCAGCACTACACCTGCAACATTCATCCGCGCAGCGAGTACTTCCGGGCGATGACGGCCAACGACCTCGTCCCCATCTCCGTCGTGGACCTCACCGCCCAGACCATCCCGTACTGGGAGCTGCGCGCGAAGTCCTCGGTGGCCACCGGCATCGAGGGCCCGTTCCTCACCGCGTACCGCGAGGGCAGCTTCCACTACCTGCTCATCGCCGCCGACCGCATCTGACCGCTCCCGGAGGTGTGAGTGATGACGGAAACCCGCGGCGGCCCGGCCCACGTCCCGGCCGGCCCGACCGGGCTGGGCACGTCGGCCGCGCGCTTCCCGGCCCGCCTCGTGGCCCCGCCGGACCCCGTGCCGGACGCTGTGCCGGACGTTCTTCCGGCATCCGGGGCCGATCCCGCGTACGCCTACCGGGAGTGGGGCGACGGGTCGGCGTCGCCGCTCTACTGCCCGCTCACCGAGCGGGCCGACGAGGTGCTCGCCGCCGAGGTCGATCAGCGACTCGCCGGCTGGGCGGGCGAGTGCGGGTTCGACGAGCATGAGTGCGAGCAGCTGGGCCGGGCCGGGTTCGGCAGGCTCGTCACGCTCGCGCACCCCGACTGCGACGACCCGGACCGGCTCCTGATCTCGGCGCGGCTGAACGCGGCGTGGTGGGCCGCCGACGACCTCTACGCGGACGACACCGCGCTCGGGGCCGTGCCGGCGGAGCTACCGCCGCGGCTGGCGCTGGCCATGGCGGCCATGGACCCGCTGCCGCCCGTCGGCGAGTTCAGCCACGACCTCGACGAGACGCTCGCCGGCCACCGGGTGCTCGTCGCGCTGCGCTCGGGCGCCGAGCACCTGCGGGACAACGGCACGCCCGCCCAGCACCAGCGCGTCTGCTACTCCACGTTCGCCATGTTCGTGAGCTGGACCGCCTACGCGGCATGGAAACACGCCGGCACGTACCCGCCCGCGTGGGAGTACCTCGCGGCCCGCCAGCACGACAGCTTCTACACCTCGATGACCCTGATCGACGTGCTCGGCGCCTACGAGCTCCCAGCCAACCTCTACTACGAGCCGCGGGTCCGCCGCGCCGCCATCCAGGCCGGCACGGCGGCCGTCCTCGTCAACGACCTCCACTCGGTGACCAAGGACCTGGCGGACGACAACCCGCCCTGCAACATGGTGCTGCTGATCGCCGGCGACCGGGACTGCTCGATCCAGGAGGCCACCGAGATCACCGTCGACCTCCACAACGAGGTCGTGCACGACTTCCAGGCGGCCCACGAGAAGCTCCGGGCCGTGCCGTCCCCGGAGCTGCGGCGTTTCCTCCACGGTCTGCGCTCGTGGATGGGCGGCAGCTTCGAGTGGCATTCGACGAGCCCCCGCTACCGCGGCTGACCCGGCGGGGAGTATCGGCGGCTGTTCCGGGTAGGCCCAGCGCATGGTTACCGTTCCCGTCGACGACACATTGCTGGGTATCTACCTGAACGACCACCTCGCGGGCGCCACCGCGGGGGTCGAGCTCGCCGAGAGGCTGGCGGGCGAGAACCGCGACCGGATCGGCGGCCGGGTGCTCCGCCGGCTCGCGGAGGAGGTCGCCGAGGACCGGGTGGCGTTGCTCGACCTGATGGCCACGCTGGACGTGCCGGTACGGCACTACAAGGTCTGGCTCGGGTGGCTCGGGGAGAAGGCCGGCCGGCTGAAGCCGAACGGGCGGATCCTCACCCGGTCGCCCTTGAGCCGCGTGATCGGGCTCGAGACGCTGCGGCTGGGAATCGAGGGCAAGGCGGCGCTGTGGCGTGCGCTGCGCGGCCGGGCGGAGATCGACTCCCGGCTGCACACCGAGCGGCTCGACGACCTGCTCGACCGCGCCCGGCGGCAGAGCGCCACGGTGGAGAGCTTTCGCGGGTGGGCGGTCACCGAGGCGTTCGGCGGCGATGCGGAGCCGCCCGATATGCCGGCCGGCTGACGGTCAGTCCCAGACCAGGCAGAAGGGGTGGCCCGCCGGATCGCGGTACACGCGGAACCTGCCGTCCTCGTGGGCGTCGGGCACCCGCGTCGCGCCCAGGTCGAGAACCTGGCGCTCGGCCACGTCCACGTCGCCGACGCGAATGTCCACATGGAACTGCTGGGCGCCTGCCGGATCGGGGAAGCGCGGCGGTGCGTGCTCGGGCGACGTCTGGAACGACAGCTGCCGCCCGGCGTCGTCGACGATCGTGACCCAGTCGTCCTCCTGGGTCTTGATCTTCGCCCCGAGGACGTCGGCGTAGAAACTGGCCAGCTTCCGCGGGTCACGCGTGTCGAGCACCACGGTTTCGAGTCGTCCGATCATGGCACCAGCATGCCCACCCTGTACCGGGCTCAAACGCGTCCTCGCGTCACAGGTGATCGCGCGGCAGGGCGAGGTTCCAGTTCCGCGAGCAGATGCGGGTCGCCCCCTCGTACGCGTCGAGCTGGGCGTGCAGCCGGAACTCGGTCGGCGTGCACGTCAGGCGCTGCCGGGTCTCGACCCGCGTCGACCAGTCGCCGCGGGCGAACGTCATGACCCACTCGGTCTCGCCGTGCACCGAGCAGAAGTCGTCCGCGGTCCAGCCGTACCGCTCGTGGACCTGCTTGCCGATCTCTGTGCCGGTGTCCTCGTACCGCACGGTGCCCGTGTCCTTGACCACGTCCAGCGCCGACTCGTACGTGATCATGTTGCGGGTGACGTCCCACCGGTACCGGCCGGGGCTGCGCACGGTCGTGGTCAGCGGCTGGGCGCCCTCGGGCTCGTCGAACGCCCGGAGCGCGACGTCGTCGGGGGCGGTCACCGGCCGGATCGGGAGGTCGAGTGAGCTGCCCGGCGTGTGCACGGACAGCAGCACGGGCTCCGGCGGCGGCCAGGCCAGCGGCCAGTACGAAGTGGACAGTGAGAGCCGGATCCGGTGGCCGGCGGGAAACGCTTGCGCCACACCGTTGAGCGGGACGTCCACCTGGTAGCGCCGGCCCGGCTCGAGCGGCGCCGGCGCGTCGCGGGAGTCGCGGTGGGTGAGGTTGAGCAGGCCGTAGGTGACCCGGGTCGCGCTGCCGTCCTCGGCCACATCGGACAGTCGCGCGGCGACCATCGCGATCGGACGGTTCACCGAGACGTCCAGGCGTACCACCGGCGCGCCGAGGATCTCGCACGGCTCGGTCAGCACGTCCGAGTCGAACACGAGCGAGCCGCCGTCCTCCTCTCGCTGGTCGTAGGGCAGGTCCGGCGGCGCGTTGTAGGAACACCACTTGCCGGCGAACTGGCCGACCGACAGCGGCGAGGAGACCGTGCGGACGTCGTTCGGCACGGCCTCGTCGCATACCGCGATCCGGTGCGCCGCAAGGGGATGCGCGTCGCGGCGGATGTTTGGCGACGGCCAGGCGCGCTCGCCGACCCACCGCCCGGGCCGTTCCTCGTAGGAGGTCGAGGGCGGGACGCTGTCCTGCATCCAGGTGCGCAGCACCGGCTCGTCGGCCGTGGTGTCGTCGTCGCCGTCGCGCAGCCACCGGTCGAACCAGCGGACCACCTCCTGCAGGTAGCCGATCGCGGGCCCGGGCACGCCGAGGTGCGGGTACTTGTGTGACCACGGGCCGATCAAACCCTTGCGGGGCACGGTGAGCCCTTCCATGAGCCGCAGTACGGCGTTCGAGTAGCCGTCGGCCCAGCCGCACGACGCGAACACCGGGACCTGGATGGCCGAGTAGTCCTCGCACACCGACGCGTGCCGCCAGTAGTCGTCCCGCCGCTGGTGGGCCAGCCACTCGGCGACCCACGGGCGGGCCGCGTCCAGCCGCTCCTGCCACATCTGCCGCCACCGGCGGCCGGTCAGCGCCGGGTCCGGCGGGCAGGTGCTGTAGGCGAACATCGTGCCGGACTCGGCGAGGTTGTCCGACAGCAGGCAGCCGCGCATGTGGTGCATGTCGTCGGCGAACCGGTCGTCGGTGAACGACGCGACGCAGATCGCGCCGAGGCTCGGCGGGCGGCGGGCCGCGACCTGCAGCGCGGCGAACCCGCCCCAGGAGATGCCCATCATGCCGGTCCGCCCGTCGCACCACGGCTGGTCGGCCAGCCACGCGAGGACGTCCTCGGCGTCGCGCTGCTCCTGCTCGAGGTACTCGTCGGTGAGCACGCCGTCGGACTCGCCGCTGCCCCGGATGTCCACCCGCACGCACGCGAACCCGTGCCCGGCCAGGTAGGGGTGGGCGATCGAGTCGCGCACCGAGGTCAGATCCCGTTTGCGGTAAGGGATGTACTCCAGGACGGCGGGTACCGGCTCCGCGTCGGAACTCAGCGGCCGCCAGATCCGCGCGGCGAGCCGGCAGCCGTCGGGCAGCGAGATCCACTGGTGCTCGGTTTCCTTGATCTCGTAGGGCAGCGAGGTCACCACTCGCATCGGATCAGGACTTCCCTTCCTCGTACTCGAAGCGCAGGGCGGCCACACACTGTTCGTACTTTTCCTTGAGCTGTGCCTCGTCGTCGGCACCGACGACGAGCTGTGCCAGCTCGTAGCTGTAGCTGTCCTGACCGTGCAGCTCGGACAGGCGCGCGCCGTCGGGTGCCTTGCGGAACACGCGCACCCCGTCGTGTTCCCGTTCCACCGCGGCGATCTCGTCCGCCGTGGGGCCGCGTAACAGGACGGCGTCGGAGAACCGGCGCAGGTACCACCGCGCGGAGATCCGGTACCGCCCTTCGCCCGCGGGGGCGGGATCCTCGCCGAGGGCGACCTTGAGCATGTAGTCGTGGTTGGGGAACCCGTCGACCTGCTCGAACATGGCGGCGTGCGCCTGGGAGTGCCGCGGGTTGATCTCCAGCACGTTGATCTCGCCGCTGTCCGGGTCGCAGAAGAACTCGATGCTGAACGTGGCGTCGTCGAGGCCGATCTTCTCCATGAGCCGCCGCGACACGTCGGCCAGCCGCTCCCGCATGTGTTCGGGCAGCTGCGACGGGTACTGGTGGCGGAGGAAGCTGGAGACGTCCGGGTAGGTCAGGGAGTCCAGCACGCCGTACACCACGGCCCGGCCGTGCTGCACGTAGCCTTCCACCGCGGCCCGGTTCCCGGACAGCGCACGCTCGGCCAGCACCGCCTGGCCGCCGGCGTCGGCGATCTCCGCGGGCAGGTCCACCTGCTCGAGCAGGTACTCGAAGGGCTCGCCGACCCGGGCGATGCCCTCCCGCAGCTCCGCCATGGCCGCGGCGAACTCCTGGTCGTCGGTCACCTCGAAGGCGAGCTTGGAGGAGAACGACTTCACCGGCTTGAGCCAGCACGGGTAACCCACCTCGGCGGGCACGGTCGTGTCGTCCAGGTCGACGAGCGCGAACGGCGGGTACTCGTCGATGACCTCCTGCTGCACGAGCCTGCTCCAGTACTTGTGCTCGCAGCGCAGCACCGACTCGAGGCTCGCGCCGCGCAGGCCGAACCGCTCGCACAGCACGGGAACCAGCGTGCTGACGGGAAAGTCCCAGAACCCCACGATCGCGTCGACCTGCCCGTCGAACGCGACGATGCGCGACTCCGCCTCGCGAAGCAGCTCGGCGACCGGGATCTCCTCGCCCTGTTGCAGTTCCCGCAGTGTCAGCAATCCATGGAACTCGTAGCGATCCGCGTCCGGCACCCGCCGCAGCAGGTCGAGGTTGTTCTGGTCGAGCCCGAGTACAACGACATTCAACAGTGCCACCGATGCTCCCTCGCGATGTCCGGCTGGGTTGTCTGCCTTGGTTTGCCTGCCTTGGGTTGTCTGCCTTGGAGATACCCGGTTCCCGCGTCGTTACCCGCGAAGGCGGTCCGCCGCGCGACGTCGAGAGGCGACGTGCGGCGGACCACCAGCGCCGAAACCTACTTGCGCTTGCGGACTTTCAGCCAGATCAGCAGTGCCGCGAGGAGGACCGCCAGCCCGCCAGCGGGAATTGCGGGACGCCGGGACACGCTCTCCCATACCGGCGCCACCTTCTGCGCGACCGGGTCCGGCAGCTTGTTCACGAGCTCCGCACCACCGGTGCGGACCGCCTCGGCCCTCTCCTTCGCGGCCTCCCGCACCCGGGTCTTCACGTCCGCCTTGGCGCCCAGCGCGGCCACGGTCTCGCCCAGTTCCCGACGCGTCAGCTCCGCGTCCACGAGCAGATCCTCGTCGGTGGGTTCGCCGCCGGGCATGCGCATCCGGTCCGCGTGCTCCTTCTTCGTCGTCATCGCCGCACCGCTTCCTTGACCACCTGGATGTCCTTCTTGGCGTCCGCCACGGCCTCGGTCGGCACGGGCGGCGTGCTCTTGCGGAGCTGGCCCCGCGCCACGAAGACGGCCACGCCGGCGATCAGCAGCAGCACGCCGCCGACGATCAGCGCCGCGGCCCACGCGGGAAGCACGAGCGCGACCAGCAGCACGACGCCGGCCAGCACGATGGCCAGGCCGTAGCCGCCGAGCACGCCCGCGGCGCCGAGGTTCGCCGCGCCGATGCCGGCGTGCTTCGCCTTGTCAGCCACCTCCCGCACGGCGAGGCGGATCTCGGTGCGGGCGAGGTGACTGAACTGCTCGGTCAGGTCGTGCACGAGCTCGGCGGTCGACTTCTCGCCGACCGGCGTGCCGGCACCGGGGTCTGGTGTCGCTCCCATTGCCTTCTCCTTCTCCGCCGTCCGCCCTGGCCGTGCGGCGTGCTCCCGGTTCTTGGTCCGTCCGGAGGTTTCCCCGACGCCACCGGGTAAACGTCGGGTCCCCGGATGAGTGAGCACCTCCGCTCGGGGTACACGGGCCGCCCGAGTGAGGGAGGCCGACATGGCGGACGGACCGACGAAGCTGCCCAGACACGCGTGGTGGGGCGCACTTCGGCGCGCGGTCAAGGAGTTTCTCGCCGACGACATGCTCGACTGGGCCGCGGCGCTCACCTACTACAGCGTGCTGTCGCTCTTCCCGGGCGTGGTCGTGGTGACCGCGCTCGTCGGGTTGCTCGGCGAGTCCGCGACCCGGCCGCTGGTCGAGAACGTCCGCGCGGTCGCGCCGGAAGGAGCACGCGACACGCTGGTCGGCGTGATCGGCGAGCTGCAGCGGTCCGGCTCGTTCGCCGGCCCGGTGGCGATCATCGGGCTGCTCGGCGCGCTCTGGGCGGCGTCGGGCTACATCGGCGGGTTCATCCGCGCGTCGAACACCATCTACGAGGTCGAGGAGGGCAGGCCCGCGTGGAAGACGCTGCCGCTGCGAGTGGTGCTGACGCTCGCGATGGTGCTGTTGATGGCGGCCACCGTGGCCGGCGTGGCGCTCACCGGCCAGGTCGCCGACCGCGTCGGCCACTCGCTGGGGCTGGGCTCGACCGGCGTGCTGGTCTGGAACATCGCGAAGTGGCCGGTGCTCGCGGTGCTGGTCACGCTCGCCATCGCGCTGCTGTACTGGGCGGCCCCGAACGTGCGCCAGCTCGGCTTCCACTGGCTGACGCCCGGCAGCGCACTGACCATCGTGGTCTGGGTGCTCGCGTCGCTCGGCTTCGCCTTCTACGTCGCGAACTTCGCCTCGTACAACAAGGTCTACGGCTCGCTGGCCGCGGTCATCGTGTTCCTCGTCTGGCTGTGGATCTCCAACCTGGCCGTCCTGCTGGGCGCCGAGTTCGACGCCGAGCTGGCCCGGGGGAGGCACATCGAGGAAGGCGGGCCGCCCGAGGAGGAACCGTTCCTCGAGCCCCGCGACACCCGCGCCATGGACTAGTCACGAACAGGATCGCGGTGCACACCGTGATGACGCCGGAACAGCACCCGGTGCCACGCGACCGGCGCACTCAGCAGGGCGACGGCGGCGGTCGCGAAGACGACCGCGACCAGGTGCACCACGTGCGGCGGCGTCGTTGCGCGCGCGCAGGGCCCGGTGACGCGACGGCGAGCAGGAAGCCGAACAGGAACTGCACGCCCGCCTGGGCGACCCGCAGCTCCTGGAGCAGCTCGCTGAAGTTGCGCGTCAGCCGTTCGTCCTCGGACTCCTCGTGCCCGGACTCCTCGTGCCCGGCCGGGCGATCCCCGTCTTCTCCGGCCACCGGCCGACCCAGCTCCGGAGGACAGCGCTCCGCCGCCTCACCGGGTGCGGGAGGCGGCGGACGGTGCGGCCGGCTACTTGCCGAGTGCCTTGCGCAGCTGGTCCTTGGTCATGGTGGACCGGCCCTTGATGTTGCGCTGCCTGGCCTCGTTGTAGAGCTGGTCGCGGGTCGGGCCCTTCGGGCCGGTGCGATTTCCCGACCGCTTGCCACCGCGCCGCTGCGGTGACATGTCGTTGGTCGACGTCTTGCTGGCCTGCTTGGCCTCGCCGGACTGTGCCCGGTTCTTGTTCACCGTGCGGGCCGCGATCTCCTCGGCCCGGTCCTCGCCCGCCCCGCGGCTGCGCGCCGAGGACTTGACGTGGTCGTACTGCCGTTCGCGCTTGTCGCTCCATGCTTTCGGCATGACAACCTCCTCCTGCTCGCACTGTGGCGTACCCGCGGACACGCGGCACAAACAGCCGGCCGGTCAGTCCCGCGCAGGCAGCTGGGCGACGAGCTTCTTGCCGGCGATCAGCCGGAAGCTCTCCTCGACCCAGCCGGCGAGCCGCCGCGGGCCGGCGGGTCGCGGCGGGTCGCGGTCGTTCGCCAGCGGCCGGGTGGCATGTCGTGGTGGCGCTTGAACGCGGCGGCGAAGGAGAACTCCGACGCGTACCCCAGCGAGCGGGCGACCGCGGCCAGCCCGGCGTCGCCGTGGCGCAGCTGCTCGCGGGCCAGCGCCATCCGCCAGTCGGTGACGTAGGCCAGCGGTGCCACGCCGAGCAGCGCGGTGAACCGGCGCGCGAACGTCGCACGCGACAACGACGCCGCGGCGGCCAGGTCGGCGACGGTCCAGGCCTGCGCCGGGTCCGCGTGCACGGCGCGGAGTGCGGCACCGACCGCCGGGTCGTCCATCGCGCGGAACCACGTCGGCGCGGCCGCCACGTCGGCGGCGAGCTGTTCCCGCAACGCCTGCACCAGGACCACGTCGAGCAGGCTGTCCAGCAGGGCCTGCTGGCCGGGCGCGTCGCGGAGCACCTCCGCGGCGAACACGTCCAGGGTCGCGCGCAGGCTCGACCCGGCCCTCGGGCGCACCACGGTCAGGTCCGGCAGCCCGGCGAGCAGCGCCGCGCACAGGTCGCCCTCGAACGTGTACGCGCCGCAGAAGAACGTGGTCGGGTCGCCGGCTTCCGTGCCGAACGCCATCCGCCGCGCGCCGCCGGGCGGGCCGGTGGAGGGATGGCCGGCGAACGGAACCACCCCGGCGCCCGGCGCGTGGGCCATGAACTGCTCGACCGGTCCGCGCACCAGCACGATGTCGCCGGGCAGCACGCGGCGGGACCGGCCTGCGTCACCGGTCCACGCGAACGCCTCGCCGCCGAGAATGCCGTGGATCGCGAGCTTGGCCCCGGCCGGGAACCGCACGCCCCAGTCGCCGCGCGCCGTCGAGTGCGAGAACGCGGCGCCGCGCGCACGCGAGCGCTGCAACAGGTCCGTGAGTACGTCCACGCCATGAGACGCTCGCATATTTCTTCGCGCGATTCCAGCATGGATAGCGCCCCGTCGCGCGGGTTGACTCGCAAGCAGGAACAGGAACGTGTGGAGGGAGGGGCTCATGCCCCAGGCAGTGCGGTTCGACGAGTACGGCGACATCGACGTGCTGGAGGTCCGGGACGTGCCCCGGCCGCGGCCCGCGGCCGGAGAGGTCCTGGTGCGGGTGCGGGCCGCCGGGATCAACCCCGGCGAGAACGCGATCCGGACCGGCGTCATGCACGAACGGTGGCCCGCGACGTTCCCGTCCGGTCAGGGCAGCGACCTGGCGGGCGTGGTGGCGGAGGCCGGCTCCGCGGCGCGTACGTGGTCGGCAGGCGACGAGGTGATCGGCTGGGTGGACTCCCGCGCCAGCCACGCCGAGCTGGTCGCGGTCCCGGCCGGCAACCTCGTGCCGCGCGACCCCGCCGTGCCGTGGGAGGTCGGCGGCGCGCTGTTCGTCGCCGGCACCACCGCGTACGCGAACGTGCGCGCGGTCGGCGCCGGCCCGGGCGACACGGTCGTCGTCTCCGCCGCCGCGGGCGGGGTGGGTTCGCTGACCGTGCAGCTGTTCCGCCGCGCCGGTGCCACCGTCATCGGGTTGGCGAGCGAGCCCAACCACGCCTGGTTGCGCGAGCACGGCGTGGTCCCGGTGACCTACGGCGAGGGCGTGCTCGGCCGGATCCGTTCGGCCGCGCCGCAGGGAGTCGACGCGTTCGTCGACACCTTCGGCGGCGGCTACGTCGACCAGGCCCTCGAGCTCGGTGTCGCCAAGGACCGGGTCAACACGATCATCGACGTCGCCGGCGCGGCGCGTACCGGTGTCCGGAACGAGGGGATGCAACGCTTCGCCAACGCCGGCGTGCTGGCCGAGCTGACCAAGCTGGTCGCGGCAGGCGACCTCGAGGTCCCGATCGCGGCAAGCTATCCGCTCACCGAGGTCCGGGCCGCCTTCCGTGACCTGATGGCCCGGCACACCCGCGGCAAGATCGTGCTCGTGCCTTAGGGAGTGATGACGATGCGCTGCGCGGGGCTGGCGTCGGTCCACGCCTGTTCGACCTGGGACAGGGGCACGGTCCGCGTGTCGATCCGGACGTGTCCGTTGCCGATCTCCTCGACGAGCGCCGGGAGCTCGGCGAGGTAGTCGCGCCCGCTGAGCGAGCCCTGCCCGCTGCCGACGATCTGCAGGCGGGCGCCGCGCAGCGCGGCGGAGGGGATCGGCGCCGTCGGTCCGGCGACGGCGCCGATCTGGACCCACGCGAGCGGTGCGCCGCGATCGGGGCGGGCGGTGATCACGGCGGCCATGGCGGCGGCCGCGGGTTCGCCCCACAGGAAGTCGAGCACGACGTCGACCTCGGCGGCGGCCTTGCCGAGCTGCTCGGTGTCCGCCAGCGGCGCGGTGTCGGTGGCGCCCAGCGCCGCGAGCTCGGCGAGTCGCCCGGTGTCGCGGGCGGCGGCGACGACCCGGCCGGCGCCGAGCCGGGTGGCGATCTGCACGGCCATGCGGCCGGCGTTGCCGGTGGCGCCGAGCACCAGGACACTCTGGCCGGGCTTGGCGTCGATCCGGCAGCGCAGCGCCATCCAGGACGCCATTGCCGGGTTGAGCGCGGCGGCGACCGCGACGGGATCGGCGTGCGCGGGCAGCACGATGCTGCGGCGACGGTCGATGACGGTCTGCTCGGCCATCGAGCCCGCCGTGGTTTCGTCGAGGAGGAAGTAGCGCAGCGTCCCGTCCGCGCCGCGCCCGACGCCGTCGATCCCGGGCACGAACGGCAGCTCGCCGGTGCTGGTGTAGTGCGACCCGGCGGCCTGGGACCGCACGCGGGGGTGCAGCCCGGCCGCGATCACGTCGACGACCTCCTCGTCCGGGTCGGCGGGGGCCGGTGCGGGGAACTCGGCGTAGCGCGGCGGACTGTCGAACGAGGACACGACGGCGGCTTTCATGGCGGCCTCCGATATTAGTTGGGATCACCAGCTAAATTAGTTGGCATTACCATCCAAGTCAAGTAGGCTGCGGCCATGGCTGGACGAGCGGCGGGGACACGGGTGCACGCGCAGGACGAACTGGTGGACACCTTGGTGCAGAACGCTTTCGCGACTATGGCGGTGCTGAACCGGAGCTGCGCCGAGCACGAGCTGTCGCTGACGCTGCTGCGCGTGGTCGCGATCCTGCGGGACCGCCGCCTCGGCGTCACCGCGCTTGCCGGCTACCTCGGGCTGGACAAGTCGAGCATGACCGGGCTGGTCGCCCGCGCGGAGAAGCGCGGCCTGCTCCGGCGCGCCCCCAACCCCGGCGACGGCCGCGCCGTCGACGTCTTCATCACCCCGGCCGGGGCCGACCTCGCCGACCGCGTCCGCGGCGACGTCGCGGCTGCGTTGTCGCCCATGACCGACGAGCTCACCACCGCCGAACGACGCCGCCTGCAAACGCTGCTGCGGCGGATGCAGCCCCCGGTGCACGGCGATCCACTGCGCGCGGGGCGGCCTCGGCGCGGCTGACTCGTCGCGATCAGGCGTCGTGGCCCGAGGTGTCCAACGGCGCCGTCCCGTTGTCCACGGTCCAGCGCTGGAGCAGCGGCAGCAGCTCGGTGGCCACGACGGAGCGCGGTCCGTCCGGAGTGGGCACGACGACGCGCATGGTGGGGTAGTAGTCGGCGAACACCTGGCGGTCGCGCCCGCACGGCCCCATGACCCCGCGCCCGTGGTTGCCCACCGCGACGATGCACGTCATCTCCCGCGCTCCCTGGGCGCGCGCCGCGCCGAGGACGACCAGCTCGGCGCACGGGCCGCCGGTGAAGTGGTAGAGGTTCACGCCGGCGAACGTGCGGGAGTCGTCCGCGAGCACCGCGGCTCCCACCGTGTGGGCGCCGTCCTCGTCGGGACCGGCGTCGGTGTTCGCGTCGATCGTGCGGCGGGCCAGCTCGACCAGCTCTCGTTCCGCCACGGTGAGCGGCCGCGCCGATGGCGGTACGTACAACATCGATCTCCTCTCGCGATAGAAAGATCCCATGCCGCTGATCTCGATCCTCACCCCGACGCAGGCGCACAACGCGGACCACATCGCAGCGTTGTGGCGTTCGCTGGAATGTCAGGAGCTGCCGCCTGGCTGGGAGTGGGAGTGGCTGGTCCAGGAGGACGGCCCCCGGCCGGCGGTACGCGACCGGCTCCCCGGCGACGAGCGGATCCGCTACGACGCGCTCGGCGTGCAGCTCGGCGGCGCGGCCACCCGCAACACCGCGCTGGCCCGCGCCCGCGGCGAGCTCGCCGCCGGGATGGACCACGACGACTTCTACGAGCCGGGCGGGCTGGCGGCGCTCGTCGGACCGCTGGCGGGGGACGCGGCGGCGGCGTGGTCGTGCGGCCGCATGCGGTGGCAGAACCCGGACGGCTCCTCCTGGGTGAAACCGGACGTCTACCCGCCGGGCCGGATCGCCCCCGGCACCATCGCCGGCACCTTCGTGCGCAGCGACGACTTCCCGTTCCCGGCGTCGATCGTCACGTACCGGCGGCCGCACCTGCTCGCCCACGGCGGCTGGCCTGCGGTGGCCCGGTCCACCGATGCCGTGCTGCTGGCCGCGTTCTCGACGCGGTGGCCCGGGGTCTGGGTGGACGAGGTCGTGGCAACCTACCGCCGCTGGCCGGCGCAGCACACCGTGCAACAGCAGGACGTGGCCATCCGGGACCTGCCGCACGTCCGCGGCGTGATCGCGCAGCGCCTGGCCGCCGAGCGCGCCCTGGAGGGCCGCTGACACATCAGGGGCGTCAGGTTCGCGGCGGGTTCTGGTCCGGCTGGTCGTCGAACAGGTCGCCTTCCATGCTGCCGTGCGTGGGGGTGTCCGGGGCCTCCGCCGCCGCGTCACCGGCCGGCGGCGGGGCCAGACCGTCCAGCTGCGCCTGCCGGGCGGCCGCATCGTCGGCGGCCGCCCTCGTCGCGGCCGCCGCGTCGAGAGGCAACAGTTCGGTAGCCGGGTCGGGGGCCTTCTCGCCCGCCTCGTCGACGGCCCCCTCCCGCAGCGGCACGCCGTCGTTCTCGACTGTCATCGACGCTCCTCGTCCAAGGTGGTCAATCGACCGGGGTACCCGCGATGGCGGCATCCATGCCTGCCCCGCCGCTCCCGGCACAAACGCCCGCACGGCTCCCTGCACTGTCCGCCCGTGACGGCGATCTCGACCACCGCGGGCCTGGTGCGCGGGCGTGCGGACGGCAGCGCGCACTCGTTCCTCGGCGTGCCCCACGCCGCTGCGCCCGCAGGTCCGCTGCGGTTCCGCGCCGCCGGGCCCGCCCGCGCCGGGGCTGCCGTCGCTGTGGCGGCCCGAGGACGGACCGGACTGCCTGACGCTGAACGTGTGGACACCCGCGCCCGGCGCCGCGGGCCTGCCGGTGGGGTGCGCTCGCCGGTGCCGGCCCCGCGGTGTTCCTCTCGCTCGGCACGGGATCGCGGCGGCGATCGCGGTCGGCGGGCAGGTACTGGCCGGGGCCCACGGCGCGGCCGGCGAGATCGGTTACAACCTGCGTGGCGCCGGGGACACCGCCTCGTTCGCGTCCGGGTCGGCGCCGCTGGAGGAGGCCGCCGGCGGCTGGCGCACGCGGTCCCGTTTCCACCGGAGCTTCTGGCCGCGCACTTCGGCCAGGACGCCGCCCTGCGCGGCGCGATCGCGCTCGCCCCGTGACGACGCCAGACCTCAGCCCGCCACTTTCGGCCCTCGCGCGCGCTCCGGTTCCGGGTCGCCGGCCGGGGATGGCAGCGGCAGCACCGAAGCGTCGTGCGTGGCAGCCGTCTCGCGCAGGCGGCGGACGAGCCTGGGCGTGACGCGGCGGTAGGCGGCCGGGTTGATCGGGTTGAGCCAGTGTGCGGCGCGCACCCGGGCCGGGATGTTCAGTTCCAGGTCGCCCAGCACCTCGTCCACGTTGTGCATCGAGAACGGGATGATCTTGGTGCCGCGGCAGTGGTGCGTGTCGGTCGCCTCGTCCATGAAGGACAGCTGGTCGGCGACCGCCCGGCGCATCGTCGCGTCGTCGGGGAGGGGAACCTCGTCCGCGAGGTCGGCGGCGATCCACACCGCGGCCATCTCCGCGTTGAGCGGGCTGAAGAACGACGAGTTGTAGCCGTTGAAGTACAGGCCCGGCACGCCGATCGGCCGGATCTGGCGGTACAGCGCGAAGTTCCCGCGTTCGTCCAGCAGCCGTGACCGCACGTCCGCCGGCAGGAACGGCACGCCCTGGGTGAACCCGGTCGCGCACACGACGAGGTCCGCGGGCAGCACGGTGCCGTCGTCCAGCTCCGCGGCCGGCTTCCCGTCCCGGTCGAGCAGCCGGGTGATCGTGCGGTCCCGGCGCACGGTGATGGCACCGGCCGCGACGCCCTCGAAGAAGCCCTCCGTGGCGAGGCCGATGGCGCCGCGCACGATGTCCTCCATGTGACCCGCCGGCACCAGACCGAGCTTCGCCAGCCCGAACTGCCGCACGGACACCGAGCCGATCGAGTTGATCATGTTGCGGCGCACCGGGTTCGCGGGTCCGTGCAGGAACCTCTCGAGCCCGCGCGGCCGGAGGTAGCGGAACAGCGCCTCACCCAAGCGGGTCAGCAGCAGCATCTTGAAGTTGAGCAGGCCGCCAACCTTTCGCGGCACCTTCCACAGCATCTGCCGCGCGATGATGTCCGTGCTCGCCGCGACCTCGCTGACGGGCACCGTGACGTCGCAGGCGGACTTCCCGTAGCCGACCACGAGCACGTGCTTGTCCCGGGCGTCCTCGACGTCGTGGAACGACGTGCCGGCGCAGAGCCGGCCGCCAGCGGCGGCGAACTCCCCGGCGCCGGGGAAGGCCGGCACGGCCGGCTCGCAGAACACGCCGTTGGCGACGACGAGCCGGTCGTAGGTCTCCGCGCCGGCCGCCGTCTCGACCGTCCACCGGCCCCCGCCCGCCGGGCGGGCTGCGGTCACCTCGGTGTCCAGTCGCAGCGAGAGGTCGAACTCCGCGGCGTACGCGGCGAGGTAGGACTGGACCTGGGCCCCGGTGGGCCACTGTGGATAGTCCTTGGGCATCGGGAAGTCCGACAGCGAGTACTGCGCCTTCGGGCTCTGCGTGGTGAGGCCCGGGTAGCGGCGCGTGCGGCTCCAGACGCCGCCGACGTCCGGTGTCCGGTCGTAGACGACGGCCTCGTGGCCGGCCTGGACGAGCACCTTGGCGGTGGCGAGGCCGGCGACGCCCGCGCCGATGATCGCGACGCGCATGGTCAGGACACCTCGGGCGGGACCTGGAGCACGATGCCGAAGTCGGCCATGATCTCCTTGATCTTCGAGATGTCCTTCGGGCCGGGCGGCATGTCCGCGAGCGCCTGGTAGTAGTTCTCCAGCCCCGCCGGCGACACCACGGAGATCACCCGCGACTCCTCGCGGTAGGGGTTGCGGAACGCGTGCACCACATCGCGGGGCAGGTACATGTAGTCCCCGAACTCCATGGTGTAGTCCTTGCCGCCGAGGTGGACGTCGAGCCGTCCGGCCAGACAGACGAAGGACTCGTCCTCCCGCGTGTGCACGTGCGCCGGCGGGCCGTCTGTCTCCGGCGGGATCGCGTACTCGAACAGCGAGTAGGCGTCCTGTGTGGACTTGCCATCCGTCTTCATCGTGATGCCGAGCCCGATCGCCGGTATCGACCGGCCTTCCCGTGTGGGGAGGAGGTAGCCGCCGCCCAGGGTCATCGTCGTCTCCTTCCGGTCGCCGCACCGCCACGTCGCGGGTGTCGGCGACCACAGCGTGCGGGCGGGCGGCGAGAACCGCAATCACGCGTCCCGCTCACCGGGACACGAGCACGTGGCGCCGTCAGCGCCGGGTCGAGTACGCGCGGGACGCCGCGGCGGCGGCCAACCGCACGGCGGGCCCGATCCGGTCGGCGCGCACGAGCTTCGTGGCGCCGGTGACGGACAGGGCGGCGACCACGTCGCCCAGCGGTCCGAAGACCGGCGCGGCCACGCAGCTGATCCCGATGTTGCCCTCCTCGCGGTCGACCGCGAAGCCGCGGGCGGGGATCGCGTGCAGCTCACGCAGCACGGCGACCGCACTGGTCAGCGTCCGCGGCGTGCGGGCGGGCAGGTCGCCGGCGAGGACGGCGTCGACCGTCCCGGGGTCGGAGTAGGCGAGGATCGCCCGGCCCAGGCCCGAGCAGTACGCCGGGATGGTGCCGCCGACCTGGGAGAGCATCGGCATCGGCTGGTGGCCGGTGATCTTCTCGACGACGAGGACCTGCGCCCCGTCGAGCACGCCGAGCTGGACGGTCGTCTTCGCCGCGGCGTAGAGGTCCTGCAGGAAGGGCAGCACCGCCTCGCGCAGCTCGTGCCGGATCGGCGCGAGGCTCGAGATCTCGAACAGCCGGTTGCCGATCCGGTAGCGGCCGGCCGACTTGTCCAGCCAGCCGAGCCGGATCATCTTCTCCGCCGTGCGGTGCGTCGTCGACCGCGGCAGCCCGCAGCGCGCGACGAGCGCGGCCAGCCCGAGCTCGCGGTGGCTCGCGTCGAACGCGCCGAGGATCACCGCCGCGCGGTCGAGCCCGCCCACGCCGTCCCGCTCACTGGGACTCATCGTTGGCTCCTGCGCCCATGCGAGCAAGGCTAGATCCGTTCCCGCTCGTAGGGCCAGGCTCCGGGAGGTCGTCATCGCAACGCGGATCGCACTCGTCGGTGGTGGTGCCACCGGCATCGGGCACGCCACCGCGCAACGGCTGGCGCTGGCCGGCCACCGGGTCGTCATCGCCGGCCGGACGGCCACGTCGCTGGACTCCGCGGCCGCCCGGCTGCGGGAGCGGACCGGCGCGGAGGTGGCCACGCTCGTGCACGACATCGCCGACCACGGTGGCGCGGAGGGGGCGGTGCACGCGGTGGAGCGCAGGCACGGCCCGCTGGACGTGGTCGTGCTCAACGCCGGCGGCCCGCCACCCGGCCGCATCCTCGAGGTGGACGCCAAGCGATGGCAGGAGGCCTTCGAGCTGCTCCTGCTCGGCCCGCTGGCCCTGGCCAGGGCGGTGCTCCCGGGCATGGCCGAGCGCGGCTACGGCCGCGTGGTGTTCGTGACGTCCAACGCGACCCGTCAGCCGCAGCCCGACCTCGCCACCTCGGTCGTGCTGCGCTCCGCGGTCGTCGCGGCGACCAAGCTGCTGTCGCTGGAGTTCGCCGCCGAGGGCGTGACGGTGAACTGCGTCGCGCCCGGCGCCACCGCGACCCGGCGCCGCCACGAGGTGCTCGCGAGCCGCGCCCGGGCCACGGGAACGAGCCTGGCCGACCTCGACGCGGCGGACGCGGCGAACATCCCGGCCGCGCGGGCGGGCGAACCGGAGGAGATCGGCGCGGCGGTGGCCTTCGTCGCCTCCGCCGAGGCGAGCTACGTCAACGGGACCGTGCTCACGGTCGACGGCGGAAGGACGGAGACGATCTGATGGCCCAGTCCGGACCGGGGTTCGACATGGCCGAGTTCCTCGGCGCGATCTCCGACACCGTGCGGCCGGGCGAGGCACGCCCGATCGTCGTGCGCTCGGCGGAGCTCGAGACGCTGCCCGCGGACCAGGTGCACAACCCCACGACGCTGGCGATCGCCGGACGCCTGCCGACGACCACGTTCGAGATCTTCCGCCAGACCATCCCACCCGGACAGAGCTCGGACATGCAGCGCCACCACCACGAGACCGTCCACTTCGTCATCTCCGGCGACGGGCACAGCGAGGTCGAGGACGACACCGCGGCCTGGTCCACGGGCGACTTCGTCTACACGCCACCGTGGACCTGGCACCGCCACTACAACGACTCGGCCGAGCACCCGGTCGAGTTCCTGACCATCGAGAACTCGCGGCTGCTCGGGCTGCTGGGCGTGGGCAGGCGGCAGAGCGCGGGCCTGGTGACCGTCGAGCAGGCACGCGCGATGTTCAAGGAGGAGACCTCATGACCGCACTCCCCCAGCACGTTAGTGTCTGGGCCGAGCTGGCCGACGTTGACCACGAGCTGTGTCATGTGGACGTCGAGGGGGTGCGGACCCGCGTGCTGCGCGCCGGGTCCGGGCCGGACCTGGTCCTGCTGCACGGCACGGGCGGGCACCTCGAGGCGTACGCCCGCGACATCGCCGGGCTCGCCGAGGACTTCCGGGTGACCGCCTACGACATGGTCGGCCACGGCTGGTCCGCCCTGCCGGACAAGCCGTACACGATCGACGTGCTCACCGAGCACCTCCGCGGGCTGATGGACGCCCTGGGCATCGAGAAGGCGCACCTGTCCGGCGAGTCGCTCGGCGGGTGGGTCGCCGCCTGGACGGCGGCCCACCACCCGGACCGGGTGGCGCGGCTCGTGCTGAACACGCCCGGCAACATCGCGAACAAGCCGGAGGTCATGGCGCGGCTGCGGGACAGCACGATGGCCGCGGTGCGCGACCCCAGCGAGGACACCGTGCGCAGGCGCGTCGAGTTCCTGTTCCACCACAAGGAGATGGTCACCGACGAGCTGGTGAACCTGCGCCGCGCGGTGTACAGCAGGCCGGGTTTCATCCAGGCCATCACGAACACCCTCGTGCTGCAGGATCCCGTGGTGCGCAAGGACTTCGCGTGGGACCCGGCCTGGGTGGGCCGGATCGCCGCACCGACGTTGCTGCTGTGGACCGAGCACGACCCGACCGGCGGGCTCGACGAGGCGGACATGCTGCTGGGGTGGCTGCCGGACGCGCGGCTGCACGTGATCGCCGACGCCGGGCACTGGCCGCAGTGGGAGAAGCGCGAGGAGTACCTGCGCACCCACCACGACTTCCTCCTGCTCGAGAAGGATCCGTCATGAGCGAGCTTGCGAGCGAATCATTGATACAGGGTGACCGCGAGCGGCTCGCCCGAGCCTGCGAGGGGGAGTCATGAGTGCGATTGTGGGGCTGGTCGCTATGTCCCACTCGCCGTTCGCGACGCTGCTGCCCCCGGACGGCCCGGCGCGGCCCGGGGGAGCCTTCCTCGCCGACACCGCGCGGGTGGCGCGCGCCGTGGCCCGGCTGGAGCCGGACGCGCTCGTGGTGATCGGCCCGGACCACTTCCACGCCAACTTCTACGACGTCATGCCGCCGTTCGTGCTGGGCGTGGAGGAGGCGGTCGGCTTCGGGGACTTCGGCAGCCGCGCCGGGCCGCTGCCGGTGGCCGGGCCGCTGGCCTGGGCGGTGCGCGACGGGCTCGCCGGCGCCGGGTTCGACGTGTCGCTGTCGTACTCGCTGACCGTCGACCACGGCGTCGTCCAGAGCTACGAGATGGTGTGCGCGGGCACGGACCTCCCGATGGTCCCGCTGGTGGTCAACACCGCCGCGCCGCCGCTGCCGAGCATGGACCGCTGCGTCCACATAGGACAGGCACTCGGTGCCGCCATCCGTGCCGCGGCGCACTCGCGCCGGGTGCTGCTGGTCGCGAGCGGCGGGCTGTCGCACTGGCTGCCGTCCAACGATCCGCGGGACCCGTCGGTGCCCGGTGAACGGCGCGCGGCGGTGATCCACGGACGCAAGGACGCCCAGGCGTTCGCCGCCGCGCGCGAGCCGCGGGTGCGTGCCATGGGCGGGGACCCGCACGCCCGCGTCAACTCCGCCTGGGACGAGTGGTTCCTCAAGCAGCTCACGGCGGGGGAGCCGGCGCCGGTCACCGCGCTCGGCGACGCCGGGCTGGAGGAGCTGGCGGGCAGCGGCGCCCACGAGATCCGCACCTGGCTGATCGGCCTCGCCGCGGCCGGTCGCCCGCTCGTGTGGACCAGCTACGAGCCGGTGCCGGAGTGGATCACCGGGATGGGAATCGGGGCGACGTTCGATGTGGACTGACGAGCGAACCGGGGCCGCCGCGGCACTCGACCGGCTCACCACGGCCCGCGCGACGGGCCGGCCGTGCGCGCCGGTGCGCACGCTGCTGCCCGACGGCGACGTCGAGGCGGCCTACGCGGTCCAGTCGGCGTGGGTGGCGGACCGGGTCCGCGCCGGGGCCAGGGCCGTCGGCCGCAAGATCGGGCTCACCAGCCCGGCGGTGCGCGCCCAGCTGGGTGTCGACCAGCCCGACTTCGGCGTGCTCCTCGACGACATGGCCGGTGCGCCAGGCGTACCGGCCGAGATGTCCCGGTTGCTCCAGCCGCGGATCGAGGCGGAGGTCGCCTTCGTGCTCGCCCACGACCTCGACGGCCCGGACACCGGCCCCGCGGCGGTCGCGGCGGCGACCGCGCACGTGGTCGCCGCGCTGGAGATCGTGGACAGCCGGATCGAGGGCTGGGACATCGGCATCGTCGACACCGTCGCGGACAACGCGTCGTCGGGCCTGTTCGTGCTGGGGACGACGCCCGTGCCACTGGGCGGGATCGACCTGCCCCGCTGCGAGATGACGATGCGGCGCGGCACGGAGGTGGTGTCGGCCGGTACGGGCGCGGCGTGCCTCGGCGACCCGCTTGCGGCCGTGGCGTGGCTGGCGTCGACCGCGCGGCGGCTCGGCGATCCGTTGCGGGCCGGGGAGATCGTGCTGTCCGGTGCGCTCGGCCCCGTGGTGCCGGTGGCCCCGGGCGACGAGTTCCACGCGGAGATCACCGGCCTCGGCGAGGTCGCCGTCACGTTCACCGGAGGTGCGCGATGAGGGTCGCGGTGCTCGGGTCCGGCAACATCGGCACCGACCTGATGATCAAGGTGCGGCGCCTCGGCAAGGGCCTGGAGATGGCGGCGATGGCCGGGATCGACCCGGCGTCGGAGGGCCTGGCCCGCGCGGCCCGGCTCGGCGTGGCGACGACGGCCGGCGGTGTCGAGGGACTGCTCGCCCTGCCCGAGTTCGCGGGCGTCGGGCTCGTCTTCGACGCCACGTCGGCCGGGGCGCACCGGGACAACGCCCGCGCGCTCGCGGCGCACGGCGTCCGGCTGGTCGACCTCACCCCCGCCGCGGCCGGACCGTTCGTGGTGCCCGCCGTGAACCTCGAGGACCACCTCGGCGCGCCGGACGTGAACATGGTGACCTGTGGCGGGCAGGCCACGATCCCGGTCGTCGCGGCCATCGCGGCGGTCGTGCCGGTGCCGTACGCCGAGATCGTCGCGTCGATCGCGTCGCGGTCGGCGGGGCCCGGCACCCGCGCCAACATCGACGAGTTCACCGAGACGACCGCGGCGGCGCTGGAGTCGGTCGGCGGCGCGGCGCGCGGCAAGGCGGTCATCGTGCTGAACCCGGCCGAGCCGCCGCTTGTCATGCGCGACACGGTGTTCTGCCTCGTGGCCGACCCGGACCCCGCGCGGGTCACCGGCGCCGTCGAGAAGATGGTGGCCGACGTCGCCGCCTACGTGCCCGGCTACCGGCTCAAGCAGCCGGTGCAGGTGACGCGGGCCGGCCAGGACGTGCGCACCTTCGCGGGCGAGCATCCGGTGACCCATCAGGTCAGCGTGTTCCTGGAGGTGGCCGGCGCCGGCCACCACCTGCCCCGCTACGCCGGCAACCTGGACATCATGACGTCGGCCGCGCTGCGGGTCGGCGAGCGGATCGCGGCGGCGGTGACGGTATGAGGCTGTTCGTCCAGGACGTGACCCTGCGGGACGGCATGCACGCCGTCGGGCACCGCGTCACACCCGAGCAGGCGGCCCGCATCGCGGCCGCGCTCGACGCCGCCGGCGTCGACGGGATCGAGGTCGCGCACGGCGACGGGCTCGCCGGCGGCAGCATCGTCTACGGGCCGGGCAGCAACACCGACCGGGAGTGGCTCGAGGCCGTCGCGCCGGTCGTGCGCCGGGCCCGGCTGACCACGTTGCTGCTGCCCGGCATCGGCACGGTCCGCGACCTGCGCGAGGCGCACGCGCTGGGGGTCCGGTCGGTGCGGGTGGCCACCCACTGCACCGAGGCCGACGTGGCCGCGCAGCACATCGCGACCGCGCGGGAGCTGGGCATGGACGTCGCCGGCTTCCTGATGATGAGCCATCTCGCCCCGCCCGCCGAGCTCGCGCGGCAGGCGAAGCTCATGGAGGGCTACGGCGCGCGGTGCGTGTACGTCACGGACTCGGCGGGCCACCTGACGATGACCGGGGTGCGCGAGCGGGTCCGCGCGTACCGCGACGTGCTGGACGCGGGCACGGAGATCGGCATCCACGCACACGAGAACCTCTCGCTGTCGGTGGCGAACTCCCTCACCGCGGTGGCCGAGGGCGCCGTCCGGGTCGACGCGTCGCTGGCCGGCCTCGGTGCGGGCGCGGGCAACTGTCCCGTCGAGGCGTTCGTCGCGGCCGCGACCCTCGAGGGCTGGGCGCACGGCTGCGACCTCGCGGCGCTGCAGGACGCGGCCGACGACCTCGTGCGCCCCATGCCGGACCGGCCGACGCGGGTGGACCGGGAGACGCTCACCCTCGGCTACGCCGGCGTGTACTCGAGTTTCCTGCGCCACGCGGAGAAAGCCGCCGAGCACCACGGTGTCGACGCCCGCGCGCTGCTCATCGAGGCGGGCCGCCGCCGGCTCGTCGGCGGGCAGGAGGACATGCTCGTGGACATCGCTCTGGACCTGGCCCGCGACCTGGCCCGCGACGGCGCGTAGGGCGCCTCGACCCGGATTGGTTCCGTGGCACGGCGGGTCCGACTTACGTCGTGAGCCGGGTGGCCGAACTCCCCGGCGCGCGTGCGGAGGCGGCTTGACTCGGATTCCCGGCGTCACTTTGCTGATATACGCGGGCGATTTTCCGGAACTCAATGGCGAGGCGGCAGTCATGCGAAGGAATTTCCGGCGGCTTTCCACCGCCGTGGTCGGGCTCGTGCTCGCCGGCGGGGCGGCGCTTTCCTTTGCGGCGCCGGCGTCCGCGGCGCAGCCGGTGCACCCCGCCGAGTCGAACGGCGGGGTGCGGGTCATGCCGCTTGGCGACTCGATCACCGACGGGTACAACGTGCCCGGCGGCTACCGGATCAACCTGTGGCAGCGGCTGGCCGCGGGCGGCTACACGGTCGACTTCGTCGGCTCGGGGTTCAACGGCCCCGACAACCTCGGTGACCACGACCACGAGGGCCACTCCGGCTGGCGCATCGACCAGATCGACGCCAACATCGTCGGCTGGCTGCAGGCCTACACGCCGCGCACGATCCTGCTCCACATCGGCACGAACGACATGAACCAGAACTACGACGTCCCGAACGCGCCGGCCAGGCTGTCCGCGCTGATCGACAAGATCCGGGCCACCGAACCGAACGTGGAGCTGTTCGTCGCACAGATCACGCCGGAGTCCGACCCGACCCTCGAGTCCCGCGTCACCACCTACAACGCCGCGCTGCCGGCCGTCGTCGCCCAGAAGGGCCCGATGACCCACCTGGTCGACATGCACTCCGCGATCACCACCGCCGACCTGGCCGACGGCGTCCACCCGAACGCGGCGGGCTACGACAAGATGGGCGACCGCTGGTTCGCCGCGCTCCAGTCCGTCCCGGGCAGCCTCACCCCGGCGTCCACCGCGAACGACTGGGAGCTCGCCGGCTGAGGCGGCCCGGCCGGACAGGCCGGACAGAAGGAATGCGCGGGGTATTCCGTCCACAACGGAATTCGGATGCAGTTCCCCGGGCGCCGTGCCCGGCCCGGAATTCGGCAGGCTAGGAACATTCCGCCTTGGTTGATGAGCACGCTCGTCCGTCCGCGTGCAAGATTGGCGACGTCTGGACCTGTCCACATCGGCGCCCAGCATGGCAGGATATCACACGGTGCTCACTCTGTGTGAAATGACCTGACCAGAGAGTATCGGTGTTGCTCCTGGAACACGCGTCGGGGAAGGAGCGATGGTGAAGTCCTGGTCGGCCGCCTTGCAGTGGCGCAACTGGTCGGTGCAGTGGCGAAACTGGTCGCTGCAACGGAAGTTGGCCATGGTTCTGGTGGTGCCCGTCATCGGCGCGACCGTGCTCGGCGTGCTCCGCGTACAGGGCGAGACCGAGCTCGCCAACTCCTACGCCGCGACCAAGCCCTTCGTCGAGCTGCGGGCGCGGTTGCTCGACACCGTGGCGGCCCTTCAGGCCGAGCGGAAAGAAGCCGTGTGGCGCGGGGACGAGCTCGACAGGTTCGGTCGCGCGACCGACGCCCAGATCGAGCGCACCCACGCCACCGTCGAGGCCGTGTCGCTGGTGCTCGACGACGACGTGACACGGCGCTTCCGCTCCGTGGACAGCGCACTGGGGGGTCTCGCGACGATTCGCCGGCAGGTTGCCGACGAGGCCGAGGGGCACATCGCGCTCAACGCCTACAACTCCGTCATCGGCACCGTGCTGGACTTCGACCGCACGCTCGTCGGCCGGTTCCCGGACGTGGGGCTGACCAACCTCTCGATCGCGCTCAACAAGCTGCAGGCCACCCGCGAGCAGGTGGCCGTCGAGCAGACGATCGGGCTTGTCGCCCTGCGCAACGACATCCTGGTGGAAAGCGATCGTCAGGGCCTCATCCAGGCGGAGGCCCGGCTGGACGACAGCCTCACCGACCTGCGCGCGGTGGCTCCGGACGACCTGCGGCAGTACTACGACAAGACGGTGACGGGCGCCGACGTCGCCAAGCGCGGCACGATGGCGAAGGACGCCAGCAACCCCGGCACGCTCAAGCTGCCGTTCGACGAGAACGCGTGGAACGCGCCGTTCGACCCGACGTTCTCGCGAATGCTCGACGTGAGCCGGCACGCCGCCGACCAGCTCCGCGACCAGGCGACCGCGCTGGCGAACGACTTCAGCCGCCGCGCCGCGCTGGCCGCGGCGACGCTGATCGTGATCGTGCTGCTGGCCGCCGGCATCGCCGCCGTGGTCGCCCGGTACCTGGTCCGTTCGGTCGGGTCGTTGCGCCACGCCGCCCTGACCGTCGCGCATAGCCGGCTGCCGGAGGCGGTCGCGCGGATCCGGGCGGGCGAGGTGGCCGACGTGGGGGTCGAGCCGGTGCCGTTGCACACCACCGAGGAGTTCGGCCAGCTGGCCAGGGCGTTCGACGCGGTGCACGCCCAGGCGGTGCGCTCGGCGGCCGAGGAGGCGGGCCTGCGCAGCAACCTCGCCACCATCCTGACCAACCTCTCCCGCCGCAGCCAGAGCCTGGTGGAACGCCAGCTGCGGCTGATGGAACAGCTGGAGCAGAACGAGAACGACCCCGACCAGCTCGAGAACCTGTTCAAGATCGACCACCTCGCCACCCGGATGCGGCGCAACAACGAGAACCTGATGGTGCTGTCCGGGTCCGGGCTCCGCCGCCGGTTCACGACTCCGGTCGTGCTGCCGGAACTGTTGCGCGCGGCGGTGTCGGAGGTCGAGCACTACCAGCGCGCGAGCATCCGCTCGGCACCCGACGTCCGCATCATCGGCTACGCCGTCGGGGACCTGATCCGGTCGGTCTCCGAGCTGATCGAGAACGCGACGAAGTTCTCCCCGCCCGACTCCCAGGTCGTCGTGACGAGCCACCCGAACATGGACGGTTCGCTGCAGATCGACATCCTCGACGAGGGTGTCGGCATGACCGACGCCGAGCTGCACGACGTCAACCAGCGCGTCGCCGCCGAGAGCTGGACGGATGTGCCGGTCTCGCGGCAGCTGGGCCTGTTCGTGGTGGGCCGGCTGACCGCCCGGCACGGGATCCAGGTGCTGCTGCGCCGTCGGGACGACCGTGGCATGGGCCTCTGCGCGACCGTGTACCTGCCGGCCGCGCTGGTCTCGGCGGATCCGTCCACTGTGGTCCCGCCGGACGCGTCCGCACTGTTCGCGGCGGAGCCCGAGCCCGAGCCGCTGATCCCGAGCGCCCGGGTCCCATCGGATCCGGCCCCGGTGCAGGTGGTCCCGCCCGCCGACGTCACCGAGATCATCGTCGAACGGCTCGCGTCGGCGGGGATCCACGTCCGATTGTCGGTGTTCCCGCCTGCCACCACACCCGCCTCGATCCTCTTCGGCCCCAACGGGCACGCAGCGCTAGAGGCAGGGCTCGAGGCAGCGCCCGGAGCCGACCCGGAAGGCGCGTCCGAAGCGGTGCCGGCTGAACAGGCCGAAGAGGCCTTCAGCTGGCTCGGGACCGCGGAGAGCGCCCCGAGCGAGCCGAGCACGCCACCGGCCCCGCCGCGGGAATGGGAGACGAAGCCGGTCGCGGCGCAGTCCGCCGAGCCGGACGGGCTGCCCAAGCGGGTGCCGATGAACGAGCTGAGCGCCTCGCTGCGGAACGGGAAGCCGACGGCCGGAACACCGGCGGCCGGAAACGGGTCGGGCGGAAACGGGACGGCCGGAAAGCCGGACGCAGACCGGAACCGCGGTTTCCTGAGCGGCTTCCAGGCAGGCATTCAGGCGAGCGAGGACCGAAGGAGGTCGAGCGAACCATGACCGTCCAGACCAGCCAGGTGGCGGAGTTCGGTTGGCTGATCAACAGTTTCGCGGACAATGTCCCCGGCGTGGCCCACGCAGTCGTCAACTCGGTGGACGGCATCCTGCTCATCTGTTCCTCCCGGCTGCCCAGAAGGTATGCCGAGCAGCTGTCCGCGATGGCCGCCGGGATCGTCAGCCTCAACGCCGGCGCGGCGCGGTGCCTGGACGCCGACAATGTCGTCCGGGTGGTCGTCGAGATGGACCGCGGCGCGCTGCTGCTCCAGTCGATCAGGGACGGATCGTGCCTGGCGGTCCTCGCCGGCCGCGACTGCGACATCTCCCAGGTCGCCTACGAGATGTCCGTGCTGGTGGACCAGGTCGGGAGCATCCTCACGCCCCGGTTACGCGCCGCCCTGGCTGCGAGCTGAGCCGACCGTGAGCGCTCATGACCGGGACGTGGTGCCCCGCCAGATGACGGCTACCGACGAGCCGGTCGAGGAACTGCCCTCGATCGTGCGCGCCTACGCGTGGACCGGCGGCCGGGCCCGGGCGCGCAAGGAGCTGGAGATCGAGACGCTGGTGTCGGCCACGGAGCGGGCCACGGCACGGGCCGACGAGCTGAGCAGCGAACACGATTCCGTGGCGAAGCTGTGTCAGCGCACCATCTCCGTCGCGGAGATCAGCGCGCTGCTCTCGCTCCCGCTGGGCGTCGTGCGGGTGCTCCTGGACGACATGGCCCGCCTCGGCCTGCTCGACGTGCACCACAACGAGGCCGGCTTCGACGAACGGCCGGACATGGACCTGCTGGCGCGAGTCCGGAACGGACTGGTCAACCTGCGCGTCCCGTAGCCGGCGCTCAGCCCGCGTCGTCGAGGACCTCGCGCAGCCTGCGCGCGAAGGCCTCGGGCTGCCCGGCGTAGCCGTACTCGCCGCCGACGAAGCCGCCGTGGTGGCTCGGGAACACCGTCGCCCGCTGACCGAGCAGGGTGGCCGTCGCGACCGAGGTGCGCCCGGTCATGGCGCCCGCGGACTCCTCGCCCACCGCGATCACGATCCGCGTCGGTGCCGCGGCGAGCGCGCCGGTGTCGGGCCGGTAGCCGCTGACGGCCCAGGACCGGTCGGAGAGCAGGGGGTCGCCACGGGTGCCGTCGTCCTCTGTGGACATGCCGAACGCGGCGGGATCCGGTGCGGGCTGGGCGAAGTAGTCGTCGGTGAACTCGCCCTGCCAGGACGTCATCGCGATGAACGCCGCCATACCCGCGCCCGAGCCCTTGTCCTCGTAGGCGTCCCGCACGCCGGCGCGGGCACGCTCGGCGGCCGCGGCGTCGGGCAGCACCGGGATGAGGGGCGGCTCGTGCGCGACCAATGTGGACACGTCGCCGGGGTGGGCCGCGACGAGCGCGAGTGCGGTCACCGCGCCGCCGCTGCTCGCGAACATCTCGACCGGGCCGGCACCGAGCGCCTCGATGACGGCGTGCACGTCGCCCGCCTGGATCTCGGGCTCGTGGTCGAACCGGCCGTCCTTGCGGGTGCTGCGCCCGAGGCCGCGCGGGTCGTAGGTGACCACGGTGCGGTCGGGGAAGTGCGACGCCAGCGTGCTGAAGCCGCCGGCGTCCATGGGCTGGCCGATCATGACCAGCGGCGGCCGCCCGTCGGCGGTCGGCAGCGGACCGTGCACGTCGTAGACGAGGTCCACCTCGGGGGTCTCGAGTATCCGCGTAGTCATGTCGGGGCCTTCCACGTCGGCGACCCATCGGATCCTACGGAGCCGGGTCCGAAGCCGCAGGCGGGCGGCAGACCCAATCCGTCGCGTTCGGTGACGCCTTCGCTACACGCAGCGCGACGGCGCCGGGCCGGAACTTGTCTTGTGGATCAACATAGGACATTGTCTTCCTCCAAATACACCTGCGGCGGGGCGGAGGTGACCCGAGGTTGGGCCTCTGGGACTTCATCGGCGATCGATGGTCAAGGCTGGGCATCGAGGCCTACCAGCACGCCAGCGTGGTGATCCAGTGCACGATCATCGCGGCGGCGATCGGGGTTCTCGTCGGTGTCGGGGTGTATCGCAGCCCGCTGGGTTCGACGTTGGCGACCGCGCTGGCGAGCACCATCCTGACGATTCCCTCGTTCGCCCTGCTGGCCCTGCTGATCCCGTTGGTCGGGCTGGGTGTTGCGCCGACGGTGTTCGCGCTGGTGCTCTACGCCCTGCTGCCGATCGTGCGGAACACCATCGTCGGGCTCGGCGGCGTGGACGCGGCGGTGACCGACGCCGCGCGGGGGATCGGGATGAACCGGCTCGCCGTGCTGACGAGGGTCGAGCTGCGGCTGGCCTGGCCGGCGATCCTCGCCGGCATGCGCGTGAGCACGCAGATGCTGATGGGCATCGCGGCGATCGCGGCGTACGCGAAGGGGCCGGGCCTCGGCACGGAGATCTTCTCCGGGCTCAACCGCGCGGGCGCCGCGAACGCCACCAACCAGGCCGTCGCCGGCACGATCGGGATCGTGATCATGGCGTTGGTCATCGACGGGATCTACCTCGTCATCGCTCGTCTGACTACCTCGAGGGGGATCCGTGCCTGACACGACCGGAGTCGAGATCCAGCTGGCGGCCGTCACCAAGCGCTATCCCGGCCAGCACGCGGCCGCGGTGGACGAGTTCACGATGACGATCGACCCGGGGAAGACGACGATCTTCGTGGGCCCGTCGGGCTGCGGCAAGACGACGACGATGCGGATGATCAACCGGTTGATCGAGCCGACGTCCGGGCGGATCACGATCGGCGGCGAGGACGCGCTGTCGCTGAACCCCGACGACCTGCGCCGCCGGGTCGGCTACGCGATCCAGCAGGCGGGCCTGTTCCCGCACCTGACGGTGGCACAGAACGTCGGCGTCGTGCCGGGCCTGCTGGGCTGGGACAAGGCCAGGGTGAAGGCGCGCGTGGCGGAGATGCTCGAGCTCGTCGGCCTCGACCCGGGCCAGTACCTCGACCGCTTCCCGCGCCAGCTCTCCGGCGGTCAGCAGCAGCGCGTCGGCGTCGCCCGCGCGCTCGCCGCGGACCCGCCCGTGCTGCTGATGGACGAGCCGTTCGGCGCGGTCGACCCGATCACCCGCGGCAACCTGCAGGACGAGCTGATGCGCCTGCAGTCCGAGCTGCACAAGACGATCGTGTTCGTCACCCACGACTTCGACGAGGCGGTCAAGCTCGGCGACCAG